>NZ_JBMEZS010000004.1:0-496836 GCF_048822555.1 Klebsiella sp. C283
ACAATTGCTCTATTAAATAAGCCACGCTTAACCTCTCGTCCTGTCGACAGGGTGTCGCACATGCAGACTGCACAAAAAGTCATTACGGCCTATCGCCGCAAACGCATTATAGTCTGCCTGCTGGTCGCCCTGGTGACCCTGGGCGCCACCTTAGCCATTCGATTTATTTCGCAGCGTAGCGAAAATGAAGACTATATCCGCACGGCCGCCAGCCAGCGGGTGGCGGCGCTAAATAATATCCTGCGCCCGCTGAGCGCGGAGCGCACCACCCTGCTTCCTCTGGTGGGCAAACGCTGCCCGGATATCCATCTGACCCTGCGCAAAATGGCAGCCTCGTTGCAGACCGTTCGTTCCGTCGTCCTCGTGAAGGACGGTATCGTTTACTGTTCGAGTATTTTCGGGCAACGGCAGGCGGATTTACACCAGCTGCAGCCCTCGCTGCCAGCCCCCCATCCTTTATTGCTCTTCTCAACCGAGAAATCGCTGCTTAAAGGGACGCCGGTATTGATCCAGTGGTACCCCACCCCGGAAAGCGGCCAGGACGGCGTGATGTTGATTGTCAATATCGAGCTGCTGGGGACCTTAATTCTCAACGAAAAATCATCCCTGATAAGCGACGTCAGCCTGCAGGTTGGCGATCGTTATTTTAGCAGCCGCGATGGGCTTCTCGATAAAACGCATACCCCGCAGGGAACGGTGATTTATCGCCTACGCTCTGGCGAGTTTCCGTTTACCATCAACATCAACGGCCCTGGCGCATCGACAATCGCCCTCGAAGAACTGCCCGGCGAGCTGCCGCTGGCGCTGATCTTCAGCCTGCTAATGACCGGCATCGCCTGGCTGGCCACCGCCGGAAGAATGAGCTTCTCGCGGGAGATAAGCCTCGGTATTTCCGCCCGGGAGTTTGCCCTCTGGTGCCAGCCGCTGCAGGATGCGCGCAGCGGCCGCTGCTGCGGGGTGGAGATCCTGCTGCGCTGGAACAACCCTCGCCGCGGAGCGATTTCGCCGGAGGTGTTTATTCCCATCGCCGAAGGGGACAATCTGATCATCCCCCTCACCCGCTACGTCATTGCCGAAACCGCCCGCCGTCTGGATGTTTTTCCCAGCGACCGCCAATTTCATATCGCCATTAACGTCGCTGCCCGCCACTTCGCCAACGGCTTACTGCTGCATGACCTGCATAACTACTGGTTCAGCATGAACCCGGTACAGCAGTTGGTGGTCGAGCTGACCGAACGCGATGTCCTGCAGGATGGCGACCAGCATATGGCCGAAGATCTGCACCTGAAAGGCGTACAGCTGGCGATCGATGACTTTGGCACCGGCAACAGTTCGCTCTCATGGCTGGAAAAACTGCGCCCGGACGTGCTGAAGATTGACCGCTCGTTTACCAGCTCGGTGGGGATAGACAGCGTCAATGCCACGGTGACCGATATCATTATCTCCCTCGCCAACCGGCTGAATATTATTACCGTTGCCGAAGGGGTGGAGACGCTGGAGCAGGAAAATTACCTCAGAAACCACGGCGTCGATGTGCTGCAGGGGTTTTATTATGCGCGGCCGATGCCGGTGGAGGCGTTCCCGGCGTGGCTGGCCAGTCAAGAGGCAACAGAATAACTCGCCGGCCCCCACGGGGACCGGCGCGCAGGACGATTACTCTTCTTCGTCGCTCGGCGGACGGGTGACCACCGCGCGAACCAGATCGACCCGGTAGTCATTCGCTTCCACCACGGTGAAATGCAGCGGCGGCAGCGACACCACGTCGCCAATGCGCGGGATATGGCCATTGGCGGAGATCACCAGACCGGCAACGGTGGCAATATCCTCATCGTCATTGATCAGCGGATCCAGCCCCAGCGCCTGCTGCAGCGCATGCAGGTCGGTCGACCCCTTAATAAGCCAGCCGTCGCCATCGATAACGATCTCCGGCGTCTCATCGGCGTCCGGGAATTCACCGGCGATCGCTTCCAGGACGTCCAGCGGCGTCACCAGCCCCTGCACCACGCCAAATTCATTGGTCACGATGACGAAACTGCCGCGCGCGCGACGCAGGACGCCGAGCAGATTGATCGGGTCCAGCGTTTCAGGCACCACAATCGCCGGAGAGGCGGAGGCCAGCGCCGCGACGTTTTCGCCCGACTCCAGGGCCACCAGCATCTCTTTCGCCCGCACGATGCCAATGATTTCGTCCAGTTCTCCGCGGCAGACCGGGAACAGGCTGTGCGGCGACGAAAGCAGCTGACGGCGAATTTCATCTTCACTCTGCTCAGCGTCCACCCAGCTGATTTCCCCGCGCGGGGTCATGATGCTGCGCAGAGAGCGCTGAGCCAGCGTCAGCACGCCGTTAATCATGTAGCGCTCTTCTTCCGCAAAGGCGCCCTCCGGTACCGGCACCGACGCCGGGCTGTCGGCGTCATGGTTGACGGAGGCCTGTTTACGGCCGCCCATCAGGCGCAGGATCGCATCCGCGGTACGGGCGCGCAGCGGCAGCGTCGACTGGTGACGAACAAAGTTGCGGCGCGCCACCTGGTTAAAGAACTCAATGATGATCGAGAAACCGATCGCCGCGTACAGGTACCCTTTCGGAATATGGAAGCCAAACCCTTCCGCCACCAGGCTCAGGCCGATCATCAACAGGAAGCTCAGACAGAGCACCACCACCGTCGGGTGCTGGTTGACAAAGCGCGTCAACGGCTTCGACGCCAGCAGCATCATAATCATCGCGATCACGACCGCCGCCATCATCACCGGCAGATGGTTCACCATCCCGACCGCGGTGATCACCGCATCCAGAGAGAAGACAGCATCCAGCACCACGATCTGCAGTACCACTACCCAGAAACTGGCATAGCCTTTCCCGTGACCGGCGTCATGCTGGCGGTTTTCCAGCCGTTCATGCAGCTCGGTTGTCGCCTTGAACAGCAAGAAGATCCCGCCGAGCAGCATGATGAGGTCACGCCCTGAAAAGGAGAAATCGGCGATAGTAATCAGCGGCTTAGTCAGCGTCACCATCCAGGAGATCACCGACAGCAGCCCCAGGCGCATCACCAGCGCCAGCGACAGGCCGATCAGTCGCGCTTTATCACGCTGCTTCGGCGGCAGCTTGTCCGCCAGGATGGCAATAAACACCAGGTTATCGATACCGAGCACAATTTCCAGAACGATAAGCGTCAACAGGCCGGCCCAGATTGAGGGATCCATTAACAATTCCATGTGCGACTCCGGTTAGCGGCAACGTCAGTCATCGCCATGTCATGCACGGACGCGACAATAGATGCTGAGAGATAAGCGTGATGCGTGGAGGTGGCAACCAGGTGCCAGAAAGTGAAAAGACGTCGATGACGGTCCATACTGCGGGCTATGCCCTATACTCCTGAGTAATTAAACGGAAGTTAAACATAGCAAAATATAGATCGAAATTGGAAAAGATTTACCTGAATTTGCAATAACTAAGGCTATTTTTTGCGCTGCAAAATTATTACCAGGCGATGCCTGATTAACGGATCTTCATCACATTAATTATTTTTTCACTGTCTAAAATAATTCGCGGTAGTAACTATTTTCTATCTTACACCCTAACTGAATCGATTTTGTCCTCAAGAGTGATTCAGGATGTATCAAAGCAGATGATGCATTCACGATAATAAAGGAGGTAGCAAGTGACGATTGCTATTGTAATAGGCACACATGGTTGGGCTGCAGAACAGCTGCTGAAAACAGCAGAGATGCTGTTGGGCGAGCAGGAAAACGTTGGCTGGATCGATTTCGTTCCGGGTGAAAACGCCGAAACGCTGATCGAGAAATACAATGCCCAGTTGGCAAAACTGGATACCAGTAAAGGCGTGCTGTTTCTCGTCGATACATGGGGAGGCAGCCCGTTCAACGCTGCGAGCCGCATTGTCGTCGATAAAGAGCATTACGAAGTCATCGCCGGCGTCAACATCCCGATGCTGGTGGAAACCTTCATGGCCCGCGATGACGATCCTTCCTTTGATGAGCTGGTGGCCTTAGCGGTAGAGACCGGCAGCGAAGGCGTGAAAGCGCTGAAGGCCAAACCGGTGGAAAAAGCGGCCCCTGCGCCCGCTCCTGCCGCGGCGCCAAAAGCCGCCGCCCCGGCCAAACCGATGGGCCCGAATGACTACATGGTCATTGGCCTTGCGCGTATCGACGACCGCCTGATCCATGGTCAGGTCGCCACCCGCTGGACCAAAGAGACCAACGTCACCCGCATCATCGTCGTCAGCGATGAAGTCGCCGCGGATACCGTGCGCAAAACCCTGTTGACCCAGGTTGCGCCGCCGGGCGTCACCGCCCACGTGGTGGACGTCGCCAAAATGATCCGCGTCTACAACAACCCGATGTACGCCGGACAGCGCGTGATGCTGCTGTTTACTAACCCGACCGACGTTGAGCGCGTCGTCGAGGGCGGCGTGAAAATCACCAGCGTCAACATCGGCGGTATGGCGTTCCGCCAGGGCAAAACCCAGGTTAACAACGCGATTTCGGTCGATGCCAAAGATATTGAGGCGTTTAACAAGCTGAACGCACGCGGTATCGAGCTGGAGGCACGTAAAGTGTCCACCGACCCGAAACTGAAAATGATGGATCTGATCGCCAAGGTTGATAAATAACCCGGACGATCGCGCCCCAGTTTTCACTTTAAGACTTAATCAACAGGAGAAGTACAATGGAGATTACCCTTCTTCAGATTGTGCTGGTGTTCATCGTCGCGTGTATTGCGGGTATGGAGTCGGTGCTTGATGAATTTCAGTTCCACCGTCCACTGGTCGCCTGTACGCTGATCGGCGCCGTTCTCGGCGATATGAAAACCGGTATTATCATCGGCGGTACGCTGGAAATGATCGCCCTGGGCTGGATGAACATCGGTGCGGCGGTTGCCCCTGATGCCGCGCTGGCGTCCATTATTTCCACCGTTCTGGTTATTGCCGGCCATCAGAGCATCGGCGCCGGCATCGCGCTGGCTATCCCGCTGGCGGCTGCAGGCCAGGTGCTGACCATCATCGTGCGTACCATCACCGTAGCCTTCCAGCACGCAGCGGATAAAGCGGCGGAGAATGGCAACCTGACCGCCCTGTCGTGGCTGCACGTCTCATCCCTGTTCCTGCAGGCGATGCGTATCGCTATCCCGGCCGTCATCGTGGCCATTTCCGTCGGTACCAGCGAAGTCCAGGGCCTGCTGAATGCGATTCCTGAAGTGGTTACCAGCGGCCTGAACATCGCCGGCGGCATGATCGTGGTTGTGGGTTACGCGATGGTCATCAATATGATGCGCGCTGGCTACCTGATGCCGTTCTTCTACCTCGGCTTCGTCACCGCCGCCTTCACCAACTTCAACCTGGTGGCCCTGGGCGTGATTGGCGCGGTCATGGCAATCCTCTACATCCAGCTAAGCCCGAAATATAACCGCGTCGCCGGTGCCCCGGCTCAGGCGGCTGGTAACAACGATCTCGATAACGAACTGGACTAACAGGTGAGCGAAATGGTTGATATGACTAAAAATACCACCGAGAAAAAACTCACTCAGAGTGATATTCGTGGCGTGTTCATTCGTTCTAACCTGTTCCAGGGTTCATGGAACTTCGAACGTATGCAGGCGCTGGGCTTCTGCTTCTCTATGGTTCCGGCGATTCGTCGTCTCTACCCGGAGAACAACGATGCGCGTAAGCAGGCGATTAAGCGTCACCTTGAGTTCTTCAATACCCATCCTTACGTTGCCGCGCCGGTACTGGGCGTAACGCTGGCGATGGAAGAGCAGCGCGCCAATGGCGCAGAGATTGACGATGGCGCCATCAACGGCATCAAAGTCGGTCTGATGGGGCCGCTGGCCGGCGTCGGCGACCCGATCTTCTGGGGTACGGTGCGTCCGGTGTTCGCGGCCTTAGGCGCCGGGATCGCGATGAGCGGAAGCCTGCTCGGACCACTGCTGTTCTTTATCCTGTTCAACGCGGTGCGACTACTGACCCGCTACTATGGCGTCGCTTACGGTTACCGCAAAGGCGTGGACATCGTGAAAGATATGGGCGGCGGCTTCCTGCAGAAACTGACTGAGGGGGCGTCAATCCTCGGCCTGTTTGTCATGGGGGCGCTGGTTAACAAGTGGACGCACGTGAACATTCCGATGGTGGTGTCAAAAATCACCGGCTCTGACGGACAGGTTCACGTCACCACGGTGCAGACGATCCTCGACCAGCTGATGCCGGGCCTGGTACCGCTGCTGTTGACCTTCGCCTGTATGTGGCTGCTGCGTAAGAAAGTTAACCCGCTGTGGATCATCGTTGGCTTCTTTGTCATCGGTATCGCGGGCTACGCTGTCGGTCTGCTGGGTCTGTAATTTCCAGGTTGTACGCCGGGGGCTTGCCCCCGGCTTTTTTTTATCAGGAGGAACGCAAAGCAATGACATTCACGGACCTGGTGATCATCCTGTTTATCCTTGCGCTACTGGCCTTCGCGGTGTATGACCAGTTTATTATGCCGAGGCGCAACGGCCCGGTGCTGCTGGCCATCCCCCTGCTTCGCCGCAGCCGCGTTGACGGCATGATCTTTGTCGGCCTCATCGCCATTCTGATCTATAACAACATCACCCAGCACGGCACCGCGATCACCACCTGGCTATTATCTGCGCTGGCGCTGATGGGACTCTATTTATTCTGGATCCGTACGCCGAAAATCATTTTTAAACCGCGCGGCTTTTTCTTCGCCAACGTGTGGATAGAATATCAGCGAATTAAAGAGATGAATTTATCCGAAGACGGCGTACTGGTGATGCAATTAGAGCAACGGCGGCTGCTGATTCGCGTACGAAATATCGACGATCTGGAGAAAATATACAAACTTCTCGTTTCAAATCAATGAGTTAAAAATATAGCCAACGCTATGTTTTTTCAGATTTCGTCTGGGGAATTATATAGCCATGGCTATATTTCCCCCTCTGCCCTTCTGTTTTTCATTAACTATTTATTTACTTATAAATTCAAATGAAAATCGTTATCATTTGGTTATTAAAATAGCCCTCTTCTGTTATTGTTTTATATTCTAAAAATATGTTAAGGTTGCGCCCGTCGTTGGGGAGTAGCCGATTTCCTGCCCGTCAGGAAATGTACGTGTCAACATACTCGTTGCAAAACGTGGCACGTACGGGTTGAAGTGATTCAATCAGGCGAGACCATAGATACATCACTGCTGTACGTATTGCTCAGCCATTGAGCGGCTCCGCGTATATTTACTGGGGGCAGCGATGTGTCATATGGATTATCCCCGGTCAGGACAGGCACATGAATTTATCCGCAACCCTTCTTCTCGCTTTCGGCATGTCTATGGACGCCTTCGCGGCCTCTATCGGCAAAGGCGCCACCCTGCATAAACCCAAATTCTCAGAAGCTGTACGCACCGGGCTGATTTTTGGCGCCATTGAAACCCTAACGCCGCTGGTCGGCTGGGGACTGGGCATGCTAGCCAGCCAGTTTGTGCTCGAGTGGAATCACTGGATTGCTTTTATTCTGCTGGTGTTTCTCGGCGGGCGGATGATTGTCGAAGGGCTTCGCGGCGATAGCGACGAGGCGTGCGAGGCGCCCCGCCGGCATGGCTTCTGGCTGCTGGTCACCACCGCCTTCGCCACCAGCCTTGACGCGATGGCCGTCGGCGTCGGTCTGGCCTTCCTGCAGGTCAGCATTGTGACCACCGCGCTGGCGATCGGCTGCGCCACCTTTATCATGTCGACGCTGGGGATCATGGTGGGTCGCTTTATCGGCCCGCTGCTGGGCAAACGGGCCGAAATTCTCGGCGGTATCGTACTGATTGGCATCGGCAGCGAAATTCTCTGGAGCCATTTCGCCGGTTAAGCTTTACTCCTCACGCTGCCAGCAATGGATCATAAAATCGGTCTGGCAGCCAAAGGTCGCCTGCTGACGCAGCGCGTCATGCACTTCGGCTTTGGCCCGCCACGCGAACGGCGTCATCTGCAGCAGGGCCTGCGCTTCACTTCCCGTCAGGGTCATCGGATAAGCCAGCTGCTGCTGAGCATCCAGGCGGAACCCCGGCATCGCTTCCGTCTTCAGCTCATGCAGGCGGATCTCATCGTAAATCAGCCCTTTCAGCTCCAGCAGATGGCGGGGTCCCGGCGTGGCAGTGATCACCCATCCGCCGGGCCGCACCACCCGCGCCAGCTCACCGGCGTTGCAGGGGGCGTAAATGCGCACCACCGCATCGAAGCTGTTATCGGAGAATGGCAGCCGCTGGCTGGAGGCGACGCAAAAATTCACCTGCGGATAGCGTTTCGCCGCCGCGCGGATTGCCGGCTTCGACACGTCCAGCCCCCAGCTGCGGCTGGCGATGGCGGCAAATGCGTGGGTGTAATAGCCTTCGCCGCAGCCGATATCCAGTAATGCCTGAGGGGCAGCGTGCCGCAGTCGCTCAGCGATAGCGTCCCGCAGCGGCTGATAATGCCCGGCGTCGAGGAACGCCCGGCGGGCCTGCATCATCTCAGCGCTGTCGCCGGGATCGCGCGACCGTTTGAACTGCACCGGTAGCAGATTGACGTACCCCTCTTTCGCCAGATCGAACTGGTGCCGCTGCGGGCAGGAATAGTGATTGTCGCTACGGCTGAGCGGCGCGTGGCAAAGGGGGCAACTGTATGACATGACGGCTCCGGTGTCGCTGAAAGGGCGAAAGTGTAGCGCTATTCGCCCCTGCAGACCACTGTTACAGCGCCGGCGCCAGCGGGTGGCTGTCGTGCATAACGATCAGATTCTCCGCCCCTTGCGGCATGCCGTCCGGCATGACGTTCTCCAGCCGCAGGACATCGCCCATAATCTGGCTGAATACCGGGGCGGAAACGGCCCCGCCGTAATAGGAGCCATTGCTCGGGTCGTTCATCACTACAACCAGCGCGAACTGCGGACGGCTGGCGGGCGCCACGCCGGCGGTATAGGCCACATATTTGTCGATATATTTGCCGTCCGGACCGATTTTCTTCGCCGTCCCCGTTTTTACCGCCACCCGGTAGTCGCGCACCGCTGCTTTGGTACCGCCCCCGCCCGGGAGCGCGACGCTCTCCATCATATGCTCCACGCTGTGAACAATATTCTCCGGCATTACGCGCGTGCCAATCACCGGCGGATCAATGCGGGTGATCGACAACGGTCGTTGTATGCCGAAGCCGCCGATGGTGGCGTAAACGTGCGCCAGCTGGAGCGGGGTAACCATCAAACCATAGCCGAAAGCGAAGGTGGCGCGATCCAGTTGCCCCCAGTAACGACGATGCGGCATTAGCCCGGCGCTTTCGCCGGTCAACCCCAACCCCGTCGGCTCGCCGAAGCCGAAAGCCGTATAGGTGTCAATCAGATGCTGCACCGGCATGGCAAGCGAGAGATGCGATACGCCGGTATCGCTGGATTTCTGCAGGATGCCGGTCAGGCTCAGCTCCGGATAATAGCCGACATCGCGGATACGGTGGCCGTCGAGGACAAACGGATGAGTGTCCACGACGCTGTCCGGCTGGACAATCCCCTGCTGCAGCGCGGTCATGATCACCAGCGGTTTGACGGTCGACCCCGGCTCGAAGGTATCGCTGATGGCCCGGTTGCGAAAATCATCCAGCGTTGCGGCATCGCGATTGTTGGGATTGAAGTCCGGATAGCTGGCCATCGCCAGGATCTCGCCGGTATCGATTTTAATCAGCACCGCCGCCCCGGACTCGGCTTTATTCCAGCGAACAGCGTTGTCGAGGGCATCTTCCGTCACCGTCTGCAGGCGCTCATCGATACTCAGCTGCAGATTATGCGCCGGCACAGGCGGTACTTCGGTAATGTTCTCAATCACATTGCCATGTTTATCTTTCCGCACCAGACGTCGCCCGGGTTTACCGGTCAGCTGGGCGTTGAAGCTTTTCTCCACCCCTTCGATGCCCTGATTATCGACATTGGTAAAGCCCAGCAGATTGGCAGCCACATGGCCTGCCGGATAGAAACGCCGCGATTCATCGCGCAGGTAGACGCCTGGCAGATGCAGTTTATCAATCCACGCCGCCTGCTCGGGATTGATCTGCCGCGCCAGATAGAGAAAGCGGGCGTGGGGATGGCTCTGTACCCGCTGGGCCAGTTCCCCGAGGTTGAGATGCAGCGCTTCGGCCATCGCCTGCCAGCGGGGTCCGTAGCCGACGCCGCCCTTCTCCATGGTGGTCTGCGGGTCGATCCAGATTGCGCTGACCGGAACGCTCACCGCCAGCGGTCGTCCTTCCCGGTCGGTGATCATCCCCCGCTCAACCGCAACGGGCTCTTCGCGCAGAGAACGCATATCCTCTTGTTTTACCAGATTATCGGGGGAAATAATCTGCAGCCAGCCCACGCGGGCCAATAGCAGTCCCAGACAACCGAGTATGGCCACGCAGAGTAACCCGAAGCGAATCGGGGTAAAGCTGGCGGCGGACTTCATTTTTTTATTTAGCACCATAGCTCCGGCATTGTTTTGCAACCAACTGATTTAACAGAAAATTAGCAAAACAGACTGCTACACAATGCTAATAAAGTTGAGTATTTGCAACAAGACGCGACGAGAGGGGGAAAAATGACATGCTTTGCAATAAAAACGCAAAAGCCCCGCGCAGGCGAGGCTTTTATACAAGAAGAGTGGTCTTGTATCAGATAGCAGTTACGTTAACTGCAGCCGGACCTTTCTGGCCGTCCTGAATTTCGAACTCAACGTTCTGGCCTTCAGCCAGAGTTTTGAAGCCGTTACCCTGGATAGCGGAGAAGTGTACGAACACGTCTTTGCTGCCATCAGCCGGAGTAATGAAACCAAAACCTTTAGACTCGTTGAACCACTTAACTTGACCTTTAATCTTTGCCATTTGCAAAATTCCTTAGACTGTTTTCTTCGCCTGCTGGCGTTTACATAGATAAAACTGACACATAACTGCATGAGGCACTAATTTAAGGTTCGGCAGAGAAGCGGTATTCAACGACAACGTGTTTACTCAGGACTTCTTTACTGAAAATGCCACACATAAACAGAACTGTACCTCGTTTAACCCGAAAGGTGTTATCACACACTACGTAAATAATGGCAAGCCATTTTTAAACGTGTCTCGATCGTTCGCACAAATTATAAGGTAATCCTTTGATCGCCTGCACATTTATGCGTGTTTGTCGCCCCTGGCAAGGCGCTATGGCGTTTATCAATAACGCAAGAGCGCAGCCCGGTAACGGCAACTTTTTTACCATAGCTCAACAACTTCGCTTCGTCCAGGTATGTCCGTATACGAACTGCCAGTATACAGGCGACTGGCGGGCCGTGATGAATATTGATGCGCAAAATTCGTTATAACCCCAGACGAAAAATCGCTAAAGCCACGCCAGTGTAGTGATAATAAAACCTGTTAGTCGTCACGCTAAAAATAGTGCTAATTCTGCACCTTAATAATGAAAAAAAGATGACAGCGTCACGTTATCCAACAATAAACGCGGCGGGGATCACTTTATTTATAGCGTGTAAAAAAGGGGATAGTACATTGAGAAAGGAATAATGGAATAAGAATAAGATATTACCGCCCGCTATCATGCAGGTGCGCATCTTATGATGCACACCTGTCGAGGTACTTAGCGCTCTGCCACCAGGCGGATAAACTCGTCCTCCCCTTTCGCCTTACCGGCGACGGTCGGCTCAGCCACGTCCTCTTTTTCCGGCGCACTGGCTTCGCACAGGCGACGTAGCAGCGCATTCTGCCGCTTTTGCTGATCCAACAGCGCCTGCAGCAGTTCTATCTGCTCATTCGCCCGCGAGCTGGCGCGGTTGATGAAGAACCATAACAACAGACCGACAAGCAGCAGCGCCACAGACACGGCCAGCGATGCCAGATTTAAGATCCCAGGATTTAGTAACTCACTCATTTCACCACCTCAAAGAGAAGGCGTCCATTCTACCACCCGCGGCGCAGAAGGAAATCGGTCGTCAGAAAAATGTCTTACCACGGGATAAATTTGTTGATAGTGCAAATGCCGCTGAAAAACTGAACATCCTGGTCGCACATTACGTTAAGCATCTGAGTCCACAGCAACAGGCAGCCTGCTATGATGACTATCAGTAAAACCCACCGTAATTTTTTCACTCCACTCTCCGCATCAGTACTTTATGTCGCCAGGATAACACGGCCTTCTTAAACCGCGGCTAACTGTAATACGAAAGGCAAGTTTAGGAATCATCGACTTGTTTCAAAACGTGTTCGTGTCAAAATCACGGCAAGGATCTTACAAATAATGAGGCATCAATGCGATTAATCATTCGTACTATTGTCGTAGTGGCTATCTTATGGATTGGCGTATTATTAAGCGGCTACGGGGTATTATTCCACAGTGAAGAAAACGTCGGCGGTCTCGGCCTGAAGTGTCAATACCTCACCGCCCGTGGGGTCAGTACCGCACTTTATGTGCATTCCAATAGCGGCGTGATCGGCGTCAGCAGCTGCCCGCTGCTGCGTAAAAGCGCAACCGTCGTCGATAACGGCTAAGATCGAACCGGCGACCGCGACGATAGCGCCGCGGTCGCCGAATGCTTCAGCGCCGTGTCAGAAGGGGTAGTCGTTATATCCCATCTGCTCAGAAATCTTGCGCGCCGCCTGGTGCAGCATCGCCACATATTCATGCAAACGTTCTTCAGAGAAACGTAAGGTCGGGAAAGAGATACTCAGCCCGGCGATGACCACGCCGAAACGGTCGAATACCGGTACCCCGATGCAGCGTAGCCCCTCTTCCTGCTCTTCGTTATCTTCGCCATACCCCTGCTCGCGAACGCCATCCAGCACCTTCAGCAACTCAGCGGTACTGGTGATGGTCCGCTCGGTGCTACGTTTATACTCCACGCCGTCAAGGATCTGCTCCACTTCGCTGCGATCGCGCCACGCCAGCAGAACCTTGCCAATCGCGGTGCTGTACAGCGGGTTGCGACGGCCGATACGCGAGTACATCCGCAGGTTATACATTGAATCAATCTTGTGAATGTAAACAATACTGTCTTCATCCAGCGCGCCGAGATGGATAGTCTCTTTCGTCAGGCGGGAGAGTTCCCGCATCTGAATATCGGCGCTGCGCACCAGATCGACGTTCTGCAGCGCGCGCGCGCCCAGCTCGAACAGTTTGAGCGTGAGGGAGTATTTCTCAGACTCTCCCTCCTGCGCCACATAGCCCAGTGATTTCATGGTCTGTAAAAAGCGATAAACGGTGCTTTTCGACATCATGACGCGCTGGGACAGTTCGGTAATGCCAATTTCACGCTCTTCACCCAGCGCCTGCAGGATGCCGAAAACCTTCAATACCGAAGAGACAGAATCTGGCTGTTTATCCAAATCTGCACCTGCCATTTATCACCTCGTCGTAACTGTTTTATAAAATTTAGAACCGGTTTTTATTATAAATTCGCCGCCTCTGCGCCGCAATCATTCTTCTGCCACTTCGTTACAAATCTGCGACATACTGCGGAATAATCAATGCTAAACTCATCATTCAAAAAACCGTTTCATTTAAGACTTATATTCACCATGGATAAAAATTCATCCGATGGCGTGCCGCTGCCGCAACGCTATGGCGCCATTCTGACCATTGTGCTTGGGCTGACCATGGCCGTGCTCGACGGGGCTATCGCTAACGTCGCGCTGCCAACCATCGCCAGCGATCTTAACGCCTCGCCGGCGGCTTCAATCTGGATCGTTAACGCATACCAAATCGCCATTGTTATCGCCCTGCTGCCGCTCTCTTTCCTCGGCGACATGGTCGGTTATCGCCGTATCTATAAGATAGGCCTGGTGGTGTTTATCTTTACCTCGCTGGCCTGCGCCCTGTCGCGCAGCCTCGAAATGCTGACCTTCGCCCGCGTCGCCCAGGGACTGGGCGGCGCCGCGCTGATGAGCGTAAACACGGCGTTGATCCGCCTGATTTATCCTCAGCGCTTTCTCGGTCGCGGCATGGGTATCAACTCCTTTGTCGTCGCCGTCTCTTCGGCGGCAGGCCCGACGATCGCCGCCGCCATCCTCTCCCTCGCCTCATGGCAATGGCTGTTTTTAATTAACGTGCCTCTCGGCATCGTCGCCTTTGTCCTGGCCATGCGCTTTCTGCCGCCCAACAGCGCGCGCAGCAAAATCGTCCGCTTCGATTTGCCGAGCGCCATCATGAACGCGCTGACCTTCGGGCTGTTGATCACCGCCCTGAGCGGTTTCGCCCAGGGCCAGTCCACGCAGCTGGTGCTGGCGGAGGTCGCCGCTATGCTGGTGGTAGGCTTTTTCTTCGTTCGCCGTCAGCTCACGATGCCCGTCCCGCTGCTGCCGGTCGATCTGCTGCGCATCCCGCTCTTCTCCCTCTCAATCTGCACCTCCATCTGCTCCTTCTGCGCACAGATGCTGGCGATGGTCTCTCTGCCTTTCTTCCTGCAGACGATGATGGGGCGCAGCGAAGTGGAAACCGGCCTGCTGCTGACGCCGTGGCCGCTGGCGACGATGGTGATGGCGCCGCTGGCCGGCTATTTAATCGAGAAATGCCATGCGGGGCTGCTGGGGGCCATTGGGCTGCTGGTTATGGCCTGCGGCCTGTTCGGTCTGGCGCTGCTTCCGGCGTCGCCCACCGATCTGGATATTATCTGGCGTATGGCGCTGTGCGGCGCCGGCTTCGGGCTGTTCCAGTCGCCCAACAACCACACCATTGTCGCCTCGGCCCCGAGCCATCGCAGCGGCGGCGCCAGCGGCATGCTGGGCACCGCTCGCCTGCTCGGCCAGAGCACCGGCGCCGCGCTGGTGGCCCTGCTGTTCAACCTGCTCGGCAACAGCGGCACCCACACCGCCCTGCTGCTGGCCGGCATCCTGGCGACCGTCGCGGCGCTGATTAGCGGTCTGCGCGTCACCCAGCCGCGCGCAGCCTGACGATGAAGGACAAAAAAAATCCGCAGCCTTCGGGCTGCGGATTTTTATTTTCAGCGTCAGATGACGGACTATTTCAGATATTCACCGCTACGCAGGGCTTCAATACGCTTGTCCAGCGGCGGGTGGGTCATAAACAGCTCGCTCATGGATTTCGCTTTACCATTAATGCAGAACGCCATCATGCTGCTGGCTTCCTGCGGCTCATAGCTGGTTTTCAGACGCTGCAGGGCGGCAATCATCTTCTCGCGGCCCACCAGGCGCGCCGAGCCGGCATCAGCATGGAACTCGCGATGACGAGAGAACCACATGGTGATAATGCTGGCCAGAATACCGAACACCAGCTCCAGCACCGTGGCGACGGCGAAGTAGATCAGCGGGTTGCCATTGCTGCTCTCGCCTTCATCTTCCCGGTTGCCGCCGAGGAAGCCGGCCGCAATCTGCGCGATAACGCGGGAGATAAAGATAACGAAGGTGTTTACCACCCCCTGGATCAGCGTCATGGTGACCATATCGCCATTGGCGATGTGGCTGATTTCATGGGCGATGACCGCTTCCGCTTCATCACGGCTCATGTTTTGCAACAGCCCGGTACTGACGGCAACCAGCGAGGCGTCGCGACGCGCGCCGGTAGCGAAGGCGTTGATGTCAGGGGCGTGATAGATAGCCACCTGCGGCATGGCAATGCCCGCCTGCTGCGCCTGCTGCGCAACGGTGTTCATCAGCCAGCGTTCCGTTTCGTTGCGCGGCTGCTCGATCACTTCCCCACCCACAGACTTCAGCGCCATCCATTTCGACATCATCAGCGAAACGATAGAACCACCGAAGCCGAACAGCAGGGCCATAATCAACAGACCGGTCATGCTGCTGGATTGGATCCCCGTGAGGCTTAACACCAGCCCGAACACGACCATCACTGCCAGGTTCGTCAGCAGGAAAAGCGCGATTCGCATCATAATTTTCTTTTTACCTCAATTTAACAAAACGCACTATGCGATTACCCACATCGTATGGGTCAGGCTGCAATTTTCAACCATCAGCCCCCGCTAAGTCACGATAAAAACACAACTTTACATTTTGTAGCATCTTGCTGACAGCGGCAGAGCAGGTTGACATTTTGTTAGATGAGCTGAATGGCGATGACCAGGCGCATAAAAAAACGGGCACCTCTCAGGGTGCCCGTTGGCGACTTATTGGCTGGCCGGCGGTTCCACCGCCGGGCGCGCTTTTTCGAGATGCGCCAGGTCTACCGCGATATGGACCGTTTCATCAAGATACGGATCCGGCTCCTGGTAATCCTTCGGCAGATCGTCCAGTTTTTTCAGCGGCGGTTTGCCTTCGCGTTTCAGGCGATCGTTAATCCGCGCCAGACGAATCGCATCATCCTCTTCGTTCTCTTTTTCACGCTGCGCGTAGTTCAGAGAGACGATGTTACGCTTGTCCTTCATCGCGTTATAACGGGCAATATCCTTCATGATGTACTGGAACTCAGGATCCTGGGCAATACGCTCGTCGTGGCGCTTGAGCAGTTCCGGTCCAAACGGGGCGAGGTCCCCGGACTTCACGTAGGTGGCCGCGTTGATGCTATCCCACGGCAGCGCGTTGTCTTCATACTGCTCGCCGGTTTCGCGATCTTCATTTCCGGTTGGCATCATGATATCCGGCGTTACGCCTTTGCGCTGAGTACTGCCGCCGTTAATGCGGTAGAACTTCTGGATGGTGTACTGAACGGAACCTAACGCCGGCCAGTCCGGACGCAGCATCTGATCGTAGATACGATTCAACGAGCGATACTGCTGTACGGTACCTTTACCGAAGGTCGGCTCGCCAACGATCAGCGCGCGGCCATAATCCTGCATTGCGGCGGCAAAGATCTCAGACGCTGAGGCGCTAAAGCGGTCAACCAGCACCACCAGCGGCCCTTTGTAATAGACTACGCCATCGTTATCGCTGTCTTCGCGCACCTTGCCATTGTTATCCCGCACCTGCACCACCGGGCCGGACGGAATAAACAGCCCCGAGAGCGATACCGCTTCGGTCAGCGCCCCGCCGCCGTTGCTGCGCAGATCGATAACCACGCTGCTGACGTTCTGTTTTTCCAGCTTCTGCAGCTGCACTTTCACATCATCGGTCAGGCCGACGTAAAAGCCCGGGATATCCAGCACGCCGACTTTTTCTTTACCGACGGTTTTCACCGACATCTTCACCGCGCGGTCTTCCAGACGGATACGTTCGCGGGTCAGGGTGACGATACGCGTCTTGGCCCCTTTGCCGGCCGGCAGGATCTCAAGGCGAACCTTGCTGCCTTTCGGCCCTTTAATCAGCGCCACGACGTCATCCAGACGCCAGCCAATGACATCGACCATCGACTTCCCGGTCTGGCCGACGCCGACAATACGGTCGCCGACGCTGATCGCTTTGCTCTTCGCAGCCGGACCACCCGCCACCAGCGAATTAATGACCGTGTAGTCATCATCCATCTGCAGCACAGCGCCGATCCCTTCGAGTGAGAGACTCATCTCGGTGTTGAACTGCTCGGTATTGCGCGGCGACAGATAGTTGGTGTGCGGGTCGATTTCGCGGGCGAAGGCGGTCATCGCCAGCGAGAAGACATCTTCGCTGTTGGTTTGCGCCAGACGACGGATAGCGAACTTATAGCGACGGGTTAAGGTGTCGCGGATCTCTTTATCGTCTTTCCCCGCCAGCTTCAGGCTTAACTGGTCAAATTTCACCTTGGCGTCCCACAGTTTGTTCAGCTCGGCCTCGTCTTTCGGCCACGGCGCTTTGGAGCGGTCAAGGTTGAAATTATCGTTGCCGGTAAAGTCCATCGGACGTTCCAGCACCTTCAGCGCATACTGATAGCGCTCGAAGCGGCGCTGCTGCGCCAGGTTGTAGAGGTCATAGAAGACGTCCAGTTTCCCGGTGCGCAGTTCGTCGCCGATTTGGTCTTTTTTCGCCGCGAACTTCGCCACATCGCTGGCCAGCAGCACATTATGGCTGTAATCCAGCAGGTTCAGATAACGGTCAAAAATCTTTGCCGAGAAGGCGTTGTCGAGATCGAACTGACGGTAGTGAGAGCGGGTAAAGCGCGATGTCACGCGCTCGCTCACCGTCGCGTGCTGCGGCTCTTCTTTCAGCACGGGGATTTGATCTGCCCGGGTTATTTCATCAACAGCGAACGCATGGCCTGCTATTGCCAGCAGGCCCGCAAGCGCGGTGATTTTAAAAAATGTGTTCATGCCTGGCCCGGCCTCCGTTTCAGAACACCAGGTGTTCTGCGCGTACAATCATTGACATACCAGAAGTCAGCTGTACACGAACGCCATCTTTGGTGATTTCCACAACGGTGGCGTCCATTGCGTTATTGCCTGCTTTTACCTTCAGCGCCTGGCCGACGGTCAGAACGGAAACATCCGATACCGGAGTAAGACGCTCTTCACGCGGAGCTTTGGCTGCAACAGGACGCGGTTTACGCTGTTCAGCACCCTCTTTACGACGCGGCTGCTGAGGACGCGGTTTACGCTCGCGGCGAACGCCTTCATCCGGCTGGCCTGCAGCGGCAGCGGCTTCGCGTTTTTTCGCCTGCTGGGCAGCGCGCTGCGCCTGAACGCGAGCTTTCGCTTCTTCCAGCTGCTGACGCGCATGGGCAATGTGCTGCTCTTCCAGTTCGCCGCACGGGTTGCCGTCCAGGTCAACGCGGATAGCGCCGGCTTTTACGCCGTAGAGATAGCGCCAGCTCGAGGTATAGAGACGTAATGCAGCGCGAAGCTGGGTTTTGCTGAGATTCATCTCACCACCCACTCGCTCAACGAGATCCTGAAAAATTCCGATTTTCAGGGGGCGCGCTTCGCCTTCAGCGCTGAAGCACTGAGGGAAACGTTCGGCCAGAAAGGCGATAACTTCTTTACTGCTATTCAACTTAGGTTGATTTTCCATGAAATTTCCTGATTACAACGGACGTAGCCAACAAGCCGCAGGCATGAACAGGCGACATTATAATGACGTCCTCGCTAAATGCTACGTTATCCGTTGATTATCCCACGACACGGGTAAAGATTTTTTGATAATCAGTGGCCGCGATGAGTTTTTCCAGATGCTCGACCAGCGTGCGCAACCCCTGCTCATCTTCAGCAGTGAAGCGGCCGTAAGCCGGACTGTCGATATCCAGCACGCCAATAATCTGGTCGTTCACGCGCAGGGGGAAGACAATTTCCGAATTACTGGCGGCATCGCAGGCGATGTGGCCGTCAAACGCGTGGACGTCCTCGACGCGCTGCACCTGGGCTTGCGCCACCGCCGCGCCGCATACGCCGCGCCCGACCGGGATCCGCACGCAGGCCAGTTTGCCCTGGAACGGCCCCAGCACCAGGGTATCGCCTTCCAGAAGATAGAAACCGGCCCAGTTGACCTCGCCCAGTCGTTCAAACAGCAGCGCGCTGGTATTGGCGATCATCGCCAGGAAACTGGTTTCACCTGCCATTAATGCCTGGAAATCGCGGTTCAAATCCGCGTAAAATTCTGTTTTGCTCATTATATCTTCACTTGGTTGTCTTACTGCCTGATACGTACAGCCTACTAAAATAAGCATTAAATGCGCTTGGGCTCAAGATGAATTCATTCATAGGTTAAGATAGTGGGATACATTCATTCCTGTACGTATTAAATGCCGATAAAAACATCCACCCTTAAGCCTGCGAATAAGATGGTCGTGCATGCCGTGAGCACACCGCTTCCCTATGCGCATTATCAGCGCTGTACGCAGTGTGACATGCTCTTTCGCTTACCAGTGCTTAAACGCAACCAAAGCGCCTGGTGTCCGCGCTGTAACGCGAAGGTGCGCGATGGCCGGGACTGGTCGTTGACCCGTCTGGGCAGCATGGCCCTGGCGATGCTGCTGTTAATGCCCTTTGCCTGGTCCGAACCCCTGCTGCGCCTTCACCTGCTGGGGGTTCGCATTGACGCCAACGTCCTGCATGGAATTTGGCAGATGACCGCGCAGGGCGATCCGCTTACCGCCGCGATGGTGCTGTTTTGCGCGGTGGTCGCCCCGGTGCTGCTGGTGGTTTCGATTAGCTATCTGTGGCTGGGCAACGTGCTGGGGATGAACCTGCGTCCGGTGCTGCTAATGCTCGGTAAGCTCAAGGAGTGGGTCATGCTGGATATCTATCTGGTGGGCATCGGCGTCGCCTCCATCAAGGTGCAGGATTACGCCTTTCTGCAGCCCGGCATCGGCCTCGTGGCATTTATCTCCCTGACGCTGCTGAGCATCCTGACGCTTATCCATATGAACGTCGAAGAGCTGTGGGAGCGATTCTATCCCGAACGGCCGGCGACCCGCGCCGATAACAATCTGCAGGTTTGCACCGGCTGCCACTACACCGGCTACCGCGACGCCCGCGGCCGCTGCCGGCGCTGCCACACGCCGCTGCACCATCGCCGACCGCAGAGCCTGCAGCGCAGCTGGGCGGCGCTGATTGCCTCGCTGATTTTGCTCTTACCGGCCAACCTGCTGCCGATCTCCATCATTTACGTTAACGGCGCGCGCCAGGAAGACACCATCCTCTCCGGGATCATCTCCCTCGCCAGCAGCAATATCGCCATCGCCGGCGTGGTGTTTATCGCCAGTATTTTGGTGCCATTCACCAAAGTTATAGTGTTATTTACCCTGCTGCTCAGCATACAATTCAAATGCGAGCAGGGGCTGCGCACCCGCATCCTGCTGCTGCGGCTGATAACCTGGATTGGCCGCTGGTCGATGCTGGATCTGTTTGTTATCTCACTCACCATGTCGCTAATCAATCGCGATCAGCTCCTCGCCTTTACGATGGGGCCGGCCGCGGTTTACTTCGGTGGCGCGGTAATTTTAACTATTCTTGCAGTTGAATGGCTGGACAGCCGCTTACTTTGGGACGCACATGAGTCAGGAAACGCCCGCTTCGCAGACTGAAGCCAGAATAAAAACCAAACGTCGTATCTCGCCATTCTGGCTGCTGCCGGTCATCGCGCTGCTGATTGCCGCCTGGCTCATCTGGACCAGCTTTGACGACCGTGGATCGACGATCACTATCGATTTCCAGTCTGCTAACGGCATCGTGCCGGGGCGGACGCCTATCCGCTATCAGGGGGTGGAAGTCGGTACCGTCCAGGACATTAGTCTCAGTAAAGACCTGAGTAAAATTGAAGTTTCCGCCAGTATCAAACGCGATATGAAAGAGGCGCTGCGCAAAGATACGCAGTTCTGGCTGGTCACGCCGAAAGCCTCTCTGGCCGGCGTGTCAGGACTGGATGCCCTGGTGGGCGGGAACTACATCGGCATGATGCCGGGCAAGGGCGAACCCGAAGATCACTTCGTCGCCCTCGACACCCAGCCAAAATACCGCATCAACAACGGCGAGCTGATGATCCACCTGCAGGCGCCCGACCTTGGCTCTCTGAGCAGCGGCTCGCTGGTCTACTTCCGTAAGATCCCGGTCGGGCGGGTGTATGACTTCACGCTGAATGACAATAACCAGGGGGTCACCATTGATGTGCTGATCGAGCGCCGGTTTACCAACCTGGTGAAAAAAGGCAGCCGTTTCTGGAACGTCTCCGGGATCAAAGCCGACGTCGGCCTGAGCGGGGCCAAAGTGCAGCTGGAGAACCTTTCCGCGCTGGTGAACGGCGCCATCGCCTTTGACTCCCCTGCCGATTCGCAGGCCGCCTCGCAAAACGATGACTATCATCTGTACGAAGACCTGGCGCACAGCCAGCGCGGGGTGGTGGTGACCCTCGACCTGCCGGACGGCGACGGCCTGAAAGCGGGCTCGACGCCGCTGATGTATCAGGGGCTGGAAGTGGGCCAGTTAAGCAAACTGAATCTTAACCCTGGCGGCAAAGTCACGGGCGAGATGACCGTCGACCCGAGCGTGGTGACCCTGCTGCGGGAGAAAACGCTGATTCAGATGAAGAAGCCGAAGATCTCCCTTGATAACCCCAGCGTCAGCGCCCTGCTCACCGGCAATACCTTTGAGCTGGTGCCCGGCGAAGGCGAACCGCGTAATCACTTCTCCGTCATGCCAGCGGATAAAGCGCTGCTGGAGGAGCCCAATGTCGCCACCGTCACCCTTTCGGCGCCGGAGAGCTACGGGATCGACGGCGGCCAGCCGCTGGTGCTGCACGGGGTGAAAGTCGGCCAGGTGCTGGAGCGCAAGCTGACGGCCAAAGGGGTGACCTTCCAGGTGGCGATTGCCCCGGAATACCGCGATCTGATCCGCGGCGACAGCAAGTTTGTGGTGAACAGTCGTCTGGACGTCAAAGTGGGGCTCGATGGCGTGCAGGTGCTGGGCGCCAGCGCCAGCGAATGGGTGAACGGCGGGATCCGGGTGATCCCGGGTGAAAAAGGCGAAATGCAGAGCAGCTATCCGCTGTATGCCAACCTCGAAAAGGCGCAGGAAAACAGCCTGAGCGAAGTGCCGACCACCACCCTGAGCCTCTCCGCTGAGACGCTGCCTGACGTTCAGGCTGGCTCGGTGGTGCTGTATCGTAAATTCGCCGTCGGCGAGATCATCGCCGTCAAACCGCGCAAAGACGCTTTCGATATCGATCTGCATATCAAGCCGGAGTACCGCTACCTGCTGACCAACAACAGCGTCTTCTGGGCGGAAGGGGGTGCGAAGGTCAAACTTGACGGCAACGGACTCACCGTTCAGGCCTCGCCGCTGGCCCGCGCCATTAAAGGAGCGATCAGTTTCGATAACCTCAACGGCAGCAGCGCCAACGCGCGGCTGAATAATAAACGCATCCTTTACGCTTCTGAAACGGCGGCGCGCGCCGTGGGCGGCCAGATCACCCTGCACGCGTTCGACGCCGGGAAGATGGCGGCCGGGATGCCGATTCGCTATCTCGGCATCGATATCGGTCAGATCCAGTCCCTGGAGCTGATCACCGCCAAAAACGAGGTGCAGGCGAAAGCCGTGCTTTACCCGGAATACGTCGGCACGTTTGCCCGCGCCGGGACTCGCTTCTCGGTGATCACCCCGCAGATCTCCGCGGCAGGCGTGGAGCATCTCGACACCCTGTTCCAGTCCTATATTAACGTTGAGCCCGGACGCGGCCCGGCGCGTCGCGACTTTGAGATCCAGGATACGACGATCAGCGACTCGCGCTATATCGACGGTCTGAATATCGTGGTGGAAGCGCCGGAGGCCGGATCGCTTGGCATCGGTACGCCGGTGCTGTTCCGCGGTCTGGAAGTCGGGACGGTGACCGGTCTGTCGCTGGGATCGATGTCTGACCGGGTCATGGTTAAGATGCGCATCAGCAAGCGCTACCAGTACCTGGTGCGCAATAACTCGGTGTTCTGGCTGGCCTCAGGTTACAGCCTCGACTTCGGCCTGGTTGGCGGCGTGGTGAAAACCGGGACCTTCAATCAGTTTATCCGCGGCGGGATCGCCTTTGCCACGCCGCCGGGTACGCCGCTGGCGCCGAAGGCCCAGGACGGCAAGCACTTCCTGCTGCTGGAGAGCGAGCCGAAAGAGTGGCGGGAGTGGGGCACCGCCCTGCCGCAGTAATCTTCACCTCCCCTTCTCCCGCCCCGGCAAACGCCGGCGGCGGGCAGACGACAAACCGCACGCCCCGGTGTCCTGCACCGGGGCGTTTGTGCTAAACTGCGCACCCTTTTTTTCTGTGGTGCGCTGCCCGTGGCCGAAAATACTGTCTATTTCCCTGAAGCGTTTCTCGCTCAAATGCGCGCGGCGATGCCGGCGCACCTCTCTTTCGACGACTTTATCGCCGCCTGTCAGCGCCCGCTACGCCGTAGTATTCGCGTCAATACGCTGAAAATTAGCGTCGATGATTTCCTCTCTCTGGTCGCGCCCTATGGCTGGCAGCTGACGCCGGTCCCCTGGTGTGAGGAGGGATTCTGGATCGAACGGGACGACGATGCGCTGCCGCTGGGCAGCACTGCCGAACACCTCAGCGGGCTGTTCTATATTCAGGAAGCAAGCTCAATGCTGCCGGTCGCCGCCCTGTTCGCCGACAACCCGCAGCCTGAACGGGTCATGGACGTTGCCGCCGCCCCGGGGTCGAAAACCACCCAGATCGCCGCCCGGATGGGCAATGCGGGCGGCATCCTGGCGAATGAGTTCTCCGCCAGCCGGGTGAAAGTGCTGCATGCCAACATCAGCCGCTGCGGCATCAGCAACGTCGGCCTGACCCATTTCGACGGCCGGGTGTTCGGCGCGGCATTGCCCGAAGCCTTCGACGCCATTCTGCTTGATGCCCCCTGCTCCGGCGAAGGGGTGGTACGCAAAGATGCCGACGCGCTGAGAAACTGGTCGCCGGAGAGCAACCTCGACATCGCCGCCACCCAGCGCGAGCTTATCGACAGCGCTTTCCATGCCCTGCGCCCTGGCGGGACGCTGGTCTATTCGACCTGCACCCTGAACCGCGAAGAAAATCAGTCAGTCATTCACTGGCTGCTGTCCCGTTACCCGCAGGCGGTAGAGATCCAGCCGCTGGGAGCGCTGTTTCCCGGCGCGGCCGATGCCTTAACCGCGGAGGGATTTCTGCATGTCTTCCCGCAGATCTACGATTGTGAAGGCTTCTTTGTCGCTCGCCTGCGCAAGACTGCGGCGATCGATCCGCTCCCGGCGCCGGGCTATAAGGTCGGCAAGTTCCCGTTTATGCCGCTGAAGGGCCGGGAAGCCGCCGCGGCGACCGCCGCCGCCCGCGCTGTCGGGCTGGAATGGGACGCGAGCCACACGCTGTGGCAACGGGATAAAGAGCTGTGGCTGTTTCCGCAGTCTATGGAGCCTCTGTTTGGTCGGGTGCGGTTTTCGCGCATTGGCGTGCGCCTGGCGGAGCTGCACAATAAGGGTTATCGCTGGCAGCATGAGGCGGTTATCGCCTTTGCCGCGCCGCAGCGCGCCTTCGAGCTGACGCTGGAGGAGGCGGAGGCGTGGTATCGCGGACGCGACGTCTATCCGCAAACCCCGCCAGCGCAGGACGAAGCCATTGTGACCTTCCAGGGCGTGCCGCTGGGCCTGGCCAAGCGCGTCGGCTCCCGTCTGAAGAACAGTTATCCGCGCGAGCTGGTACGCGATGGGAAACTTTTTGCCGGCAAGGTGTGACACCGCGCAAAAAATACGCACTTTTTGACTGGCGGTTTTCCCCCCATTGACTACGCTGAAAAATGACGGCCGCAACTGGTCGTACCACAACTCAGCTGAAAAATGGGGTGAAGCGATGAGTAAAACCAATGTCCGCATCGGCGCGTTTGAGATAGACGATGCCGAACTGCATGGTGAACATCAGGGTGAGCGAACGTTAAGCATTCCCTGCAAATCCGATCCAGATTTATGTATGCAGCTTGACGCCTGGGATGCCGATACCAGCGTTCCCGCGATTCTCAATGGTGAACATTCCGTCCTCTACCGTAAACATTACGACCGCCAGTCCGACGCCTGGGTCATGCGCCTTGCCTGACACCAATGAACCCGTCGCCTGAGACGGGTTATTTATTTCCCCGTCCCGCCGTCATCCCCTACACTAAAGAGTATGTGCCCCCGGACATGAGGCCAGGATGTTTGCCTTAGTGTTGTTTATTTGCTATCTGGATGGCGGCTGCGAGGACATTGTGGTTGACGTCTACCGCGAGGAAACGCAGTGCCTGGTGGCGATGGAAGATCAGCGGATCCGCCACGGCGGCTGCTACCCGATAGAAGATTTTATTGACGGCTTCTGGCAACCCGCCAGCGAATACAGTGACTTTTAGCCTGCCGACTGCAGCGCCACCAGGGTCAGCGTGCCGCCGAACACGGCGCCGGTGTCAATATAGTGTTGATTGTCGTAGTCACAACGCGCGCGAAGCGGCGTATGGCCAAACCAGAAATGGTCAGCCCCGGCGATAGCGCCATGACGCCCTGCCAGATGTTCACTCAGACGATGGCGGCTCCACAGGACCCGCTGGGGATCCACCGGCTGCTGCCAGCGATAGACCGGCGCCGGATAATCGGCATGGGCGATCACATGCCGCGCCTTTGCGCACTCCACTTCAATAATCAACGGCAGCCGCTGACAGCGCGCCAGCAGCCGATCGACGTCAGCCCGCTGCCGCACGTTGCTCCGGGCGTACCAGTCGCCGCCGTTCATCTGCCAGAGCGTCATATCTCCGCTCTCCAGCGCCTCCAGCGCCATCTGCTCATGATTCCCGCGCACGGCCCTGAACCAGCGGCTGCGCAACAGGCCGAGACAGTCAGCGCTTTGCGGCCCGCGATCGATCAGATCGCCAACCGAGATCAGCAGATCGGCCCAGGGATCAAAGCGCAGCCGGCGCAGGCGCTCCATCAGCAGCGCAAAGCAGCCATGCAGATCGCCCATCAGCCAGATATTACGCCAGTCGCTGCCATTAATACGCTGATACATATAATTACCTCTCTGCCGTAATTATAGGTAATTCCAGCTTACAGCCGCTGTTTTTTATTTACACCTCAATCGATTTTAAACAAACGGCAAATATAGTCGGCCAGAGCATTAATCTTATCAGTGCCTCGCTTTAAAATAGCAGGAAATAACAACGAGGTGTTTATCGTGACAGACAATAGCCTGCATTCATCCAGCGTGCTTACGCCGCGCTCGCATCTCATTGCCGATCTGGTGATGGGCAGATTAACACCCGCACCTATCTGGCGGCAGAAAAATTACCGCTTTAAGTTTCTGCTGCGCACGGCGTTATTTTATAGCCCTACCAAAGCGATGCTGGAGGCGCTGAGCGCTCGTGACGATTTTAACCAGCTGCTGACGGCGCAGGCGACGCTGCCGGGGAAAGTGCACCGTCAATATCTGACGCGCGATCTCAACGCCTGGCAGCGGGCGATGGCGGTCATAAGCCATTATCGCTATGTCGATACCCTGCGCGGGTCGCGGCTGGCGCATGCCATGACCGCGGTGTGCGAGGTCCCGTTGCTGACGCTCAATGGAAAAGATGAACGCCAGTTTACCCTCTCGGCCTCTTCGGCCGGGAAGGCCGAGCGTGAGGGTGAAACCACCCTATGGCTGCGCGACAGCGACCATACCCTGCTGGCCAGCGCGACCTTCAGCGTGACCCGGGAGGGCGACGCCTGGCAGCTGGTCATCGGCGGTTTACAGGGACCGCGACGCCACGTTTCTCATGAGGTGATCAAGCAGGCGACCCGCGCCTGCTACGGTCTGTTCCCGAAGCGCCTGCTGCTGGAGTTTATCTGGCTGCTGGCCGCTCGCAGCCATATCGCGGCGATTTACGGCGTCAGCGATAACGGCCATGTGTTCCGCGCCCTGCGCTATCGCCTGAGCAAGGGGCGCCATTTCCACGCCAGCTATGACGAGTTCTGGCAATCCATCGACGGCAAGCCGGAAAGCCTCTGGCGCTGGCAGCTACCGCTGCGTCTGGAAAGAAAACCGCTGGAGAGCATCGCCAGTAAAAAACGGGCCGAATACCGGCGTCGATTCCAGCTGCTGGATCAGCTGGCGGAGCAGGTGGCAATATTGACGCAGCCGCTGCCGGGCATGTAAATTTCGCGACCAGCGAACCCGCCCCGTTACGCGGCGTTTGCTTATTATGTTCTTATTTCGCTACTATCATGGTCCCGCAGGCCATTGGATAGTCGTTAGCATGATGAGTAAAACCGAAATTTTTCTGCTGATTATTCTGGCGGTCGTGCTGCTGGGCAGCATATGGTTTATTTTCAGCGATGAAATTTGGCTTTTACTCTGCTATCTGGAGAGTCAGATATTTCCCACCTTCAGCGTTCCGGAATAATACTGTTTGCCCGAAACTACACCTCTGAATATTATTTCCCGCCACGTAGTGGGGCGCGGACGACTAATCGCATGAATTGCCAAATCAATAAGGTTTTGTTTATTCTATTTATCATACAAATAGGTATACTAGCAGACTTCCGATGTTGGCCCGCCAGTTAACCTGCACGCCGGGCCTGTTTAGGTGCAGGTTTTTTCTTTTCCTCTCCCCTCGCTTACGGTTCCGCCTTCCTCATATCGTTCTTCCGCAGGATGCAATTTGTGTGTAAATGAATTGTGTATGCTAAAAACGGTGTGCTATAACGGGACATCCAGAGGCCAGCCTGGTGATTGACTGACAGGATGTCGCTGGTCATCGCGAAAGCAGACAGATTAAGATAAAAAGAGACCGAATACGATTCCTGTATTCGGTCCAGGGAAATGGCTCTTGGGAGAGAGCCGTGCGCTAAAAGTTGGCATTAATGCAGGCTAAGTCGCCTTGCACTATAAGAATAGTTTAACGCGTCAGCTTTTCCAGTCTGCGGCCAATGTGGCCGAATAATTCCTGGAAAAGAGGGCGCTGTTAGCGAAAAAACCGCCACTGCCGTTGTCCGGCAAGGGCGGTTTTTTTTATGTCATTACAGCGAGATAGCGCGAAAATCTAGCAGAGCTTCTGCGCGCGCTCGATAAACGGCGCGAGGCTCATTTTTTGCCCCGGGTGCTGCGGATCGTCGATCTGGATCACCGAGATCGGCTGGGCGGTGGTTTTGCCGGCTTTGACCTGCTGCTCAGCCACCTCATTGAGCGGATACTGGACCAGGGTGCTCGGGTTGATAGCGTAGAGGGCATTGCCCGGACGACAGGTCAACATCACCTCTTCACGGTTGAACGCCCAGCTCTCCTTTCCTACCTCAAAGCGGCTCACGGTGATAATTTGCGGCGCCGCCAGAGCAGCGCCGGAGCTTGCCAGTAACAACATGGTCAGAACAATTTTTTTCATGATTTTGCCAGTTAATTCAATAAGGTTCCCAGGTGGCAAACAGGCTGACGGCCAGCAGCGCCAGCGCGCCCAGCCCTATCTCGGCCTGCGTGGTTCGCAGGATCAGGCTTTCCGCCCGCGAACCGCTTGCCGACATGCGCGGTACCAGAACATACCTGTTCACTAACGCAATTACCACCATCCCGGCCACCAGCGCACATTTGATCAACAGCAGGCGTCCCCAGGGCGATGCGCCAATCAATCCTCCCTGGATCAACAGCGCATTGATCGCCCCGCTGGCAAGGGTGCCGGCGACGGCCAGATGCCCGTAGCGTGAAAAGCGCGCCATGGTATAGACTGCGGCCTGCCGCCAGCGCCCCTGCGCCAGGCGCAGGCAATAGATAAAGGGCAACAGGCCGCCGAACCAGCTGGCGACGCAGAAGAGGTGGACAGCATGATTAGTCCGCTGCAGGGCGCCGAGTAAACCATCATGCATGGCGGCATGCCCTACCCCAGCGGAAAGCAGCAGCTGGGCCGCCAGCAGGGCCACCAGCTGGCGAGCGCCGTGGCGGGGACGGATCCACACCACGGCGAGGGCGATCCACGCCAGCAGGATCTGCCAGATCCACACCCCGCCGAAGCGGGTACCCGCCACCGCCTGCCAGACGGCGGGTTGCCAGACATCCGCCCAGCCCTCGCCCATCATCCCCCCCTGCAGCAGATACAGCGCCAGGGTAGAGAGCGCGCCGATCAGCAGCAGCGGGCGCAACAGCGGATAGAAGCGCAGCATCAGTACGCGTCGCAGCGGCACCGGCGCCCACCAGGCGCCATACAGCACGCAGCCAAAAGCCAGCATCAGGGCGATAAAATGCCCAAAACGCAGGGTAATATAGAGCCCGGTCAGCATCGCTTACTTCACGCTAAAGGTGTATTGCCCTTTGGTTTTATGGCCATCCACTGAAACTACATGCCATGCCACAGTGTATTCTCCCGGCCGCAGGGTTTCCGCCACAGGCACGGTGACCTGGGTGGGGTTGTCGGCGCTGCGGGTCAGTTTGCCGGTGGCCACCGCATGCTGCTGCGGACCGGTGACGGACACCCCGCTGAACGCGGGTTCAATGCCTTCGGAGAAACTGAGCGTCAGCGTCTGCGGAGAAGCCGCCAGCTGCGCGCCGGCGGCGGGGATCTGCTGCTGCAGGTGAGCGTGGGCGAGCGCGCCCGTCGCGGTTAATAGCCCGGCAAACGCAACGGAGAGGCGCATCGCGCGTCCAGCAAGAAGTCGCATATTCGTCATTCCCTTTTGTTATGTCTGTAGCACAGAGAATAACCCTGTATAATGGCAGAGTCGAGCCGGGCGTCAGGCCCTGACCGGGTTTACAAGCAGAGTGGAGTGTATGATGGAAAGAAATCTGGCCAAAATTTCGCAAGATGAGATGGATAAAGTCAACGTCGATCTCGCCGCCGCCGGCGTCGCCTTCAAAGAGCGGTATAATATGCCGGTGGTCGCTGATTTGGTCGAGCGTGAACAGCCCGCCCATCTGCGCGACTGGTTCCGCGAACGACTGATCGCCCATCGGCTGGCCTCCGTCTCGCTGTCCCGCCTGCCCTGGGAGCCGAAACAGAAATAATGCCTACTTCCCCCCTCGCCGTCGGTTGGCAAGCCTGGCCAATTGCTTTACGCTTATTGTTTTGCTCTGGAGCGAGCCATGCTGCGCGTCATTGATACCGAAACCTGCGGACTGCAGGGGGGCATCGTTGAAGTCGCCTCGGTCGACATTGTCGACGGGCAGATCACCAATCCCATGAGTCATCTGGTGCGTCCTGACCGCCCCATCAGCCCGCAGGCGATGGCTATCCACCGGATTACCGAAGAGATGGTCGCCGATAAGCCATGGATTGAGGAGATTATTCCGCACTATCATGGCAGCCCGTGGTATGTCGCGCATAACGCCAGCTTCGATCGTCGGGTGTTACCGGAGATGCATGGCGAGTGGATCTGTACCATGAAGCTGGCCCGCCGGCTGTGGCCGGGGATCAAATACAGCAATATGGGGCTCTATAAATCACGTAAGCTGAACGTGGCCACGCCGCCGGGGCTGCATCACCACCGGGCGCTGTATGACTGCTATATCACCGCTGCGCTGCTGCTGGATATCATCAACGTTTCCGGCTGGACGCCTGACGAAATGGCCGATATCACCGGTCGGCCGGCGCTGCTCACCACCTTTACCTTCGGCAAATACCGCGGTAAAGCCGTCGCCGAGATTGCTGAAAACGATCCAGGCTATCTGCGCTGGTTATTCAACAATCTCGACCGCATGAGCCCCGAGCTGCGCCTCACGCTCAAGCATTACCTCGGGGAATAGCCCCTACACTGCCGCTTTCCCCGGCAGTGTCCCCTGCGCCAGGGCGATGAAAAAGGCGTACTCCAGCGCCACTCCCTCATAGCTTTTAAAGCGCCCGGATTTTCCGCCATGGCCGGAGTCCATATCGGTGCAGAGCAGCAGCAGGTTATCGTCGGTTTTCAGTTCACGCAGTTTCGCCACCCACTTCGCCGGCTCCCAGTATTGCACCTGGGAATCGTGCAGCCCGGTGGTCACCAGCATATGCGGATACGCCTGCGCCTTCACGCCGTCGTAGGGGCTGTAGCTTTTCATGTAGTGGTAATAGGTTTCATCCTGCGGGTTCCCCCACTCTTCAAATTCGCCGGTCGTCAGCGGAATGGTCTCATCCAGCATGGTGGTCACCACGTCGACGAACGGCACCTGAGCTATTACGCCGTGGAACAGCTCTGGACGCTCGTTAACGGCCACCCCCATCAGCATCCCGCCGGCGCTGCCGCCCATGCCATAGCAGAGCCGCGGGTCGCCGTACCCCTGGGCCAGCAGCGCGTCGCAGACGTCCAGATAGTCGTTGAAGGTATTTTTCTTACACAGGAATTTTCCATCCTCATACCACTGCTGGCCCAGCTCGCCGCCGCCGCGAACGTGGGCGATAGCGTAGACAAAGCCCCGGTTGAGCAGGCTCAACCGGCTGGCGCTGAAATCGGCATCGATACTGTCGCCATACGAGCCATAGCCATAGACCAGCAGCGGATTGCTCCCTTTACGAAAATGGTCGCGATGGTAGACCAGAGAGACCGGGACTTCGACGCCATCGCGGGCGGTTACCCACAGGTGCTCGCTCTGATAGCAGCGGGTGTCCAGCCCCTTCACCTCCTGCTGCTTGATCACCCGTCGTTCGCCGGTATCCATATCCAGCTCAAACAGGGTGTCGGGCGTGGTCATCGAGGAGTAGCCGTAGCGCAGGCGCGACGTTTCAGGCTCCGGGTAATAGGCAAGCCAGGTGACATAGGCCGGATCGTCGAAGGCGATCCCTACCACCTCCCGGGTCCTGCGGTTAATCTGCCGCAAACTGGTCAGGCCGCGCTGACGCTCCTCGACGACCAGCCAGTCGGTAAACAGGGTAAATCCTTCGAGCATCACGTCGTGACGCGGCGGGATCAGCGTGGTCCACTGCTCTTCATCGCGCAGCACGGTACGGTAGAGGCCAAAATTCTTCCCCTCCCGGTTGGATCGCAGATAAAAAGCGTGCTGATAGTGATCGAGGCTATATTCATGATCTTTACGCCGCGGCAGGAAGCAGACCGGCTCGGCGTCTGGCAATTCGGCGTTGAGCAGCAGCACTTCGCTGGTGGTGGCGCTGGAGAGATAGATCACCACGAACTGCTGGGATGTGGTTTTATGCACGCTGACGTAGAAGGTCTCATCTTTTTCCTCATAGACCAGCGCGTCGCTCTGCGCCGGCGTCCCGACGGTGTGGCGCCAGACCTGATAAGGAAGCAGCGTGGTGGGATGTTTACGCACATACCACACAAAGCGTGAATCGTTGCTCCAGGCAAAGCCGGAGGTGACATTTTCCAGGGTCTCCGGATACCACTCGCCGTTGCTGAGGTCGCAAAAGCGCAGGCCGTACTGGCGGCGGGAGAGATAATCTTCCGCCACCGCCATCAGCTGGTTGTTGGGCGCAATGCCCAGCCCGCCCAGGGTGTAAAACTCGCTTTTCGCCGCCCGCTGGTTGGCATCAAGCAGGATCTCCCACTCGTCCCACTCCTCTTTCAGCACCGACTGGCGCTGGTAGATAGCGTATTCGCAGCCCGGTTCGTACACCTGACGATAGCGAAAGCCGTTTTTGCTGTAGGGAGCCGAGACTTCCCGCTGCGGAATGCGGTCGATAATCTCTTTCAGCAGACGCTCCTGCAGGCTGAGCTGCGAATCCATCACTTGCTTGCCGTAAGCGTTTTCCGCGTGCAGATATTCCAGCACATCAGGCCGCGCGCGTTCATCGTCGCGCAGCCAGTAATAGTTATCGATGCGTGTATCGCCATGCAAGGTCATGGCGTGAGGGATCCGTTTGGCTTTAGGTGGCATGTTATTCTTCTGCTGCTTTTTCGTGACACAAGAGCATTCAGGCCGCAGGGTGGCGCCTGAATGATGACGTGTCTATAAGGGTGGCAAAAGACGCGGGCGATGCAAGCGAAACGTGATAATTTAAACGCTTAGCGCCTGTTTTTGTGACTGGATATCCTGTTCGATGTCGGCCCGGACATCTTTTGGCAACGCCAGGGCCTCACCCAGGGCGTTGAGATAGCTGCGCTCCATAAAGTGGTCGATATCGATCACCGCGCAGCTGACGTAGTAGATCTCCAGCGCCTCCTGCGGGTCAACGATGCCCTCGGCGAGACGCTGCGGATCCAGCGGCTGAGCCAGCGCCTGGTCAATCAGCACCCGCGCCTGAACGTCAATATTGGCTTCCCGAAGCTGGGCTTCAATCCTCGCCCGCTCGTGATCGTCGATATGCCCATCGCTTTTGGCGGCAAACACCAGGGCGGTGATCAGCCGCACGCTGCGCGGATCGACATCCGCCGGCGCCGCAGCCGTCTCTGGTGTCGGGGCGGGCGTGTTCTGAGCGCGCATTTTCTGCTGATACTTGTTCCACAACACGGTACCCGCCACTGCCCCACCGCCAGCCAGCAGCGCGCTGGTGCCATATTTCGCCAGCAGCTTGCGTGACGATTTGCTGGCCACCAACAGCCCTGCCAGCCCGCCGATGGCGCCGGGCAGCAGGGCGCTCCCTTTTGACGATTCGCCGGACGGCGACGCGCCCTGCTGTCCGAGCAGCGACTGCAGTTGATTTAGCCAGTTAGCCATGGTTTTCCTCTCAGGTGACAAACACTGTTATCAGCCTAAACGACGCGATGTCAGGAAATGTTAGATATGGCTAAAGATGCGCAAAGGTGCGCGCGGCGGCGGTACCGGGTCCAACCCACCAACCCACCAACCCACCAACCGACCAACCGACCAACCGACCAACCGACCAACCGACCAACCGACCAACCGACCAACCGACCAACCGACCAGCCAGCCAGCCAGCCATCAGGCCGCTTTGGCTTTCCGCGTTTTGGCAGCCGGCGCGGCGGCATCTTCCGCCGGGGAAGCCTCTGCGTCCGTTGACGGCGCGGGCGCATCGTGCGCAGTCGCATCCTGCTCCGGCAGTTTGCCGGCGCGCAGGATATGCTGCAGCGCCTCTTTACGCTCCGCCAGCCACATCGCCATGGTATCGCGCTGGGCATCGTCCATTTCCAGCGGCGATGCTACCAGCCAGTCATTCAGCACCTCTGCCAGATCGAGCATTTTGTCGTAAGCGTCGGCCTCTTTTTTGCTGGCAAAAGACATTTTTTCCTCACCTTCGCGGATCACCACATATTTAATTTCAACCGCCATGCTGCAGCCTCTCAATACTGTATTTTTATACAGTATAGCAAATTTCCCTTCCGGACTCAACTCACGCGCGTAAAGACAGACGCAAACGTTTTCGTTTATAATCAACCGCATCTTTTTTTACTGCGGAAGAGAGTTATGACTGTATTAGGCACCGCGCTGCGCCCGGCAGCCACCAAAGTTATGCTGTTAGGCTCCGGCGAGCTGGGTAAAGAAGTCGCCATTGAATGTCAGCGTCTGGGCATTGAAACTATCGCCGTCGACCGCTACCCCGATGCCCCGGCGATGCAGGTCGCCCACCGCGCCCACGTCATCAATATGCTGCACGGCGAGAGCCTGCGCGCGCTGATCGAACAGGAAAAACCTGATTACATCGTGCCGGAGATCGAAGCTATCGCCACCGATATCCTGGTCGAACTGGAGCAGGCCGGGCAGAAAGTGGTCCCCACGGCGCGGGCAGCGAAGCTCACCATGAACCGCGAAGGCATTCGCCGTCTGGCGGCGGAAGAGCTGCAGCTCCCCACCTCCAGCTACCGTTTCGCCGACAGTGAAGACGCCTTCCGCGCGGCGGTCGCGGAGATCGGCTTGCCGTGCATCGTCAAACCGGTGATGAGCTCTTCCGGTAAGGGCCAGAGCTTTATCCGCTCGGCTGACCAGCTCAGCGAAGCCTGGCGCTACGCCCAGCAGGGCGGCCGCGCCGGCGCCGGGCGGGTGATCGTCGAAGGGGTGGTGAATTTCGACTTTGAAATCACCCTGCTCACCGTCAGCGCCGTCGATGGCGTGCATTTCTGCGCCCCGGTCGGCCATCGTCAGGAAGATGGCGATTATCGTGAATCCTGGCAGCCGCAGCAGATGAGCGACCTGGCCCTTGAGCGCGCTCAGGATATCGCCCGTAAGGTGGTGCTGGCGCTGGGGGGGCATGGCCTGTTCGGCGTGGAGCTGTTCGTTTGCGGCGACGAGGTGATCTTCAGCGAAGTCTCCCCGCGCCCGCACGACACCGGAATGGTGACGCTTATTTCGCAGGATCTCTCGGAATTCGCCCTGCACGTTCGCGCCTTTCTTGGGCTGCCCGTCGGCGCCATCCGCCAGTATGGCCCAGCCGCTTCCGCGGTGATCCTTCCGCAGCTGACCAGCCAGAACGTCAGCTTCGGCCAGCTGCAGTCGGCCGTCGGAGCGGGCCTGCAGCTGCGTCTGTTCGGCAAGCCGGAGATTGACGGCACCCGTCGTCTGGGGGTGACCCTCGCCGTCGCCGATTCAGTGGAAGAGGCCGTAGCGCGGGCTAAAACCGCCGCCGCGGCGGTTATCGTCGAAGGGTAAAAACAAAAAACCCGGTCGCGTTGCCGCTGACCGGGTTGTTGACCTTGAGGCGCGGTTTACTTCGCGCCTTCTACCGCTTCACGCGCCAGGGTGGTGATGCGATCGTAGTCGCCAGCTTCCAGGGCGTCGGCCGGCACCAGCCAGGATCCACCGATGCACAGCACGCTGTTCAGCGCCAGGTAATCACGGTAGTTGGCTGGGGAGATACCGCCGGTCGGGCAGAAACGAATGTGACCGAACGGACCAGCAATCGCCTGCAGCGCTTTCACGCCGCCGTTGGCTTCCGCCGGGAAGAATTTAAACTCTTTCAGACCGTACTGCATGCCCAGCATCAGCTCGGAGACGGTGCTGATCCCCGGGATCAGCGGAATAGTGCCGTCTTCGGTCGCCGCTTTCAGCAGAGATTCGGTCAGTCCCGGGCTGATAGCGAACTGCGCGCCGGCTTCTGTTACCGCTTTCAGCTGCTCGACGTTGGTAACCGTGCCCGCGCCGACAATCGCGTCCGGCACTTCTTTAGCAATCGCGCGGATCGCCTCCAGGGCGCACTCGGTGCGCAGAGTCACTTCCAGGACGCGCACGCCGCCCGCGACCAGCGCTTTCGCCATCGGTACCGCGTGTTCCAGCTTTTTCACTACGATAACCGGGACAACCGGACCGGAGGTGAGGATTGCTTCTGCTGTTGTTTTCCAGTTTTTCATCAGGATTTTCTCTCGCCAGATCTAGAAATTAAATCGTCTTAAAAAGTGATGCAGGTTGCGCCCTGCTCCGCGCCAGAGAGCTTCTCACGCAGCGCCCCAAACATCTCCCGACCGGTTCCTACGCGCGACGCGCTGAGGTCAGGGATATGCGGCTGACGCGCCGCCAGTTCGGCATCGTCCACCAGCAGCGTCAGTTCCCCCGTCTGCCCGTTCACGCGAATAAGATCGCCATCGCGCACTTTCGCCAGCAACCCACCATCATAGGCTTCAGGCGTGACATGGATGGCTGACGGGACTTTACCGGAGGCGCCAGAGAGTCGGCCATCGGTCACCAGCGCTATTTTGAAACGGCGGTCCAATAATACACCAAGTGGCGGCATAAGTTTATGTAATTCTGGCATCCCGTTCGCTTTTGGCCCCTGATGACGGACCACCACCACGCAGTCTTTGTCCAGCAGACCCGCTTCAAAGGCCGGCAACACGTCGTGCTGGCTCTCGAACACCACCGCCGGCGCTTCAATCACCTGGTTCTCTACCGGGACTGCCGAGGTTTTCATGACCGCACGGCCGAGGTTACCGCTCAGCACCTTGGTGCCGCCGTGACGGGAGAACGGTTTCTCGAAAGTCGCGATGACCTGATCGTCAAGCGGCGCCGTCGCGCCTTCCCGCCAGTCCAGCTCGCCGTTGTTGAGCCACGGCTCGAGGGTGTAGCGCGACAGGCCGAAGCCGGCGACGGTGTGAACGTCCTCATGCAGCAGGCCGCCTTTCAGCAGCTCGCGCACCAGAACCGGAACGCCGCCCGCCGCCTGGAAATGGTTGATATCCGCCGGGCCGTTGGGGTAGAGGCGCGCCAGCAGCGGCACCACGTCTGACAGGTCAGAGAAATCATCCCAGTTAATGATGATGCCCGCCGCGCGGGCCATCGCCACCAGGTGCATGGTGTGGTTGGTGGAGCCGCCGGTCGCCAGCAGCGCCACAATGCCGTTAACCACCACTTTTTCGTCAAACATTTTGCCCAACGGCATCCACTCGTTGCCATTGCCGGTCATGCGGGTGACCTGGCGCGCGGCGGCGGCGGTCAGCGCTTCCCGCAGCGGGGCATCCGGATGGACGAAGGACGATCCCGGCAGCTGCATGCCCATAAACTCCACCACCATCTGGTTGGTGTTTGCCGTACCGTAGAACGTACAGGTCCCCGGAGCGTGGTAAGAAGCGGCTTCGGACTCCAGCAGCGCCATGCGGTCAACTTTGCCCTCTGCGTACAGCTGGCGAATGCGAACCTTCTCTTTATTAGGCAGGCCGCTGGCCATCGGACCGGAGGGAATAAAGACCGACGGCAGGTGGCCGAATGAGAGCGCCGCCATGGTCAGTCCGGGCACAATTTTATCGCACACGCCGAGATACAGCGCGCCATCGAACATGTTATGCGACAGGCCGATGGCCGCGGACATGGCGATCACTTCGCGACTCAGGAGAGAGAGCTCCATGCCGTCCTGTCCCTGGGTCACGCCGTCGCACATCGCCGGCACGCCGCCGGCCACCTGGCCGACCGCATTGGCGCTGTGCAGCGCTTTGCGAATGATATCCGGGTAGTGTTCGTAGGGCTGATGCGCGGACAACATATCGTTATAGGAGGTGATGATGGCGATGTTGTTGCGCAACATGCTTTTCAGGGAGGCTTTGTCGTCGGCCTGACAGGCCGCGAAACCGTGAGCCAGATTGCCGCAGGCCAGTTGCGCACGATGCACGGTGTCGGTTTTGGCCTGGTTAATCCTTGCGAGGTAAGCCGCGCGGGTATCACGCGACCGTTCGATAATGCGATTTGTTACCCGTAACATTGTCGAATTCATAAAGGCTCCTCAAAATTTTATCTGTCCGGCCGCTGCGAGATGACGTGTTTTGGTGCCCGAAGCCACCAACACCAGCGCTCAGGGGCAAAATGTCTGTAGGCAGTGTAATAAAAAAAGCCCCGTGGGTGAATCCTCACGGGGCTTAAAAGATTAAAAAGCGTGCGACTTTCTGCGTCAGATCATGTTACCGGTAAAATACCCCTGACGGATAAGACCGCGAGCTTACTCGAACTCGTTCCACGAGCGGCCATCGCGGGTGATCATGGCCACCGAGGCCACGGGTCCCCAGGTCCCGGCCTGATACGGTTTCGGCGCATCGCGGTCGGCTGCCCAGGCTTCGGTGATGGAGTCCACCCACTTCCACGCCTCTTCCACTTCATCACGGCGGACGAACAGCGCCTGGATACCGCGCATGGTCTCCAGCAGCAGACGTTCATAGGCATCGGCCAGATGCGTCTGATTGAAGGTTTCGGAGTAGCTCAGATCCAGCTTGGTGATCTGCAGGTTATGCTTGTGGTCGAGGCCCGGCACTTTGTTCAGGACCTGGATATCCACCCCTTCGTCCGGCTGCAGGCGAATAGTCAGCTTGTTCTGCGGCAGCTCCTGCCAGGTCTCTTTAAACAGGTTCAGCTCCGGCGTTTTGAAATAAACCACCACTTCGGAACATTTGGTCGGCAGACGTTTGCCGGTGCGCAGATAGAACGGTACGCCAGCCCAGCGCCAGTTATCGATATCAACGCGGATCGCCACGAAGGTTTCGGTGTTGCTGGTTTTATTCGCCCCCTCTTCTTCGAGGTAGCCTGGCACTTTTTTGCCCTGGGCAAAGCCGGCGGTGTACTGGCCGCGAACGGTTTTCTCGCGCACGTTGGAGCGGTCAATACGGCGCAGGGATTTCAGCACCTTGACCTTTTCATCACGGATGCTGTCGGCGCTGAGATCGGACGGCGGCGACATGGCAATCATGCACAGGATCTGCAGCAGGTGGTTCTGGATCATGTCGCGCATCTGTCCGGCCTGGTCGAAGTACCCCCAGCGCCCTTCAATGCCTACCTCTTCCGCGACGGTGATTTCCACATGATCGATGGTACGGCAGTCCCAGTTATTGACGAACAAGGAGTTGGCAAAGCGCAGCGCCAGCAGGTTGAGGACCGTCTCTTTTCCGAGGTAGTGGTCGATACGGTAGACCTGGCACTCTTCAAAAAACTCGCCGACCTGATCGTTGATTTCCCGCGAGGTTTCCAGCGAGGTGCCCAGCGGTTTTTCCATGACCACGCGCGCAGGCTTGGCATTGAGCTTCGCTTCGCCCAGACCTTTACAGATGGCGCCAAAGGTGCTCGGCGGCATGGCGAAATAGTTGATGGTGACGCGATTCTTTTGGTCCAGCATGTCGCCCAGGCGGCTGAATCCGCTGGTGTCATTGACGTCAAGATTACAGAACTCCAGGCGTCCGCTCAGGGAATCCCACAAACCTTCATCAATTTTTTCCTTCATGAAGGTTTCCAGCGCTTCGCGCACCACTTTGGTGTAAGCCGCTTTATCCCAGTCGGCACGGCCGACGCCAATGATCCGGGTGTCGGCGTGGATCTGGCCCGCCTTTTCAAGCTGATACAGGGAAGGCAACAATTTACGCCGCGCCAGGTCGCCCTTCGCGCCGAAAATGACCAGGTCGCATGCCTGGGCCGTTTGCGTTACCGCCATGTCATTCTCCTCAGTTGATAGTCTGGTGCTTTTGCCAGGCTATATTTGTAATTTTCTTACACTGCACTGTACTGTGTTTACGTATTTCCCGAAAGCCTTCCCCTCCGTTTGCGGCGGGAAAACCGCACAGGGTGAAAACATTCGGCGATGATTTGGGCATCTGGCTGATATTGCTCGTTGTTTGTACCTGTTTCAGGTCAGTAAAATACGACTCTGATCATGTAATGAAAAAAAACAACATTTTTTCCCGTCATTCCTCACCGCTTGCGCTTGCGGAGGGGTATATTCTTGCTAAAACGCCCGATGATTTCACCCATTAATGAAATCGTTTCCATTGATGAGCGCCCTGTTACTAATGAACATGCTGGAAAAAATCCAGTCCCGACTGGAACACCTTAGCAAATCTGAACGCAAAGTGGCGGAAGTGATCCTTGCCACCCCCGCGCAGGCCATTCATTCGAGCATCGCCGCCCTCGCCCTTGAGGCCGGGGTGAGCGAACCGACCGTCAATCGCTTTTGCCGCAGTCTCGAAACCCGCGGCTTTCCTGACTTCAAACTGCATCTCGCCCAGAGCCTTGCGCACGGCACACTCTATGTTAACCGCAATGTTGATGAAGACGACAGCGTTGAGTCATACACGGGAAAAATATTTGAATCGGCCATGGCGAGTTTAGATCAGGTCCATCATTCTCTCGACATGTCGGCAGTGAATCGCGCGGTGGATCTCCTGACTCAGGCCAAAAAAATCGCCTTTTTCGGCCTGGGCTCTTCGGCGGCGGTCGCTCATGACGCGATGAACAAATTTTTCCGCTTTAACGTGCCGGTCATCTATTCCGACGACATTGTCCTGCAACGCATGAGCTGTATGAATTGCGATGACGATGATGTGGTGGTGATTATCTCGCATACCGGAAGGACCAAGAGCCTGGTGGAGCTGGCGCAGCTGGCCCGTGAAAACGATGCCATGGTGATCGCCCTCACCTCTCCCGGCTCTCCGCTGGCCCGGGAAGCCACGCTGGCCATTACCCTGGATGTGCCGGAAGATACTGACATCTATATGCCAATGGTCTCGCGTCTGGCCCAGTTGACCGTCATTGACGTGCTGGCGACTGGCTTTACCCTGCGCCGGGGAGCAAAATTCAGAGATAACTTGAAGAGGGTCAAGGAAGCGCTGAAGGAATCGCGTTTTGATAAAGAACCGTTCGTACCCAGTGATAATCAATAAAAGTTGATAACAAGCAGTACCCCATTACACCTTCGATAACGATCCGGCTGTGCGACGTTGCAGGCTGGCGCTACCGAATCCATGTTCACGCAACACCAAAGTTGTATCAGTCAACGGAGTATTACATGTCCAGAAGGCTTCGCAGAACCAAAATCGTTACTACCTTAGGCCCGGCAACTGACCGCGATAACAACCTGGAAAAAGTTATCGCCGCGGGCGCAAACGTAGTGCGTATGAACTTCTCTCACGGCACCCCGGAAGATCATCAGCTCCGTGCCGATAAAGTGCGTGAGATTGCGGCAAAACTGGGCCGTCACGTAGCCATCCTCGGCGACCTCCAGGGACCAAAAATTCGCGTATCGACCTTTAAAGAAGGCAAAATTTTCCTCAACGTCGGCGACAAATTCCTGCTCGACGCCAACCTCGGCAAGGGCGAAGGCGACAAAGAGAAAGTCGGAATCGACTATAAAGGCCTGCCGGCGGACGTCGTGCCTGGCGATATCCTGCTGCTCGACGATGGTCGCGTGCAGCTGAAAGTCCTCGAAGTTCAGGGGATGAAAGTGTTCACCGAAGTGACCGTCGGCGGCCCGTTGTCCAACAACAAAGGGATTAACAAGCTGGGCGGCGGCCTGTCTGCCGAAGCGCTGACTGACAAAGACAAGGCCGATATCGTCACCGCCGCTAAAATTGGCGTCGATTATCTCGCCGTCTCCTTCCCGCGCTGCGGCGAAGACCTGAACTACGCCCGTCGCCTGGCGCGCGATGCCGGTTGCGATGCGAAAATCGTCGCCAAAGTCGAGCGTGCGGAAGCCGTCTGCGACCAGGACGCCATGGACGACGTGATCCTCGCCTCCGATGTAGTGATGGTTGCCCGCGGTGACCTCGGGGTCGAAATCGGCGATCCGGAGCTGGTGGGCATCCAGAAAGCGCTGATTCGTCGTGCGCGTCAGCTGAACCGTTCCGTCATCACCGCCACCCAGATGATGGAGTCGATGATCACCAACCCGATGCCGACCCGTGCGGAAGTCATGGACGTGGCCAACGCCGTGCTGGATGGTACCGATGCGGTGATGCTCTCCGCGGAAACCGCTGCCGGTCAGTACCCGTCGGAAACCGTGGCCGCGATGGCGCGCGTCTGTCTGGGCGCCGAAAAAATCCCGAGCCTCAACGTCTCCAAACACCGTCTGGACGTCCAGTTCGACAACGTGGAAGAAGCGATTGCCATGTCGGCGATGTATGCCGCCAACCACCTGAAAGGCATCACGGCCATCATCACCATGACCGAATCGGGCCGTACCGCGCTGATGACCTCGCGCATCAGCTCCGGTCTGCCGATTTTCGCCCTGTCCCGCCACGAGCGCACCCTGAACCTGACCGCCCTCTACCGCGGGGTGACGCCGGTGTTCTTCGACAGCCAGAATGACGGGGTGGCCGCTGCGCACGATGCCGTCAATCTGCTGCGGGACAAAGGCTACCTGGTCTCCGGCGATCTGGTGGTCGTTACCCAAGGTGACGTGATGAGCACCATCGGCAGCACCAACACCACGCGTATCCTCACCGTCGAGTAAGCCTCGGTCTCTACCTGCCAGCGCTACGGCTGGCAGGTATTTTTTTGCCCAACGCCCGGCAGGCTACACCATCCAGCTCAGCAATAGCGTCGCAGCGATCACCGTCGACGCCCCACCGATACGCGTCGCAATCTGTGCAAACGGCATCAATCCCATGCGGTTTGAGGCCGAGAGAATGGCGACATCCCCCGTTCCGCCCAGCCCGCTGTGGCAGCTGGTAACGATGGCGGCTTCCACAGGATACATATTAAGACGTGAAGCGATAAAGAACCCGCTCAGCGCCATGGCAATGACAATGGAGCCGCACACCACGACGTAGCCAACGGAGAAGACCGAGACCACGCTCTCCAGCGGTACATACAGCATGCCCAGGCCGATCATCAGCGGCCACACCAGCGCGGCGGAGACGAACTTGTAGCAACTGTGCGCCCCCAGCTCCATCGCCGCCGGGATAACTTTTGTATATTTGCAGAATACCGCCGCCAGAATCATCAGAACCGGCCCCGGAATATGCACCACCTTCTCCAGCAGACCGCCGATGATGAAAAAGGCGCAAATCATCAGCAACCCGGCGCCCATGAGCTGAAAATCGGTGGGCTGCGTACTCTGATTCTGCGCAAAGACGCTATTATCTTCATGGCTGCGGATCAGCATCCCGTTGCCGGACAGCGCCGGGCGACGAGCGCCCATGCGGGCCAGAAAGCCGGCGCAGATAATGGCGAAGATGTTACCCACCACCGCCGCCGGCGCCAGTTGAGCCACGTAGACATCTGGCGCCTGTCCGAGGATCGCCGAATAAGCCAGCGACAACGGCAGGATCCCTTCGCCGATGCCGCCACCGATAATCGGCACAATGATAAAGAAGAAGGTGTGATACATACTGTAGCCGAATAAGCTGCCCACCAGCAGGCCGGTTACGATTGCCGCGCCGGTTCCGACCACCAACGGGACAAACATGCGCACCATCCCCTGGATCAGAATCGTGCGGTTCATGCCAAGGATACTGCCGACCACCAGGCAGGCGATGACGAAATAGAGGAGATTGGCCTCCTTCATCAGCAAATGCACGGTATCGAGCGTATGCGCTTCAAATACGCCAAAGTAGACCAGCACTGAGGGCGTCATCAGACACAAAATCGCCGGACCGCCAATATCTTTTAACACCGGCACCATGCGGCCAATTTTCGCCAGTGCGAACCCCAGGGTCATGATGACCGCCAGTCCGCCAATCATGTTTTTTGGCAACAACCCCGCGCCAGCGGAAAGCGCCACTATCGCGGCGATACCTATAAACAGCGTTAACGGCACGGCGCCGACTTCGATATTGGCGAAAAGTCGAGTCGCTTGCCCGTTCGGCAACGTTTTATCTATCGGGTGGTTGAGTGAATTATTTTTCATATTTTTACCTGAATAATAAGGAGGTCACGTAGGGTCAGGATGCAATATTAAAATCGCGCAGCACTATGAACTAAAAAGCACTAAACGCCGTATCAACTAAATACACTGAAACGGTAGCACAGGACTTTAAAACTAAAAACGACAACCGTATTAACGCTGCCGGCTTTGTGACTGAGCCATAAAGTTTATTTTAAGTAATTTAATTTATTATCGCGAAGCTAAAGTTATCGCCAGCTAAAATAATGAACTCTGTTAATACAACGCTATGATTTAATAATCTTTTCTCTATTTGTAAGTAAAGTAGCCAAGGCGAAATTATTTAAAGCCAGATGACTGTGATGGCTATCACCTTTTAAATATTAGGGGATCGTTAGATTGGCAGCACAACAACCCGATAATATATGTCAGGACATTTTATGCCTTCACTGCTCTTGCAATCTCTTTTCCCGTTGGTATTTATCATGCTGCTCGGATGGCTTAGCGGTAAACTCGGCTATACCCGCCGTGAGGACGCCTCCGTTCTTGCCACGGTGGTTATCCGCTTTGCCCTTCCTTTTCATCTTTTTATCGGCGCATTACATACCAGCCCGGATAAAATAAAAAACTTCACCTTTATGGCGGTGCTGGTTATTGGTCTGATGGGGTCGTATTTTCTTACGCTACTGATCTCGCGCTACGTTTTTCGTCATGATATTAAAACCAGCGCGATTCAGTCGCTGGTTTGCGCCTTCCCCGATATGGCCTACTTTGGCGCCCCCGTGCTGGCGGTGCTGATAGGTCCGGAGGGCTTTCTCGGGGTGCTTATCGGAAACCTGGTGACCAGCGTGTTGATGATCCCTCTGACCATCATCCTGATCCGCATGGGAGACCAGCCCGGAGACGCTGAGGCTCCCCAGCTCCACGCCAAGCAGTTGATCCTGCAAAACCTACTTAACGCCGTGCGAAATCCCATTGTCTGGATCCCCATTTCCGGGGTGCTGCTCAGCCTGGCCGGGATCCAGCTACCGCCTCTGCTCAGCGTCCCCGTCGAAATGGTGGGTAAAATCGCCGGCGGTCTGTCACTGTTCGCCCTTGGGCTGCTGTTTTACGGTGAACGTCCGACAGTCAATATTCAAACCTGCACCAACATTAGTATTAAAAACCTGATCCAGCCGGCCATGATGGCGCTGGCCGGGCTGGCCTTTGGGCTCAGTCATTCCCTGATGCAACAGGTTATTATCATTGGCGCCACGCCTTCCGCTATCGCGGCGGGGATGTTTGCCCTGCGCAGCGATACCTATATTGAACCCGCCTCATCTTCTATTTTGCTGGGCACCGCCATCGGCGTGGTCACCGAAGGCGTCATGATTTATCTCATTTCGTAATCACAGAAATAAAACACCAAGACATCAGGCAATGTTTTAATTTGATATTCAGGAGTCATGTAATGTTAGCCACAGAAACCTTATACACCCCCTATAACGGTGCTGTCCTGCTGGAAAACCCGTTATTAAATAAAGGCCTCGCGTTTACGGAAAGCGAACGCACAGCGTTTAATCTTCAGGGACTGTTACCGCACAATGTGGAAACCATTGAGGAACAAACCGAGCGCGCATGGGGTCAGTTTTGTCAGTTCAAAAAAAGCATTTCGCGCCATATTTATCTCAGAAATATTCAGGACACAAACGAGACGTTATTCTATAACCTGCTGCGCAGCCATATGAAAGAGACGCTGCCCATTATTTATACCCCGACGGTGGGTGAAGCGTGCGAACACTTTTCAGAAATATATCGCCGGGGACGCGGCCTGTTCATCTCCTGGCCCAACCGTCACCATATTGACGAGATGCTGCAGGGGTTTTCCCGCAACGATATCAAAGTCATCGTGGTAACCGATGGCGAGCGTATTCTGGGGCTGGGCGACCAGGGGATCGGCGGTATGGGGATCCCCATTGGCAAACTCTCGTTATATACCGCCTGCGGGGGCATTCACCCGGCATCAACGCTGCCCATTATGTTAGATGTCGGGACCAACAATCCGCAGCATCTGGAGGATCCGCTATATATGGGCTGGCGACATCCGCGCATCAGCGATGAGCAGTACCTGGAGTTTATGGACATGTTTGTTCATGCCATTCAGCAGCGCTGGCCGAATGTCTTGCTCCAGTTTGAAGATTTTGCCCAAAAGAATGCCACGCGACTGCTCAACCGCTATCGACACCAGCTGTGTTGTTTTAACGATGATATTCAGGGAACCGCCGCCGTGACCTCGGGAACCCTGATCGCCGCCGCTGCCGCCGCCGGGACGTCGCTCCGCGACCAGCGGGTGGTTTTCCTTGGCGGCGGTTCGGCCGGATGCGGCATTGCGGAAAAAATCATTGCGCTGATGGTGGATGATGGGCTCTCAGAAACGGAAGCACGTCGCCGCATCTTTATGGTTGACCGCTTTGGTCTGCTGACTGATGAGATGCCTAATCTGCTCAATTTTCAGCGCGAGCTGGTCACCCCCCGAGCCAGTATCGCCCACTGGGATACCGAGGCGGCCCAGCTGTCGCTGATGGATGTCGTACGCAACGTCCACCCTACCGTGCTGATCGGCGTGTCAGGCCAGCCGGGGCTGTTTAGCGAAGAGATAGTGAAAGAGATGCATCGGCACTGCCCGCGTCCGATTATTATGCCGCTCTCTAACCCCACCTCCCGAGCCGAGGCCCAGCCGAAGGATCTGCTGGAGTGGACCCGGGGTAGCGCGCTCATCGCCACCGGCAGCCCGTTCGACCCTGTCTTCTATGACGGCAAAACCTACGACATTGCCCAGTGCAACAACGCCTATATTTTCCCCGGTCTGGGGCTGGGGATCCTTGCCAGTAAAGCCGAGCGCGTCACCGAAGCAATGCTTATCACCTGCAGTAAAACGCTGGCCGCCCACTCGCCTCTGGCGACCCGCGAAACCGGCGGTTTACTGCCGCCGGTAGAAGAGATCGAGATGATCTCACGGGCTATTGCCGCAGAGGTCGCCCGCGCGGCTCAACTGGACGGCGTAGCGCCGCAGATTGACGAGGCGCAGCTGGCGGCGAATATCGATAAAACCTTCTGGCGAGCGCGCTACACCGCGTATAAACGTTCGTCATTGTGATCGCTCATCTCGCGGGAAGCCGGCTGGCTTCCCGCCACTCGGGGGAACCACCCATGTTCAATGTGCTGATTGTCGATGATGATCCTATGGTGGCCGAACTGAACCGGTTGTTTATCAGCCAGGTAGCTGATTTTCACTGCTGCGGAGTCGCGACGACGATCGCCGATGCCAACGCGATGCTGAGCCATCTGGCGCCGATCGATCTGCTGCTGCTGGATGTCTATATGCAACAGGAGAGCGGCCTGGACCTGCTGCCGGCGCTTCGCGCTGATGGGCGGAATATTGATGTCATCATGATGACGTCCGCCGCCGATGCGCTCACCGTGCAGACGGCGCTGCGCTATGGCGTGGTTGATTACCTGATTAAACCGTTTCAGTTTCCGCGCTTTGAGCAAGCCCTGCGAACCTGGCGCAATAAACGCGATGCGAAGCAAGCGAAATCCTGCTACGCCCAGGCGGATATCGACACCCTGCTACGCCGCGGGGTTCAACAACAGGACGGCCCCCGCCGCTTGCCGAAAGGGCTGACGCCGCAAACGCTTCGCCTGGTGTGCCGGTGGATAATCGCTCATCAGGCGCGAGATTTTTCAACCAATGAGCTGGCGGCGGCACTGCATATCTCCAGAGTTTCATGCCGCAAATACCTGATTTGGCTGGAACAGATCAACGTGCTATTCACCAGCAATCACTACGGTATCACCGGCCGACCGGAGTATCGTTACCGGCTTGCGGCTGAGAACATGATGTTGCTGACGCAATATAGCCAGTGAGCCGGGAATGCCCACTGGCGCGCCTGCAGACTACTTCTTAGGGTACAGCTCTTTGCGTTTGTAGGGCTCGATTTCACCCGGCTTGCGCGTCTTCAGCAGCTTCAGGATCCAAGTGTACTGCTCGGTGTGCGGCGTAACAAACACCTCCACCTCTTCGTTCATCCGCCGGGCGATCGTTGTATCGTCAGCGTCCAGCAGATCGTCCATCGGCGGGCGCACCAGCACCGTCAGGCGATGCGTTTTGCCATCGTAGACCGGGAACAGCGGAACGACGCGGGCGCGGCATACCTTCATTAAACGGCCAATCGCCGGCAGCGTGGCCTTATAGGTCGCGAAGAAATCCACAAACTCGCTGTGCTCGGCGCCGTGATCCTGATCGGGGAGATAGTAGCCCCAGTAACCCTGGCGCACCGACTGAATAAACGGTTTGATCCCGTCGTTGCGCGCGTGCATCCTTCCGCCAAAACGACGACGTACGGTATTCCACACGTAATCGAAGACCGGGTTACCCTGGTTGTGGAACATCGCCGCCATCTTCTGCCCGCCGGAGGCCATCAGCATCGCCGGGATATCCACGCCCCAAGCGTGCGGGACGAGGAAAATCACCTTTTCATTATTGCGCTGCAGCTCGTCGATGATCGCTTTACCCTGCCAGTCGACGCGGGCGAGAATTTTCTGCGGATCGCGCAGGCCCAGCTCGGCCATCATCACCATCGCCTGCGGCGCCGAGGCGTACATGGCGTCGATGATCGCTTCCCGCTCGTGCTCGCTTTTATCCGGGAAGCAATACAGCAAATTAATCTGCGCCCGGCGGCGCGAGCTTTTCGCCAGACGCCCGACCAGACGACCGAGTTTGCCGAGAAGCGGATCGCGAAAGGAAGGCGGCGTCAGCGCAATACCGGCGAAGGCAAAGACCCCCAGCCAGGCGCCCCAGTAGCGCGGCAGTAAAAAAGATTTTTCAAACTTAGGGATAAACTCAATATTATTTTTTTTCGTTTCCATGCCCAATCCGCAGATCGACTGCTTAATCAAGATAATGGGATAGTGTAGCGAGACGTTGGGTATCCTACAAAATAAAAAGCCGGCGCCCTGGGGCACCGGCTTTCCACTGACCGGTGGTTAGTCAAACCGCAGCTGCGGAACGACCTCTTTGACCTGCGCCAGATAATCGGTACGGTCGGAACCGCTCAGCCCTTCGGTACGCGGCAGTTTCGCCGTCAGCGGGTTGACCGCCTGCTGGTTGATCCACACTTCGTAGTGCAGGTGCGGCCCGGTAGAGCGTCCGGTATTCCCCGACAGCGCAATACGATCCCCGCGCTTCACTTTCTGCCCCGGCTTCACCAGCAGCTTACGCAGGTGCATGTAGCGAGTGGTATAGGTACGGCCGTGGCGGATGGCCACGTAATACCCGGCGGCGCCGCTACGCTTGGCCACCACCACTTCGCCATCACCCACCGCCAGCACCGGCGTTCCCTGCGGCATCGCGAAATCGACGCCACGGTGCGGCGCGACGCGCCCGGTGACCGGGTTCAGACGACGCGGGTTAAAGTTAGAGGAGACGCGGAACTGACGCGCCGTCGGGAAGCGCATAAAGCCTTTCGCCAGCCCCGTCCCGTTGCGGTCGTAGAATTTTCCGTCTTCGGCACGAATGGCAAAGTAGTCCTTTCCGTCAGAACGCAGGCGCACGCCAAGCAGCTGGCTTTGCTCGCGTTTGCCGTCAAGCATTTCGCGCGACATCAATACCGAGAACTCATCGCCTTTCTTCAGCTTACGGAAATCCATCTGCCACTGCATGGCCTTGATCACCGCGCTGATTTCCGTGCTGGTCAGCCCGGCATCGCGCGCGCTGGAGACAAAGCTGGCGCCGACGGTGCCTTTCAGCACGCTGTTGACCCAGTCGCCTTTCTGCAGCTCGCTGCTCATTTTAAAGCCGTTAGCCACGCGGGTGTAGGTGCGGGTTTCGCGGCGGGACATCTCCCAGGTCAGACTCTGCAGATCGCCGTCGGCGGTCAGGGTCCAGGAGAGCTGCTGGCCAATCTTCAGATTACGCAACTCTTTATCGGCGGAGGAGAGCTGGGCGATATCACCCATATCGATACCGTACTGGTTCAGGATGCTGCTGAGGGTATCGCCGGTCGACACCACGTATTCGTGCCCGCCGGCATCGCTATCGGCTTTTTCGTCGAGTTCATCCTGAGGAATGGCTTCTTCTTCCTGCGGGGCCTGGTCGATCGGCTCGGAGGCTTCCGGCAGCAGGGAGCGGATCTCGCTTTTTTCCAGTTCAATGGTTCTGACGATGGGGGCGGATTCCGGGTGGTAAATGTAGGGTCGCCAGACGGCGACCGCTAAGGTAAGAACGCTAAGCGACCCCAGCATGACGCGATGAGGTCGTGGCAGATTGTTAAATGCCTGAGTGACAGCGCGGGCTATCTGTTGCACGTATTCACTTCCTCGTTAATCTCCTTTCAGGCAGCCCGAATACTGATTCGCCAGCTGAGTGAGAAATTGCGGGTAACTCGCTTTACCCAGCTTAATTCCGCTACCCAGTGGATCCAGGGTCCCCATGCGCACAGACGTGCCCCGGGCAACAGCTTCGATAACCGCTGGCCTGAACTGTGGCTCAGCAAAAACGCAAGTGGCTTTCTGCTCAACCAGTTGTGTTCTGATTTCGTGTAAACGCTGCGCACCGGGCTGTATTTCAGGGTTGACGGTAAAATGCCCCAGCGAGGTCAAACCGTAGTGTTTTTCAAAGTAACCGTAGGCGTCATGAAAAACGAAATAGCCCTTTCCTTTCAGCGGTGCCAGCTCATTGCTAACCTGCTTGTCGGTCGCCGCCAGCGCGGCCTCGAACTGCTGCAGGTTGCTGTCGAGTTTGGCTCGACTCTGCGGCATAAGTTCCAATAATTTATCGTGGATTGCAACCGCCGAAAGCCGCGCTATCTCTGGGGATAACCACAGATGCATATTGTAGATACCGTGATGGTGATCGCCGTCACTTATTTCCGCTGCGCCATGGTCATGACCATGATGATCGTCATCGTCGTCAGCGCCGGTCATCAGCAGCGGTTTGACCCCATCCAGCTCTGCGATAGTCACCTTTTTATTCGCCGCAATGCTTTGCGTCGACTTATCCATAAAGGCTTCCATTTCCGGACCGATCCACACCACTAAGTCTGCGTTCTGTAAGCGTTTTACATCGGAAGGACGGAGAGAATAATCATGCTCGGAGGCGCCATCGGGCAGCAGCACCTGGGTGTCGGTAACCCCATCGGCGATAGCCGCCGCGATAAAGCCCAGCGGTTTCATGGAAGTCACCACGGCGGCACTGGCCTGCGGTACCTGTGCGAACAAAAAAACAGCGCCAAGTCCAGCGCAAAGAAGCGTATTTTTATGTAACATAATGCGTCTAGTCATCGAAACGAGTGAGTGTGATGTGATATTATAACATTCACTAGCTTGTGCAACCCCTAAATGATTATGACAAACCTTGTAACGCTGGAAAATGTCTCGGTGGCCTTTGGCCAACGCCGCGTGCTGTCTGACATCTCGCTGGCTCTCACGCCAGGCAAAATATTGACCCTGCTGGGCCCCAACGGCGCCGGCAAATCGACGCTTGTGCGGGTGGTTCTGGGGCTGGTAGCACCGACAGAGGGTGTTATCAAGCGCGAAGAACGCCTGCGGATCGGCTATGTGCCGCAGAAACTGCATCTCGACGCCACGCTGCCGCTGACCGTCAGCCGCTTCCTGCGTTTGCGTCCGGGCACCCGCAAAGACGACATCCTGCCGGCGCTGAAGCGCGTGCAGGCCGGGCATCTGATCGACGCTCCGATGCAAAAACTTTCCGGCGGAGAAACCCAGCGCGTGCTGCTGGCCCGCGCCCTGCTCAATCGCCCGCAGCTGCTGGTGCTGGATGAACCGACCCAGGGCGTCGACGTTAATGGCCAGGTTGCGCTCTACGATCTTATCGACCAGCTGCGCCATGAGCTGGACTGCGCGGTGCTGATGGTCTCCCACGACCTGCATCTGGTCATGGCCAAAACCGACGAGGTATTGTGCCTGAACCAGCATATCTGCTGCTCCGGCGCACCAGAGGTCGTCTCAATGCATCCGGAGTTTATCTCCATGTTCGGCCCACGCGGCGCGGAACAGCTGGGGATCTACCGCCATCACCATAATCACCGCCACGATCTTCAGGGGCGAATTGTACTGCGTCGGGGAAACAGCCGCTAATGATTGAACTTTTGTTACCTGGCTGGCTGGCCGGGATGATGCTGGCCTGCGCCGCTGGCCCGCTGGGCTCCTTTGTGGTCTGGCGCCGTATGTCCTATTTCGGCGACACGCTGGCGCATGCCTCGCTGCTCGGCGTCGCTTTCGGTTTACTGCTGAACGTCAATCCGTTTTATGCGGTGATCGCCGTCACCCTGCTGCTGGCCGGCGGGCTGGTATGGCTGGAAAAACGGCCGCATCTGGCGATCGATACCCTGCTGGGCATCATGGCGCACAGCGCGCTCTCCCTGGGGCTGGTGGTGGTCAGTCTGATGTCTAACGTCCGCGTCGATCTGATGGCGTACCTGTTCGGCGATCTGCTGGCGGTCACCCCGCAGGACCTGATCGCCATTGCCATTGGCGTGGTGATTGTGATTGGCATTCTGCTCTGGCAGTGGCGGAATCTGCTGGCGATGACCATCAGTCCGGACCTGGCGTTTGTCGATGGCGTGAAGCTGCAGCGGGTCAAGCTGCTGTTGATGCTGGTCACCGCCCTGACTATCGGCGTGGCGATGAAGTTCGTCGGGGCGCTGATCATCACTTCCCTGCTGATTATCCCGGCCGCCACCGCCCGCCGTTTTGCCCGCACGCCGGAGCAGATGGCCGCCGTGGCGGTGGGCGTGGGCATGCTGGCCGTCACCGGCGGGTTAACCTTCTCGGCTTTCTACGACACGCCGGCCGGTCCATCGGTGGTGCTGTGCGCCGCGGTGCTGTTTATTCTCAGCATGACGAAAAAAGCCGCCAGCTAAAAATGAAAAACCCGGTCGCGCTGCTGACCGGGTCTCCCGATGAACGACACATCCGTAGCGAACTACGGCATCTCCGGCGGCGTAATCCCGAAATGATTCCAGGCGCGCACCGTCGCCATTCTTCCCCGCGGCGTACGCTGCAGAAAACCCTGCTGAATTAAGTAGGGCTCCAGCACATCTTCAATGGTTTCCCGCTCTTCGCCAATCGCGGCGGCGAGGTTATCCAGCCCCACCGGTCCGCCGAAGAACTTATCTATCACCGCCAGCAGCAGCTTGCGGTCCATATAGTCGAACCCTTCCGCATCGACGTTGAGCATATCCAGCGCCTGGGCGGCAATGTCGGCGGAGATAGTGCCGTCGTGGCGCACTTCCGCGAAGTCACGCACCCTACGCAGCAGACGGTTGGCAATACGCGGCGTGCCGCGTGAACGGCGGGCCACTTCCAGCGCGCCCTCGTCGCTCATCTCCAGCCCCATATGGCGGGCGCTGCGGCTGACAATATGCTGCAGATCGGGGATCTGATAGAACTCCAGACGCTGCACGATGCCAAAGCGGTCGCGCAGCGGCGAAGTCAATGAACCGGCCCGGGTGGTGGCGCCGATCAGGGTAAACGGCGGCAGGTCGATTTTAATCGAGCGCGCCGCCGGACCTTCGCCAATCATGATATCCAGCTGGTAATCTTCCATTGCCGGATAGAGCACCTCTTCCACCACCGGCGAGAGGCGATGGATCTCATCGATAAACAGCACATCGTGCGGTTCAAGGTTGGTGAGCATCGCGGCGAGATCGCCCGCTTTCTCCAGCACCGGGCCGGAGGTGGTACGCAGATTCACCCCCATTTCATTGGCGACGATATTGGCCAGGGTGGTTTTCCCCAACCCTGGCGGGCCAAAAATCAGCAGGTGATCGAGGGCGTCGCCGCGCAGCTTCGCCGCCTGGATAAAGATCTCCATCTGCGAACGCACCTGCGGCTGGCCGACATACTCTGCCAGCAATTTTGGGCGGATGGCGCGGTCAGCGGCCTCTTCGAAGCCGCTGCTGTCTGCCGATACCAGCCGGTCTGCTTCAATCATCCCTTACCTCACAACGCGGCGCGCAGCGCTTCGCGGATTAGCGTTTCACTGTTGGCGTCCGGACGCGCGATCTTGCTGACCATCCGGCTGGCCTCCTGCGGTTTATAGCCCAGCGCGACCAGCGCGGCAACCGCTTCCTGCTCGGCATCGTCCGCCGTCGGGCCTGCCGGTGAGGTCAGTACCAGATCGGCGGCCGGGGTGAACAGATCGCCGTGCAGTCCTTTGAAGCGGTCTTTCATCTCAACGATCAGGCGTTCAGCGGTTTTTTTGCCAATCCCCGGCAGCTTCACCAGCGAGGCGACCTCTTCCCGCTCAACGGCGTTGACGAACTGCTGCGCCGACATGCCGGAGAGGATCGCCAGCGCCAGCTTTGGCCCTACGCCGTTGGTTTTGATCAGTTCTTTAAACAGGGTACGCTCCTGTTTGTTGTTAAACCCATACAGCAGCTGGGCATCTTCACGCACCACAAAGTGGGTGAAGACAATCGCCTCCTGCCCGGCCTCCGGCAGCTCATAGAAGCAGGTCATTGGCATGTGCACTTCATAGCCGACGCCCGCCGTTTCCAGCAACACCAGCGGGGGTTGTTTTTCGAGAATGATGCCTCTGAGTCTGCCTATCACGTGGGGCTCCTGCGTTATGGTCTAAGTATCTGGCGGTATCATAAAAAAAGGCTGGATAGATATCCAGCCTGATTTGCGATTATCGTAAGCGCCCTCGCGCCAGATTGAGCCGGGTCTCGCTGATCTGCGCGGCATTCTGGCTGACATGGCAATGGGTGATGGCGATCGCCAGCGCATCCGCCGCATCCGCCTGCGGATTGGCAGGCAGCTTGAGCAGGGTGCGCACCATGTGCTGGACCTGACTCTTTTCAGCGCTGCCGATGCCGACAACCGTCTGCTTAACCTGGCGGGCGGCATATTCAAACACCGGTAACGACTGATTGGTCGCCGCCACGATCGCCACCCCGCGCGCCTGCCCGAGCTTTAACGCCGAGTCGGCATTCTTGGCCATAAAGACCTGCTCAATGGCGAAAAAGTCAGGCTGGAACTGGGTGATGATCTCCGTCACTCCGGCGTAGATCAGCTTCAGCCGCGACGGCAAATCGTCCACTTTGGTGCGGATACAGCCGCTGCCAAGGTAGCTCAGCTGCCGGCCAACCTGACGAATCACGCCATAACCGGTAACGCGCGACCCCGGGTCAATGCCGAGAATAATAGCCATCACGCGCCTCCGGTTAACCGTGGATGCGACTGCATCACAGGGTGGCTGCGACCTCGTCGGAGATCTCGCCGTTATGGTACACTTCCTGCACGTCGTCGCAGTCTTCGAGCATATCGATCAGACGCAGCAGCTTCGGCGCCGTCTCGGCATCCATATCCGCTTTGGTGGACGGGATCATCGAGACTTCGGCAGCGTCGGCTTTCAGGCCAGCGGCTTCCAGCGCGTCGCGCACGGCGCCCATCTCTTCCCAGGCGGTGTAGACGTCGATCGCGCCGTCGTCATAGGTCACCACGTCTTCAGCGCCAGCTTCCAGCGCCGCTTCCATGATGGTGTCTTCATCGCCTTTCTCGAAGGAGATGACGCCTTTTTTGCTGAACAGGTAGGAGACGGAACCGTCGGTGCCGAGGTTACCACCGGTTTTAGTGAAGGCGTGACGCACTTCCGCAACGGTACGGTTACGGTTGTCGGACAGACATTCCACCATCACCGCGGTGCCGCCAGGGCCATAGCCTTCATAAATGATGGTTTCCATGTTCGCGTCTTCATCGCCGCCGACGCCGCGCGCGATGGCGCGGTTCAGGGTGTCGCGGGTCATGTTGTTAGACAGCGCTTTATCCACCGCCGCACGCAGACGCGGGTTGGACGCCGGATCGCCGCCGCCCAGACGCGCTGCGGTAACCAGTTCGCGAATGATTTTCGTAAAGATTTTACCGCGCTTGGCATCCTGTGCCGCTTTGCGGTGTTTGGTGTTGGCCCATTTACTATGACCTGCCATAAAAAACTCTCCAAAAAGCGCGCCCTTTCAGGCGGCGTTAATTACAAATTCTTCAATCGCCTGCCGGTTGCTCCACGACTTGGTTAGCGCAGCGGCTTCCGTCGCGCTGACCCAGCGGTAGGCCAGATGTTCGGTAAAGGTAATTTCCCGCTCATGAGGCAGCGCAAGACAGAACCAAAATTCCGTATTACGCTCCACTCCCGGCGCATAGCGATGACGCAAATGAGAAAATATCTCGAACTCCACCGTGCGCTGACAGTCGATTAAGGTCAGTTGCTCGCAGGCAACGTCAATGGCGACCTCTTCCTTTACTTCACGCGCGGCGGCCTGCAGCGCGGTCTCTCCTGCTTCCAGGCTGCCGGTGACCGACTGCCAGAACGCGGGATCGTCGCGCCGCTGCAACATCAGCACCCGTTTGGTATCTTCGGCGTAAATCACCACCAGCACCGAAACGGGCAGCTTAAATGACATATTACTTGTTCTCCAGAGACGCTTTTGCCTCTTTCTCCACAACCTGAATACCCAGTTCACTGAGCGCCGCCGGATTGGCGAAGCTTGGCGCTTCGGTCATCAGGCAGGCGGCCGCGGTGGTTTTCGGGAAAGCGATAACGTCGCGGATGTTATCGGTGCCGGTCAGCAGCATGGTCAGACGGTCAAGACCGAACGCCAGGCCCGCATGCGGCGGGGTACCGTATTTCAGCGCATCGAGCAGGAAGCCGAATTTCTCACGCTGTTCCTGTTCGTTAATGCCCAAAATACCAAATACCGTCTGCTGCATGTCGCCGCGGTGGATACGCACCGAACCGCCGCCAACTTCATAACCGTTAATGACCATATCGTAGGCGTTGGCCACGGCCTCTTCCGGCGCGGCTTTCAGCTCGTCCGCCGTCATATCTTTCGGCGAGGTGAACGGATGGTGCATCGCCGTCAGGCCGCCTTCGCCGTCGTCTTCGAACATCGGGAAGTCGATCACCCACAGCGGCGCCCACTTGCTCTCGTCAGTCAGGCTCAGATCTTTGCCCAGCTTCAGACGCAGCGCGCCCAGCGCGTCGGCCACCACTTTCTTGTTGTCGGCGCCGAAGAAGATCATGTCTCCGTCCTGCGCGCCGGTGCGGTCGAGGATCGCTTCCACGATTTCAGCGGTCAGGAATTTGGCCACCGGGCTGTTGATCCCGTCCATGCCTTTGGCACGTTCGGTCACTTTAATATAGGCCAGCCCTTTCGCGCCGTAGATCTTGACGAAGTTGCCGTATTCGTCAATCAGCTTGCGGGTCAGAGAAGCCCCGCCCGGCACGCGCAGCGCCGCCACGCGCCCTTTCGGATCGTTGGCCGGGCCGGCAAAGACCGCGAACTCCACTGATTTCAGCAGGTCGGCGACGTCCACCAGCTCCATCGGGTTACGCAGGTCCGGTTTATCGGAGCCGTAGCGACGTTCGGCTTCGGCGAAGGTCATGATCGGGAAATCGCCCAGATCGACGCCTTTAATCTCCAGCCACAGCTGACGCACCATCGCTTCCATGATCTCACGCACCTGCGGCGCGGTCATAAAGGAGGTTTCCACGTCGATCTGGGTAAATTCAGGCTGACGGTCGGCACGCAGGTCTTCATCGCGGAAGCATTTGACGATCTGATAGTAGCGGTCGAAGCCGGACATCATCAGCAGCTGTTTGAACAGCTGCGGCGACTGCGGCAGCGCGTAGAATTTGCCTTTATGCACGCGGGAAGGCACGAGGTAATCGCGGGCGCCTTCCGGGGTGGCTTTGGTCAGCATCGGGGTTTCGATGTCGAGGAAGCCATGGTCATCCATAAAGCGGCGCACAAAGCTGGTGATTTTCGCGCGGGTTTTCAGACGCTGCGCCATTTCCGGACGACGCAGGTCGAGGTAGCGGTATTTCAGACGCGCTTCTTCGGTGTTGACGTGATTGGAGTCCAGCGGCAGCGATTCTGAGCGGTTAATGATCGTCAGATCGGAAGCCAGCACTTCGATAGCGCCGGTGGCCATGTCCGCGTTGATGTTTTTCTCTTCACGCGCGCGAACGGTGCCAGTGACCTGAATGCAGAACTCATTACGCAGTTCAGAGGCTAACTTCAACGCATCCGCACGATCCGGATCGAAAAACACCTGAACGATGCCTTCGCGGTCGCGCATATCGATAAAAATGAGGCTACCGAGATCGCGACGGCGGTTGACCCAACCACACAGAGTCACCTGCTGCCCAACGTGGGACTGTCGAAGCTGTCCGCAATATTCTGTACGCATGAGATATCCCTTAACTTAGCCGTCGGCGGATTGTCGTCTGCCCTGCAGGCGACGAGGTCGCAGCTTTAGCTGATGTCACAACTGAATGAAAAAAGGCGGCTATTATACTGGAAATTCTGTCGTTCGATAAGTCCGACGCACGATGTACGCTGCTTTGCTGCGCGCTTAACGTCCACACTCACATAAATTAACAAAATTTGTTACCCTTTTGCTGAAGCCGCAAAGGTATTGTAGCCGCCTGACAACAGATGAAGATACGGGGATACCATGTTAGAACTCAATGCGAAAAACACGGCGCTGGTGGTGATCGATCTGCAGGAAGGCATTTTGCCTTTTGCCGGCGGCCCACATCGGGCTGACGAGGTGGTGGCGCGCGCCGCCCGCCTGGCAGACAAGTGCCGACAACAGGGTTCGCCGGTCATCATGGTCCGCGTCGGCTGGTCGGCCGATTTCGCCGAAGCGCTGAAACAGCCTGTCGACGCGCAGGCCGGGGCGCATACGCTGCCTGAGAACTGGTGGACCTATCCGGCCACGCTGGGTAAGCAGGAGAGCGATATCGAAGTGACCAAACGCCAGTGGGGCGCGTTCTATGGCACCGACCTTGAGCTTCAGCTGCGTCGCCGCGGTATCGACACCATTATTCTCTGCGGCATCGCCACCAACATCGGCGTCGAATCCACCGCCCGCAACGCCTGGGAGCTGGGTTTTAACCTGGTCATTGCCGAAGATGCCTGCAGCGCCGCCTCCGCCGAGCAGCATCAGGGCAGCATGACGCATATTTTCCCGCGCATCGGCCGCGTGCGCAGCACCGAGGAGATCCTCGCCGCGTTATGATTTATATTGGGCTTCCCCAGTGGTCGCACCCGAAATGGGTGCGCCTTGGCATCACCAGCCTTGAAGAGTACGCCCGCCACTTCAATTGCGTCGAGGGCAACACCACCCTGTATGCGCTACCGAAGCCGGAGATTGTCGCCCGCTGGTACGAGCAGACCCACGATGACTTCCGCTTCTGCTTTAAATTTCCGGCGACTATCTCGCACCAGTCCGCCCTGCGCCACTGCGACGATTTAAGCCGTGAATTCTTCACCCGCCTGGCGCCGCTGGCCTCGCGCATCGGCCAGTACTGGCTGCAACTGCCGGCGACCTTCGGCCCTCGCGATCTCCCGGCGCTATGGCATTTTCTCGACGCACTGCCGAAGGATTTCACCTACGGCGTCGAAGTTCGTCACCCCGAGTTCTTCGCCAAAGGGGAAGCGGAACAGCAGCTCAACCGCGGGCTGCACCAGCGCAACGTCAACCGCGTGATCCTCGACAGCCGCCCGGTCCATAGCGCCGCGGCCACCAGTCCGGCGATGATCGACGCGCAACAAAAGAAACCGAAGGTGCCGGTGCATGCGGTGATGACCGCCCGGCAGCCAATGGTGCGCTTTATCGGCGGCGACGATATGGTCCATAACCGGGAACTGTTTCGCGTCTGGCTGCAGACGCTGCCGAAATGGCATCAGTCAGGGACGCCGTGGCTGTTTCTGCATACTCCCGATATTGCCTACGCGCCGACGCTGGTAGATACCCTGTGGGGCGATCTGCGCGCCGCCCTGCCGGCGGCAGGAAATGCGCCGTCGATTCCGCAGCAATCTTCTCTTTTCTGATATCCTGCTATCATATCCGGAGCCATCTGCCAGAGTTAAAGGGAGTTTTCGTATGGTCAGCGCGCTGTATGCCGTTTTAGGTGCGTTATTGTTAGTGAAGTTCTCATTTGACGTGGTGCGTTTGCGCACCCAATACCATGTAGGCTACGGCGACGGCGGCTTCAGCGAGCTGCAGGTCGCCATCCGCGTTCACGGCAATGCCGTCGAATATGTGCCGATTGGCCTCATTTTACTGTTATTTATGGAGATGAACGGCGCCCAGACCTGGATGGTGCACGTTTGCGGCATTTTATTGATCGTCGGACGACTGATGCACTCCTGGGGTTTTCATCACCGCGTCTACCACTGGCGCCGCTCCGGCATGAGCGCCACCTGGTGCGCGTTGTTGCTGATGGTGCTGGCCAATCTCTGGTATATGCCCTGGGAGTTGGTTTTCTCCCTCCGTTAGCGCACAATACGCCGTTTTCGTTTTTTCGGGTTTAACGTTATGTCTCACCGCGATACGCTTTTTTCCGCGCCGATTGCCAGCCTCGGCGACTGGACCTTTGATGAACGGGTTGCTGAAGTCTTCCCCGATATGATCCAGCGTTCTGTGCCTGGCTACTCCAATATCATCTCGATGATCGGCATGCTGGCCGAGCGCTTCGTTCAGCCCCACACCCAGGTTTACGATCTTGGCTGTTCGCTGGGCGCCGCCACCCTCTCCGTGCGCCGCAATATTAGCCATCCGGGATGTCGCATTATCGCCATCGACAACTCCCCGGCGATGGTGGAGCGCTGCCGTCGCCATATTGACGCCTATAAAGCGCCGACGCCGGTCGAGGTGATTGAAGGGGATATCCGCGATGTGGCCATTGAAAACGCCTCGCTGGTGATCCTGAACTTTACCATTCAGTTCCTTGAGCCGGGCGATCGTCAGGCGATCCTGAATAAAGTCTATCAGGGGCTGAATCCCGGCGGCGCGCTGGTGCTCTCGGAGAAATTCAGCTTCGAAGACGCCCACGTCGGTGAGCTGCTGTTCAATATGCATCATGACTTTAAGCGCGCGAACGGCTACAGCGAGCTGGAGATTAGCCAGAAACGCAGCATGCTGGAAAACGTGATGCTGACCGACTCTGTGGAAACCCATAAAAAACGCCTGCGTCAGGCGGGGTTCGAACATGCTGAACTGTGGTTCCAGTGCTTTAACTTTGGCTCGCTGGTGGCAGTAAAATCCGGGGAGCAGGCATGATCGACTTCAGTAACTTTTATCAGCTGATCGCCAAAAGCCCGCTGTCTCACTGGCTGGAGACGCTGCCTGCCCAGGTAGCCGCCTGGCAGCGCGAGGCCCTGCACGGCAAGTTTCGCGAATGGGAGCGCGCCGTTGAGTTTCTTCCGGAATTAACGCCCTGGCGTCTGGACCTCCTGCACAGCGTCACCGCCGAAAGCGAAACGCCGCTCAGCGAAGGTCATCGGCTTCGGGTAGAAAACCTGCTTAAAAACCTGATGCCATGGCGCAAAGGCCCTTATTCGCTGTACGGCATCAACATCGATACCGAATGGCGCTCCGACTGGAAATGGGAGCGCGTCCTGCCGCATCTGTCCGATCTTAGCGGACGGACCATCCTCGACGTGGGCTGCGGCAGCGGCTATCACATGTGGCGGATGATCGGCGCGGGCGCGCATCTGGCGGTCGGCATCGATCCCACCCAGCTGTTCCTGTGCCAGTTTGAAGCGGTGCGTAAGCTGCTTGGCAACGACCAGCGGGCGCATCTCCTGCCGCTGGGCATCGAGCAGCTCCCGGCGCTGGAGGCCTTTGACACCGTGTTCTCGATGGGCGTGCTCTACCATCGCCGCTCACCGCTGGACCACCTGTGGCAGCTGAAAGATCAGCTGGCGCCGGGTGGCGAGCTGGTACTGGAGACGCTGGTGGTCGAAGGCGATGAAAATACGGTGCTGGTTCCGGGCGACCGCTATGCGCAGATGCGCAACGTCTATTTTATTCCCTCAGCGGCGGCCCTGAAAATGTGGCTGGAGAAGTGCGGGTTTATCGATGTGCGCATCGTCGACGCCTGCGTCACCTCGACGGAAGAGCAGCGGCGCACCGAATGGATGACCAGCGAATCGCTGGCCGATTTCCTCGACCCACAGGATCAGCGCAAAACCGTGGAAGGCTATCCGGCGCCGCTGCGCGCGGTGATTATCGCCACCAAACCGGAAACGCAGCAGTCGCTGGCGAAGAAAGCGAGATAAAAAAAGGCCCCTGTTTAATGGGCAGGGGCCTGGTACGGGCAATCATCATATTGGGCGACATGATGTGCAGCAAAAACCGTTTAACTTCTGTCAGCGGAAATTATCTTTTTCATCTCCGCCACCGCTGCGCCATTGACGGCGTAGCGTCTGTATTCGTCCGCATCGGGATCGGCTGACATCGAAACGCCTGGATGACGAAAGCGCATTTCCGATGGCAACCACTGGCCTGCAGAGCTATGAACCTCTTTCACCCCCGCCTGCAGAAACAGCGGCAGGTTCGCGGCGCGCACTCCCGCACCGGCCATAATGATTGGAGTATCCCCTGCGGCAATAAGTTCCGTAATTAATGAAATACCTTTCTCCGCCGAGGATTGCTGACCGGAAGTCAGGATACGTTTAACCCCCAGCTCACCCAGCGTCTCCCAGGCCTGACGCGGGTCGGCGCACAGATCGAACGCGCGATGAAAGGTCACCGCCAGCGGCCCGGCCGCGGCCATTATTTTTTTCATCCGCGGGATATCGACCTGACCATCGGCATTCAGCACGCCGGTCACCAGCCCGGGAAAGCCGAGCTCCCGCACCATGCGGATATCGCCAAGCATCGCGGCGAACTCCTCTTCGGTGTAGCAGAAATCGCCGCCGCGCGGGCGGATAATCGGATGCACCGGGAGGGTAATCGCCTCGCGGACCGAGACCAGCACCCCGTAAGAGGGTGTTAGTCCCCCTTCCTGCGGCGCGGCGCAGAGTTCAATACGATCGGCGCCGCAGCGCTCAGCCTCCCGGGCGCACGCCATGCTGTAACAACAAACTTCCAGTACCGCCATTGCTCACTCCCTGATCCAGACAACCTTCTCAGCATGTCATGATTTCACGCGGCAGACGCCGCGCGGCTTCACACTGTTACGTATCGGCTTGCTCGCTGGCGACGATTTGTTCAATAGACCATGGGTGAAATTTGACCGTCACGCTGCCGTCGGTGACCGCCAGGGTGGGATTCGGCAGACGCTCATGTTCCCCTTTCGGCGAGCTGGTTTTGACGACGATCCCCGGCTGGCTGAGTCCGTCATCGGCCAGCAGCGCCAGAGCGCGGGCATTTAAGGTAGCCGGATCGCCGGGCAGGACAATTTCGATATGCTCCCAGCCTTCATGGGGATAACGCTTTTCACCCGGCCACGGCAGCTCAACGATATGAAAGCGCCAGTGCGCCACGCAGACCGGCTCCGCCAGTTTAAACAGGCAGATAGGCCGACCGTTGATCATATTCTCCGACAGCAGGGTTCCGCACTGCGCCAGCCCACTGCGCCAGCGCTCCGCGGTGGCGTTCTGATGACAGCGCAGGGAGATATGGTCGGCGTCGAGTCCGCCGATCTCCAGTCCCAGTCGCGCAGCGAAGCGCTGTAGCGCATCGGAAAATCGCGGGAGATCCGCCGTAATATCGGCCAGTTGTTCAATCTGCTGCCAGTTCGCCATGGGTTTGCTCGTCACTTATGTTCATCATTAATAAAAAGGCTAATCTACCGTGTTTTAGGCCGCGGACCAACCGTCACCCTGCCGCTGCGTGACCGACCGACGATGGATTGCCCATGCCGCCGGGCCGCGCGCGATGCTGACGGACGGGGACAAATGCAGTATACTCCCGCCCTAATTTGTCCACATTCCGGCGCCGCCTCCCTCGGGGGCTGGCGCATTACACGTAAGGTATTCCGGTGAATATTCAGGCTCTTCTCTCAGAAAAAGTCAGCCAGGCCCTGATCGCGGCAGGCGCGCCTGCCGATTGCGAACCTCAGGTCCGCCAGTCAGCAAAAGTTCAGTTCGGTGACTATCAGGCCAACGGCGTGATGGCTGTCGCCAAAAAGCTGGGCATGGCGCCGCGACAACTTGCAGAGCAGGTACTGTCTCATCTTGACCTCAACGGCATTGCCAGCAAGGTTGAAATCGCCGGGCCGGGCTTTATCAATATTTTCCTCGACCCCGCGTTCCTGGCGGACAACGTCAACCGCGCGCTGCAGTCAGAACGCCTGGGCGTCGCCACGCCGCAGGTACAGACCATCGTCGTCGACTACTCGGCGCCAAACGTGGCGAAAGAGATGCACGTCGGCCATCTGCGTTCGACCATCATTGGCGATGCCTCGGTCCGTACCCTGGAGTTCCTGGGCCATAAGGTGATCCGCGCCAACCACGTCGGCGACTGGGGCACCCAGTTCGGCATGCTGATCGCGTATCTGGAAAAACAGCAGCAGGAAAACGCCGGCGAGATGGCCCTGGCCGACCTCGAAGGTTTTTATCGCGAAGCGAAAAAACACTACGACGAAGACGAAGCCTTCGCCGAGCGCGCGCGCAGCTACGTGGTTAAGCTGCAGGGCGGCGATGAGTACTTCCTGCAGATGTGGCGTAAGCTGGTGGACATCACCATGTCGCAGAACCAGATCACCTACGATCGCCTGAATGTGACGCTGACCCGCGATGACGTGATGGGCGAAAGCCTGTACAACCCGATGCTGCCGGGGATCGTCGCCGATCTGAAAGCCAAAGGGCTGGCCGTCGAGAGCGAAGGCGCCACCGTGGTGTTCCTTGATGAGTATAAAAACAAGGAAGGCGAACCGATGGGCGTCATCATCCAGAAAAAGGATGGCGGCTACCTCTATACCACCACCGATATCGCCTGTGCGAAGTATCGCTATGAAACACTGCACGCCGACCGAGTGCTCTACTACATCGACTCCCGTCAGCACCAGCACTTGATGCAGGCGTGGACCATCGTGCGTAAAGCAGGCTATGTGCCGGACTCCGTGCCGCTGGAACACCATATGTTCGGCATGATGCTGGGTAAAGACGGCAAGCCGTTTAAAACCCGCGCCGGCGGCACCGTGAAGCTGGCGGATCTGCTGGACGAAGCGCTGGAGCGCGCACGTCGCCTGGTGTCCGAGAAGAACCCGGAGATGTCCGCTGATGAGCTGGAAAATCTGGCGAAAGTGGTGGGTATCGGCGCGGTGAAATACGCCGACCTGTCGAAAAACCGCACCACCGACTACGTTTTCGACTGGGATAATATGCTGGCGTTCGAAGGCAACACCGCGCCGTATATGCAGTATGCCTATACCCGCGTGCTCTCCGTGTTCCGCAAAGCCGGCATTGACGAAAACGCCCTCACCGACGCGCCGGTGGTGATTGCGGAAGATCGCGAAGCCCAGCTGGCCGCGCGCCTGCTGCAGTTTGAAGAGACCCTCTCCGTGGTCGCTCGCGAAGGGACGCCGCACGTGATGTGCGCCTACCTCTACGATCTGGCGGGCCTGTTCTCCGGTTTCTACGAGCACTGCCCGATCCTCAGCGCGGAAAGCGAAGCGACCCGCAACAGCCGCCTGAAGCTGGCGCTGCTGACGGCGAAAACCCTCAAGCTGGGTCTTGATACCCTCGGTATTGAAACCGTCGAGCGTATGTAAAACCAACCCGGCGAAAGCCGGGTTAGTTTTTTCAGGCGCCGCGCCTGCGGGGTCTCCTGCTCAGAAATATTTGCGCAGATACTCGGTCAGACAGAGGATCGCCATCGCCTGGCCGTAGGGCATCGAGGTGAGCGGGATCTGGCGATAGAAATCGAGGTCTGACCCCATTCCTGTGCCAAAGGAAGTCTGCAGCAGTTCCCCCTGCGGCGAAATATTCTGCACAATTCCGCGAATCGCTTTTTCAGCCACCCCGGCATAGTGCTGCCCGACATATCGCTTGCGCACCGCTTTGAGTATGCCGTAGGCAAAGCCGGCGGTCGCCGAGGCCTCTGGATAAGAGTGCGGGTCGTCCAGCAGGGTATGCCACAGGCCGCTGTCGTCCTGACATTTCGCTAAGGCGGCAATTTGCGCGTTCAGCACCTCGGTCAGATAGCGCCGTACCGCATTCCCTTCCGGGAGATCCACTAACTCAAGAAAATCCGGGATCACCATAGTGAGCCAGCTGTTGCCCCGCGCCCAGCGCGCCCGGGCAAAATTATGCCGACCGTCATAGCTCCAGCCGTGAAACCACAGCCCGGTTTCCCGGTCCATCAGGTTCTGCACGTGGAGCAGGAACTGATAGGTCGCCTCCTCCACATACTGCGGACGGTGAAGCAGCTTGCCAATTTTGGCTAACGGCAACACGGTCATCATCAGGGTGTCATCCCACATTTGCTGGTGGTTTTCTTCCGCCAGGGTGATGTGCTGCATGCCGCCCTGCTCGGTACGCGGCATCTCATACATTGCCCACTCCGCCCAGCTCTCCAGCCACGGCAGATACGCCTTACATCCGGTCTCTTCAAAGCGACAGGCCAGGGTCAGGAACGGCGCCATGGTGTTGACGTTTTTGGTCGTTGCCCCCTCGGCGAAACGGTCGGCAAACCAGCGGTCAATGATATCGCGCATCTCGAGATCGCCGGTTTGCTGATAATACTGATAGATGCCATACAGCCCGACGCCGTGGGTCCACTCCCAGCCGGCCCAGCCTTTGGTATCAATAACGCGCCCGTCATCCAGGCGCAGTAAAAATTGCCCGCTCTCATCCTTAATATTCACCAGGTTTTGCGTCACGTTGCGGATGAGCGCCTGCAGTTCGCTACGGGCGATAAAACGCTCAGGCTGACAGAGTAATGGGCTATGTTTGACCGGCCAAACTTTCATGTTGTTAACCTCGGGTATATGTCGAATTCAAAGCGCCGCCCTGGGTGAGCGCCGGGGCAGCAGGTTTATGACGATTCAGGTAGCCAATATTGTTATTTCCCCACAGGCAGTCGTAGGGCATCCCCGCCAGCATCTCGACGACCGCGCGGTGTTCCGCACTGGTCAGTTCCGGCTGGGCGTGACCGCTTTCGCGCATTCTTAGGGTTTCGCTGCGCAGGACTCTGTGGGTATGCAGATTGAGTTTGAAGCGCAGCGAAACGAGGAAGCCGCAGGCTAAGACCACCAGCGTGCCGACGCTGAGGATCAGCAAAATGGTATGGCTGACCCCTTCAGGCTGTATTTTTTGCCCGGAGACAAACCCCGACAGCTGCATGATGATGCCCACCAGCATCACCGCCCCCGCCTGCGAGGCTTTGCGGGTCAGCGTCATGATGCCGGCAAAAATCCCCTCCCGGCGCTGGCCGGTGATCGCTTCGTCGACGTCGGCAATATAGGTGTAGGTATTCCACGGTACGTAGTTAATCCCGCCGCGTCCCAGTCCGGCGACAGCAGAGATGAGCAGCAATAACGAATAGACGTCGCTCAGTCCGGCGTAATAGAGCAGCGCATAGGAGAGCGAGCTCAGGCCAAAGAGGACCACCACCATGCGGTACGACGGCGCGGGGCCAAAGCGAATGCACAGCGGGATCATGGCGATCACGGCGATAAACTGGAAAATCGCCATCGTCCCCAGCAGATTCGAGGCGACAGAGGCCTCCTGCATCAGAACAAAGACCACGTAATAGGTGAACACGGCATTGAAGACGTCCTGGGCGATATAGCCCCCCAGATACATGCCGAGGTGCTGGCGGAAAATTTTTATCCGCAGCGTGGAGCTCAGCTCAATCACCAGGCGATTGAGGCTCTGGGCGAGGGTTAAGTTCTGTTTTTCCGCTTCCGCCCGCAGCGCCGCCTCTGACCAGGCCTCACGCGGACGCTCCCAGGTGAAACACCAGACGAAGGTCAGCATCACCGCGCACAGGACCGAGAACACCAGACTGGCATAAAAGAACGAGCTGGCATTGTCTTTGCCGAGCCAGGTAAGGAGGATCCCCGGCAGAAAGGAGGCTAAAATCGCCGACATTTGCGCCATTGAGATGCGCGCGCCGGAGAATTTGGTTTTCTGTTTAAAGTCATCGGTCATCTCCGGCACCAGCGTCTCGTAGGGCACCAGAATCATGGTGTAGACCATATCAAACAGCAGATAGGTGAGCAGGTAGTACCAGAAGCCCATCTCGCCAACCCACATCGCCGAGTAGCTGAATACGCACGGGATGCCGAGCAGAATAAAGAATTTTCTGCGGCCGAAGCGCTTGCCGAGCCAGGTGGTGCCGAAGTTATCGGTGAGAAAGCCCATCAGCGGGCTCACCACCGCATCCAGTACGCGGGCGGAAGCGAATATCAGCGTGGCTTCTATCGGAGAGAGTCCGCAGAAGGTGGTGTAAAAGTAGAGCAGCCATGCGGCGGTTAGCGCCGTGGTGCCGGCGCCGAGAAAATCGCCCGCGCCGTAGGCCAGGTAGTTAGCCAGTCCAATCTTTCGTGTTTTCATCGCCGTGATCCTGTGTCTTTTTTTAAGAGAACGCCGACAATCTTTCCGGATTTGCCACCGGAAGGGAGTGGGTACCTGGCTACACTAAAAGCAGCGAAACGACGTTACCTTTGTGCTTTTGCCACGCAACCGCCGCCGGTGGCAAAATGACAAAGAGATGACGTCTTCACTTCACTCATTTATAAAACAGCATTTCTTTTAAATCAAAAGACAGGTTCACCATTGTGATCTGGCCGGAAAAACACCGACTGGCGAAGAGGCTCGCAAATCCCGGGATCGGCCCTTGCGCAGCCGGGTAAACAGGAGTAAAGAAAGAAGGAAAGAAAGGGTTATTCCGCGTATCTCAAGGAGGCCAGATGCCTTATTCACATCTGCTGGTTGCCGTCGCGCCAACGCCGGAGAGTCAGGTATTAATTAAAAAAGCGGTGTCGATTGCCCGGCCCGTGAACGCGAAAGTGAGCTTTATCACCCTCGCCACGGATCCGGAGCTGTATAACCAGTTCGCTGCGCCGATGATGGAAAATCTGCGCGAGGTGATGCAGGAAGAGACGCGTGATTTTCTCAACGAGCTGGCGCGTCACGCGGACTACCCGATAGAGAAAATGACCATCGCCTGCGGCGAACTGGGCCATCATATTAAGGACTTCTGCCGGTCGCACCAGGTCGATCTGGTGATCTGCGGCAATCATAACCATTCCCTTTTTTCGCGCGCCACCTGCTCGGCGAAAAATATCGTCGGCAGCTGCGGCGTCGATGTCCTGCTGGTTTCCCTTGAAAAGGGCTAACGCCGGTTAGCCCTTTTCCTGAACTAGGCCAGTTTAGGGAACGTGGCTATCTTCCCCCGCAGGCGGCTCTCCTCACTGCGCGGTGAAATATGCTGCAGATCGTCGACAAAGCGCGCCTGCCAGTTATGAATATCATTTTCTCTGATCACGTCCAGCATCGCAGAATGACGGGCAATACGTTCCGCCAGCGGCATGCTAAGGGCGCGATCCAGCGCGGCGGCAACCTCGTCGCGATCGTAGGGGTTGACGATCAGGGCGCTGGTCAGCTCCTGCGCCGCGCCGGCAAACTGCGACAGGACCAGTACGCCAGGGTTATCCGGATCCTGCGCCGCCACGTACTCCTTCGCCACGAGGTTCATACCATCGCGCAGGGGCGTCACCAGGCCGACGTCAGAGTAGCGGAAGACCTTCATCAGCAGCTTACGGTCAAAATGCTGGTTCAGATAGTAGAGCGGAGTCCAGCCAAGCTGGCCAAACTGGCCGTTGATGCGCCCGGATGCGGTTTCCAGCTGGTGGCGGATATCCTGATAGGCCTGCACATCGCCGCGGGAGGTCGGTGCGATCTGGGTATAACGGATCTTGCCGTGATGCTGAGGATACTTTTCGAGCAGCGTCTCATAGGCGAGGAACCGCTCCGGCAATCCTTTCGAGTAGTCAAGCCGCTCCACCGAGAAGATATTCTTCACGTTTTTGAGCTCGTTTTTCAGCTGGACCAGCTTCGGCGGCAGCGGACCTTTGGCGTTGCGCGTAATCTCGTCCGGATCGATCCCTATCGGATAAACCTCGGTGCTGAACGCCTTACCCCACGCCTGATAGCGTTTGTCTCCGAGGTCGGAGAGTCGGGTCTGCATGGCAATGCTGTCAAGAAATGCGGTTCTGTCGCTTTCGGTCTGGAAGCCCAGCAGGTCGTAATCGCACAATTGCTCCAGCAGCTCAGCGTGCGGCGGTAGCGCGTTAAAAATCTCCGGCGTCGGGAACGGAATATGCAAAAAGAAGCCGATTCGGTTGTTGACCCCACGCTTGCGCAGTTCGCTGGCGAAGGGCAGCAGATGGTAATCATGGATCCACAGCGTATCGTCTGGTTCGATCAGCGGCAGAAGCTTGTCCGCCAGCATGGCGTTAACTCGCTGATATCCCTCCCAGGCTTCGCGCTGGAAGCTGACCAGATCAAGACGATAATGGAAGGCCGGCCACAGCACGGCATTAGAGAACTGGTTGTAGTATTCATCATGGTCACGTTCATTAAGGTTGAACGACGCCCATGAAATATTTCCGCGGGAGACCTGCTTCAGCGGTTGCTGGTCATCGCCAATTTCGCCGCTCCAGCCAAACCACAGACCCCCTGCCGCTTTCAGTGCCCCCAGGATGCCGACGGCCAGACCGCCAGCGCTCGATTTTTTATCGTCCGGTAAGGCGATACGGTTAGAGACTACGACTAAACGACTCATGGTCATCCCTCCTTTCGGTTTGCGCGTCATACGCCAGATGTTGCAACCACGTCCTTACGGCGGCGGCATCCGCCAACCGCCAGTGCGCCTGGGTTTCCCCGGCGCCCACTTTTATCGACATTCCCTGCAGTTGATTAACCACGCTGAATCCCGCTTCGTCGGTCAAATCATCGCCGACAAAAACCGGTTCGCGACCTGCAAACGGCGCTTCCTGCATGAAGGCGGTGATCGCCTCCCCTTTGTTGACACCGCGGGGTTTAATCTCCACTACGCACTTGCCAAGCTGTAGCGCCAGCAGCGGGTAGCGCTGAACGATGCGCTGCGCCAGCTCCAGCACCGCGCTCTGCTGCTGCGGCGCCTGGCGGTAGTGGAGCGCGAAGGCCATCTCTTTACTCTCCAGCTCGCACCCGGGGAGCGCCTGCAATGCCGAGGTCAGCTCAGCCGCGATTTCATCGCGCAGAGCCGACGGCAGAGAGACAATATAGGTTTTACCATTGATATCACGGCGTTCAGCCCCGTGAACACCGGCCAGCGGTAGCTGCCAGGGATGGGTTAGCGCGTCAAGTTCAGACATTGAGCGCCCTGAAATCAATGCCACCGCCCCGCCCTGCTGCCGGGCCAGCGCGTTGAGCGCCTGCAGCGTGTTGTCGGGTATCACCACCTGATCGGGGTGCGGCTGGATATCGGCAAGAGTACCGTCGAGGTCAAAGAAAAAAGCGTAGTTTCCGGTTAGCGCAGGCGGTACAGATATCTGGTTATCCACCCTGTTTCCTCCTTATCATGGCCAGCCGAAGCTGGTTGTTAATTATATGTTAGCCATGTAAGTATAGACAGTGTGACCAACCTCGCCATTTTTGATAGATACCGCCAGCGAAACGGGCGCTGGCGGTAATTACTCTGTAGACTTAAAAGTTATGCCTGAAATCAGGCCGCACGTTTGGCTTTTTGTTTGTAGCGGTCAAAAATTACCGCCGCCAGCAGGATGACCCCGCGCACGACGTATTGTGAGAACGGCGAGATGTTCAGCAGGTTCATCGCGTTCTCCACGGTCCCGAGGATCAGGATCCCGGCCACCACGTAGGAGATCTTGCCGATCCCGCCCTTCAGCGATACCCCGCCCAGCACACAGGCCGAAATAACAATCAGCTCATAGCCAATCGAGGTCATCGGCTGGCCGCTGGTCATCCGCGACGCCAGAATGATCCCCGCCGCGGCCGATACCAGACCGGAGAGCACAAAGATAATAATCTTGGTGCGCACCACCGGAACCCCGGCCAGACGCGCCGCCTCTTCATTGCCGCCTATAGCCAGCGTATTACGGCCAAAGGTGGTTTTGTTTAGTAATAATCCGAAAACCACCAGGCAGGCGACCGTCAGCCAGATCGGCGCCGGCAGACCAAACCAGTTAGCGTAACCGAGGGTGAAGAAGCGTTCATCTTCGATCCCCACCGCTTTACCGTCGGAGATAATGTAGGCCAGACCGCGGACAATCTGCATAGTGGCCAGCGTGGTGATCAGGGCGTTGATCTTCAGGCGGGCAATGACAAAGCCGTTGACCAGGCCACTGATCGCCCCCAGCAGCAGACCGGCGGCAATCCCCAGCCACAGGCTTTCGCTCAGGTTAATCACCACCGCGGTAGTGACCCCGGCACAGGCGATAACCGACGCCACCGACAGGTCGAAATCGCCGGAGGCCAGGCAGAAGAGCATACCGCAGGCCACCATCCCGGACATCGAGATCGCCAGCCCCAGCCCCTTCATATTGACGAATGAGGCAAAGTTAGGCACAAAAATTACGCAGCCGATAAACAGCACCGCAAACACCACCAGCATGCCAAACTGATCCCAGATACGGGCAAAGCTAAAGGCAGAGCGGGTAGCGCCGGACGTAGTCACTGATGACATCATTTACTCCTTACTCAGGCGACAGCCTGACTCACTTTTGGCATCGCAAGGCTTAACGCCTGCTGTTCATTGGCTTCTTCATGCAGCAGTTCGCCGGCGACTTGCCCTTCACGCATCACCACGATGCGGTCGGCGACGCCCAGCACTTCCGGCAGGTCGCTGGAGGCAAATACCACGGCGACACCGGAGGCGGCGAGGCCATATATCACGTTGTAAATTTCATGTTTGGCGCCGACATCGATACCGCGGGTGGGCTCATCGAGCAGGATCACCTTCATCTCTTCCGACAGCCAGCGGCCCAGGATCGCTTTCTGCTGGTTGCCGCCAGACAGGTTCATGATCAGCTGTTCCGGGCCCGGCGTTTTAATGTTTAACGACTGGATATGTTGATCGGCGTTGTCCGCCTCCCAGGCGTTGTTGATCAGGCACCCGGCGTGGATATGCTTGCGCCGGGCGCTGATATTGATGTTGTCGCGCACGGAGTGAACCGGAATAATCCCCTCCGCTTTCCGATCTTCCGGGCACAGCATCATCCCGGCCTGGATGGCCTGGGCCGGTTTGCGAATGTCGACGGGCTGGCCATCGATATACACCTGACCGCCGGTGATCCGCGTCCCGCCGAACAGACCTTTCATCAGTTCGCTGCGCCCGGCGCCCACCAGCCCAAACAGGCCGACGATTTCGCCACTGCGCACCGAGAGGCTGACCGGCGTGCGTACGCCCGGGGCCTTCACCTCCTCCAGACGCAGCCGCTCTTCGCCGTAGGGGCGAGGTTTCCAGCCGTAGATATCCCCCAGATTGCGTCCCACCATCGCCTGAACCAGCGCGTCGTGGCTGACGCTCGGCATATCATCAAAGGTGCAGACGTAGCGGCCATCTTTAAAGACGGTGATGGCATCGCTGAGGGCAAAAATTTCTTCCATCCGGTGTGAAACATAGATGATGACGCGCCCCTCCTCCCGTAGCTCGCGGATAACGCGAAACAGGTTGTCGATCTCCCGGGCGGAGAGCGAACTGGTCGGTTCATCGAAGGCGATAATTTTGGCGTTACGCGCCAGCGCTTTGGCAATCTCCACCATCTGCCACTGGCCAATGGAGAGATACTTCAGCGGCGTCTCCGGGTCGATATCCAGCCCCAGATGCTCAAGCTGCAGGCGGGCCTCGTAGTTGAGCAGCGAGCGGTTGACGATGCCGCCTCTGTGCGGCAGCTGGCCAAGATAGATATTTTCGGCGACGGTCATCTCCGGGATCAGATGCAGTTCCTGATAGATAATCGCCACGCCGGCGTTGAGCGCCGCCATCGTATTGGTGAACGCCATCTGCTGACCGCCGATCTGCAGGTGGCCCGCGGTGGGGATGTAGTTACCGCTGAGGATTTTCAGCAGCGTCGATTTGCCTGCGCCATTTTCGCCCATCAGCGCGTGGATCTGTCCTGGGTAGCAGTCAAAACTGATATCGGACAAGGCCTTTACGCCAGGGAACGTCATGGTGATGCCGCGAAATGAGAGATAAGGGGTAGACTGTTGCATAACGACTCCGCTCTTCTGCACTCAGCCCCCGCCGCGGCGGGGGCCAGTTCAACCGGGCTGTTACAGCCCTTTTTTCGCCAGCTCTTCTTTGAAGTTATCGCGGGTAATCAGCACCACATCGGTCACCGCAGTGAACTTCGGCGGCTCAACGCCCTTGGTGACCCAGTTGTAGAGCATTTCGCTGGTTTTATAGCCATGAATATCCGGGCTTGGCAGCAGGGAGCCATAGAAACCGGTTGGCTGCGCCTTCGACAGTTCGTTGACGGCATCCACACCGTTGATGCCAATGCCAATCACATCCGGCGCTTTAAAGCCCTGGCCTTCAGTGGCACGCACGCCGCCGAGCACGGTGTTGTCGTTCATCCCAACGATCAGCCAGTGTTTAACCTGCGGGTGCTGGACCAGCATTGAGTTACCGGCGTCAAACGCCCCCGGGATATCGTTAGATTTTGTCGGAACGCGGTAGATTTGCGCCTCCGGGAAACCGGCCGCCTTCAGGGCATCGATGGAACCAGTGGTACGACGGCGGGCGGTGTCCAGCTCATCGGCGGTGATGGCCATCACCGCGGTGTCTTTGACATCCCAGCCGCGTTTCTGCATCTCTTTATACAGCTCCTGCCCCTGGCGGGCGCCGATTTCGCTGGCCGCCATCATCACCAGCGGCACGCTCTCCATCGGTTTACCTTTGGCGTTGACGAACTGGTCATCGACGGTAATCACCTTCATGTCATAGCCGCGCGCCTTAGCGACAATCGCCGAGCCGAGCTTAGGATCGGGGGTACAGATGACAAAGCCCTTCGCGCCGCTGGCCGCCAGGCTATCGATGGCGTTCAGGGTTTTCTCACCATCCGGCACCGCAATTTTAATGACGTCAAAGCCTATATCTTTTCCTGCTTTATCAGCAAATTTCCACTCGGTCTGGAACCATGGCTCTTCCGGCTGTTTCACCAGAAAACCCAATTTCAGGTTTTCCGCCATAGCTGATTGTGACATAACCGCTGCAAGACCAATGGCCGCCAGCGCTTTAGTAAATTTGTGCATGGTAAACTCCAGCTTTAATTCGCTTTCATGTAGGGAAAAATCGGAATTAACTTTTTTATCAGCATCAAAACAAGGCATTAGAAAAATCACATTCCCTACTGCCGTTGTTAGAGTAGTAATACCCGGAAATTATTTCTCCATACGAGAGCATTATCACATCGCGGAATTACAGTAATTGCGTACATAGATTTAGCAAAAAAAGACATAAAAAAAGACATAATTATCATACAATTTAACCGGCGAATAGCAGGATCATCTATACCACCAGCAGGGTTATCCCTGTGATGTCAGAGGGTGTTTAACAGAGGGTTACGGCACTGTTATATCCAGTGGCTAACGGGGTCGCAGCGGCGGTCAACTGCCTGCCGGCGCTGAAGATCAGCAGACGCGCGTCGCCAGTCCGGCATCGGCCGTTTTATATCGCGATAAAACGGATCTTTTGCGTAATTTATTCCGAATTGAAAAAAGATATTCCGGCTACATAAAAAAGCCTGCAACAAAAAATAAAAATAATTATCATCACCATGAAACATTGCTCTCTGAAATAATTTATAGCTTTGCGTTATACGACGAATCTCGTAGTCAAATACCTATAACTTATACCTGGCACACCGCGCTAGCGCCCCGGTCTACGCCGCCAATCTCCAGCCAGTCGTCATTCAGGAATAATCGTGTAACAAAACGTAAATTATCCATCTTGAGAGTTTTCTTAATTCCATTCAGCGAGTATTCTAAAATTGTCGGCAAGAGAAAAAATTACCCGACTCATACGGAATGTGTAGAGTTTTATTATTCTGCAACAGTGCAGCGCGCCACTCTTTTATCCTGTTGTTTACCGCAGGAACCGCTGACGCGCACCAGTAACCCCTTCCCGGTTAATAAGGATATTTTTATGGCAGTTCCAGGAATGGCACAAAAGCTAAACACCCAGATGAACCTTGAGTTCCACGCCTCTAACGTTTACCTGAACTTAAGCGAGTGGTGTGCCCGGCATCGCTTCGACGGCGCCGCGACATTTTTGCGCAACCGCGCGCAATGCAGCATCACCCTCACCATGCGCGTATTTGACTATCTGAAAAAAGCCGGCAGCTGGCCGATAGTGAATCCCGACCGCGCCTGTAATCCCGAATGTACCTCGCTGGAAGATCTCTTTACCCAAACCCTGGTCGATTACCGCCAGCGTAGCAGTATGCTGAGCGGTCTCGCCGAGGAAGCCAAAGCGCAGAGCGATGACAACACCTGGCGTTTTCTGACCCGGCTGGCGGAAGAGCAGCAGCAGGATGGGCTGCTGCTGCAAAGCGTGCTCGAGGAAATTCGCAACGCCGACAAAGCCGGGATCGGTATGGAACAGACCGATCGCCGTCTGATGGCCCTCGTCGGAGCGTCACAGAAACCCCATTAATCAGAGGTGTCGGGCCTTTCTCGGCCGATCAGGGGGAGCGCGTTCGCGCTGCCCCACCCTGTTTATTAATCCGTTATCGCTATACTCCCCTGCCATTTATTCCTCAAAAGAATAAAAAAGTTTTAACTCGATCCCATTCCCTCCTCACCGTTACCCCTTTGGGGGGATTAGTGAGCGCGGTCACTTTTTGTTGAGCCACAAAGAAATATAAAAACAGTGTTTCAAAAATATAAAACACGAGGTTTATTTTTTATGGCTCGATACACGGCTTCAGCCTCTGAAGGGCTGCAGGGAAGACCGATCTTGTTACGCCATCAGTTAGCCTACGGCGGCGGTAATCTGTTAGGGAGTGGCGCACTGGCGATAAGCGGGGCATGGCTACTCTATTTTTATACGACCTTTTGCGGCCTGACGCTGATCGAGGCCTCATTTATCTTCTCCGTCGCCAGCATCATCGACGCCATCAGCAACCCGCTGATGGGCTATCTGACGGATAACTTTGGCAAAACGCGGTTAGGCAAACGCTTTGGCCGTCGGCGCTTCTTTTTGCTGATCGGCATTCCTCTGATGCTGTTCTACCCGCTGCTGTGGGTAGAGGGCCTGAGTTTCTGGTACTACCTGTGCACCTACGTGGTGTTTGAGATCATCTACACCTCCATCATGGTGCCCTATGAAACGCTGGCGACAGAGATGACCGATGATTTCTCGCTACGCTCAAAGCTCACCGGCTATAAAGCCATCTTCGGCAAACTGGCCAACTTCCTCGCCGCGTTTATTCCCGGACAGTTCATTCTGCTGTACGGCAAAGATTCCGCCACCCCTTTCTTCCTCACCGGGCTGACCTACGGCGCGATCCTGATCGTCGCGATTACCTGCCTGTGGCTGTGCAGCTGGGAGCGCGAGCGTGCGGAAGCCGTGGATACCAGCGCGAAAAAGGGGCTGCTGAGCACCCTGCTGTCGCTGGCGAAAGACATGCGTTCCACCTTTTATCTGCGCGTGTTCCGCAAACATCTCGGTATGTACCTGTGCGGGTTTGGCGCGGAATGGCTGTTTGCCTCCATCTTCACCTATTTCGTGATATTCGTTCTGCAGCACGATCCGGCAATGGTGGCCGGGCTGAACAGCCTGAACTCGATTCTGCAGCTGATCTCCACCGCGCTGTTTATCGGCCTGTGTGTGAAAAAGGGCTTCAGCAAACCCTATATCCTCGCGCTGGGGATCGTGATTTTCGCAGTCCTGCTGTATACCTCGCTGTGGTTCTTCCATCTGCCGTCAGGCCTGGCGACCGTGCTGATGTTCGGTATTACCGTGCTGTTCGGCCTGGGGACCGGCGGGGTTTACTATATTCCCTGGACCGTTTACACCTTCCTCGCCGATGTCGACGAGATCTACACCGGACGCCGCCGGGAAGGGATCTATGCCGGCGCTATGACCTTCTCAGGGAAAATTCTGCGCTCGATTGTGGTGTTTTCGATGGGGGCCATCCTGAGCTTTTACGGTTTCCAGTCAAAAGCGCACAGCCAACCGGAAAGCGCCGTGACCGCCATCGCGGTGGTATTCTGCGTCGGTGTCGTCGCCTTAGCCCTGGCCGCCATCGTCTTCAGTAAGCAGATGAAACTGGACCGTAAAGCCCATCTGGTGGTCCTGCAGGAAGTCGCGCGGATTAAAGCGGGCGGTAAAATCAGTGATATTGCGCCGGAGGTGCGGGCAATCGTTGAGGATCTGGTTGGCCATCGCTACGAAGAGTGCTGGGGCAACAGCAAATTGTTTAAAACCGCTGAGGCTGCGCCAACGCAGACCGTGGTTTCCCATTAAAGGAAAAGGCCCCGTCGGTCACCCGCGGGGCCGGTTATTAATGCGTTTCTTCCTGCGGGGTAAACTTCAGCTCAATCAGGGCAATCGCTTTTTGCACCGCGCGAAGCGTCACCGGATCGGCAGAGGCCGGGTGGCTGGCGAAGTCGATGGCTTTCAGCTGACTGGTCATTTTTTCACGCACTTCCACCGGCGCGATGACGTCAATCACGTCGAGGATCTGCTTGATAACCAGCTGGCAGGCAACCACATCGGAAACCAGCTCGTCGTGTTCGGTAAGATGTTGAGACATTAATTACTCCTTTTTTCAGGAGCGTAATAGTACCCTAAATCGTTAACGATAATAAAACCTGCCGTGGCAGGTTTTTTTCGCCACCCGAGTGGCTGGCGGCACCTTTGCTGCCGCTTTGCAGAGGATCCCCTTGATGGCAGCGACAACATGAATACCGCGATCTCTTCCGGGAACGAACGTGCTTTTTCAGCCCCGGCGCTGCTGGTGGCTGGCGCCTTTTTTATGGAGTTTCTCGACGGGACGGTGATCGCTACCGCCCTGCCCGACATGGCGAGAGATTTTGGCGTTACCGCCGTCGAGCTGAATATCGGCATCAGCGCCTATCTGATTACCCTCGCGGTGCTGATCCCCGCCAGCGGCTGGATCGCCGATCGCTTCGGCGCCCGGGCTATCTTCACCCTCGCCCTGGCCATTTTTACCCTTGCCTCGATCTTTTGCGGCCTCTCCAGCGATATGCATATCTTTGTCGCCATGCGTATCCTGCAGGGGATCGGCGGCGCGCTGATGGTCCCCGTCGGTCGTCTGGCGGTACTGCGCACCACGCCGAAACACCTGCTGATAAAGGCCATCGCCACCCTCACCTGGCCGGCGCTGGTGGCCCCTATTATCGGCCCGCCTTTGGGAGGCTTTATTACCCGCTACGCCAGCTGGCACTGGATCTTCTTTATCAATGTCCCGCTGGGCGTCGCGGCGATTATCCTGTCGCTGCGCATCATTCCTGATATCCGCGAAGCAGAGCGGCGCGCCTTTGATATGACAGGGTTTATCACGACCACGGTGGCGATGGTCAGCCTGGTCACGGCGATGGAACGGCTCGGCGATCGTCAGCCGCAGATCTGGCCGACGCTGGCCCTCGCCGCGCTTGGCTTCGGCTGTCTGGCGTATGCTATCCGCCACTTCCGCCGGGCGACAGCGCCTATGGTTCGTCTGACGGCGTTGCAGGTGCCGACGTTCCGCGTGACGATGTACGGCGGCTCGCTGTTCCGGGCCTCCATCAGCGCGGTCCCCTTTCTCCTGCCGCTGCTGTTTCAGGTGGGGTTCGGCATGGATCCCTTTCACTCTGGTCTGCTGGTGCTGGCGGTATTTGTCGGCAATTTAACGATTAAACCCGCCACCACGCCGCTGATCCGCTGGCTGGGCTTTCGTCGCCTGCTGTTGATCAACGGCGCGCTGAACGTCTGTTCGCTGCTGGCCTGCGCGCTGCTCACGCCGCAAACTCCGGTCTGGGCGATCATGCTGATCCTTTATCTCGGCGGGGTGTTTCGCTCAGTCCAGTTCACGGGCGTGAGCACGCTGGCCTTTGCCGATGTCCCCACCGCGCAGATGAGTGATGCCAATACTCTGTTCAGTACCGCGTCGCAGCTGGCGGTGGGGCTGGGTATCACGCTTGGGGCAATCGGCATTCGCCTGGGTGAACAGGTCGGCGACTGGCTGCACCTTTCCGCCGTGCCGGGGATCAGCTTTCGCCTGGCGTTTGTGTTTATCGCGGTGATCTGTCTGGTGGGGATGTTCGACAGCCTGCATCTGGCCAAAACGGCAGGCAGCAGCGTGTCGGCGAAGAAATCGTAGAGGATGGAAGGGCCAGCGGCGCTGGCCCTGATAACGATTACCCGACGATCTGGCGGACAAACGCTTCGATCGCTTTATCCTGGCAGTTTTCGAAGAAGCACTGCTGGAAGCGAGGGCCAGAGACCGCGGTTTTCACCAGTTCCGGATCGATGGCGCGCAGGGTATCGAGATAATTTTCTTTGACTACCGCCGCTTTGACCTGGTTGAGGATCCCGGCATTACGCACCTGCGGTTCTTTGCGCTCCGGCGGATAGCCTTCGCCGTTACGACCGGTAAAGGCTTTTTCAAAGATAAACCGCACGTTCAGCTCGGCACCCCAGCCGAAACCTTTGGCAAACGGCAGCGACAGCGCGTTACCGTTGTTGATCTGGGCAAACAGGAACGCATCCGCCGGGTCGATACAGTAGCCGCAGACCACGCCAGGATGGATGTTCAGCGACATCAGCGCTCCCTGGCCGGTACCGCATCCTGTGACCACGAAGTCGACCGCCTTCGAATTCAGCAGGATGCTGGCCATGATCCCGAGGTGAATATAGGTCAGATGATGATCGTTCTCATCGCTCATACCGACGTTATAGACCGGAAATCCTTTTTCGTCGGCAACCGCGTTAAGCTCCTTGAGGATGATGGCGTTTTTGTTCGCCTGGCTGTTCTCCATCATCAGTGCAATCTTCATGGTTTACTCTCCTGAATGCTGTGCGGGCCTGCCCGCAGAATGTCATTGGCGTTGACTGCACTCTACTACCTGGAAAACAAACTTTCAAATTTTATGAAAAGTTGTTTTAAAAATTACGCAGCGCTTCACACTTTCGCCGCCTCTGCCGCTCAGGTTAGGGTGTCGCCCCCTCATCAGGACGACTCCGCCTGGCGCTCCCCGCCTCGCAATCCGCAGAGGCAGTCATTTCGCCTCCGCAAAAAACCAATAATAAATTAAAACCATTCTCATTTATTATTAAACTGCCAATGCGTGTTATTCCCATTAGCATTTTAAATAAAATCTTTTTAAATTTACTTTTTGCAAATAATTAAATAACAAATTATAGTGGCAGCCGATAACATCTATATTTTAATTCCAGGAGCGCGACGATGCTGAAAACGGAAATGATCGACAAACTGAATGAACAGATGAATCTTGAACTCTATTCTTCTCTTCTTTATCAGCAGATGAGCGCCTGGTGCAGTTACCATAGTTTTGAAGGGGCTGCGGCCTTCCTGCGTCGCCATGCCCAGGAAGAGATGACCCATATGCAGCGCCTGTTCGACTACCTGACCGACACCGGCAGCCTGCCGCGCATCAACGCTATCGCCTCCCCGTTTGCCGAGTATGCGTCACTGGATGAACTGTTCCGCCAGACCTATGAGCACGAGCAGCTGATCACGCAAAAAATTAATGAACTGGCGCACGCGGCTATGACCAGTCAGGATTACCCGACCTTTAATTTCCTGCAGTGGTATGTCGCCGAACAGCATGAAGAAGAGAAATTATTTAAATCGGTAATTGATAAACTGACCCTCGCCGGGAAAAGCGGTGAAGGTCTGTACTTTATCGACAAAGAGCTGGCCACCCTCGATACGCAGAATTAATTGCCCGCGCCGCGACGCTTCTCCGTCGCGGCATTTTCAATGCTGACAAATCTTGTTTTCTGCGGTGGTAAATCCTGCCTCTCTGGCAATAAATTTGCCTTTCTGCTCTAAAAACGCCACCAGCTCCGCAGCGCTCAGATTTTCCGCCGAACAGGTGTGAAAGCGCGCCTCTGCGCCAAAGCGACGGTGAATGGCCGCCTCCAGCGAAGCCACCGTCCAGCACTCCTTCGACGCCAGCATCATCTGCAGCACTTCATGACCATGAATAGAAGACATAACCCCTCCGGAAAAAAACGCCAGCTTAGGCCAGACCGACGGCCCGCGCCTTGCGCCAGCGCAGGCTTTCATCCTTTCGACCTTGTAAAGTTTTAATTACAGAGCTTGTAACCCTGATTTGACGAAAGACGCATTATCCCCTACTCTGCGCGGCATAAATTATTGTGATTTGCTGTAGGGATAGCGAAAAGCGTGAAGAACCGCACTCTGGGCAGTATTTTAATCGTAGCCGGCACCACAATCGGTGCCGGAATGTTGGCGATGCCATTGGCCGCCGCAGGCGTCGGCTTTACCGTCACGCTGGGTTTACTTTTCACCCTGTGGGCATTGATGTGCTATACCGCCCTTTTGCTGCTGGAAGTCTACCAGCATGTCCCTGCCGATATGGGGCTCGGTTCCCTGGCGGCGCGCTATCTGGGCCGTTATGGACAATGGATCACCGGGTTCTGCATGCTGTTTCTGCTGTATGCCCTCACGGCGGCCTACATCAGTGGCGCCGGCGAATTACTCGCTTCCAGCCTCAACCAGTGGCTGGACTGGCAGCTGCCGCCGGCCGCCGGCGTACTGATCTTCACCCTGCTCGGCGGGGCGGTGGTGTGCATTGGCACCGCGCTGGTCGACCTTTTCAATCGCTTCCTGTTTAGCGCCAAAATCGTCTTCCTGGTGATTATGCTGGCTCTGCTGATGCCGCACATTCATCAGGTGAACCTGCTCACGCTGCCGGTTGAGCAAGGCCTGGCTCTGTCGGCCATTCCGGTGATCTTTACCTCTTTTGGCTTTCACGGCAGCGTGCCGAGCGTCGTCAGCTATCTGGGGGGCGATATCCGTAAGCTGCGCCGGGTGTTTATTATCGGCAGTTTTATTCCGCTGGTGGCCTATATTTTCTGGCAGCTGGCGACGCTGGGCAGTATCGACGCTCCGGCCTTTACCGCCCTGCTGGCGCAACATGCTGGTCTGAACGGTCTGCTGGAGGCGATCCGCGAAGTGGTAGCGTCACCGCACGTGGAGCTGGCCGTACACCTGTTTGCCGACCTTGCGCTGGCGACCTCCTTCCTCGGCGTCTCGCTCGGGCTGTTTGATTATCTGGCCGATATGTTTCAGCGCAAAAACAGCGTCAGCGGGCGTTTGCAGAGCGGGATGATCACCTTTCTGCCGCCGCTGGCGTTCGCCCTGTTCTATCCCCGCGGTTTCGTCATGGCCCTGGGCTACGCCGGGGTGGCGTTGGCCGTGCTGGCCCTGATGTTACCGGCCATGCTGGTCATGAAGAGCCGCCGACTGCATCCGCAGGCCGCCTGGCGGGTGGCCGGCGGCGCCCCGGCGCTGTGGCTGGTCCTGCTGTGCGGGATCGGCATCGTAGCGATCCAGTTCTGCATCGTCGCCGGGCTGTTACCGGCGGTGGGATAAAAGAAGGGGCCAGCTGGCCCCTTTTTCATTTCGCTAAGCAACACTGCTTATACTTTTTACCGCTGCCGCACGGACAGGGATCGTTACGTCCGACTTTCGTCTCATTTCTTACCGGCTGCGGGACCACCTCCGGCTGTGGATTCGCCATCCAGTACTGGTAAAGCGCCAGCGCCGCCGGGGTGATGCGCTCGATGCTGGCGATAAATTCATCCGCCGTCAGATTATCCAGCGCGGAAAACTGTTCTTCGCTACCGTGGAGCGCAATCGCCTCCAGCTCAGGCTGAAGTTCAGCAGGCAGCGTCGACCAGTCGCTCAGCGCCACGCCGCGCAGATAGCCAAAACACCACTCTTCAACGATGGTCAGCTCCTGACCTTCCGCTTCACGGGTGCCGAACAGCGGTTCGAACTGATCGGGATAAGACTCCAGCCGTTCGGCGATATCGCTCATATGCTGCAGCGTCAGATTGACAAAGCGATCGCGCTCGCGGTCGTTGGCCCAGCGTGGCACATTATCGGCACCACCCCAGATAGCCAGCAGCCACTGGGCGGGTTCGATAGCGTTGGGCGCCGAGAGGATCGCCGTCAACAGGCCATCCAGTTCAGAGACATCCAGAATAGCGCCTTCGGTGGCGTATTTCGCCAGCGTCTCGTCCAGCCATTCCAGTTCGTTTTCGTTTAAAGGTCCGGTATTCATTCACAGGCTCGCATGGTAAAAATCGGGCCTACAGTAGCCGAAATGCCGGCAGAAAGCCACCCGGCAGCGCCCATTGCGCCTGCGTCGACCCGACACAATCAGGCCAGCCCGTGCAGCGCCGCCGCCACGTCGCGACAGGCCTCCTCCCCTAACGGCAGCAAGGGGCGGGGAAGCGAGTCAGGATCACACAATCCCAGAATGGCCGCAGCGGCGACCACCACCCGCAGGCTGCCGCCGTAGCGGTCAAAGCACCGCCAGAGGGGCGCAAGTTGCTTATTCAGCGCCGCCACCTGTGCCGCATCGCCGTGACGGATGGCTTTCACCAGCGCCAGAGAGATACGTGGAAAGAGGCCGCCGCAGACCGAGTACCAGACCTCGCAGCCGGCCTGCAAGCCCGCTGTCGCGCGAACGTCACCGCTAACGCCAAGCGTCACGCCGCCAGGCAGATGACGACGCAGAGCCGCCACCCGTTCGCTCGCCTGCGGCGCGGGCAGACCGGGAATTTTTATCGAGGCGATGGCCGGTAAGGCAGCAATCTGCCCCTGCAGCTCATCCGATAACGTCACGTGGGTGGTACGGGGGTTGTCATACAGGCAAACCGGCACCGAGGCATGCCGGCAGACCTCCTCGTAAAAAGCGTAGATCTCCTCCGCAAAGAGCGGCTGATAGGACATCATCGGCAGGAGCAATGCATCCGCCCCGGCCTGCTGGGCATCCTCCACCAGCCGGAGCACCTCGCTGGTGGCGATGGCGCCGACGCCGACCATTATCGGGGTCGACCCGGCATGCGCCTTCGCCACCTGCACCACCCGCTTGCGCTGTTCACGACTGAGATAGGCGTAGCTGCCGGTTGAGCCTAAGATGCCCAGGGAGTCGACTCCGGCATCGGTAAGACGAGCAAGAAGACGAATAAACGCTTTTTCATCGATAGTTTGCTGATGCAGCGGCGTCAGCGGAAATGCGCAAAGCCCTGTGAACATGATGCCTCCGGCAGGCTGGATGAAGTGTCCGGTCGATAGTAGCAGGGAGAGTTCGTTTTGTCCTGGGACAAATGAGCGATTGCCGGTGACAATGGATTGTTTCCCACTACGTGGTGATCCCGTTCGCGAGATTGCCGCCGTCAGCCCAGGCATCGATAGCCACCAGATCCTGCCGAGGATATTCAACGACGCCGTGCCCTGCAGTCGCTATTTTTTGCTGGATTACCAATCTTAAATCAACTTGTCATAATCCCACGCACTTTTATGGCTATATATTTAAGCAGCAATTAAATAAAGCAACACTATGGCTTCAAGCGGATAAAAAATAGCAGATGACATCCAGAAAAAATATCTCAAAATATTATTAATAAAGTCTACGTATAAAACATTACTGGGTCGCCCCGCAGATCCTGACGGTCTTAAAAATTATTACCATGCAATTTCTGACAAGTCGCTTGCAGAATCAGCACAACTTCTTAACGCATCGCTGATGAATAGTGACGAGTTCAAGGGATTAACACCACCCAGAATGGCATTCGAGAATGTATGTATCCCGCCACATCCTGTATCAGGGATTGAAACTCAAGGACAATGGGCTGTGAAGCACATTGTGTCATTAGGAAGCCATTGTTTAACGTCGTGGACACTGAAAAAATTTAATCTGAAAAAAATCTCTCTGCCTTTTGACTGGATTTTTTCCTGCCCGGCGATGGTCATCGATTGCCTGAGGGACGATTTTCAGACTTTTTTAGACAAAAACGAATATAGCTCATTCATATCTTTTGATGCAAAAGGAATATTTACCTTTTGCAAAAAGGTTTTCTTATTCCCTGAAGTCCGTACCAGTACGATAACGCACTGGCCTACGCCCTGGTGATCAAGATAGCGATATGTAAGTCATGTATTTATAAGTTAAAAGAGCAACTGAGAGCTTACGCTCCTCGCTAACAGCGGACCTCACACTCAGTGAGTAAGTCCGCTCCTTGTTAGAAATGAACTATTTTAAGATGGCCATTCAATCTTCCAGCAAGCTCATTTCTTCAGAGAGCCACTGTCTCAGAATGCGTATTTTAAATGAATCCTGATTATCCGAGCGATAAACTAAATCGTATCCCCGCTCAGCCTTAAGTTTATATTGCGGAAACGGAACAACAAGCCTTCCGGCTGCTACATCATCTGCAACCAGAACACTGCGTCCCAGAGCCACACCTTCGCCACGTATAGCGGCCTCAGTCGCCATGCTGCCAAGGGTCCATAAGGGGCCGTGATGGCAGCAAAATTTTTTTTCTCCGGCCATTTCAAACCATGCCTCCCAGTTCGCCAGCATTCTATATTCATGAAGAAGAACGCAGTTTGAAAGATCCTTAATTTCTGTCAGACCATTTTGTTCTTTAAGAAAACCCGGACTACAGACGGGGGTAACAGTTTCATCGAAGATACGCTCATACGAAACGTCGCGGTAATGGCCAAGACCGTAACGAATGGCTGCATCTACCTGACCATCATTCAGATCCACATTACTGTCAGTAACATCCAGCTGAATATCAACGTCAGGATATCTCTGCCTGAACCGGCTCAGACGCGGTGCCAGCCACTTGCTGGCAAATGAAACCGTTGTACTGACACGTAAACTTTTTGCAGGATTCCTTTCGCGCAGACGCTCAGATTCCATCATTAACTCACTCAGAAGGCGGGTAACAATGCGATGATATTCAGCCCCTTCCTGAGTCAGTATTATCTGTCGGGTCAGCCTGAAAAATAGTTTTAACCCCAGATGCTCTTCAAGCTTCCGGATTTGCCGGCTTATCGCGCCATGCGTTACGTGAAGCTCTGTTGCAGCCAGTGTCATACTTGAGAGACGGGCTGTTGCTTCAAAAGCACGCAGAGTCTGCAATGGGGGGAGGCGATCAAATATCATACACGTGATAATAATTCACACGTACTGTGAGAACAAATGATTTGTCAGGCCAGAGTCCGAAAATCAAAATTAGCGCATAAAACATTCACATTGGCTTTATGATAATCGGAGGAATGATGGAAAGCTTGTTTGTCTACGGAACCTTGGGTCCTGGCCGACCTAATGCTCATATTCTTGAAAAGATTGGGGGGACATGGCAGGAAGGCCACGTTGGTGGTTCTTTATTAGATAAAGGCTGGGGTGCAAAGATGGGATATCCGGGGATCGTATTGGATGATTCCGGTAATCGTGTACAGGGTTTTCTCTTTACGTCAGAGAATTTACATAATCACTGGCACATACTCGATGAGTTCGAAGGTCCTGAGTATGAACGGGTTCCGGTAGAGGTAACCACATCTACTGGTCAGACAGTGCAATCATGTCTCTATATGCTCAAAGCATAAACTATGAGGCTTGTAGTGAGCAGGTTACACAATGGCCAGGGCACTAAAAATAAGTCGATTTGATGGGGAATTAAGTGACAGTACAACGAAAACAGGTTGACACATATGCCACACTAGTCATGACCTCACTGTGTATAGTTTGGGGAATACAGCAGGTCGCAATTAAAGGCGTAGCCGATGAAATTTCTCCAGCTCTACAAGTAGCAATCAGAAGTGGGGCTGCTGCTGGCCTTATATATTTATTAATTATTCTTAAAAAAACGTCCCTAGAAAATTTTGCTAATTACTTAATTCCAGGGGGAGCAGTGGGCATACTTTTTGGTTTTCAATTCCTGTTTGTTGCTGAAGGCCTGCGATATACGTCGGCATCGCACATGTCAGTATTCCTCTACACCGCGCCAATTTTTGCTGCTCTGGGACTACAGTTTTTTAGACCCGATGAACGGCTGTGTGCACCACAATGGATAGGGATAGCAATTGCTTTTGCAGGGATTTGTGTCGCGTTTCTGTCAGGTAAGGCTCCAGATGATAACTCCAGTAAGACTCTGGCAGGAGACATAATGGGGTTATTTGCAGGCCTATCATGGGGGGCCACTACCGTACTCGTCCGATGTTCCTCCCTTAGTGGGGCGCCGGCTTCTCTTACTCTTTTTTATCAACTTACAGGAGGTTTTTTACTTTTATCAGCCTATTCATATTTCTCCGACCAGAATCACTTTGAACCTGGCGCCGTCGGGATTGCTAGTTTAATCTTTCAAAGCGCAATAGTTGGTTTTTTGAGTTATTTAGCCTGGTACAGTTTAATGCACAAATACATGGCATCACAGCTCGGTATTCTCTCATTCATGACGCCTGTATTTGGGGTCATTACGGCAGTATTTTTTTTGAGTGAACAGCTACAGTCAGGGTTTATTTCAGGATCGATACTAATCCTAAGTGGCATAGGTGTTGTTAGCGGCTGGCCCTGGTTCAGGTTGAGATTTTTAACTGGTTCAGTCAACAAATAAAGATGACTGTCGGCCGGTTACAGGTAATCTAACAATGTCAGCGAGCCAGTTAATATGTGGCTGATTTAACTACCAATTTTGCTAAAATGCTTTATAGGTTCTCATACAGAAAATAAATCATCCTTAATGCATCATGCACAAGCTTTAGCCCTATCTATGTCTGCTTCTCGCTCGCAGCGGACCTTCAACATGGACAATTAGTCCGCGTCGTGCCAGGAGCGGACGTTGTTAAGCTTATGCTGTATGGATTAATGAAGAACAGACATTATATTTTGTCCTGATTGACTCGGGATGAAAGCTCCTGATGGCTCTCTTTTCGCTCGCTGTAGCGATCCGCAAGATAACCGGTTTGTCCCTTAAGCAGCAGCGTGATTTTAAACAGCTCCTCGGCTACATCGACGATGCGGTCATACCATGACGAAGGTTTCATTCGTCCGTTTTCGTCGAACTCTTGCCATGTCTTGGCTACGGAGGGCTGGTTGGGGATCGTAAACATCCGCATCCAGCGGCCCAGAATACGCATCTGGCTCACTGCATTGAAGGATTGCGAACCACCGCAGACCTGCATTACCGCAAGTGTTTTGCCCTGCGAAGGACGAACCGCGCCTTCTCATAATGGTATCCAGTCAATCTGCGCCTTCATAACCCCATGTCGCTCCGGAGAACTCCACACCATCCCGTCACACCATCTGACCAGACTACGCAACTCAGTGACTTTAGGATGCGTGCCCGGCGCATCATCCGGCAGGGGTAAACCGGAGGGGTTAAAGAATTTTACCTCCGCGCCCATCGCCATCAGCAGGCGACCAGCTTCTTCGGCGGCAAAGCGGCTGTAGGAGCGCTCTCTTACTGAGCCATAAGGAACGGAGTGAAAAATGCTACAACCTGTTCAGCTTTTCAAAATCTTGTCTGATGAAACACGGTTCGCCATCGTCATGCTTCTCCGGGAGTCAGGAGAACTGTGCGTCTGCGAAATCTGCGCGGCTATTTCCGAATCGCAGCCCAAAATCTCACGACATATGACTATCCTTCGCATGGCTGGGCTGGTTCAGGACCGTCGTGAAGGCAAATGGATCCACTATCGTCTGTCACCTCACATACCGGCTTGGGCTGCTGAGACAATCACGACGTCCTGGCAGTGAATGCGGGAGGATGTGCGTGACTGGCTTGATAAATCAGTCTGTACATCCTGCTGAGAAAGAAAAACACATTTATATAATCATATATAACGAAGTCTGAAATGCTTTTAGCAGGCAGTATATTTTTACTGACGCTGGTACTTGTGATCCGGCAACCCAGTGGCCTGAGTATTGGCTGGAGCTCGAGTATCTGACCTTCAGGGCAATCTGTACGAGAAACAGGTAATATCAGGGCACAAGAACGTTGAGCAAACTGCCCGGTATGACAGAAAAATCGCGGTAGTTCCGGTTGTAGATGGACAGGTGGAAAGGAAAAATATTTTGAAGTGATATGATGGAATGGGTGGTTTTGAAACAAAAAAACCACCCGTAGGTGGTTTCACGACACTGCTTATTGCTTTGATTATTCTGCTTTTATCCCAATGGTACCCGGAGTGGGACTTGAACCCACACAGCGCGAACGCCGAGGGATTTTAAATCCCTTGTGTCTACCGATTCCACCATCCGGGCTCGGGATATAAAGTGGAGGCGCGTTCCGGAGTCGAACCGGACTAGACGGATTTGCAATCCGCTACATAACCGCTTTGCTAACGCGCCTTTAATTCTGAAGCACCCGCTACTGCCGATGCTGTTAATCTGGAGCGGGAAACGAGACTCGAACTCGCGACCCCGACCTTGGCAAGGTCGTGCTCTACCAACTGAGCTATTCCCGCATCATCAAGTTATTTGCTAATCACTTGATTTTGTTATCGTCTGGAAGACTGTGCCGCCGTTCGATGCGTTGCATTCTACTTATCTCTCGCGGTGAGTCAACGGTATTTTTCGCAACTTTGCATCGTTTGCTGAAAATAACGGCGAAACGATCACTGATCAAGCAAATCGCCGCGCGCCGCGTTCAAATATTGCAGCATCGACCACAGCGTCAGCACCGCCGCCACGAGGAAAAGCGCGATCCCGGCCCATTCCACCCACGGATAAGGACGCCACAGCATCCACACCAGGGCAGTCATCTGTGCGGTGGTTTTCACTTTACCAATCCACGAGACCGCCACGCTGCTGCGTTTTCCCAGCTCCGCCATCCACTCGCGCAGCGCGGAGATAATAATTTCACGGGCAATCATCGTCGCCGCCGGCAGCGTAACCCACCAGGTGTGATAGTGCTCAGCGACCAGCACCATGGCGATAGCCACCATGACTTTATCGGCCACCGGATCGAGGAAGGCGCCGAACCGGGTACTCTGGTTCCAGCGACGGGCGAGGAAACCATCAAACCAGTCGGTCACGGCGGCAACAAAGAAAATCAGCGCGCAGGCAAACGGCGCCCAGCTAAAGGGCAGATAAAACGCCAGCACAAAGAACGGGATCAGGATGACGCGGAACAGAGTAAGCAACGTAGGGATATTAAATTGCATAGTGACGGGTAACTATCTGTTGTAAGTAAAAATTAGCCCTATGTTGCTACAGAGCCCCTAATGTTTCAACGAGTAGAAGATCTTTTCTGCCAGAGCGTGAGAGATGCCCGGTACTTTGGCAATTTCTTCGACGCTGGCCTGCTGCAGCCCCTGCAGCCCCCCCATGTACTTCAGCAGCATCTGGCGACGCTTCGGCCCCACCCCCTCGATAGTCTCAAGCGAGCTGGTGCTCTTCACTTTCGCCCGTTTTTTGCGATGTCCGGAGATCGCATGATCGTGCGATTCATCGCGGATATGCTGGATCACGTGCAGGGCCGGCGAATCCGGCGGCAGGCTAAACCCCTCGCCCTCTGGTTCAAAGAATAACGTTTCCAGGCCGGCTTTACGATCGCTACCTTTCGCCACGCCCAGCAGCAGCGGATGATGTTTATCCCAGGGGACGTCCAGCTCGGCAAACACCGCTTTCGCCTGCGCCAGCTGCCCCTTGCCGCCGTCTATCAGGATCACATCCGGAATCTTGTTGTCATCAATCGCTTTACCATAGCGACGGCGCAGGACCTGATTCATCGCCGCATAGTCATCGCCCGGGGTGATGCCGGCGATATTGTAGCGCCGGTACTCCGCGCGCAGGGGGCCATTGCTGTCAAATACCACGCAGGAGGCGACGGTCTGTTCGCCCATGGTGTGGCTGATATCAAAGCACTCCATCCGCTTCACGGTCGGCAGCTCCAGCACGGAGGCCAGCGCCTGCAGACGCTGATGAATGGTCGATTGCTGAGACAATTTCGTGGTTAACGCCGTGGCGGCATTGGTGCGCGCCAGCTTAAGGTAACGCGCCCGGTCGCCGCGCGGTTTAGTCTGCACATGAATTCGGCGCCCCGCCAGCTCCGACAACGACTCGGCCAGCAGCGTCTTATCCCCGAGGTTGAAGTCGAGCAAAATCTCTCCCGGCAGCGTGCGCATCTGGCTGCCCTGCAGGTAGAACTGGCCGACAAAGGTCTCCACGACCTCGCCCAGCTCGGTGCCGCCCGGCACTTTCGGGAAGTAGCTGCGGCTGCCCAGCACTTTTCCCTGGCGGATAAACAGCACATGGACGCAGGCCATTCCGGCATCGAAGGCAACCCCGATCACGTCAAGATCGTCGCCGGTGTTAGAGACAAACTGTTTCTCCGTCACGCGGCGGACGGCCTGAATCTGGTCGCGAATGCGCGCCGCCTCTTCAAACTCGAGGTTCTGACTCGCCTTCTCCATCCTCGCGATGAGCTGAGTCAGCACCTGATCATCTTTGCCGGCGAGAAACAGCCGCACATACTCCACCTGCTGAGCATACTCGTCTTCACTGACCAGCCCCGCCACGCACGGCCCCAGGCAGCGGCCAATCTGATACTGTAGACAGGGACGGGAGCGATTGCGGTAGACGCTGTTTTCACACTGACGGATGGGAAAGATTTTCTGCAGCAGCGCCAGGGTCTCGCGCACGGCATAGCCGTTGGGAAAAGGACCAAAATACTCGCCCTTCGCATGTTTGGCGCCACGATGCATCGCCAGACGCGGATGGGTATCGCCGCTGAGGAAGATAAAAGGATACGACTTATCGTCGCGCAACAGCACGTTGTACCGCGGCTGGTACAGCTTGATATAGTTGTGTTCAAGCAGCAGCGCTTCCGTCTCAGTATGGGTGACGGTCACGTCGATTTGCGCGATCAGCGCCACCAGCGCTTCCGTTTTACGCGACGCGAGGTTGCTGCGGAAGTAGCTGCTGAGCCGCTTTTTCAAATCTTTGGCTTTGCCAACATAGATGACGGTTCCGCCAGCATCATACATCCGATACACACCGGGCTGGCTGGTTACCGTTTTCAGGAAAGCTTTTGCGTCAAAAACATCACTCACTGGCTTGCTAACGACTCCGCATTACACAGGCCATGGCGAATTGCCAGGTGGGTCAGCTCGACATCGCCATGAATGTTCAATTTGCTGAACATCCGATAGCGATAGCTGTTAACCGTTTTAGGACTCAGATTCAGCTGCTCTGAGATCTCATTCACCTTCTGACCTTTGGTGATCATCAGCATAATCTGCAATTCGCGTTCAGACAAACTGGCAAAAGGCGATTCTGTTTTTTCCGGTTCAATCTGACTTAACGCCATTTGCTGAGCAATATCGGAGGCAATGTAACGTTGCCCGGACGCGACGCAGCGAATCGCATTCACCACTTCCTGTGGCGCAGCGCCCTTACTGAGATACCCTGCCGCCCCTGCCTGCATGACCTTGGCAGGTAAAGGATTCTCGGTATGCACGGTCAACATGATCACTTTCGTGCCCGCTACCGAGCGCGCGATTTTGCGCGTCGCTTCCAGACCACCGATCCCGGGCATGTTCATGTCCATCAGGACGACATCAGCGGAATTAGCCCGGCACCACTTGACGGCGTCTTCGCCGCAGCAGGCTTCGCCAGCGACTTTAATCCCTTTTATATCTTCCAGAATGCGTCGTATCCCTGCGCGCACCAGTTCGTGGTCATCAACAAGAAGAACGTTGATCAAAGGAATAATCTCCAGAATGAGGGATAACGCTACTGATACTTTATCTCCCACATATTACCGGGTTTTATTGCTAATTTAAAAGGCAAAAAAATGCCGTCTCCTCGATTTGGCTCTCATTTATGGCAATGTCTGTGCACACTGAGTGGAAAGTCATTGCGAACAATCAGTTGCCCGAGGCTTATTTTTTAACAATCCTCATACAGAAGGCACAAAAAACACAACAGATTACGTAGCGCATAAATACGAGGCAAAATATGTAACAATTATTAACGTGCTAAATAATTGGGGGAAATTATTGCGCTGCTGACAGCTATTACGTCTTATCTGATGCATAAAATCATTCACAACTCAGATGAGAGAACAGAAATTAAGCACTCCTTTTTTTTCTGTCGCTTGTGGTATACTGCGCGGCCTTCACATTCAGACAGGCGCAATAGCGCAGCGAGCAAACGAGGATATCGATGAGCACACCAGATTTTTCCACTGCAGAAAATAATCAAGAACTGGCGCAGGAAGTCACCTGCCTGAAAGCGCTGATGACGCTAATGCTGCAGGCGATGGGTCAGGCAGACGCGGGTCGCGTGATTATTAAAATGGAAAAGCAGATCGCGCAGATGGAAGATGAGGCTCAGGCCGCCGTATTCTCCAGCACCGTTAAGCAAATTAAACAAGCATACCGGCAGTAATCTTGTACCGGCTGAAAGTATGACTGACAGCCGGTATCACGTCTGGCACGCAGAACGGCAGGCGCATTCAGATTAGCCCTGTCGCCACGGCGTAACAGGCAATTTGCGTTTTATTCGGCGCGTTAAATTTCCGTTGCATATTCTTCTGATGGAAATTAACCGTATTTTCCGAAATCGAGAGAATCATCGCCACCTCCGCCGAGGTCTTTCCTTCCGCGGTCCATTTGAGGATCTCCAGTTCGCGCCGGCTGAACTTCATCTCCGGCGGCATCACCATCTCATCTTCCAGACGCAAGAGCGTCAACAGGCTCAACTCCGTCAGCGTTCGCAGGCGCAGCTCCAGTTCATCATCAGGATAAGCGTTCGGCAAACGGTTGTTCGCGGAGACGGAGAGAAAACCCTGAGCATGATTCGGCAACGTCAGACATTGTGTCACCCCTTTTTGCAAACCATGGTCGCGCGCCCCGTCCCATAATGCCTGCGCATCGCGAAACAGCCCATCTTCCCATGGCAGATGGCCACGCATAAAATTCTCCGGGCGTAACACGGGATCTATCGTGAAATAATTCTCTGCCTGGTAATGAGACATCCATGCGCGGGGATAGGTCGACTGAAACGTGACGCGGGGGCGAGTGAAAGGCACCGGGTGACGCACACAAAGCGTGTAGTAATCATATTCCAGCGTTTCTGTTTCTCGTTGCAGGAGATTATAAACCTCCTCACCGGCGGCCATGGACTGAAATTGATGCAGCATATCCCGCCGCCAGCTGAAAAAATCATTGTCCCTCATAGCTGTGCAAATAACTCCTGATTGATAATCATTATTATAAATACAGAAAACTAACACATAAATCTTATTTATATGTATAAAATATCGTAGCTGTCGCATTTATTAGCCTGAAGGCTTGCCTTTTTTCCGCTCGCTGCGCTGAAACTAAGGCCCTCCCTTCATTTTCTACACCCTACACGGGGGGATGGGAAGCGGTGTATACGGCCAGGGGAGTCAATAGCACGAAAATTTGATGATGGGGCGTTCCCCCGGCGTGGAAGCGGGCTGAACGCGGCGGCCCTCGCGATGGAGCGCCGCCGCGCCAGCGCCTGCTCTACTGCATCAGGAATTTTTCGAGGAACTGGCGGGTACGCGGCTGCTGAGGCGAGGCGAACAGCGCTTTGGCCTCGCCTTGTTCAACGATGCGTCCCTGATCCATAAAAATCGCCCGATCGGCAACGTCGCGAGCGAAGCTCATTTCATGGGTCACGATAACCATGGTGCGTTTCTCCTGCGCCAGCTGGCGGATGGTATTGAGCACCTCCCCTACCAGCTCAGGATCAAGGGCCGAGGTCGGTTCATCAAACAGGATCACGTCCGGACGCATGGCCAGCGCGCGAGCAATGGCGACCCGCTGCTGCTGACCGCCGGAGAGGCGGCGCGGATAGCTGTTCTCTTTGCCGCTGAGGCCTACCTTCGCCAGCAGATCGCGCGCCCGCGCCATCGACTCCTGCTTGTCTTCGCCTTTTACGATGACCGGCCCTTCAATAATGTTCTCCAGCACCGTCCGGTGGGGAAACAGGTTAAAGTTCTGGAAGACAAAACCCACGTGCTGGCGCAGCCGCCGAATAAGCCCTTTTTGCGGCCCGAGGCTGCGACCGGCGTCGATCGTCACATCGCCGACGCGGATAGTGCCGCTCTCCGGTTGCTCCAGCAGATTAATGCTGCGCAGCAGGGTAGTCTTCCCCGAGCCGCTGGGACCGATGATCGCCACCACTTCGCCTTCCTGCACCTCCAGGTCGATACCGTGGAGCACCGTCTGGCCATGGAATTTTTTCACCAGGCTTTTTACTTCAATCGCACTCATTTCGGATCACGCTCCTGGCGGTTCAGCTGGTTTTCAAAATAGTTCTGCAGCGAGGAGAGTACCGTCGCCATCACCCAGTAGATCAGAGAGGCTGCCAGATACATGGTGAAGACCTCCAGCGTACGCGAGGTGATAAGCTGCGCCTGACGGAACAGCTCCGGCACCTGGATCGTCGCCGCCAGCGAGGTATCTTTTACCAGGCTGATAAAACTGTTAGAGAGCGGCGGCAAAGCGACCCGCGCCGCCTGGGGTAAAATAGCCCGACGCATTGTCTGCCACGGGGTCATACCGATACTGGCCGCCGCTTCCCATTGCCCTTTGTCAATCGAGGCGATGGCCGCGCGCAGGGTTTCCGCCGCGTAGGCCGCCGTGTTCAGCGACAGGCCGATCATCGCCGCCGGGATCGGGTCAAGTTCAATGCCAAACTGCGGCAAACCGTAGTAAATCATGAACAGCTGGGCGATTAGCGGTGTCCCGCGAAAAATGGAGATATACATGCGCGCCAGCCATTTTACCGGCCAGAGGGGCGACATGCGCATCAGCGCCAGGATAAAGCCCAGCACCAGGCCGAAAAACATCCCGCCAATGCTCAGCTGCAGCGTAAAGACGGCGCCTTTCAGCAGAAAAGGCGCGGAATCGATGACCAGTTGGATACTTTCTTGCATGCTGTGGTTTCTATATTAGACGTGAGGATGATAGGCAAACAGCGCCGGCGCTCCGCCGGTGTGGACGAACAAAATCGGCCCTTCATCCTTAAAGCGCTTCTGCGTAATGCCATCGATAAGTCCGGCCATCGCTTTGCCGGTATAGACCGGGTCAAGCAAAATACCTTCCAGTTGCGCCAGCAGCTTCACGGCGGCCATCCCTTCCTCGTTTGGCGTCCCGTAGCCCGGTGCAAAGTAATCATCCCACAGGATGATCTCGGCTTTCGCCTGCAGCTCAAGGCTGTTGGCCACGGCCTGCTGCAGCGCCACCACTTTCGGCAGCTGGTCGGCAACAGCGCGCGACACCGTCACCCCGATCAGTTCCGCCTGCGGCATCAGCTGTTCAAGGCCGACCGCCAGTCCGGCATGGGTGCCGGCGCTCCCGGAGGCAACCACCACCGACGAAATCTCCACTGCGTCTTCGCACTGCTGGGCGATTTCCAGCGCGCTTTCCACATAGCCTAGCGCCCCAAGGGCGTTAGAGCCGCCGACCGGAATGACATACGGGCGGTACCCCTGCGCTTCGATACGGGTCGCCAGCTCGTCGAGCTGGGCCGCGGGATCGGTCAGGGCATCGCACATCTCAATCTGGGTATTAAACAGATCCAGCAGCAGGCGGTTGCCATTGCTCAGATAGTTCTCCGCCCGGGTGCCGATGGGATTTTCCAGCAGCGCTACGCAGTGCAGGCCCAGTTTGGCGGCGACCGCCGCCGTCTGGCGCACATGGTTAGACTGGATCGCGCCGGCGGTGATTAAGGTATCCGCCCCTTCGCGCAGCGCATCGGCGGCGAGAAACTCCAGCTTACGCAGTTTGTTGCCCCCCATCGCCAGCGGCGTCGTATCATCACGTTTGATAAAAATTTCGCGCCCGAGGTGATCGGACAGACGCGGAAGATACTCCAGCGGCGTCGGCGCGCCGATCAGTTCCAGACGCGGAAAGCGGGTTAAATTTTGCAGTGACATGGCCCCTCCTGACTCAGTTATGCTTCATTATGCACACAGTTACGCGCTAAATAAAAAAAGGCGCTTCCAGGAGCGCCTTTTTTCACCGCTGGCCGTTATTTTGTCACGTCAGCGCCAAACCATTTCTCGGACAGAGCCTTCAGGCTGCCATCTTTCTGCATATCCGCAATCGCACCATCTACCGCTTTCAGCAGGTCATCGTTGCCTTTACGCAGCGCAACGCCAGCTTCCTGACGGGAGAACGCTTCGCCGGTGACCGCCAGCGTATTGTTGGTTTTCTTCACCAGATCCAGCGCCGCCAGACGGTCAACCAGAATGGCGTCAATACGGCCTACGCGCAGATCCTGGTATTTGGTCGGGTCGTCGTCATAGGTGCGGACATCCACGCCCTGGACGTTCTGACGCAGCCACTCTTCATAGTTAGTGCCCAGCCCGACGCCCACTTTCTTGCCTTTCAGATCCGCCGCGGTTTTAATCGCGCCTTCGTTGCCTTTCTTCACCAGCGCCTGCACACCGGAGATCGTGTACGGGGTAGAGAAATCGTATTTCTTCTTACGCTCATCGGAGATAGTGACCTGGTTAATCACCACGTCAATGCGTTTGGAGTCCAGCGAGGCCAGCATACCGTCCCACTTGGTCGGTTTGAGGTCGGCCTTCACGCCCAGATGTTTCGCCAGCTCGTTGGCGAACTCCACTTCAAAGCCGGTCAGCTTGCCGTCATCGCCCTGGAAGCTAAAGGGAGGATAGGTGCCTTCGAGGCCCACGCGCAGCGTGCCGCGCTCTTTAATCTGATTGAGCAGGTTTTCCGCCGCAAAAGTTTTCACGCTAACGCCAGCCATCAAAACAACGGCCATTGCGCCCATCAGCGCCTGACGACCCAGAAGTGCTAATTTCATAGATACCCCGAAGATTAGGATTTTCCTGTAGTGTAAGGCGCTTAACAGCCCGACACCAACATCGTTACGCTACATCTTATGCAAATTTATTATATATGATCCGCTTTAGGGTATAGCGAAATTCAGGGCTTTCCTCACCCGTTTTGCGGGATATCTCCCATACTGCAAAGGTCAGCCTGTTGACGTCTGGAGCATGGAAGATGAAAAACCCCACCTTGTTGCAATGTTTTCACTGGTACTACCCCGCCGGCGGCGAACTGTGGCGTGAAGTCGAAGCGCTGGCCCCCAGTCTTAACGAAATCGGCATCAATATGGTCTGGTTGCCACCCGCCTACAAAGGCGCCTCGGGCGGTTATTCCGTCGGCTATGACACCTACGATCTCTTCGACCTCGGCGAGTTCGATCAAAAGGGCTCTGTCGCCACCAAATATGGCGATAAAACCCAACTGCTGGCGGCGGTCAACGCCCTGAAGGAGCACGACATCGCCGTGCTGCTGGACGTGGTGGTGAACCATAAAATGGGCGCCGATGAAAAAGAGGCCTTGCGCGTGCAGCGCGTCGATGAGCAGGATCGCACGCAAATTGACGAGACGATCATAGAGTGCGAGGCATGGACTCGCTATACCTTCCCGGTGCGCGCCGGGCAGTATTCGCAGTTTGTCTGGGACTACAAGTGTTTTAGCGGCATTGACCACATCGAGAATCCGACGGAAGACGGTGTATTTAAAATCGTCAACGACTACACCGGCGAAGGCTGGAATGAGCAGGTCGATGATGAGCTTGGCAACTTCGACTACCTGATGGGCGCCAATATCGATTTTCGTAATCACGCCGTCACCGAAGAGATCAAATACTGGGCGCGCTGGGTGATGGAGCAGACCGGCTGCGACGGTTTTCGTCTTGACGCCGTGAAGCATATCCCCGCCTGGTTTTACAAAGCATGGATCGAACATGTTCAGGAGGTGGCCCCGCAGCCGCTGTTTATTGTCGCGGAATACTGGTCCCATGAAGTGGAAAAGCTCCAGCAGTATATCGACCTCGTCGAGGGCAAAACGATGCTGTTCGATGCCCCGCTGCAGATGAAATTTCATGAAGCGTCCCGCCAGGGGCGCGATTACGACATGAGCCAGATTTTCAGCGGGACGCTGGTGGAAGCCGACCCCTTCCATGCCGTCACCCTGGTCACCAACCATGATACCCAGCCGCTGCAGGCGCTCGAGGCGCCGGTTGAGCCATGGTTTAAACCGCTGGCCTATGCGCTGATCCTGTTGCGTGAAAATGGCGTGCCCTCGGTCTTCTATGCCGATCTCTTCGGCGCTTCCTATGAAGATACCGGCGGCGACGGACAAACCTACGCCATAGAAATGCCCGTCATCGAGCAGCTACACGAACTGATCGACGCCCGTCAGCGCTTTGCCCACGGCGTGCAGACTCTCTGGTTCGATCACCCCAACTGCATTGCCTTCAGCCGCAGCGGCACCGACGAGGATCCCGGCTGCGTGGTGGTGATGTCCAATGGTGATGAGGGAGAAAAGACCCTGACGCTGGGCGAGAACTATGGCAACAAACGCTGGCGGGATTTCCTGGGCAACCGGGAAGAGATTGTCGAAACCGACGACGAAGGCTGCGCAACCTTTACCTGTAACGGGGGAAGCGTCAGCGTGTGGGTGCTGGAGGCGGTGCTGTAGTCATCTGACGCCGGACGGGCCAGCAGTGGCCCGCCGGAACCTTAGCGCGCGGTGGTCGGCGCGCTGACTGGAGCGGCGGCACGCGCTTTAGCCCACGCCTTCTCGCACTCCGGGGTGAGACGTTCAACGCGGGTCAACGTCATACGATCGTAGGAAAGGGTGTTGCCCTCGCGCTCGATCGGGTAGATATCCAGGGAAGCGGTCACGTTGTAGATATCGCTATCGCGGTTCATCAGTTTCCCCGGCTGGGCGATCACACGCTGCCACTGGCGGCAGTCGAAGGTGTCCCCTTCTTTGGTGACGATCAGGCTGGCGATGGCGTCCGGACTCATCATCTCGCTCTGCGGCCCTTTCGTCTGCCAGTAGCCTTCCAGGCCTGCCGGCGCTGGCGCTTTAACAACCTCTTCGTAACGATCAACCTGCACGCATCCGGCCAGCGCCACCACCATGCCAGCAAAAACTAACTGTTTCATCATTCATCCCACAAGCTGATAAAAAAGTATTGTGGCATTAAAGCGTTAAGCCTTCCACCCCCGCCGCAGGCGGAGAAGCCGGGCAAAACACGGCCAGGCATCGCAGCCTTCATTTGAAATAAGGAAATTCTGAAAGTAAAAGAATGTTTGGGGCCTAACCATAGCATCCGTGGGCACTTTTTGTTTTTAATTCGCTCACACTACCGGTTCTTGACTTTACTTTAAGAGTTTTCCTGGCAAATTATATACAGAGATGCGGAATAGTTTAATGGAACTAATGGGTTCTTTCTTAAACCTACTATTATCACCGCCCGCAAGGACTGCTTCGCACAGCCAGTGTGAAGTGTATATCGTTACGTGTTGATTGAGGATGGGTCATGTCAACGATGATTATGGATTTGTGCAGTTATACCCGGTTGGGACTAACGGGATATCTGACCAGTCGGGGAATTAAAAAACAGGAAATCGTTGAGGTCAACTGCGCTGAGGATCTGCACAGGCATTGTGCGTCATGTTGCCCGGCGGTGGTGTTTCTGAATGAAGATTGCTTTGTGCATGATGATGAAAGTAATGGCATTATTCGCCAGATCATCACGCAAAACCCGGCGACGTTGTTTGTGATTTTTATGTCGCTGGCGAACATCCATTTTGACCGCTATCTACGGGTGCGTAAGAACCTGCTAATCAGTTCAAAATCGATCACTCCAAAAGACCTTGATGTCATTCTGGTTAATTATCTTAAATACAAGAACACGAGTCTGGGGCAGTTAAATTTACCGACGTTGTCGCTGAGCAAAACAGAATCAAATATGCTGCAAATGTGGATGGCCGGGCATGGTACTTCGCAAATTTCAACGCAAATGAACATCAAAGCGAAAACGGTATCATCGCATAAAGGCAATATTAAAAAGAAAATACAGACGCATAATAAGCAGGTGATTTACCACATCGTTCGGCTGACCGAAAACATTACCAGCGGTATTCAGGTGAATCTACGCTGAAACAAACTGGCGGTGGTCCCGCCAGTTCGGTTTTACGAGATTTCTTTTTCCACGAAGATCCCATCCGGGTGCCCTATTTCATTGAAAAACCAGATCCCCAGGGGATAGTCTTCCAGCGAAACCAGATACATCGTCCCTTCACTAAACGACTCAATTGCCAGCACTACGCCCGATCGACGTGGGCCACCGTCGGTCTTCACCGTGACACGATCGTTCACCTGCATAATCCATCTCCTCTCTATTTCCAGCCAGTGTAGAACAAAACCACGCCGCTCGCAGCGTCGCGGGCAGTGACTGGCGTTTTTTTAGACCGACTATACTTAAAGAGGCTTGAGCGACGCTCAGCGAGGGGGGGTAATGATGAAGAACCGATTGACAGACCAGACCGGGAACGACGTTGATGTCAACGTTGATGCTCTGCTGGCGGCGATTAATGAGATCAGCGAAAGCGAAGTCCATCGCATCCTCGATGACCCACAGCGCGCCAGTATCGATGGCCGCGGGGCGCATACCTGGCGTGAACTGGCGGAGGCATTTGAACTCGATATTCATGATTTCAGCGCCAGTGAAGCCAACCGCTAGCGATGGGCGAAAAAAATCCCGACTCGCAGGAGTCGGGATCAAACTTGCTAATGCAAGAAGCACTTGAAAATTCGTTACACCGGGAAATCCGATGCGTTGAAACATTATCCTCAATTATTTTGCATGACAAGCGATATTCATGGCGCAAAATATTGAGAAAGTTGGCGCTTCGCAGCAGAAAGGGCTGCAGGGCTGATGCGATAAGGCTTAGCCGCAAACCGGTTTCATTCGATAGCGCGATCCCCGTCGAACACTTTAAGAAAAATCTCATTTTGCCTGATTCGGGCGAAACGTTTTGCTCACGCTTCGCTGCGATACCAGACTTGGTTGCGGCCATTTTGCTTGGCCAGATACAATCGACCATCGGCGACCGACTGCAGGGCTTCAAAGTGATACTCCCCCCGCTCTTCGCTGCCGCTCACCCCTAACGACGCGCTGACCCGCAGCGTCACGTTGTTATGCAAAAAGACCTCCCGGCCATGAATACGCAGGCGTAGCCGCTCCGCTACCGCCGCCGCTTCCTGCAGCGTGGTATTCGGCAGCACGACACAAAACTCCTCTCCGCCCACGCGGCCCAGCAAATCACCGTCCCGGACGGTGCCGGCAAGCGTACTGGCCACCATCGACAGCACTCTGTCACCCGCCTGATGGCCATAGCGATCGTTAATGCCCTTAAAGTGATCCAAATCGAGCTGGATGACCGCCAGCGGTCGTCCGCTGCGCTGGCAGTCGCTGGCTACCGCCATCGCCTTCTCAAACAGCGCCCCGCGATTGAGCAGGCGGGTTAAGGCATCGTGCCAGGCCTGCCACTCCAGGGAGGTCTGGAGAACGCTCATATTGCGGACCATACGGCGGATCACCAGCCAGGAGAGCAGCAGCATTAAGGTGAAGAGGATCCACATCAGGGTCAGGGCGATAGTGATGGTGCCAAAGTTGCCGCGTACGCCTTCCCGCAGAGTATGGATCCGCAGCAGCACGCCATCAAAATTGCGCAGTTTGGCCCAGCTGATATAGCGCGTCAGCAGACGCAGACCGCCCTGATTATCATGGGCAAACGCGCGGCTGAGCAGTTCCTGTTCGCGCGGCGACAGCAGCGTCAGGACATTCCCCGGCGCAGAAGAGGCCAGCAGGCTAAGATGGCTGTCGTAAAGCTGATATTCCCCCTCCTGCCCGCCCTGCATCGCGCTGATTAAAAATGCTTTTATTTCGCTGACTGAGAAATCCATCGCCAGCACGCCGCGCCAGTAACCGGCAAAATCCAGCGGTATCGAGGCGGTGACCACCTGCTCTTCCAGCTGCGGGTCATCGTCAGGAAAGGTTTGCCAGATAACGCCGCGGTGCGGATTGTTCCGCTGGGTCTGCCGGGTAAACCAGAGGGCGCTGATGGCGCGCGAATAGTAGGTCTTCACCTGCGATTCATCGCGCAGCGGCAGGGTCGAGGTGAAAAAACCGCTGCGGGAGATATATTGCATCCGCTCGGCAAAATCGCGGTCATGCTGCGTCAGGTTTAACAGATAACCCAGCTCCAGCGTCGCCATCAGTTCATTGACCACCAGCGGATCGTCCGGCAAGAGCAGCGGGTGATCCCTGACGACGCCCTCCGAGACGCCAAACACCGGCAGCGTCCGGCGGTTGGGGAGCGCCACCCGCCAGGTCTCCTGGTGGCGTTGGCTCAGATAGCGCTGGCTGGCTTCGTGCAACACATCGACGTCGAGCGGGCGTTCAAGCGCGGACTGCATACCGTGGCGAAAAAACATCATCCTGTCGATGTTGAACTGCAGCAGGCCATCCATTTCATGCGCGACGTTAGCCAGATTATTGCGCTGGTTCGCCACGTAGGCCTCTTCCAGGACATTGATTTCGCGCCAGATCAGCAGCGTGGAGAAAAACAGCACCACGATAAAACAAATGTTAACCACATGCGCCGGGCGAGTCAGGTGGTAGAGTTTTTTCAACTTCAACCGTAGTGGCTTTTCCATCTTTCTCTCGCAGTACGTTGCGCAAATCTGACGTCGTCAGCACGCCCGGTCTCTGCCGATACCGGAGGTGCTTTTAGCGTAGACCACGCGGCGCCGTCATGCGGCGCCGCACCTGACTACTTCACCGCGCCACGCAGGCGACTGACCGCCTTGACGCCCGCCAGCACCACCGCGCCGATGATAAAACCCAGCACCAGATTAGCCACCATCGGCAGCAAGGCGGCCAACATGCCGCCCAGCCCCGCGCTCCAGTGCTCAATGGCATGGTGTAGCGGCGCAATACCGTGAACCACAATCCCGCCGCCCACGAGGAACATGGCCAGCGTTCCGACGATAGAGAGCACTTTCATCAGCCAGGGGGCCACGGTCAATAACCCTTTGCCCAGCCACTGCGCCAGGGTACTGCGTTTCTCCGCCAGCCAGTAGCCCATGTCATCCAGTTTGACGATCACCCCCACCAGGCCATAGACCCCGACGGTGACCAGAATCGCGATCCCCGACAGAATGAGGATCTGATTCAGCAGCGGCGCTTCCGCGACAATGCCGAGGGTGATGGCGACAATTTCCGCGGACAAAATAAAGTCGGTGCGGATCGCCCCTTTGACTTTGTCACGCTCAAAGGCCAGCGGATCACGATCCGCCAGCGCCTGAAGACGCTGCTGCCGTTGCGCTGGGTCCTCTTTGTGCTTACGCGCTTCCAGGCTGTGGAGCACCTTTTCCACCCCTTCAAAACAGAGAAACGCGCCGCCCAACATCAGCAGCGGCGTAATCGCCCAGGGAATGAAGGCGCTGATTAGCAGGGCCAGCGGCACGAGGATGATTTTATTGACGAACGACCCTTTCGCCACGCCCCAGACCACAGGCAGCTCACGATTTGCCCGCACGCCGGTCACCTGTTGGGCGTTGAGGGAGAGATCGTCGCCCAGTACCCCGGCTGTTTTTTTCGCCGCCAGCTTGCCCATCATGGAAATATCGTCCAGCAGCGTGGCGATATCATCGAGTAATGTTAAAAGACTACTTCCTGCCAAAATGATTTTCCTTCTCTTTTCATCAATGTCTCCCTCGAGTATGCGTTAAAAAACGGCCGCTGCCCAAGGTACAATTAGTCAATATAAATTTAACAACCTGGCGCAAATTAAGCGCTCGCCAGCGGGATAGTTTTCACGTTTACTATATGTCCCCTTTCTATCTCTGCACCGTCGTGAGGAAGTATGTCTACCCGTCAGCTGTTACCGCTTATCGGGGCGCTGTTTGCGCTGTATATCATTTGGGGCTCTACCTATTTCGCCATCGCCGTCGGCGTCGCCAGCTGGCCGCCGCTGATGATGGCCGGAATTCGCTTTCTCTCTGCCGGCGTGCTGCTGCTGGGATGGCTGTTGGCCACCGGCCATAAACTGCCGGCCCGCGGACCGTTGCTTAACGCCGCGCTGATCGGGGTTTTGCTGCTGGCCGTCGGCAACGGCTTTGTCACCCTGGCCGAACATCAGCACGTTCCCTCCGGGATCGCCGCGGTCATGGTCGCCACCGTTCCGCTGTTCACCCTGTGCTTCAGCCGCTTTTTCGGCATCGCCACTCGTAAACTGGAATGGCTGGGGATTGCCATTGGCCTCGCGGGTATTGTGATGCTTAACAGCGGAGGCAACCTGAACGGCAACCCCTGGGGCGCGCTGCTGATCCTGATTGGCTCCCTGAGCTGGGCCTTCGGCTCGGTTTACGGCTCGCGGATCGAGCTGCCGACCGGCATGATGGCGGGGGCAATCGAGATGCTCGCCGCCGGGATCGTCCTGCTGGCCGCGTCATGGCTGAGCGGCGAAACCTTAACCCGTGTTCCGTCGTGGTCCGGGATCGCCGCTGTGGCCTACCTGGCTATCTTTGGCTCGCTGATTGCCATCAACGCCTACATGTTTTTGATCCGCAATGTCACCCCGGCAGTGGCCACCAGCTACGCCTATGTTAACCCGGTGGTGGCGGTTCTGCTTGGTACCGGATTCGGTGGCGAAAGCCTGTCCCTGATCGAGTGGCTGGCGCTGGCGGTGATTATTTTCGCCGTCGTGCTGGTGACGCTGGGGAAATACCTCTTCCCGGTTCGCAGCGAAGCTACCCCTTGTAAGGCGTCGAAATAAGCGCCAGTTCGCGGATCCCCTGGGTGTCGATCTGCGCGTCGTGTCCGGCGCCGCAGATCCACTCTTCCAGACGCTCGGTGAGCGCCTCGTCATTCAGCTTCAGCCGACCGCGCAGGGCGCATTCCCAGACGATAAGCACCCGCCAGCCCTGCTCGGCCAGCTTTTGCCGGTCACGGGCATCGCGCGCCACGTTGCCGGCGATCTTGTCCAGCCAGAACGCCGTCCGGGTGGCCGGCACCTTAAACAGGTAACAGTCATGGTGATGCCAGAAACAGCCGTGGGTAAAGATGACGCAACGGTAATCGGGTAAAGCGAAATCAGGGCGTCCCGGCAGCTCGCGATCCTGGGCAACAAAGGTGAATCCCGCCTGAGTCAACAGCGCCGCTATCCGCTTCTCGATCGCCGTATCGCGCGTGGCGATAGCCCGCATATTTTTACTGCGCGTGGCTTTATCGTGAACATCCGCCATCGTTATCACCCGCTTCGCGACGCGCCACCGCCTGAGCGATGCGCGGGGCCAGGAGCTTCGCCACCGCGGCGAAGACCGGAACCACCACCGAGTTGCCGAACTGACGATAGGCCTGGGTATCCGACACCGGGATGCGGAAACGCGCCCCCTGAGGCGATTCGAAACCCATCAACCGGGCGCACTCCCGCGGCGTCAACCGACGAGGACGCCGCTGTTGATTCTGCGGATCGTCAAAATGCGTCTCGCCCAGCGGCCGATCCCAGCCGCGATCGACGAGAATTTCGGCGCCATCTTTATAGTAGCGGGCGGAGAGCGTCCGGGCCACGCTGTGGGGATTGGCGGGGTCCACCAGGCCATAACCAAAGCCATTGCCCCGCGCCTGATGCTTGCGGGCATATCGATAAAGATATTTCCACAGTACCGGCGTGAGGATAAATTTGGCATCCACCGTCGGCTCCAGCAGCTCGCCAAATGTTGGCCGAACCGCCGGGTATAGCGCCGCGATATCGCGCAGCGTAAACCCCTCGTGCAGCTGCAGATCGCGACGGAAGCCCACCAGCACGATGCGCTCCCGGTGCTGCGGTAAGAAATGGCGCCCGTCGATCACCTTCGGATCGTCCGGCCCGCTATGCGCGGCGTCAGCGACCTCATACCCCAGCTCATCCAGCGTCTGCATGATGATGCGGAAGGTCCGCCCCTGATCGTGGCTTTTGAGATTTTTAACATTCTCCAGCACAAAGATCGCCGGCTGACGGGCGGCGATAATTCTCACTACATCAAAAAACAGCGTCCCCTGGGTTTCGCAGGCAAAGCCGTGGGCGCGGCCCATGGCATTTTTTTTCGACACGCCGGCGAGTGAGAAAGGCTGGCAGGGAAAGCCGGCCAGCAGCACATCATGCTGCGGGATAGTCTCGCGGATATGCTGCGCCGCCTCGTCATCGCTAACGTCGGGGCGATGGCTGAGGGTGATATCGCGAATATCTTCATTGAAACGGTGTTGCTGCGGATCACAATACCAGTTGGCCTTATAGGTGCGCACCGCATGCTTGTTCCACTCGCTGGTAAAGACGCACTGCCCGCCGATAGCTTCAAAACCGCTGCGGATCCCGCCGATACCGGCAAACAGATCGACAAAGCGGAATCCATAGTGCGGATGATGGGCCGGCGGCGACGGCAGCAGCGTCGCCAGATGAGCGACCTCCTGCGGACGCAAACGCGCTGCCGCGCGGCTGAGGGCCGCCACGCGCTTGAGGATCGCCGCGCTCCAGTGCTGCTCCCCGACGCTCACCAGTTCGGCGACCAGCGTTTTCACATCGTAGATCGTCATCAGCTGGCGCAGCAGCGCCTGAGCCTCTTCACCGGCCTGTTCCGTCAATGACAACGACCTGTTTTCCTTGCTTAACTTTTGTGGCATATCCTCAACCAGCGCGGACGATTTTTGCAGAGAGTACCATAAATCACTGGTCGGTTGACGGCTGCGGTGCAAAGCGGCGTAAAACCGCCTCATCCAGCGCCAGGGGTTCCCCCTTCAGCTCCGCGCTGATCTTGGCCATAAACTCGACGAGGAAGCGCGCATTATGCTGCGCCATAGCCCTTCCTCCAGCGGTCTGCATGGTTTCCGGCAGGCGCAGGAGCTTGCACTGGAAATGGTCGAGGGCATATTTTCTGTCATCCAGCGCTCGCCGGTCGGCGAAAGGATCGTCGGCATCAAACAGAATGGTGTTCAGGGCGCCGGCGACGGCGAAGACCCGCGCCAGGCCTATCGCCCCCAGCGACTCGAGACGGTCGGCGTCCTGGACGATTTTCGCCTCCAGCGTGCGCGGCGGGATCGCCGCGCTGAAGCTGTGCGCCTCAATAGCGTGGCAGACCGCCGCATACCGGTCTGCGGGAAAATCGGCAAACGACGACTGCAAAATAGCCAGGGTTTTCTCGGCAGCCATCATCGAGGAGCGGCTTCGCTCCGGATGATTTTTAGGCAGACTGACAATGTCATGAAAATAGCAGGCCGTGAGAAGCACCAGTCCGTCGACCTCCTCCTCCCCGGCGGCCAGCCGGGTGGCGGTGGCCCAGACGCGACGAAAATGGGACAGATCGTGCGCCGCATCCTCCCGGGCGTGATGCGTCAATATCCAGTGCTCAAATCGCTGCTGCCAGTCAACCAGGTTCATAGGCGTTCCTTTATCTGTAGTCAGCCTCGAGCATAGCAACTTTACGACCGATGATCCCGCCTGCTTCCGGAGGGCCGTGTATACCAGACGACAGCGCCGAGGATCGCGCCAATGCCGGCGAGCACCAGCATTCCCAACAGGGCGCCAAGCCATTTCCCTGCCATGGTGCCAAAGTCGCCCTCCGCGCTGGCGCCGGGGGCGCTGTGAATTTTTCCCACCACCCACCAGTAACGCACAATAACCCAGACACAATATCCGCAAAAGGCATACAACGCCCATAGCGCGAGTTTGCCGCCCGGGCTGCGTTTTGCCTGCTCTTCCATCTCATTCCTCTCCGTGACAAATCATACTACCGCCACTCAAAAACGTGACGCTCATCACATTATACCGCCATACTGCGCCACAGGCAGCAGTTTCATCCTTGTCTTCTGCACCCACTTATCACTTATTCTGCCAATGGAAATACGCAGGGGTGGTTTTTTTATTCTTTACCCACGGGCTTAAACATTAACGACACCCAGTCATGCCGTGTATTTAAATTATCCCTCCGCCGGCGGAATTGACTAATAAATTATATTTAAAGGCTGAATAACCAATTCACTGTAAATTAATACAAATAATTTCATTCAGTTAACCACGAACGCAACACAGCAACATAACCTATTGTTATACAACAAAATAATCATTAAAACAGATTCATTTAAATTTAATATAATGAACCACATAGAAATATTTTGTAATATCTTACATTATTTATTTACATATTTTATTTTAAATAAAAATGAACTTAGTCGTTAGTATCTTACAGGCATTCCGGAGGGATTGTCATAATTCACAGAAATTATTATTAAAAGGGAATATATAATGAAAAGAAAAGTACTGGCACTCATGGTACCGGCATTACTCATGGTCAATGCCGTTAATGCTGCAGAAATTTATAACAACAACGCCAACAAACTGGACCTTTATGGGAAAGTCGCCGGCCTGCGTTACTTCTCTGACGACACCAGCGAGGACGGCGACCAGACCTATGCTCGCTTAGGCATCAAAGGCGAAACGCAGATCGCTTCCGAGTTAACCGGCTACGGTCAGTGGGAATACAATGTCAAAGCGAACACCAGCGAAGGGGAAGGCGCGAATTCATGGACTCGTCTGGCCTTCGCCGGTCTGAAGTTTGCTGACTATGGCTCACTGGACTATGGCCGTAACTACGGCGTGGTGTACGACATCGAATCCTGGACTGATATGCTGCCGGAATTCGGCGGCGATACCTACACCCAGACCGACGTTTACATGACCGGCCGCACCAACGGGGTGGCCACCTACCGTAACAGCGATTTCTTCGGCCTCGTCGACGGCCTGCATTTCGCCCTGCAGTATCAGGGGAATAATGAAAACGCCGGTTCTGGCGAAGGCACTAACAACGGCGGCGCTCGTAAACTGGCGCGGGAAAATGGCGACGGGTTTGGTATCTCCAGCTACTACGATCTCGATACGGGCATCAGCTTCGGGGCCGCCTACTCGGCTTCCGACCGTACCCATAACCAGCTGGCGGCAGCACGCAGCAGCCATATTTACGCTAACGGTGATAAAGCCGAGGCCTGGACCGTCGGCGCAAAATATGACGCCAACAACATCTATCTGGCCGCCATGTATGCGGAAACCCGCAACATGACCTTCTACGGCAACGGCGCTATTGCCAACAAGACGCAGAACTTTGAAGTCGTCGCCCAGTACCAGTTCGATGAGTATAATTTACCGCTGCGTCCATCCGTGGCCTATCTGCAATCGAAGGGGAAAGATCTTTACAACTACTCTCGCTATAGCGACAAGGATCTGGTCAAGTATGTCGACATCGGCATGACCTACTACTTCAATAAGAATATGTCCACCTATGTGGATTACAAAATCAACCTGCTGGATGAAGACGACCGCTTCTACCGCAACAACGGTATCTCGACCGATGATATCGTGGCCCTCGGTCTCGTTTACCAGTTCTGATCCCCATCAAAGCCCGCGCTCAGCGGGCTTTTTCTTGTTCCCGCTCCGTTGAGATCACTCTTTTCAACATTGCCGCTTTCCAGGCGTACCTTCCCTCTTTATGATGCGTTTAAGCTCGTTCGGGCAAATTGCGGCGGTAAGACCACAAAAGGACAAGGCGCACTACCGCGTCTTTACGCTGAAACCAGGACGATGATGATGGCGATACCCCAGCGCAGGCGTTATACCTGAAGCTAACGGTGTTATTGAAGGGGAATGGTCAGAGAAAGAATAGTTGGCGGAGAGAGGGGGATTTGAACCCCCGGTAGAGTTGCCCCTACTCCGGTTTTCGAGACCGGTCCGTTCAGCCGCTCCGGCATCTCTCCGCTGTTGTGGTTGCTATAATGCCAGGATCTTTGGCATTTTAATAGCTCCCGTTTCGGTAATCGTGTTCAAGTGACGACTTTGCGAGCAATATGATGTTTAAATGGCCCTGGAAAGCAGATGATGAGTCCGGCAACGCAGAGATGCCCTGGGAGCAAGCGCTTGCCATTCCGGTTTTAGCCCACCTTTCGCCCGCTGAGCAACACAAGCTGACGCAGATGGCTGCCCGTTTCTTACAGCAAAAACGTCTGGTGGCGCTTCAGGGGCTGGAGCTGACTCCGTTGCACCAGGCGCGGATAGCTATGCTCTTTTGCCTGCCGGTACTTGAGCTGGGGATTGAGTGGCTGGACGGTTTTCATGAAGTGCTGATCTACCCTGCCCCCTTTGTCGTGGATGATGAATGGGAGGATGATATTGGTCTGGTCCACAACCAGCGGGTGGTGCAGTCGGGGCAAAGCTGGCAGCAGGGTCCCGTAGTGCTGAACTGGCTGGATATTCAGGACTCCTTTGATGCGTCAGGCTTTAACCTTGTGGTGCATGAGGTGGCGCATAAGCTTGATGCGCGGAATGGCGATCGGGCCAGCGGGGTGCCGCTGATCCCACTGCGCGAAGTCGCCGGCTGGGAGCACGATCTCCACGCGGCGATGAACAACATTCAGGATGAGATTGATCTGGTGGGGGAAAGCGCCGCCAGCATTGACGCCTATGCCGCCACCGATCCCGCGGAGTGCTTCGCCGTCCTTTCGGAATATTTTTTCAGCGCGCCTGAACTGTTCGCGCCCCGCTTCCCGGCCCTGTGGCAGCGTTTTTGCCATTTTTACCGCCAGGATCCGCTGGCGCGCAGACGTGAAAATGGCCTGCAGGACGAAGACGAGCGGCGCATTGTTCACTAAAACAACGTGTTGAGCTAAATTTAGCCATTTGAATCAGCAGGTTAATTTTAGTGTTGACACAAAAATGCCGGGCCAGTAGTATGCGCCTCGTTCACACGATTCCTCTGTAGTTCAGTCGGTAGAACGGCGGACTGTTAATCCGTATGTCACTGGTTCGAGTCCAGTCAGAGGAGCCAAATTTAAAAAGCCCGCTCAGGGAAGCCTGAGCGGGCTTTTTGCTTTCCGTGAGCCCCACGCCAGCGGGTATAAGCAGCATCGTACCGTTGGTACCGTCCAACGTTCCGTATGCGATCCCCGCAGGTGAAAAGCAGCGCCGCTGCTCCCAACCTTATGGCTACAGACTTTCGATCCGACGGTAACCACTGGGTCTACTGCTGGGTAGCAGACGATCCCGATTCGGCAGTTACCGCTGCAGACAGCGCGGACTGCCCAACTGGCGGAAAGACCCGTAACGCTTAGGGTAGCCTGGCAATAACCTTAATCTCGAACTTAAATCCATAAAGCCACGTCACGCCGATCCCGGTCAGCGTAGGGTAAGGCGCTTCTCCCCAATATTCTGGCAGGATACTCCAGATAGCGTCGAGATTTGACTCAGGATCGACGACAAAGAGGGTAACGTCAACCACGTCCCTAAACGTGCAGCCCGCCGCTGCGAGCACAGCATTAAGATTTTTGAACGCCAGCCTGACCTGTGCTTCCAGATCGTGCTCAGGCGAACCATCCTCGTGGCTACCCACCTGCCCCGAAACAAACAAGAAACCATTGGATTTGATGGCCGGTGAATAACGATTGCGCTCATAGAGCGCCTGCCGACCGAGGGGAAAAACGGCTACGCGTGCTGTCATGTTTGTACCTTTATGCTGGGGCGAATTCAGCCCGGTTAATGTAAAGGCACTGTACAACGGCAAGATCGGGCGGATAAACAAGCGACTTTGTCCCTCATTGTTTGTAATATCCAAACAATCGATTAAATACAGGATAAGAAATGGATCGTTTCGATGCGATGCGCGCCTTTGCTCGGGTGGTGGAGGCAGGGAGCTTCACGAAGGCTGCCCAAACGCTTCATATGAGCAAAACCACGGTGACGCAACTTATTCAGCAACTGGAAGCGCGACTGCGCGTCAAATTGCTCCATCGCACCACCCGCAAGCTTGGGGTGACTCCCGATGGCGCGGTCTACTACGAGCGCGTCATCCGCCTGCTGGCGGACATGGAGGATGCTGAAAACAGCCTGTCCAGTGCGGCGATGACGCCCAGGGGACGGCTACGGGTGGATGTGCCCAGTCCGCTAGCCCGCCTCATCCTGGTGCCGGCGCTACCGGCTTTCCACGCCCGCTACCCTGATATCCAGTTCGACATGGGCGTGAGCGACCGGAAGGTAGATCTGATCGGCGACAACGTGGATTGCGTCCTGCGCGGTGGCGAAATCACCGACCAGTCCCTAATCGCACGCCATGTCGGCGATTTGCCAATCGGCGTCTACGTCGCCCCCCGTTATGTGGAACGCCTTGGCGCTCCCGCACACCCGCGAGAGCTGCAAAATACTGACCATTGCATAGTGGGATTCTTGTCCTCACGCACCAGTAAGATTGATCCTTTGGTACTGCGCAGTGAGAATGAACGTATTGAAATCACGGGCAACTACGTCCTTGCCGTGGATGATGGCAATGCTTACCTCGAAGCTGGGTTAGCTGGCTTAGGCGTGATTGCGCTGCCCAACTATATGGCGGCAGCGCATCAGGCCGGTGGCGCTTTGATTCCATTATTTACACAATGGCGGATTAGCCCAATGCCTCTGTACCTGGCGTTTCCACCGAACCGCCATGTCAACGCCAAGCTGCGCGTTTTTATTGACTGGATCGTTGAAGTGATGCAGCAGCATGTCCCGATTGCCAACAATAAATAACGACATCCCAGCCCCCTGATTCGCTTATCAACGACGATGGGGGTCAGTAGTAGTGACTGTGGTCAGGCGTGTTTTGACAATAGGGATTCTGCAGCACTCATCAGTATTATATTCTGGATATTGGCTATCATAACGGGGACATTCGCTTTCATGGACAATGGCAGCCAAAAAAAAGATCCTCAGTAACAATATTAAGTCCATAGATATATTTGCAGACTTTATCATCTCCGCCTGAGCCTCTCCTGGCGCCCTCATTAACACGCCATCACCGCCACTGTTGATAAGTTAAGGATCGGTTTCCCGATCCTTATCCCCAACAACGTTGAATGCATCGACAGCACAAGAGTCTTCTTTCAATAGCCGTTAATCAGACTAAACGACCCGCTACAAACTCCCCTGCGCCGCTGTGGCGCTGATATTCACCGGCATGCCGGAGCGGCGCTGCAGGGTTTGCTCGGCCTGCGAAGGACTCACTCCCGGCCCCTGAGTAAATTCGCGCAGCGCCGAGGTCATCGGCAAGGGGACTTTTCTGTCGGATTCAAACTCCGCCCGGTTGCGCGACAGCGGCTCGTGCACCTCCAGCCAGTGGCTGCCATCCGGTTCCACGGTGTACTTCACCGGCTGATCGATCAGCTGGACGCGCGTCCCCACCGGTACATTATCAAACAGGAATCTAATGTCGTCATTGCGCAGGCGGATGCATCCCTGGCTGACGCGCAGCCCGATGCCAAAGTTGGCATTGGTGCCGTGGATGGCGTACAGCCTGCCGATATAGATCGCATACAGCCCCATCGGATTATCGGGGCCGGGCGGCACCATCGCCGGCAGGGTTTTGCCCTCTTTCGCATATTCACGGCGGGTATTGGCGGTCGGTACCCAGGTGGGCCCTTCCTGCTTGCGCTCTACCGCCGTCACCCAGTTACGCGGCGTTTCGCGTCCCGCCTGGCCAATGCCGATTGGCAGGACTTCCACGCTATTGCCCAGCGGCGGGTAATAATAGAGGCGCATCTCGGCGACGTTGATAACGATCCCCTCACGCACGGTGTCAGGCAAGATCAGCTGCTGCGGAATAGTCAGCGTCGAACCGGAGTGCGGCAAATAAACATCGACGCCGGGGTTCGCCTCCAGCATATTGCTCAACCCCTGGCCGTACTGGGCGGCAAAGCTTTCCAGTGGTTGAGTGTTGTTCTCCGGCACGGCAATGGTAAAAGCGCTGCCCACTAGACGGCTCCCCTCCGGCGGCAGCGGATAGCTGACGGCCAGCGCGCTGTGGCTGGCGAACAGCATCAGCGCCGAACAGAGTAATGTCACACGCCGCATCGTCATTTTCCCTTCCTCAGTCGCGACTCTCGTGTGTGAATTATAGCGGCATTTCCTCTCCCCGATCCGCTGGCCAGCATTTCCTTAAATCTGATAGTCGATAGCGGCCTCTTCCGGCTCCATCGCCTGGCGCTTGATCTCATCCAGCGACAGTCCGGCATTGCACAATTCGATAAAGCGCCAGACGTAATTACGCTGCAGCTGACCCCGCTTCAGTCCCAGCCATACGGTATTGGCATCAAACAGATGGCGGGTATCGAGCCGCGTAAAGGTGTCCGCTTCCCGGGCATCCCCGGACTGCTCGGCAACCAGCCCGACGCCCAGCCCCAGCTCGACGTAGGTCTTGATCACATCGGAATCCTGGGCGCTCAGCACAATATCCGGCATCAGCCCTTTGCGGTTGAAGGCCTCATCGATCCGCGAACGGCCGGTGATCCCCTGGCGATAGGTGATTAACGGCCAGCGGGCAATCGCCTCCAGCGTCAGAGGAGACACCTGGGTCAGGGGATGGTCTTTGGGTACCAGCAGGCTGTGATGCCAGCGGAACCAGGGGAAAGCCGCCAGCGTCGGGTCGTTGCTCAGACGCTCGCTGGCGATGCCGATATCCGCCCCGCCGTTATGCAGCAGCGCTTCGATTTCCTGCGGGGTGCCCTGCACCAGCTCGACGCGAACGTCGGAGAACAGCTCGCGGAAAGCTTTAATCACCGGGGGCAGGCTGTAGCGCGCCTGGGTATGGGTGGTGGCGATGGTTAAGACGCCGGAGGCATCGTTAGTGAAGAGATCCGCCAGCCGCCGGACGTTGCTGGCTTCATTGAGGATCCGCTCAGCAATGGATAACAGCGCTTTACCCGGCTCAGTCATGCCTAACAGGCGTTTGCCGCGACGGATAAAGATCTCAATCCCCAGCTCCTCTTCCAGTTCCCGGATATGGCGGCTGACGCCTGACTGCGAGGTATAGAGCATATTCGCGACTTCCGTCAGGTTGTAATCCTGACGGGCCGCCTCACGGATAATTTTCAGTTGCTGGAAGTTCACCCTTTCCTCCGGGCCAATGGACTTAACGTATCTGCTATTGTTAAAGTCTGTTGTCCCGGGTAACAAATAATAAAAACCAGCAACTTATTCCTTAAGAGAATATAGCCTAACTAACCAGCTGCAGTTCGCGGTTCTCCAGCGACGGACGGCTCACCAGAGACAGCAGGATCTCCTTCACCGCCTGCGCCTGCGGCGACAAACCGCCGCGCGCCGACATGTTCAGCGACAGCGACAGGCTCATTGACGGCGTGCTAATCCGCGCCATCCAGCCGTTCGCCGCGCCGCACAGGGAGCGGGCAGCGGATTCCGGCAGGACCGTCGCCCCCATGCCGCTGGCGATGGCCGCGGTCAGGGTGGTAATGGATTCGATCTCGCCGATAATTTTCGCCGACAGACGACGCAGGGTGAACGCCTCAGTGACCCGCGCCCGTACCGCGCTGTAATCCCGCGGCAGGAACAGGTTCATCTCCGCCACCGCCGTGAGGTCCACGCTCTGCCCCGGGCAGTCGCGGGTGCCGACCAGGTAGAGGTCTTCTTTCAGCAGCGGCTGGCTGACGATGCCGGCCACCGGCGAACGCTCATACAGCACTGCCATATCCAGCTGGCCCGCCAGCAGCTTGTCATTCAGCGCAGTGCCGCTGCTTTCCTGCAGATAGACCATCACCTCGGGCAGCTCATTACGCACCGTCTGCAGCAACGGCATGGTAATGGCGGAGGCCGCTGTGCCCGGCGCCAGGCCGATCGAGACCTGGCCACGCAGCGTCTGGCCGACGTTATTGACCGCCAGCTGCGCCTGCTCACACTGGCGCAGGATGGTCCGCGCATGGGTATAAAGGATTTTACCGGCTTCCGTTGGCGTGACCCCTCGCTTGGTGCGTATCAGCAGCTGCTGGTCCATTTCACCTTCCAGGGTCGCGACCTGCTGGCTGAGGGCCGGTTGGGCGATGTGCAAGACTTCAGCGGCCTGGGTCAGACTGCCGATATCGACGATTTTCACAAAATATTTCAGTCGTCTTAAGTTCATTTTGCCTCCTGTAAGGAACGCCAGCGTCAACGCTGGAAGTATGATGAAACTGGTTTTGCAATTTGCTTGCCAGCTTTTCATTTCCGCTGCCGTTGCCCGCCACAGGCGGTGTTATAAGGGATAGTGATAGCAATCCGGTTTTTATTTGCCCGGTAAGCAGATTGTGGTATGCCCCATTAGGGGTACATTCGCACTACAACGGTGCAATCTGTTGAAAAAAACAGCGCATGGGCGGGGGTTGCTGAAATTGTCAGCAGTCGAACGCAATTCTTTGAATCAGGCTTTGACAAGGCCGGGTGGCATCGTTAATATGCGCCCCGTTCACACGATTCCTCTGTAGTTCAGTCGGTAGAACGGCGGACTGTTAATCCGTATGTCACTGGTTCGAGTCCAGTCAGAGGAGCCAAATTTAAAAAGCCTGCTTTCGAGCAGGCTTTTTGCTTTTCCGCGCCAGCTGCGCTGCCGGAAGGCGAAGGATCCCCCCTCCGGCGATGGCGCCCCTAGCGCAAGCTCTCTTCCTTCAGGTCTATCTCTCGCAGCACCTCATAAAAGGTGATATCGCTAATGTTGTGGGCGCGACGCAGCCGGAACAGCTCCTGACGCTGGGCGATAATGACCTCTCTTTGCATATATTTCTCCAGCCTGGCGCGCTTAGCCAGCTCCAGCCCGACGTCCTGCCCTTCGTCATTGTCGTTATAGTGCAGTCGTCGCTGGTAGGTTTCCAGCAGCATATTGCCGGCATCAGCCCTCAGGGCCTGCTCAGTCGGATCCTCCACCGGCTCGTCGAGTAGCGCATTCAGCCGGTTGATAGCCACTTCGGTCATGACGGCGCCAATATCGTCTTTGCCGGTATCATGGGGTAAATCATCGGCAAGATAGCGGGTCATGAACGGCAGGCCGATAGCCGCCACCACCAGCGACATCAGGATCACCGCCATTGAGAGAAAGATCAGCAGTTCGCGGCCCGGGAATGGTGAACCATCCGCCAGCACCGCCGGCAGCGTCAGAATACCGGCGAGCGTCACGGAGCCTTTGACCCCCGCCAGCGCCATGACGGCGAGGATGCTGAATCGCGGACGGACGGTGATGGCTTTGCCCCGGCGTTTGCGGCGAAAAATGGTCAGCGTCATCGACAGCCATACCCAGGCGAAACGCATCAGACCGAGCGCGAGGGTGATGGCCACGGCGTACAGCAGCAGATACCAGGGCGAAGGGACGCCGGCCTGGCTGGCTACCGCCGGCAACGTCCTGAGCATGCGGGGCAACTGTTCGCCCAGCATCAGGAAGATCATCCCGTTGAGGGTAGTCTGCAGCATGGACCACACCGCGCTGCTTTTCATGCGCGTCGCGGGTAGCCGGGGCCCCGACAGCTGTTCATAGTGCATCGCAATGCCGGCGGCGACGGCGGCAAGAATGCCTGAGACATGGAACGCCTCGGCCAGCAGGTAGGCGGCGAAGGGGATAAGCAGGCTGATCAGGATCTGGATGGCCGGCTCCTCGCGGGTGCGCCGTACCAGAAAGTTATTACATTTGCCTGTGACCCACACCACCACGAGCCCACTGAGGATGCCCCCGAACGCCATCAGGAAAAACTTCATCACCGCCTCTCCCGGGGAGAAGCTGCCGGTCAGCACCGCGGCGATGGCGAAATTAAAAGCGACGAGGCCCGAAGCATCGTTTAACAGCGATTCCCCTTCGAGGATATGCGCCATCCGGGAAGGCAGCGGCGAGCTGGCGGTCATTGCCGATACCGCCACCGGATCGGTGGGTGACAGAATCGCCGCCAGGGCAAACCCCGCCGCCACGGTGATCGCCGGAATAAGCCAGTGAATAAACAGGCCAATGCCGAGGATAGTGACCATCACCAGGCCTATCGCCAGCGATAGAATCGGCTTCATATCGCGGAAAAACGCGTCTTTCGGGATCCGCCAGCCATCGAGGAAAAGCAGCGGCGGGATAAACAACAGCAAAAAGATGTGCGGATCGAAATCGACCTGAAAACCACCGGCGGCCAGCGCGGCGCCCGCGGCGATCTGGATCAGCGGCAGCGGCACTTTAACGGGCAGAAGATGGGAAATGAACACCGTCACCACGATGGCCATCATAAAGACCAGCACAATTGCGATTAGCGACATTCATCCCCTCCTTTGACGGCAATATTCATTCTGTACATCAGGCTGTTATTCCTTTTTCGCAAGTGTGGTTTCGGCGGCGGGTTATTTATCCAGACGCCGATAATAAAGGACAGGCTTTCCTGTCTTGCGGGGTTATTATTTAAACTGAGGTGGCAACCGGCGCCCCTTCAGGGGGGACAATGTGTTTTATCATGCCGGAGTTGTCAATCCGCCAGAGTCTGCAAATCATCGCCAGCCCGGCAATATAATCGCTACCATTCATCCTTATCATTCCGTGGCGGCCAGAGAGATATATGGTCAGCGGAATAGTCTCAGCGGATTGATATTCTCTGCAGCAGCCGCGCGGAGAACCACGCATTAATAATTAATGATAATCCGCGTCGCCTTCATAAGCCGACTGCCTCGAAATCCCGCCCTTCTCTGCCATACATAGCTTGCCCCCCACCGGGATTGAGGGTACCCTGACAAACAATTAAACCATACGGTCTAAATGATGAATCCCGCTACCTCCGCCAACCAGAAGCCCCGCCGCGGCCGACCGCCCAAGGCCGATCGCCAGTTTGTCGACACGCGACAGGCGCTGATTCGCTCGGGCCTGGAGGTGCTGACCGAAACGGGCTATCTCGCGGCGGGTATTGATGCGGTGATCAAGAACATCGCCGTGCCGAAGGGGTCGTTTTACCACTGTTTCAAAAGCAAGGAGGCCTTTGGCCTCGCCGTGCTTGCCGCCTATGGCGACTACTTTGCGCATAAATTAGATAAATTCCTGCTGGACGACGCCGTGCCGCCGCTGGAACGGATGGCGGCCTTCGTGCGTGATGCCGGTCAGGGAATGGAGAAATACCAGTTTCGTCGCGGCTGCCTGGTAGGCAACCTGCTACAGGAAGCTCCCCTGTTGCCCGAGGCATTTCCCCAGCGGTTGCAGACCATCCTGGCGGCATGGGAGGCGCGCGTGGCCCGCTGCCTGCACGAGGCGCGGGCTGCCGGGACGATCGCCAGCGACACCTCGCCAGAGGCGCTGGCCCAGGTGTTCTGGATCGGCTGGGAAGGCGCGGTGATGCGCGCCAGGCTGGTCCAGTCCGCCGCTCCCCTTAACCAGTACTGGGATTTCTTTGCGCACACTATGATGACAATAACACCTGCACAGGACGGCGATAGCGCCGATAACTCCCTTCAGACGAGGAATACTCAGTCATGAAAGCATTAGTTCTGGACCAGATTGACAACCGCACCGTGGCCGACGTCAAAGCGATTGACCTGCCCGCCCTTACCGAAGGCGACGTGCGGGTCGCCATCGACTGGTCGAGTCTCAACTATAAAGATGCCCTGGCGATCACCGGCAAAGGCAAAATCATCCGCCAGTTCCCGATGGTGCCGGGGATTGATTTTGCCGGCCGGGTAAGTGAAAGCCGCGACCCGCGCTTTGTTCCCGGCCAGGACGTGATCCTCACTGGCTGGGGCGTGGGCGAAAACCACTGGGGCGGTCTGGCCACCGAGGCCTGTGTCAAAGGCGACTGGCTGGTTGCCCTGCCGGAGACGCTCAGCGCGCGCCAGGCGATGATCATCGGCACCGCCGGCTTCACCGCGATGCTGTGCGTCGATGCCCTCGTCAGCGCGGGCATCACCCCGGAAAGCGGTGATATCCTGGTCACCGGCGCCAGCGGCGGGGTCGGCAGCACCGCGGTGGTACTGCTGAAAGCGCTCGGCTACCGGGTGACGGCCGTATCGGGCCGCGAGTCGACGCACGACTACCTTCGCCAGCTCGGGGCCGACGCCATCCTGCCGCGCAGCGACTTTGCAGAGACCCGCCCGCTGGAGAAACAGCTGTGGGCGGGCGCGGTGGATACCGTTGGCGGCACGATGCTGGCCAAAGTGCTGGCGCAAACGCACTATCGCGGCTGCGTCGCCGCCTGCGGTCTGGCCGGGGGCTTCGATCTGCCAACCACCGTGATGCCGTTTATTCTGCGCAATGTGCGTCTGCAGGGGGTGGATTCGGTGATGGTGCCCACCGCAGAACGCGACGCGGTGTGGCAGCGTCTGGCCCAGCTGCTGCCGGAAAGCTACTACCAACAGGCAGCCACCGAAATCACGCTGGAGCAGGCGCCAGCGTATGCCGCAGATTTCCTCAGCAACAATATTCATGGCCGCACGCTGGTCAACATCGGCCAGTAATCCTCTCCTCCCGGCGCCCCACGGCGCCGGTCCCCGGGGCGATCCTGACATATCATTTCCTTCCCCACGGGATTATGATGACGCGAACGAATGGCTTTGCGAGTGGTAAAGAACGTAAATGGATGTCATAAGCATCATTATGGCGGCGGGCAAATCGTCCGTTGACGTCGCGCTGTATACGCTGTTGCCGATCATGGTGATCATGCTGATTATCATGAAATATCTGGAGGTCCGCGGCATCCTCGATGTGATTGTGCGCTGGGTTGCGCCATTGCTGAAGCCCTTCGGCTTAACCGGGATGAGCGCCTTCGCCCTGATCCAGATTAACTTTGTCAGCTTCGCCGCCCCGCTGGCCACGCTGTCGATTATGGACAAACGCGGTGTTTCTGACCGGCAAATGGCCGCCACCCTGGCCATGGTCTTCGCCATGGGGCAAGGCAATGTCTTTTATCCCCTCACCCCTTTCGGCCTGCACTGGCTGGCCTCGATCGTTATCTCCGTGGTCGGCGGCCTGTGCGCGGCGGCGGTCGCCTGGCACGTCACCGGACGGCGCTTATCGGTCGCCGAGAACCCTCGCGCGGAAGCGCTGCCCAACGCCGAGCAGAACAGTCAGGGCATTCTGGCGGTGATCAACAGCGCCGGCTCCGACGCCATCCGCCTGGCGCTCGGCGCGGTGCCGATGCTGATCCTGTCGTTAACCATCGTCGGACTGCTGCAGGGCGCTGGCGTCATCGACCTGCTGCAGCAGCTGCTGAAACCGGTGCTCGGCTGGCTGCATATTCCGCAGAACTTTGTGCTGCCGGCGCTGGTGAAGTGCGTCGCCGGGGGTACTGCTTATTTTGGCGTCATTTCCGAGCTGATCCAGCAGGGCAAAGTCACCGTCAGCCAGGTCAACGCCTCGGCAGGCCTGCTGATCCAAACCTTCGATCTGCCCGGAATCGGTATTTTCCTCGGCATCAGCTCACGGTTTGTCCGCCTGTTTCGCTTCGTGGCTCCCGCGGCGATCGTCGGCATTCTGCTGCGCACCGTCCTGCACCTGATCCTCTTTTAACGCCTCCGCGCTGGCCTGCGCCTTCAGGCAGGCCACCACTGCCGCCTGCTCGCCGCAGGCGATATGCTCATCGACGCGCGCCAGCATCCACGGAAAGAAAGGATTGGAGGTGACGCGCATTAACGTCTCCAGCCCCACGCTCAGCGTCCCGGTCTCTCCGCGCAGTGAAATGGTGCCCAGGCTAATGCCGTAGCGGTTCTTCTCGTCCGGCTCGCGACCATACAGCGAGTCGCTCAGGGGAAACGGCACTGCCACATGCGACAGGGAGTACATATCCGCCGGCCAGGCAAGGTGTAAGGGATAACGATGCTCTTCGCGTTCCTGCGCCAGCGTGGTACGGGCGATGGTCTGCAGCGTGTGCGCCGTCGCGTTGGTCACCACCGTCGTGGTATAGGCCCGCGGCGCCGGCGGCAACAGCGTATTCACCGCCGCATAGAGCGCGGGACGGAACAGGACCCGGAGATCCGCCGCCTGATTTATGTCGAACACCACCAGCTCGCTGCCGTTGTCCGGCAGGTAGCGATACAGGGACTCTACCACCGCCCGGGTGCTGACGGTGGAATCCATTACCGACTGAAAGGTGAGGACCGGCGGCAGCGCTTTCAGCGCCCCCTGACGGGACGCGCGAATGATCTGCTGCTGCAGCGCCTGGCTCAACAGCCAGGACTGTCTCGCCGCTTTTACCGGAAACGAGTTGTACTTGAACGGATTAAACTCAGGCGCCACGTTCAGCCAGGCCGCGCGGGCAAACGCCGGGAAGATGGACGGCAGCCCGGCGAGACCGGCAAAACGGGCAAACGCCGTCACGCCGATCATCGGCGACAGCAGGATAATCTGCTGCGGCTGGCGCAAGTGGCTGTCCTCCAGGCTATCGAGGGCATACTTCAGCGCCAGCGCGCCGCCGTTAGAGTAGCCGACCAGATGCAGCGGCACGTCCGCCCCGGCCAGGCGCGTCGCTTCCCGCACCGCCAGACGCGTTGCCGCCAGCCAGGTCTCCCAGTCAACGGCGGTTAACGCCCCCGGCGCGGTGCCGTGGCCCGGCAAACGCGGCGCCACCGCCACATAGCCCCGCTGCCGCCAGAGTTGCGCCAGATAGCGCACGCTGTAGGGCGAATCGGTCAGGCCATGGAGCAGCACCACGCTGCCGCGCGGCTTGCCCTGCGGCAACAGTATAAAAGAACGGTTCCAGTCCTGCGTAAACTGTCCCGGCCAGACGCGGCTGTGGCGATAAAAACGGTTGACGGGGGTTTTATCTTCCTCCGGTAAAGCATCCGTCACCTCGCGCTGGAGATCGGCGAAAATGGTCTTCTCCCGCGCCAGATATTGGGCAAAGGTCGCCTGGTCGATCTCTTTGGCCGCCATCTCATTGCCGCGCCAGGTATGCCAGCGATGCAGCGCCGGGCCGCGCTGCGACTCATAGATCCGTCCGGCGAGAAACACCACCAGCAGCGCCAGCACCGCAATGCTCCCTTTTTTCAGCAGTGAGCCGATAACGGCGCCCGACGTTCGCCAGTGTCGTAATAGATGCTTCATAACGCTCTCTCTGATATTTATCGCGTAGCCGAACGCGTTCTGCCCTATTCCTGACAGGCGCTTCTCACGGTCTGCTTTTCAGCATAGACATCGCTTCCGGCAAATTAAACCCGGCAGATCATTCCCTGCTGGCGAAAAAAAACCTACCGCTGAGATCAACGTTTGGTCGCCTGTTATTAAACACTGCATAAACCAGCGGGATAATCTTATTGTCAGATTTTTAAGAAACATGAATTATCGGCGGATGTGTCACCAGGAGAGGAAAAAAACAGATGGAGTGGTGGGTAAAAAAAGTCCAGGATAATTCTCCGTCCAGCCCCTGCCGCGTCGTGCTCCAGAGCGGCGCACTGGAGATGATCGCTGAGATTGAAGCCAGTCGCCTCCGCCTGCGGGAAGGGGATAAACTCACACCGCTGGCCGATGCGCGCTATTGTCTGAATAATAATCCGGCGCAGACATTGAAGATCCGCAACGCCAGCCATTATAGCAGCGCGCTCTGGGCAAACGCCGGCAAATAAATCGAGTCCGGCCCCTGTGCCGGTATTGAGCTGAGTATCTTCGCAACTGACAGACAATTTCCCCTTCGCCCTTTTCCCGCTGTGACATACTATCGGGAATGTCAGCAGACCTGAAACAAGGAGCGAATCATGAATAACAAGGCCGCCAGTCTGACCCCGGAACAAGCGCTTGCCGAGCTGGAAGCGCGTTATGAAGCCTCGGTCACGGCGTTGCGCAAAGCCATCGGCGACTATATTGACCATCATACGCTCCCTGATACCGAAGCCCGCGCGGAAGGCCTTTTTGTCTATCCGCAGCTGTCGGTCTCCTGGGACGGCGCCGATCATAAAGCCCTTAAAACGCGCGCCTGGGGACGTTTCACCCATGCCGGGTGCTATACCACTACCATCACCAACCCGAAACTGTTCCGCCACTATTTGCTCGAACAGCTGACCCTGCTGTATCATGACTATGGCGCCCATATTAGCGTCGAGCTGTCGCAGCATGAAATCCCCTACCCTTACGTGATAGACGGTTCCACCCTGACCCTTGACCGTTCGATGAGCGCCGGTCTGACGCGCTATTTCCCCACCACCGAGCTGTCGCAGATTGGCGATGAGACCGCGGACGGCCTGTTCCATCCTACCGAGTTCTATCCGCTGTCGCACTTTGACGCCCGCCGCGTCGATTTTTCGCTGGCGCGTCTGCGGCACTATACCGGCACCCCGGCGGAACACTTCCAGCCCTATGTGCTGTTCACCAACTATACCCGCTACGTGGATGAGTTTGTCAGCTGGGGCTGCAGCCAGATCCTCGATCCTGACAGCCCCTATATCGCCCTCTCCTGCGCCGGCGGGATCTGGATCACCGCCGAAACCGAAGCGCCGGAGCAGGCCATTTCCGATCTGGCGTGGAAGAAGCACCAGATGCCAGCCTGGCATCTGATCACCCACGATGGCAAAGGGATCACCCTGATTAACATTGGCGTCGGCCCGGCCAACGCCAAAACCATCTGCGACCACCTGGCGGTGCTGCGCCCGGATGTCTGGCTGATGATCGGCCACTGCGGCGGCCTGCGTGAAAGCCAGGCCATCGGCGACTATGTGCTGGCCCACGCCTATCTGCGCGACGACCATGTACTGGATGCGGTGCTACCGCCGGATATTCCCATCCCCAGCATTGCCGAAGTGCAGCGCGCCCTGTACGACGCCACCAAGCAGGTGAGCGGGATGCCGGGCGAGGAAGTGAAGCAGCGGCTGCGTACCGGGACGGTGGTCACCACCGACGACCGTAACTGGGAGCTGCGCTATTCCGCTTCCGCGCTGCGCTTTAATCTCAGCCGCGCGGTGGCTATCGATATGGAGAGCGCGACCATCGCCGCCCAGGGCTATCGCTTCCGCGTCCCCTACGGCACGCTGCTCTGCGTCTCGGACAAGCCGCTGCACGGTGAGATCAAGCTCCCCGGTCAGGCCAACCGCTTTTATGAGGGGGCCATCTCTGAGCATCTGCAGATCGGCATTCGGGCCATCGACCTGCTGCGCGCCGAGGGGGATCACATGCACTCGCGTAAGCTACGCACCTTCAACGAACCGCCGTTCCGCTAACCGGCAACGGGGAAAGAGAGAGGAAAACGCTGGCGTTACCCGCAGGGGAGCGTCAGTGGCCGGGTGAGCGACACAAACGTCCCGGCGGTGGCTGCGGATGTTGAGTCCGCAAGGAAACGGACAGACAGAAAAGCAAAAAGCCTGCTCGAAAGCAGGCTTTTTTAAATTTGGCTCCTCTGACTGGACTCGAACCAGTGACATACGGATTAACAGTCCGCCGTTCTACCGACTGAACTACAGAGGAATCGTGTGAACGGGGCGCATATTAACGATGACGCCGGACGCTGTAAAGCCTGTTTTTAATAAAATGAATCGTTTGCCGAATTATTCCTCACTTTGCGCAAAAAATGGCGTTTATCCGGCAAACGGATCAGGTATCCGGCGTTGAGGCCTTCACCCGCGGGTACTTCCACAGCCAGCGGCCGCTCACCATTCGGAAGTAAAACAGCGCGCCGCGCACTGCCCAGTCGAGCACCATCCCTAACCAGACGCCGATCACGCCCATCCCCAGCACGATACCCAGCGTATAGCCCGCCACCACCCGGCAGCCCCACATGCCGAGCATCGACACCCACATGGTATAGCGTACGTCACGGGCGCCTTTGAAGGCGCAGGGTAAAGTCCACGACAGCGACCAGATCGGCATAAACAGGGCGTTGAGCCACAGCAGCTGCTTCACCACCTCTTTTACGTCTTCTTCATGGGTATAGAACGAGGCGATAAAGCCCGCGAACGGGGCGCTGCCCCAGGCAATCAGCGTCAGAATAATGGTCGACAGCCAGAACACATGCCAGGCCTGGAATTCCGCCTGGCCAATCTGCCCTTTCCCCAGCCGCTTGCCGGTAATGATCGTCGAGGCGGAGCCGAGGGCGTTGCCCGGCAGGTTAATCAGCGAGGCCACCGAAAAAGCAATGAAATTGCCGGCGATAACGTTGGTGCCCATCCCGGCGACAAACATCTGGGTCAGCAGCTTACCGCCATTGAACAGAACCGATTCGATACTGGCCGGGATGCCGATCCCCATCACCTCCCAGATAATGGCGAAGTTAAAGGGTTTGAAGTAGCCCTTCAGCGACAGCCGCAGCGCGGGATTGAGGCCCACCATCAGCACCCAGATAGTGGCGATGGCGCCAATATAGCGGGCAATGGTCAGCCCGAGACCGGCGCCGACAAAGCCCAGCCCCGGCCAGGAGAAGAGGCCATAGATGAGCACGCTGCTGATTAGGATATTGAGGATGTTCATCCCGCCGTTGATCAACAGCGGGATTTTGGTGGTCCCGGCGCCGCGCAGCGCCCCGCTGCCGATCAGCGCAATCGCCGCCGCCGGATAGCTCAGCACCGTCAGCTCGAGATAGGTCAGCGCCAGGTCCTTCACCTGCGGGGTGGCATCGCCGGCGACAAAATTAATAACCTCCTGACCAAAAGTGTGGATCACTCCCGCCAGCACAATGGAAAACAGAGTCATAATGGCCAGCGACTGGCGCGCGGCCGCTCTCGCCCGCCGCCGATCTCGCTTGCCGAGGCTAAAAGCCACCACCACCGTGGTACCCAGATCGATAGCGGCAAAAAACGACATGATCACCATGTTAAAGCTATCGGCCAGGCCCACCCCGGCCATGGCCTCTTTGCCCAGCCAGCTGACAAGGAAGGTGCTCAACACCCCCATCAACAGCACACAGGCATTTTCCAGCAGAATGGGCACAGCGAGAGGGCTGATTTCGCGCCAGTACAGCACACGATAACGCTGACGTTTTTTAAACCAGGATGTCCGTTCGACGGCCTGGCGTACGGCGGAGGTGACGTTCAAGAGAGACCTTAGTGAGAGATGTTGAAACAACATTTCAAATGATGATCGAGAAATGGATATCCTGCAAAGTATTTTTCCGTAATCATTGTCGGAAATGACAACAAATTGTTGATGGAAGCGGCAGTTGCACCTGAACGGGCGAATTGATGTTTGACAAAAGATTTTTCGCCGCTAAGATACGACTCCACACGATTCCTCTGTAGTTCAGTCGGTAGAACGGCGGACTGTTAATCCGTATGTCACTGGTTCGAGTCCAGTCAGAGGAGCCAAATTTAAAAAGCCTGCTTTCGAGCAGGCTTTTTGCTTTCTTGCGTCTCTGGCGTTAACTCAGAATCGCACCCAGTCTGGCAAGCACCTCATTGACAACGGCGTCAGGAATGCGTTCCGGGCCGCCATAGCGCTAGTGCTGGGCTGGCCGCAACGAATAACGTCTGTTGTTCTGGTCCCCGCCTCTTCCAGTGAAACCGTGAAACCTGCTGTACAGGCAAAATTTCCGCCGCTGATGACTTGAACCACGACCGGTAGCCGGGTCAGCTTGTTAAACGATGCCTCCAGCAACCAGAACCCGCCGAGACTCACTGCGCCTTTCCCTGCCGCCGCCCTACGCCCCAGGTATCCTCCGTGAACGCGCCTCCGCTCAGCCTGAAAAAGCGCCTGGCGGTAGGATGATTTTGCTGACGCTTGCGGGTGAGATAGCGTGGATAAATCACTCTGTCCCATGTCTTTTAAGGAGGCGCCATGAACCTCAGACAACAGCAGCAGCAGGCGTTCGATCGCAGCGGAGAACCTCTTATCGTCGGCGACGTCAATCACTGTCCGCTGCCGCCGGAGACCCTCGCCGCGCTGGCTGCGGATTCACCCTATGTGGTGCAGGTATACGGTTCGGGGCTGACCGGCGAGGTTTACCGGCTGCGCATCGCCGGCAAGGAGTACAATTTAAAGAAACGACGCGCCGTCGCCGGCGTTGCCAACCTTAACGGACAGTTGTCGTTTTTAAACGAGGTACAGCGCCGGCAGGCGCTGCAACGGCTGAAGGATGACCCAAATACCGCGCCGCGCTTCACCCACATCGTCCCGACGCTGTATGCCGATTATCGCCTCGGCATCCTCCTCTCCCCCTGGATCGATGGCGAGCCGATTCACCAGCTGACCCCGCCGCTGATCGCTCAGCTGTTCACCACGCTGGAAGCCTGTGAGGAGCAGGGGCTGATGGAGTGGGATCTCTGTAGCGGGAACCTGCTGGTGGACCGTGAGGAGCAGCTGTGGCTGTTCGATTTTGGCTATATGTATCCCTTCGACCCGCTGAGAGAATTCAACAGCAACGGTCTGGCCGATCCCCTGTTTCACTTTGTCGAGCGCTTTGAGACCCGCTTCTTTTTTAGCTGGCTGATGACCCGGGTGCCCGATGCCGAACAGCAGCTGGCGCAGTATCGCGAGATGAAGCGGCTGGCGGTCGAAAGCTACCGGCGCAAGCTGGTGTGGCTTCGCGCCCGGCGGGCATCTCCGCAGGTGCAGGCTCATTTTCAGCAGATAACGGCGCGCTGGGAGACGGCGCTGGCGGACCCTGCCGCGCTGAGCCGGTTGTTTGCCCTGGAGGCCTTCCGCTCCCATGTGCTGGATATTGAAGACGACCTGCATGGCCAGTCCTGCACCTTGCTCACCCTGCAACGTATCGACTGGGTGATAGGCCAGCTGGAACAGCATTATCACTTTATCGCCGATCAGGGCGGCCTGTTTTATGACAACGCGGGGAAATCGCAGCAGGCGCTGCTCGGTGACTATGCGCAGAAGCGGCAGCAGGCGCAGGAGTACCTGCTGAATGCCGCCGCCGCAAAGGATTAACGACGCTCGCGCCCCTGTTTCTGCTTCGCCTGATACATCAGGCGGTCGGCAGTGGCCACCAGCGCGTTGAGACTGGGGTGGCTGGCGGGATCGTACTCCACGCAGCCCCAGGAGAAGGCCAGCTGCCAGGGGTGAGCCGCCTGCTGGTTGAAACGCGCTACGTTGTGGCTGAGCGTCTCCATCGCCGCCGCGGCATCGTGGCGGCTGGTATTGGCGAACAGAATAATAAACTCATCGCCCCCCTGCCTGGCGAGGATATCGGATTCACGGAAGGCGGCTTTCATCAAATCGGCGATGGAGATCAGCGCGCGATCGCCCTCTTCATGCCCCCAGGTATCGTTGATGTGCTTAAAGCGATCGAGGTCGACAAATGCCAGGCTGACCGGCTCATGACGGCGCTGGGCCGTCAGCAGGGCATACTCGGCCAGGGTGAGGAATCCCCGGCGGTTAAACAGTCCCGTCAGCTCATCAGAGGTTGCTGCATCCAGCACCTTGAACTCATCCTCCACGATCGCCGCCAGATCGCTTAAGATCTGCATTTCATGCGCGGAAAACGAACGCGGCTGATGATCCATCAGACAAAATGACCCCACCGTCGCGCCATCCGGCAGCTGCACCGGGTACCCGGCGTAAAAGCGGATAAACGGCGCCTGGATCACCAGCGGGTTGTCGTGAAAACGCTCGTCCTGCTGCATGTCGTTAACGATAAGCGGGTCGGTTTGCAAAATGGTATGGGCGCAAAATGAAATGTCTCTCGGCACCGTGTCCACATCCAGACCGGCACAGGATTTGATATGCAGCAGATCTTCCCCTACCAGGCTGATGGACGCCACCGGCAGGTTATACAGCGAACGGGCAAGCCTGGTCAGGCGATCAAAGCGTTCTTCTTTTCCGCTATTCAACAGCCCGGAAGAGCGAAGCGATTGCAGGCGACGCTGCTCGTCGGGATGAAGTCCGGCTAATTTCATTGTCTCTCTCTTGTCTCTTGCGCAGAATTCCACCGGGCTTCCCGCGGGAAACCCGGCGTTTTATCCTGCCAGGGGGAAAATAGTCGTCAGGTATCCCATGAGTTAAGCAGATTTCCCCTGCTCGTCAACCGGCGCGCCCCGGCGACGGGCGGCCGGGGCGCTGGCGGAAGGCCATTGCGGCATTCCGCCCGGCGAAAGGGAAGATCAGGCGCGGATAAACGCCAGCAGATCGGCGTTGATGGTATCGGCGTGGGAAGTGTGCATCCCGTGCGGGAAGCCAGGGTAAACGATCAGCTGGCTGTTGGGCAGCAGCTGGTCCTGCAGGATAGCGGCATTTTTATAGGGAACCACCTGATCGTCATCGCCCTGCATGACCAGCACCGGCAGCGTAATCGACTTAAGATCTTCGGTCTGGTCTGTTTCTGAAAACGCCTTAATGCCCTCATAATGGGCTTTGGCGCTGCCGATCATCCCCTGTCGCCACCAGTTCTGGATCGTCCCCTGCGACACCTCCGCTCCTTCACGATTAAAGCCATAGAACGGGCCAGAGGCGACGTCGAGATAGAACTGGGCGCGGTTAGCCGCCAGCGCTTTGCGGAAACCGTCAAACACCTCGATCGGCGTGCCGCCAGGATTCTGTTCGGTTTTGACCATCAGCGGCGGAACGGCGCTGATGAGCACCGCCTTCGCCACCCGCCCCTGCGGCTGGCCGTAGCGGGCCACGTAGCGGGCGACCTGGCCGCCGCCGGTGGAGTGCCCGACGTGGACCGCATTGTGCAGATCCAGATGCTCCACTACCGCCGAGACGTCTGCCGCATAATGGTCCATATCATGCCCCTCGCTGACCTGATCGGAGCGGCCATGGCCCCGGCGGTCGATGGCGATGACCCGAAAGCCTTCGGCAAGGAAAAACAACATCTGGTTATCCCAGTCGTCGGCGCTTAACGGCCAGCCGTGATGAAAAACAATCGGCTGAGCTTCCTTTGGACCCCAGTCTTTGAAGTAAATATTGACGCCGTCTTGGGTGGTGACAAATGCCATGTTACAGACTCCTCTTTCAGGATAACCAGCCTGCAGGCCCGTGCCTAGACTGAATGCCGACGGCGGCCGGCGGAGATGCCAGCCGCGCAGGAATGTGATGCCAGTAACAGTGTAGAAGAAATTTATCACCCCGCCGGACGACTTATCCCGTTTCGCTTGAACGGCTCGCCTGAACCCGGCAAGCGGCGGCTACTACGCCGCACTCTCCTGCTGGCGGATCCGCACAATCAGCGCGCCGAGCAGCGCCCAGTCCAGCAGCACGGCTAAGGCAAAGTTCACGCCGCCGCGTCCTGCCCCGGCGGTGTGCCAGGTCAGCAGCGCCGGCCAGGCCTGGCCGCCATACCAGGCCACCAGCGCCAGCAGCCAGCCGGCCGCCGACACCAGGAAGGCCCAGCGCGTCGCCGTCAGGGGCGCCCGATAGAGCCAGGGCTGCGCGCGCGCGAATCCCCATCCGGCGCCGAAGGCCGCGATCAGGAGCGCCAGCAGACCCAGCGTGCCGCTCGCCCCGATAACGGGGGCCATGATAAACAGCAAGGCCCCGGCGGCGAAGACCACGCTGAGGGCGATGGCGCGACCGCGCGGGTCGATGGTTCCCGCCGCGTCCGCGGCGGCATGATGGTGTAAAACGTGCATATTCAGCTCCTGACACATTAAACGGCATGAAAATAACTCATGTCATCGTCTTTACATGCCCGTAGCCTATCGCCACTATACAGGGACACACAAACGCATAGTTTTCAGCCATAGATGAGAAAAACTCAGCCATGAGCCCCCCCCGCCTGCCGCCGCTGGGCGCCCTGCGCGCCTTTCACGCCGTCGCCCGCCAGCGTAGTTTTAAACTGGCCGCCGGGGCGCTCGGCGTCAGCGCGACGGCGGTCAGCCATCAGATTAAACTGCTGGAATCGGTCCTGGAGTGCCGGGTCTGCGAACGCAGCGCGCAGGGCGTCAGCCTGACCGCCGATGGCGAGATCCTCTACGCCGCCACCCAGCGCGCCTTCAGCGCCCTGGAGCAGGCCGTCGTCCAGATAGCCCAGGCCCGCCAGCCGCCATCCTTAACCGTCACCACCACCTCCAATTTTCTCACCCACTGGCTGGTGCCACGGCTGGCGGACTTCACCGCCCGCTTTCCGGCTATCGACCTGCGTCTGCATACCAGCGTCGAACGGGTGGATCTGCATCTGGGCACGGTGGACGCCGCGATTCGCTATCGCGAAACGCCCGAACCGGATCTGTGCTGTACCCTGCTGCATGAGGATCGCTTTATCGTGGTCGCCAGCCCGACGCTGGCCCTCAGCCGGCCTGACGATCTGGCGCAGGTGACGCTGTTTCACGTCGCCAACCGGCACGTACCGGCCGATTCGCCGAGCTGGGAGAACTGGCGTCGCCGCTATGGACCGCCGACGCTGAATATTGACGCGGGGTTAACCTTTAGCGATGAAACCCATGCCCTGCAGGCGGCGGTGGCCGGCCAGGGGGCGGTGATCGCCAGCGAACTGCTGGCGCGGGATCTGCTGCAGCGCGGGGTGTTATCCGCGCCATTCAGCGGCGCATTGCCGGGCGCCAGCTACTATCTGGTCACCACCGAAGCGGCAGCGCAGCGGGCGGATATTATCGCGCTGCGGGAGTGGCTGGTGGGTCAGATGGCCCAGGGCGACAGCGGCCAGCCGGCAGCGGGATAGCGGCCTTACCAGCCGCAAACGTTGGTCTCTTCGTCGGACTCATAGCCGCGGACGATATTGATCAGCTCCTTCACCGCATCGGCCGCGGTAAGCGGGTCGCGCAGCGCCGCCAGCGAGGAAAAGCTTTTATCGACCGAGACGCCGTTATTGTTGTTGGTGACCGTCAGCACAAACTCCCCCTCTAAATTGTCGTCCGGCAGAGCGCTCAGCAGCCCATTAACGGCCTCTACCGCCTGCTGAGGAATATACAAGACCATCGGTTTGAGGAATATTTTTTCTTGTTTCCGCTGAAGCCGGCCATTCTCTACCGCTAAGGTATAACCTTTATTTTCACTGTTCATAATTTTATCCCTCGATGAGAATTTTCGGATCAACATAGAAGTCGACATTAAATACCGTGTCCTCCGCGAGGGCCTCAATGCAGTGCCATTTTTCCGGCGGAAAAACGCCAAACTGGCCGGCTTCAATGGTCAGCGTTTCAACCGGTTCGGGGCTGGTTTCATCGGCATAGCCGAGATAGCGGATCGCCCCCTGCATCACCGACAGCCGGGGATAGACCCCCTGGCGGGTGCCAGCGTCCAGATGGCGGCGCCAGATAGAGGCCGGAGCGGTCTCCTTAGTCCACAGCGGCGTGCTGCGGGTATGAACGTAATGGGTGGGAATAATAATTCGCTGCATGATTGCGCCTCACTTTACCGTCGCAAAGGATACGGTCAGAAATAGCCTATATGATGCATATCATATACCTCTTTCAAAGGTGAAGGATATTATTTTCCTGGCGAATTTTATCTCTACTCCTTTTTATACCCCTCTGGGATTAGCGCTAAGGGAAAATAAAAAAGGCGATTTCAGCTTGCTGAAATCGCCCGGAATAATATCTTTAAGGGCCTTCATATTTCATTTAGCGCAGCGGACTCGGTTTGCCGATTAAATAGCCCTGCACCAGGTCGCAGCCCAGCGCCTGCAGCGAGGCCAACTGCTCTTCGGTCTCCACACCTTCAGCCACAATGCGCATATGCAGGCTCTTTCCCATGCTGATAATCAGGCGCACGATATCCAGATCGTCTTTTTGCTCCGGAATATTGATAACAAACGAGCGGTCGATTTTGATTTTATCGAACGGGAAGTAGCTTAAACGCGACAACGAAGAATAGCCGGTACCAAAGTCATCGATGGAGATTTGAATGCCCTGCTCGCGCAGCTGGCTGAGAATTTCCAGCGAACGGGTGTTCTCATTGAACACATCCGACTCGGTGATCTCCAGATCCAGCCGTCGCGGGTCGAGGCCAGTCTGCTGCAATACGCTGATAATGGTGTCAGTCAGCGAGGTGTTCATCAGCTGAATCGGTGAAACGTTGACCGAGACCTTGAGCGGCGTCGCCCAGCTGGCCGCTTCGGCACAGGCGGTTTTCAGCACCCACTCGCCGAGGGCATTGATAAGGCCGATTTTCTCTGCCACCGGGATAAACACCGTCGGCGGCACGGCGCCGCGCACCGGATGGAACCAGCGAACCAGCGCTTCATAACCGTAGATTTCGCGCGTAACGGTATCGGCGATCGGCTGGTAGTAGACTTTGAATTCGTCATGGGCCAGGGCCTGCAGCAGATCGTCTTCAAACGATTTATTCTCCTGCAGACGCTGCAGCATTCCCGGCCGGAAGATTTGCACATGGCCGCTGCCCTCTTTTTTCGCCTCATACAGGGCGAGGTCGGCGCACTTGTACAGATAATCGGTCCGGCTTTCGCCATCAGAGATCACGATCCCGATGCAGGCGTCGATATTAATCTGCGCATCGTAGATCTGATAGGGCTGGCTGATCTTCTCCCGGATAACATTGGCCCGCTCGAGCGCCATCTCTTCGGTCAGATCGTAAGAGAGCATCGCGAACTCATCGCCGCCGAGACGATACAGCGTCTCAGAGGTTTTACGGAAAAAAGAGAGGCGGCTGGCCAGATCCTGCAGCAGCTTATCGCCGGCGTCATGCCCGAGGGTATCGTTTACATCCTTAAAGCTGTCGAGGTCGAAAAGCATCACCACGGCGCAGCCATTATAGGGGCGCACCTGATTGACGATCTCCTGCAGACGCTGCCAGAAAGAGAGACGGTTGGGCATACCGGTCAGCGAATCATGGTAGGCATCGTACTGCAGTCGACGGTTCTGCACCTGCAGCTTCTCTTTCGAGGCCTGCAGATCGTTGGCCAGGGTTTTCATACGAACGTGGGCGCGCCGCAGGTTATTATTCTGCCGCAGCATCAGCAGGCCGAGGGAAATACACATGGCGATCAGCAGAATGGAGATCACCGAGTAGATATAATAGAGATGCTGAATTTTATCATGGGTGATATTAACGATATTAATATCTTGCGTCAGCGTGGCGGCCGCCATTGAGGTCAGGGGACCATCCAGTTCGCTTAACACCGGCAGGATCGCTTTAACCTGCGCCGGTGTCATGGTATCAACTTGTTTATCAAGCAAATGGAGATTGCGGATCAGCGTGGCGACCACCGCCTTCCGCTGTTCGCTTTTATTAATAAAGCGACCCAGATCGCCCTCCTGCAGGAGTTCGATCTGGCTCATCATGATCTCGAGGCGCAGGCGCACCTCATCGTGGTCCGCCCCTTCGGCCCCAATCGCCATTCCCGCCAGACGAGACTCCAGTCGCATATATTCCGATACCATCTGCGACATTGACCACGAGTCCGTATAGCGGGTAAATTTTTGCAACTCACTTTGTCGCTCATGCACCAGATAAGTAATATATCCAGTCACAATAAACAACGACAAAATAATAGCCGTGAGTATTCGATTCAAGATCCGACCCTTACTCTATTATAATCTTAGAAACTTGCCAGGCCGATCGGGAATAATAGATCTGGTTCTGTAATTCAGCGCTGCTGTCGTAAGGGTAGACGATAAATAACGGGCCTTTATCCCGAACGCGCATATATTGGCCGTTCATTTTTAACGCCATAATGACCGGGAATTTATAAAAATCGTCCATCGGGATAATGGTGGTGTAGTCGTTGAGCGCCAGCACGCGGACGGATTGACCTTTAGCGCCGACTAAATCCATGAGTTTATTAAGGGGAATGCCGTCAAAACGGACCTTGCCGGTGTACCAGGGGGTGGTGGTTTCCACCGTCTTCATGCCCAGCTTTTCCAGCATCGCGAGATCAAAAACCGCCTTGTCACCGACGTTCGTATTTCCGATTTTGCCGGAAATGGTCAGTACAGGTTTTCCTGTCGGCGCAGGCAGTTTTTCAGCATAAGCAGAAGGCAACATGACAGAACAAAATAAAACTGCAAGAAGTAGACGCATTTAACTCACCATTCCAGAGAAGGAGACATGTTAAGTGTAAACCATTTACGTCAATTCTTAAAAGGTGCTCCTCTTTGTTATCCGTTGATTTAATTAAAAGTATAAGCTTGCTGGCAAATTGCCAGAATGTTTAGTAAAGGGTGTGATTTCGCCCGCCTTTCCGGTCGCTTATTTTTGCAACAGCTCGCCGCTTAGCAGGCAAACTACTTTCCTCCACGGCCGCTGCGCGGTAGTCTCAGTGCAGACGCTACGCGAAAAGCGTCTCATTCCAATAACAACGAATTACGTGACTGACAGGACAGGGTATGGATTCAACAATAAGCGTGCAGCCCGGTGAGGCGCCGGATTCGCTGCATCGGGCCCGGCGGGCGGCATGGGGCAGCTTTGCCGGCGCCGTGGTCGACTGGTACGATTTTCTTCTCTATGGCATTACCGCCGCGCTGGTGTTCAACCGCGAATTTTTCCCGCAAATCAGCCCGGCGATGGGCACCCTTGCCGCGTTTGCTACCTTCGGCGTCGGGTTTCTTTTCCGCCCGCTGGGCGGGATTATCTTTGGCCACTTCGGCGACCGTCTCGGGCGCAAGCGGATGCTGATGATGACCGTCTGGATGATGGGTATCGCCACCGCCTGCATCGGCCTGCTCCCCTCATTCAGCCAGATCGGCTGGTGGGCGCCGGTGCTGCTGGTGTTCCTGCGGGCGGTTCAGGGCTTTGCCGTCGGCGGCGAATGGGGCGGCGCGGCGCTGCTCTCGGTGGAGAACGCGCCGAAGGGAAAAAAAGCCTTTTACAGCAGCGGGGTGCAGGTGGGCTACGGCGTCGGCCTGCTGCTCTCCACCGGGCTGGTATCGCTGATCAGCAGCCTGACCACCGACGAGCAGTTCCTCAGCTGGGGCTGGCGCTTACCCTTCCTGTTCAGCGTGGCGCTGGTTCTGATTGCGCTGTGGATCCGTAACGGTATGGCCGAATCGCAGGAGTTTGAAGCCCAGCAGAGCCAGGCCAACGCGCCGCAGGTGAAAAAGCGACTGCCGGTGGTGGAAGCCCTGCTTCGCCATCCCGGGGCGTTTTTACTGATTATTGCCCTGCGGTTGTGCGAACTGCTGACCATGTACATCGTCACCGCCTTCGCCCTCAACTACTCGACGCAAAACCTCGGCCTGCCGCGCGAGCTGTTCCTCAACATCGGCCTGCTGGTGGGCGGCCTCAGCTGTCTGACTATCCCCTGCTTCGCCTGGCTGGCAGACCGCTTTGGCCGTCGGCGGATCTATATTACCGGGGCGCTGATCGGCACGCTGAGCGGTTTTCCGTTCTTTATGGCGCTGGAGAGTCAATCCGTTTTCTGGATCCTGTTCTTCGCCCTGATGCTGGCCAATATCGCCCATGATATGGTGGTCTGCGTCCAGCAGCCGATGTTTACCGAGCTGTTCGGCGCCAGCTATCGCTATAGCGGCGCCGGCGTCGGCTACCAGGTGGCGAGCGTGGTCGGCGGCGGCTTTACGCCCTTTATCGCCGCGGCGCTGGTCACCTTCTCCGGGGGCTCCTGGCACAGCGTGGCCCTCTATCTGACCGCGGGTTGCCTGCTGTCAGCGCTCACCGCGCTGCTGATGAAAAAGCATACTGTCGACTGACCAGCCTTCGGAGGGCGCGACCCGCGCCCTCCGGTAAGGAGAACGCATGTCTCTGTTGCCCCTGGCCGACTGCTGGCCACGCCGCTTTACCCCCGCCTCGCTGGCGCTGCAGTTTTGCGAGGACCCCACCCAGGCGGAACAACCGCTGTTTGCCAAAGCCGGCGCCGGCGAGGCCGTCGCCCAGCTCTGGCAGGCGCCGCAGGGATTCGTGGTGCCGGGGAGCTATCGTCAGTTTGCGGACCTGCCGGCGGTCAGCGCGCGTTTTGCCGCGCGGGGCTGGCCGGTATGGCTCCGCCGCTCCGGGGGCGGTCTGGTGCCCCAGGGGCCGGGGATTATCAACCTCAGCCTCGCCTGGCCGGTGCAGCAGCCGCTCGGCGAGGCCGCCGAACCCATCTATCACTCCCTGTGCGCTGTGCTGCAGCGCACCTTCGCGCGCTTCGGCGTTGCCAGCCACGCCCGGGCGGTGAGCGGTTCCTTTTGCGATGGCCGGTATAACCTCGCCTGCGGGGAGGGAGAGGAGGCGCGCAAGATTGTCGGTACCGCCCAGTACTGGCGGCCGCAGACGGCGAGCGGCGGCCATGTGGTGCTGGCCCATGCGGTGATCCTTATTGACGCCGACCTTAGCGCTGCGCATCAGGCGGCGAACGCCTTCGAAGCGCAGCTCGGTAGCGGGCGGGTCTACCGCGCCGACAAAACCGTCACCCTGGCGCAGTTGCTTCCCGGCGAGCGCCATCTGCTCCCCCGCTTCAGCGAGGCGCTGGCCCGGGAGCTGGACGCGGCTCGCTGAAGGTCGCTTTCAGGTAGCGGCTAAAGGTCTCCACCGCGCGCGACACCCGCGGAGTATAGGGCCGGATGACGTACAGCCGATCGGCGAACACCTCCACCGGCTGCCACGCCGGCAGCAGCTCCTGCACCAGCCCGCGGCCGATAGCCTCCCGGGCGCTAAAATCCGGCAGCAGCGCCACCCCCAACCCCGCCAGCACCGCATCGCGCAGCGACTCGCTGTTGTTGGTGGCGAACGGCCCCTGCACGTTGATGGTCACCCGCTCATCGGGCGTCTGGCGGGAGGCGAACGTCCACTGCGGGCGCTGGGGCCCACGGGGATAGGTCAGGCACTGGTGTTGACGCAGATCGTCAGGCGTCTCCGGGCGGCCATGGCGGCGAATATAGTCGGCGGATGCGACGATCAGCGTGGCCGTGTGGCACAGCGGCCAGGCGACGTGGGTGTCCGGGAGCGCCTCGCGCCGACAGTGGCGGATGGCGAGGTCGAACCCTTCGCTGCCGAGAGAGACCAGCCGGTCGGTCACCTCCAGCTGCAGATGCAGCTGGGGATGCTGGTGCAAAAACGGTGCGATCGCCGGCACCAGCTGCTGACGGGAAAAGGCCACCGGCGCGGTCAGGCGCAACGTCCCCCGCAGCGGTCCGCCCTCATCGCAGGCGCCGGTGAAAATATCCCGCAGCTGGCCAAACGGCTCACTGAGCTCCGCCACCAGCCGTAGCCCGTCGTCGCTGAGGCTGACGCTGCGGGTGGTGCGATGGACCAGCGTTTTACCGGTCACCCGCTCCAGCTCGCTGATTTTCTGGCTGATGGCCGACTTGCTGATCCCCAGCTTTTCCGCGGCCCGGGTATAGCTTTTCTGCTCTTCCAGCACCGTCAGCCAGTAAAGATGGGCCCAGTAACTCTCCGGACGACTCTCGCTCATATTGATTGTTCACCAGTAAAAACAATGTATTCAACTATAGCGGTTTTTGCCCGCGACGGCATCGGCTAGCATCCATATCAGACAGCGATTATTCCCTAACGATAAGGACCACCTGCATGCCATTACTGACATTTGACCTGATTGAAGGCCGTACGGAACAGGAGATCAGAACCTTGCTGGATGCCGCTCATCGCGCCGTGCTGCGCGCCTTCGAGGTACCGGAACGCGACCGCTACCAGATTGTTCACGAAAACAAAGCCCACCATATGGTGATTGAAGACACCGGCCTCGGACTGACCCGCACGCGGGATCAGGTGGTGGTGCGGGTCTATACCAGCCCGCGCAGCGACGCGCAGAAGCAGCGTTTCTTCGCCATTCTGCAGGAGGAGTTGGCGGAGCACTGCGGCCTGAGCGGCGATGATGTGATGGTGTCGATTATCAGCAACCAGAAAGGCGACTGGAGTTTTGGCCGCGGGGTCGCGCAGTATCTTACCGGCGATCTCTAAGCCGCGGCCGGGAGGGCGCTGTCAGCGGCGGCCTGCCGCCGCGATGCGCTGGCGCGCCTGCTGTTCGATATTTTCCAGCAGTTCCTGGACATCGTCTTCGTCAATGTCGAGGAACTGGCCTTCCAGCAGGGCGGCGTGAATATCTTCCCGGGTAACCGAAATGCCCAGCGGCACCGCACGGGATTTGACCTCCTCCGCCGCCAGCGGATGGGGGTAGCGGCGGCCAACCAGATTGTTAAACACGATGGCCAGCAGCGCCAGCATCAGCGAGTTGAGCAGCACCGGCGTCAGCACAAAGTGATAGCCTTCGCTGTGTACCCCGGCGCCGCCGAGGATCGCCGTCAGGGCCACCGCGCCGCCGGGAGGATGCAGGCAGCGCAGAAAATACATCCCGGCGATGGCCAGCGCCGCCGCCAGCCCGCAGGCCAGCGCCGGGTCGGGCACCAGAATCCCCACCGTGACGCCGATCAGCGCCGACAGCACATTACCGCCGACAATCGACCACGGCTGCGCCAGCGGACTGCTCGGCACGCCAAACAGGAGTACCGCCGATGCGCCCATGGGGGCAATAAACCACAGGTTGACTTCGCCGAGCAGCCAGTGGCTGAACATGCTGGTCACCGCCAGCCCGGTGCCGGCGCCGATGGAGCCCAGCACAATATGCCGACGAGCCACCGGCAGCGCGTGCGGCTTCAGCCGCCCAAGGAAAATCCGCAGCCGTGAAAACAGGCCTGCGGGAATGACACTCAACATCGCTTTATCGCTCAGATCATAGGAGTTACTTATATTTTATTTTCTTTTTTTAACCTTACATTAACAACCCTGTATTTAGCAGGGGATCGCGCGGGCGGCGATTTCCGGGCGGCGCAGGGCTGTGAATTCTCGCCCGGGCTGATAGAATCCCTTTTCTGTCAGGGGGATACCCCTTTTGCGAACTGAAGGTCATAACCCAGTGAATAATAAAATCTCTTTAGCGAAAGAAGTGGCATGGGCCAGCCAGAATATGCCGCGTACCCTGCGTCAGGTCGCCGCCCTGCCCGACCTCAGCGGCGTCCGCCTTGCCTGCTGTATGCACCTCGACATGAAAATGATCCCGCTGGTGCAGGGGATCCTCGACAAGGGTGCTCAGGTCTTTTTAACCACCTGTAACCCCACCACCGTACAGGACGACGTGGTGGCCTGGCTGGTGGAGCGCGGCGCCGAGGCCTGCGCCTGGCGCAATATGAGCGATGCCGACTGGCAACAGTCATGGGAAAAAGCGATCGCCTGGCAGCCCACTCACCTGTGCGAAATGGGGGCCGATATCACCACCCTCCTCCATCAGCGCGGCGAGTTCGGCAACATCGTGGCGGGTCTGGAAGCCACCGGCTCCGGCGTCAATCGGCTGGGGGATATTCAGCCCGGCTATCCGATCTTTAACTGGGACGATCTGCCGGTCAAAGAGGGGCTACATAACCGCCATATGGTCGGACTCACCGCCTGGCACACCTTCTTCCAGACCACTCATCTCACCCTGCATGAGAAAAAAGTGCTGGTGATCGGCTACGGCCTGGTTGGCCAGGGCGTCGCGGCGGCGGCAAAAGCCTTTGGCGGCCAGGTGATGGTGGCGGAGATCGATCCTGCCCGTCGGCTGCAGGCGGCCTATGACGGCTGGCACGTGGTCGATCTCCAGGAGGCTATCGCCTCGGCGGACGTGGTAGCCACCGCGACAGGCGGTAAAAACGTGGTTAATCGCCAGGCGCTGGACCGGGCGAAAGCGGGCGTGTTTATCCTTAACGTCGGCCACGTGGCGGAAGAGATCGACGGCGAGTACCTGCGCCAGTACCCTCAGGAAGAGGTGATGCCGTATATCAACGCCTACCGCATGGCTGACAAAACCGTCTACCTGATGGCCAATGGCTCGATGCTCAACCTGACCGCCGGCTTCGGCGACAGCCTTAACGCCTTTGACGTCACCCTGGCGGTGATGGCCAGCGGTATCGGCCATATTGTCAGCGACGGTATGCGCGCCCCGGCGCAGGTTTACCTACTGCCGCAGGCGGTCTGGCAGCAGGCGCTGTAAACGCAGCGCATCGTCCCCCTATAGTGGAGACGATGCGCTTTTTCATCAGGACGCTGGCGCGCTGTCGGGCAGCACAATGTTGCTCTGCGCCAGGGTCCCCATCTGGTGGTACATCGCGCTGGCGGCATCCAGCAGGTGCATGGCCAGCGCCGCGCCGCTGCCCTCCCCCAGGCGCATGTCCATATCGAGATACGGGCGCAGACCCAGCGCGTCGAGGGCGATCCGCGCCCCTTTCTCCGCCGACAGGTGCGAAGGGATAAGATACGGGTGCGCCGCCGGGGCCATGCGGCAGGCCGCCAGAGCCGAAGCGTAGGAGAGGAAGCCATCCAGCACCACCGGCAGGCCGCAGGAGGCCGCCCCGAGGATCACCCCGGTCATACCCACCAGATCAAAACCGCCCACCTTAGCCAGCACGTCCAGCCCGTCCGCCGGGTTCGGCTGGTTATGAGCGATCGCCTGGCGCACCACCGCCACCTTATGGCCCCGCTGCGCCAGCGGCAGATTGGCCCCGCAGCCCACCACCGCGTCGGGGTCGCTGCCGGTCAGGACGCTGATCGTCGCAGCGGCCGGGGTGGTATTGGCCATCCCCAGCTCCCCCACGCCAAAGACTTTCACCCCGTCGGCGGCGAGCTGGCGGGCGAAACGCATGCTGGCCAGCAGCACCGTCTCCGCCTGCTGACGGCTCATCGCCGCCGTCCGGGCGATATTCCCGCTACCGCGGGCCACCTTGAGGTTGATCAGGCCCGGCAGCGGCTCGGCGTCGATGCCGACATCCACCACCTCCACTCTCACGCCGGCCTGCGCCGCCAGCACGCAGACGCCGGTGTTGCCCCGCACCATATTGCCGGCATGAATGGCCGTCACCGCCTGCGGGGAAGGGGTCACGCCTTCATGCCAGACGCCGTGGTCGGCGCACATGACCACGATGGCTTTTTCAGTCAGCGCCAGCTGCCCCTGCAGCCCCGGCAGACCGGCCAGCTGTACCGCCAGGCTCTCCAGACGGCCAAGGCTGCCGGGCGGCTTTAACAGGCCATCAATATGCTGCTGCGCGCGCGCCATGCCCGTCACATCGGGCTGCGGAATGGCAGCCAGTAACGCCGAAAGTGTTTCCATTCTGTTCCTCACCGTTGATGCCAGGCCTTACAGTAGCGCCAGTAAAAAGAGTAATTCACCCAGCTCGATCGCCGCTCCGAGGGTATCCCCGGTCTGCCCGCCGAGGGTTCGCTTCAGCGCCCACCCCAGACCCCAGATCAGCACCAGGGCGATCAGCGCGGCGCGCAGCCCATGCAGCCCCAGCAGGGCGGTGGCCAGCGCGATCGCCAGCGCCATCGTCACCAGCGTCTGCTGCAGGCTAATTTTGCCAATAAACAGATTGCCCAGCCCTTTTTCCCGCGCATAGCGATGGCGATACATCAGCAGCACCGCCATTCCGCGACCGACGGCGCAGGCCGCCGCCAGCGCCGCGATGGGGTTGACATCGCGCAGCAGCAGTTCGCCGACCACCAGCACCTTCGCCACCAGCACAAAAATCAGCGCCAGCCCGCCGTGGGTACCCAGCCGGCTGTCGCGCATGATCTCCAGCATTCGATCGCGGGTGCGGGCGGAGAAGATGCCGTCGCAGGTATCGGCCAGCCCGTCAAGGTGAAATCCGCCGGTGAGCAGCGCCAGCGCCAGCGCGCCGAACAGCGCCGCCAGCGGGACGCCGCACCACGGCTGCAGGAGGTACACCACCGCGCCGGCGATGGCGCCGAGCAATAAACCGACCAGCGGGAAGGTGACGATACTGCGCTGGTACTGTTCGATCTCCAGGCCCTGAGATAACCGCGCCGGGACCGGCAGACGGCTGATAAACGAGAGTGCGGCAAAGAATGACTTAATCACGTGGGGTTGACTCCTGTCGGCGAAAGCAGCGGAAGAGATTCTGTCGCGCCCGGTCAGCACCTGAGTATGTCTTCTGGCGAATCGATCGTCGGAGAGGTGAGAGGTGTTGAGATATCGCCCTGACGCCGCTGCGTCAGATGCCCGGCCAGGATGAGAGAAACCTTTCCGATATCAATACGTTTTCGCGGGGCAGTATAGCAAAGAGTCGGTGGAAAGAGGCAGTTGCCGGCACAAAGTTTTCGCAGAAAAAGAGACGGGAGGTGGTAGTGCAGAACAGCCCGGCGACGCTGACCGCCGCCGGACAGCTGGGATTAGCCTTCGACTTTGGCTTCACCCATCACTTTCAGTTTTTTAGAGATGTCGCGGCGCTCTTTGGACAGCTCGGCATTCTTGATGATGTAGTCATCAACGCGGTCTTCGTAATCGCTCTTCATGCTGGCGATGATGCCCTGGATGGCTTCCACGCTCATGCCCGGTTTGATGTAGTCGCTGAGGTTGTCCAGCAGCAGAACGCGCTTCTGGTTATCACGGATCTTTTTCTCAACGTCCTGAATTTCACGCTGCAGTTTGTTCTTACGACGGTACAGACGAACAAACTCCAGTACGTCCTGGAAAGAAGGCTTAGTTGTTTCCATTTTTACACCCCTAATAATTGAGATTCGGATTCGTAAAGCGACTGCGTTATAGGGCTAACATAACTGCTAGCAGTCGCTGATGACAATGTTTTTTCCTTTGCGTTTATCATAACCCTAAACGCTGCTGAATCGAAACAACCCATGCAGTTACCCGGTGCATCTGGTGCTTATTTGCGCAACGCGCGGCAGATCAGATGCGACAGCAGCTCCAGCTGGCGCGCCAGTTCAATAGAGAGCCAAACATAGCCATGGATCGGGGTTTCCGCCAGGCTATCGTCACCCTGCTCTTTCATCAGCTGGCGCAGTTCGAGGACGATCTCATTCAGCTTTTCATTATTGGCGCGCACAGGCTGAGGGTTCCCTTCGTACAGCGCGTGGGCGATGGCCAACAGCGTCTGCTGGGTCATCTGCTGCGTCTCCCGCAGGGTGTGCGCATTGAGCATGACGAAGTGGCCCGGACGGGTTGCCCACCAGGCGTTGATCTGCAGCTCCAGCATGCACACGAGGTTGCGGCTGACGGTCTGGATAGCCTCGAAGATCGCCTTCTGGATGTGCGTCTCTTTGCTGGCGGGGGTGATCAGCCCGCGCATTTTGACGACGTCGTTGAGCGCCTGTTGGAGATGCTTTTCCAGCCGCGGCCGATCCACCAGATTTGGCGAGAAGCCGGCCTGGTAGAGGCGGTTGAAGTTGGTGACATAGCTGGCCATCTGGATGCGCCAGTGGATAAACGCCCGCTGTGGCCAGATACCGGTAAACAGCATCGCCAGCAGCGAGCCGAAGATCACGTCGCCGCTTCGCCACAGCGCGGTATGCATATCGCCCGGCGGCGCCCCGACCACCACCGACAGGGTGATGCCGATCAGCAGCGCCTGATAGGGTTTCTTGCCCAGCGCCAGCCAGCCGCAGAGGAACATCGCCGCCGCGCACCAGAGGACCATCAGCGGCAGGGAGATAAGCTCAAGCTTCAGCGCCACCAGCCCCAGCGCCGAGCCGAGGATCGTGCCGCCGATGCGCTGAAACGCCCGCGGCACGACGTTGCCCCAGAAGGAGATCGGCCCCATTACCACCACCAGGGTGATGAGAGGCCAGGTCCCTTCAGGCACGTTCAGCAGCCGCACCAGCAAAAAGGTGAGCACAAAGGCCAGCGCAATCCGCACACCATGCACCACCCGATAATGGCGATACAAGCGGATCTCAAATGGCTTGAGTGATTTATCAGCGCGCACAACCCTCTCCGGCAAAACGAAAAGGCCAATTGTAACTGCTTTTTCGCCCGGAGCGTGCCGGGAATGTAAAAATCCTTGTCCGGAACAGGGGTAAATCGCTACGACGCGACGCGGGCGACGGGAACATACATGTCGATTTCCCAGTAGCCGTCGTGGTTGCCGTCGTTAAGATAGACCTCAAAGCAGGGCTGAGGGGCGATGCGATACGCCGTGCTCTGCAGCAGGCTGTCGAAAAACTGCCTCCACGGGGTGGCGAAGTCGTGATCCACCACCCGCGCGCGGGCGCAGGCGTAATCCCCGCCGGCAATCGCCGTTATGATCACCCCTTCGCTGTTGGCGGGAATGACGTAATCCTCGTCAACCGCGACCACGGTGGCGCAGCGCAGTTTTTCCGCCGGCACGTCCTCCGGGTTATCGTAGTAGACGGCAAGCCACTCGCGGGCGGGCACCTGCTGGCCTTCAACCCACATCATCAGTTGCTCAAACCCCTGCCTGACGGTTTGATCCCAGGGCCCGACCAGATGGAAACCGGCAATGGTTTTCTTGCCGAGGGGGGTGACGCTGTAGTTCATCTTGCCTCCTTTGGAGATAAATGACTGTATGAATATACAGTTAATTTAACAGGAGATCCCTCCTCAGTATGTGCGCGAATTCACAGAGTCGCCATTGCGGCTGATGAAAAAAACGGCGATGTTGTCCCCGCGTCTGCCGGGCGGCAGGCGAAAAAAAACCGCCTGCAAAGAGGCGGTTGGCGTGGTTACAGCTCGTGGTGCAGGTAATCGCTCATTCGCGAGAACACCCCGCCTTTATTAATGCTTTCGAGGGTGACCAACGGATAGTGGCCCACGACCTTGTCGCCGTCATACAGCGAAATCTCGCCGACCCGCTGGTTGGCGGCGATCGGCGCCTCAAGGTCCTTCTTATCCAGCACATATTTCGCTTTAATGCGCGACACTTCCGCCTTCGGCAGCGCTAACCAGAAATCCTGATCGGTGCCGAGCTTAATCTGCTCTTTATCGCCGTACCAGATGCGCTCGCTGCCGACCTTCTGCCCCTTCTGCAGCACCTGCACGGTGTCGAAGTTTTGCTGCCCCCAGTGCAGCAGTTTCGCGGCCTGCTGCTCGCGGCCTTTCGGGCTGTCGGCCCCCATCACCACGGCGATCAACCGACGCTGGCCATCCACCGCCGAGGCGATCAGGTTAAACCCGGCGCCCGACGTGTGGCCGGTTTTCAGGCCATCGACGTTCAGGGTTTTATCCCACAGCAGACCGTTACGGTTTTGCTGGGTAATGCCGTTCCACGTCAGGCTTTTCTGGCTGTACATGTGGTAGACGTCAGGCTCGCCATGGATAATCGCCCGCGACAGCACCGCCAGGTCATAGGCCGAACTGTGCTGGCCCGGGGCATCGAGGCCGTGGACGGTTTCGAAATGGGTATCCTGCAGATGCAGTTTTTCGACATACTGATTCATCAGGGCGACAAACTGCGGCTGACCGCCGGCGACATAGTCGGCCAGCGCGACGCAGGCGTCGTTGCCGGAGTCGACAATCAGCCCGCGGCTGAGGTCGCGGACGCTGACGCGATCCCCTGGCTTTAAGAACATCAGGGATGACCCGTCGAACACCGGGTTGCCCTTCGCCCAGGCGTCTTTCCCCACGGTGACGATATCGTCAAAGGTGATACGATGGCTGTCGATGGCGCGATCGACCACGTAGCCGGTCATTAATTTGGTCAGGCTGGCAGGATTGCGCTGCTGATGTTCGTTACCCGCGGTCAGTACCTGACCGGTGGTGTAATCCATCAGCACCCAGGAGCCAGCCTGAATGGAAGGCGGCGCGACCGTAGCAGGTAAGTCGACGGCAAATGCGCAGGAAACGCTCGAAGCGAGCAAAGATACAGCAATAAACAAACGGCCTTTCAACGGCATATCCTCTAGATTTACAGATCCGCCGTCCTTTTTACGGAACTTCGCGTTTCATATCAGGGTTTAATTGCAAGAAAATATGACACGGCGGAGGATGTTGCTTGCCGTTACCCTTCTGATGACCGGGCAAATCGTTTACCATACCGGTCGCACGCCACCACGGATAATGAACAGACTATGCAAGACAGCGTCAACCAGCCCGGATTTTTATTCCACGATTATGAAACCTTCGGCACCAGCCCTTCCCTTGACCGGCCGGCGCAGTTCGCCGCCATCCGCACCGACGCGGAGCTGAACGTGCTGGGCGAGCCCGAGGTGTTTTACTGCAAGCCCGCTGACGATTACCTGCCGCAGCCGCAGGCGGTAATGATCACCGGGATCACCCCGCAGGAAGCGCTGGCCAAAGGGGATAACGAGGCCGCGTTTGCCCGCCGCATCCACGATCTGTTCACGGTGCCGCAAACCTGCATCGTCGGCTATAACAACGTGCGCTTTGATGACGAAGTGACGCGGAATATCTTCTATCGCAACTTCTATGACCCTTATGCCTGGAGCTGGCAGCACGATAACTCGCGCTGGGATCTGCTCGACGTGATGCGCGCCTGCTATGCCCTGCGTCCGGAAGGGATCGCCTGGCCGGAAAATGACGAGGGTCTGCCGAGCTTCCGCCTTGAACATCTGACCGTCGCCAACGGTATTGAACACCAGAACGCCCATGACGCGATGGCCGACGTGTACGCCACCATCGCCATGGCGAAGCTGGTGAAAACCCGGCAGCCGCGGCTGTTTGACTATCTCTACAGCCACCGCAATAAGCGCAAGCTGGCGACGCTCGTCGACGTACCGCAGATGAAGCCGCTGGTGCATGTCTCCGGCATGTTCGGCGCCGCGCGCGGCAACACCAGCCTGGTGGCGCCCCTGGCCTGGCATCCGGAAAACCGCAATGCGGTGATTATGGTCGATCTGGCGGGGGATATGGCGCCGCTGCTGGAGCTGGATGCGGACGCCCTACGCGAGCGGCTTTACACCCCGCGCGCCGAGCTTGGCGATCTGCCGGCGGCGCCGATCAAGCTGGTGCATTTGAACAAATGTCCGGTGCTGGCCCAGGCCAATACCCTGCGCCCACAGGATGCCGACCGGCTGGGGATCTCCATTCAGCGCTGTCTGGAGAATGCCCAGCTGCTGCGGGCGAATCCGCAGGTGCGGGAGAAAGTGGTGGCGGTGTATGCCGAAGCCGAGCCGTTCGTGCCGTCCGAAAACGTCGACGCCCAGCTTTACAATGGGTTCTTTAGCGATGCCGACCGCGCGGCGATGAAAATCGTGCTGGAAACGGAACCGCGCAATCTGCCGGCGCTGGATATCACCTTCGCCGACAAGCGTATCGAACGCCTGCTGTTTAACTATCGGGCGCGCAACTTCCCCGGCACGCTCGATGAAGCCGAGCAGCAGCGCTGGTTAGAGCACCGTCGTCAGGTATTTACGCCTGAGTTTTTGCAGGCCTATGCCGATGAACTGCAGATGCTGTATCAGCAGTATGCGGATGATAAAGAGAAGCTGGCGCAGCTGAAGGCGCTGTGGCAGTACGCACAGGATATTGTCTGATTGGCTGAAATTCCCGGGTTGCGGCTAACGCCTTACCCGGGCTACAAACTGTATCAGCAGTATGCGGATGATAAAGAGAAGCTGGCGCAGCTGAAGGCGCTGTGGCAGTACGCGCAGGATATTGTCTGATTGGCTGAAATTCCCGGGTTGCGGCTAACGCCTTACCCGGGCTACAAACGATGACCGGGGAGGACACCTGACCGTAGGCCCGCGCAAGCGCAGCGCCGCCGGGCATTGCATCCCCGGTTCGTGCTTACCTTTTTGCCCGGGGCGGCTTCGCCTTACCGGGCCTGGGCGCTGGTACCAGAGTAGCCCGGGTAAGGCGAAGCCGCTACCCGGGATGACTGGCTTAACTTTTCGCGCGGCTGGCGATGATTTCATCCGCTACGTTGCGCGGCGCTTCCGCGTAATGGTGGAACTCCATGCTGTAGGTTGCCCGTCCCTGAGACATCGAGCGCAGCGTGGTGGAATAACCAAACATCTCCGCCAGCGGCACATCGGCGCGGATGATCTGGCTGCCGAAGCGCTCTTCCATCCCCTGCACCATCCCGCGACGGGAAGAGAGATCGCCCATGATATTCCCGGCGTACTCTTCCGGCGTTTCCACCTCCACGTGCATCACCGGCTCAAGGATCACCGGGTCCGCTTTGCGCGCCCCTTCCCGGAAGCCGAAGATCGCCGCCATGCGGAACGCCATCTCCGAGGAGTCCACATCGTGGTACGATCCGAAGGTCAGGGTCGCTTTCACGTCAACCACCGGATAGCCCGCCAGCACGCCGGTGCCCATCGCTTCGCGCAGCCCTTTCTCCACGGAAGGGATGTACTCGCGCGGCACGACCCCGCCTTTGGTGGCGTCCTCGAAGACGAAACCGCTGCCCGGCTCCAGCGGCTCAAGGGTCAGCACGACGTGCCCGTACTGTCCTTTACCGCCGGACTGGCGCACAAATTTGCCCTCCACGTCCGTCACTTTCTTGCGCAGGGTTTCGCGGTAGGTGACCTGCGGACGACCAATGTTGGCCTCGACGTTAAACTCGCGCTTCATCCGGTCGACAATGATCTCCAGATGCAGCTCGCCCATGCCGGAGATAATCGTCTGGCCGGACTCTTCATCGGTATGCAGACGGAACGACGGATCTTCCGCCGCCAGCCGCTGCAGCGCGATGCCCATTTTCTCCTGGTCCGCTTTGGTCTTCGGCTCAATCGCCAGCGAAATCACCGGCTCCGGAAACTCCATCCGCTCAAGGGTAATCACCGCATCCGGGTCGCATAACGTATCGCCGGTAGTGACATCCTTCAGCCCAACGCAGGCCGCGATATCCCCGGCGTGCAGTTCGTCCACTTCGTGGCGATCGTTGGCCTGCATCAGGACGATACGCCCGATGCGCTCTTTCTTGCCCTTCACCGGGTTCCATACCGCATCGCCTTTCTTCAGCGTCCCGGAGTAGACGCGGATAAAGGTCAACTGGCCGACGTAGGGGTCGGTCATCAGTTTGAACGCCAGCGCCGACAGCGGCTCATCGTCGCTCGGATGGCGTTCCGCCGGCTGGCCTTTCTCATCCACGCCCTGTATCGCCGGAATATCCAGCGGCGACGGCATCAGCTCCACCACCGCGTCGAGCATGCGCTGCACACCTTTGTTTTTAAAGGCGCTACCGCAGAGCACCGCCTGGATTTCACCCTTCACCGTGCGCTGGCGCAGACCGGCGACAATCTCCGCCTCGTCCAGCTCGCCGGTTTCGAGGTATTTATCCATCAGCGCATCGCTGGCCTCCGCCGCTGCCGAGACCATTTTCTCCCGCCACTCGCGGGCTGTCGCCAGCAGATCGTCAGGGACCGGCCCGTAGCTGAAGGTCATGCCCTGGGTGGCGTCATCCCACAGGATGGCGCGCATTTTCACCAGGTCGACGACGCCGGTGAAATGCTCTTCGGCGCCAATGGGGATGACAATCGGCACCGGGTTGGCCTTCAGGCGGTCGATCATCATCTGCACCACGCGGAAGAAGTCCGCGCCGGGGCGGTCCATCTTGTTGACGAAGGCCAGCCGCGGGACATGGTATTTATTCGCCTGGCGCCAGACGGTCTCCGACTGGGGCTGCACCCCGCCGACGGAGTCATACACCATCACCGCGCCGTCGAGCACGCGCATGGAACGTTCCACCTCAATGGTGAAATCCACGTGCCCCGGGGTGTCGATGATATTGATCCGGTGCGGCTCGAAGCTGCGGTCCATACCCGGCCAGAAGCAGCTCACCGCCGCCGAGGTAATGGTGATCCCGCGCTCTTGCTCCTGGGCCATCCAGTCGGTGGTTGCCGCGCCATCGTGTACTTCACCCAGCTTATGGCTCATCCCGGTGTAAAACAGGATGCGCTCGGTGGTGGTGGTTTTACCGGCATCGATATGCGCGGAGATACCGATGTTGCGATAACGTTCGAGGGGGATGGGTCGGGGCATGATGCGTCCTTAGTCGTTTTGACTGTCAGTCTGCGGTCGGAATGATCCGCAGTTCATTTCACTGCCGCTTATGATAGTACAATTGTACGAGTATATTCGAACTATTTTTACTATTATTATGATTGGTCAGGTTGCGGCGGCGCGCGTGGCATGCGAACAGGAGTTTGGGTATAGTAGCCGCCAGCCGCCGATACGGGCTGCGACCGCCATGCGCCGCGCCACCGCCGACACAGGATTATTATGATCGCCAATCACCCTGAACGAGAACAAATTCGCCTGGAAAATGTCCTTTCCGCGCTCGGCAACCCGCTGCGACTGGAGATCATCCGCACGCTGGCCGACGGCAGCGAGCAGAGCTGTAACGCTCTGCGTCAGGAAGAGGTGGCCAAGTCCACCATGACCCACCACTGGCGCGTCCTGCGCGACAGCGGTGTGATCTGGCAGCGGCCTCAGGGACGGGAGAATATGATTTCGCTGCGCCGGGAAGATCTGGACGCCCGTTTTCCCGGCCTGCTGGATACGCTGCTGAACGTGATGCAGCAGTCGTGAATCGCTAACCTGCTGCCTGCTACTCCCCCGCCAGCCGCTGGTACTGCCTGAAACGGGCCCGGGCATCCTCCTCCGTTTGCCGGAACAGCGCGTCCGCCAGATCCGGGGTGGTTTTGTGCAGCGCGGCATAGCGCACCTCGCCAAGCAGAAAGTCGCGGAAGCTCTCTTCCGGCTCTTCGGAGTCCAGTATAAACGGCGTTTTGCCCTCGGCTTCGCGCTGTGGATGGTAGCGCCACAGGTGCCAGTATCCCGCCTCCACCGCCCGCTTCGCCTCGCGCTGACTGCAGCGCATCCCGGCTTTCAGGCCGTGGTTGATACAGGCGGCGTAGGCGATCACCAGCGACGGTCCCGGCCAGGCTTCAGCCTCGGCGATGGCCCGCAGGGTCTGATCTTTATCAGCGCCCATGGCGATCTGCGCAACGTAAACATTACCGTAGCTCATCGCCATCATGCCGAGATCTTTTTTCCGCGTGCGTTTCCCCTGGGCGGCAAACTTGGCGATCGCCGCCACCGGGGTCGATTTGGACGACTGGCCGCCGGTGTTGGAGTAGACCTCGGTATCGAACACCAGAATATTGACGTCTTCCCCGCTGGCCAGCACATGATCGAGACCGCCGAAGCCGATATCGTAGGCCCAGCCGTCGCCGCCGAAGATCCACTGCGAACGCCGGACGAAATAGTCACGGTTCTGCCAGAGCTGCTCCAGCAGCGGAACCCCCTCTTTTTCCGCCGCCAGCAACGCACTGAGGCGGTCCGCACGCTCGCGGGTCCCCTCCCCCTCGTCCTGCTGCGCCAGCCATTGCCGCATCGCGGCGTGAAGCGCGTCGCTGACCGGCAGCGTCAGGGCGCGGGTCATCTCCCCGGCGATCTGTTGGCGGATCGCCTGGCCGCCGAGCATCATGCCCAGCCCGAACTCGGCGTTGTCCTCAAACAGCGAGTTTGCCCAGGCCGGCCCGTGGCCGCGGTGGTTGGTGGTATAGGGCATTGAAGGCGCGCTGGCGCCCCAGATCGAAGAGCAGCCGGTGGCGTTGGCGATCAGCATCCGGTCGCCAAACAGCTGGGTGATCAGCCGGGCATAGGGCGTTTCGCCACAGCCCGCGCAGGCGCCGGAAAACTCCAGCAGCGGCGTTTCGAACTGGCTGCCTTTGACCGTCGTTTTGCGAAACGGGTTATCTTTTGGCGCCAGCCCCAGCGCGTAGTCCCAGACCGGGGCCATCGCGCGCTGGCTGTCGAGGGAGGCCATCTGCAGCGCCTTGCCGCGCGACGGGCAGCTCTCCACGCAGTTGCCGCAGCCGGAGCAGTCCAGCGGCGAGATAGCCAGATGATAGTGGTAGTCTTTGGCCCCCTGGGCCGGTTTGCTCAGCAGCCCGGCGGGCGCCGTATCCTGTTCTTCAGCGTTCAGCAACGCCGGGCGGATCGCCGCATGCGGGCAGACGAAGGCGCACTGGTTACACTGGGTGCAGCCGTCGGGCTGCCAGACCGGCACCTCCAGGGCAATGCCGCGCTTCTCCCAGGCGGTGGTGCCGGAGGGAAAGGTGCCGTCTTCCATCCCGGCGAAGGCGCTCACCGGCAGCAGGTCGCCACGCTGGCGGTTCATGGGCTGCAGAATATCGCGGATGAAGTCCGGCATCAGGGTTGTCGCCTGCGGTGCCGGCGCCTCGAGGGTCGCCCAGTGGGCGGGAACCGTCACCCGACGCAGCGCCGCCATCCCCAGCTCGATCGCCCGCTGGTTCATCTCAATGACGCTCGCCCCTTTGCTGCCATAGCTTTTCTCCACCGCCTGTTTGAGATAGTCCGCCGCGGTTTGCGGATCGATAATCGCCGTCAGCTTAAAGAACGCCGCCTGCATCAGCATGTTAAAGCGCCCGCCGAGGCCCAGCTCGCGGGCGATGTCCACGGCGTTGAGGGTATAAAAGTCGATCTTTTCCTGCGCCAGATAGCGCCGGACGCTGACCGGCAGGTGCTGCTCCAGCTCCGCCTCGGACCAGCTGCAGTTGAGCAAAAAGGTGCCTCCCGGCTTCAGCCCCTCCAGCAGGTCGTAGCGGTCGACATAGGATTGCTGAGAGCAGGCGATAAAATCGGCCCGGTGGATCAGGTAGGGCGAGGTGATTGGCCGGTCGCCAAAGCGCAGGTGCGAGACGGTGATCCCCCCGGACTTTTTCGAGTCGTAGGAAAAGTAGGCCTGAGCATAGAGCGGCGTGTTATCGCCGATGATCTTAATGGCGCTTTTGTTCGCCCCGACGGTGCCATCCGAGCCCATGCCCCAGAATTTGCAGGCGGTGATCCCGGCGTGGGAGACCGCCAGCGGCACCTGCCGGGCGGGCAGCGAGGTAAAGGTGACGTCATCGACAATACCCAGGGTAAAGCCGTCCTTCGGCAGCGGCTGCCGAAGATTGTCAAACACCGCGGCGATATCGTTGGGCAGCACATCCTTACCGCCGAGGGCGTAGCGGCCGCCGACAATCAGCGGCGCATCGTCGCGTTGATAGAAAGCGTTTTTGACGTCGAGGCACAGCGGTTCCGCCTGCGCCCCCGGCTCTTTGGTGCGGTCAAGGACGGCAATGCGCTGCACGCTGGCGGGCAATTGCGCGAAGAAGTGCGCCAGCGAGAACGGCCGATAGAGATGAACGCTGAGCAGCCCCACCTTCTCCCCCGCCGCATTCAGCGCATCCACCACCTCCTGGACGGTGTCGCACACTGAGCCCATGGCGATAATCACCCGCTCGGCGTCCGGCGCGCCGTGGTAATTAAACAGGTGATATTCCCGCCCGGTGAGCGCGGTGATCTTCGCCATATAGCTTTCCACCAGATCGGGCAGCGCGAGGTAGAAGCGGTTACCGGCCTCCCGCTCCTGGAAGTAGATATCCGGGTTTTGCGCGGTGCCGCGGATCACCGGGTGATCCGGATGCAGCGCCTGACGACGAAAGCGCTCCAGCGCCGGGCGGTCCAGCAGCGCCGCCAGTTGCTCATACTCCAGCACCTCGATCTTCTGTATTTCGTGCGAAGTGCGAAAGCCGTCGAAGAAGTTGATAAAGGGTATCCGCCCGGCGATCGCCGCCAGATGCGCCACCGCCGACAGGTCCATCACCTGCTGAACGTTATTCTCCACCAGCATGGCGCAGCCGGTCTGGCGCACCGCCATCACATCCTGATGGTCGCCAAAAATATTCAGCGAATTGGTCGCCAGCGCCCGGGCGCTAACGTGAAAGACGCCCGGCAGCAGCTCCCCGGCAATTTTGTACAAATTGGGGATCATCAGCAGCAGCCCCTGCGACGCGGTGTAGGTGGTGGTGAGCGCCCCCGCCTGCAGCGCGCCATGCACCGCCCCGGCGGCGCCGGCTTCAGACTGCATCTCCATCAGGCGCACCGGCCGACCAAAGAGGTTCTTTTTCCCCTTAGCGGCCCATTCATCGACATTCTCCGCCATCGGGGTGGAGGGGGTAATGGGATAGATGGCCGCCACGTCGGTAAAGGCGTAGGAGATCCAGGCCGCCGCCGCGTTGCCATCCATTGTTTTCATGTTTCCGGACATCGTTCAATCCTCGAAGGTGAGCGTTCTCTTTACCGCGACAGCCCGCGGCAAACCCTGTTTCCTCTTCAAGCACAGCCTGTGCCAGCTCGCGGATTGCCGCCTGTCGCTTATTAATTCAACAGGTTAAGGGAAGAAAGGCGCAGGTCCGTCCGGCGGAATTGCAGGGAATAAGACACAGGGCGCGACAAGCTGTTGAACAGGCGACAAAGCGCCGCGCCGGGCCGGTGGCGGGAAATTGTTCTGTTTCGCACATTTGGTGGCGTTATTGTGCCGTTTGCGCAGGCCCCCGGCGTGGCCGGTTTACAGAAAATACTTATTTATCAAAATACTGCATAAAAAATCACAGCTGGTATGTTCCCTGCACTTCTCTGCTGGCAAACACTCAACAACAGGAGAAGTCACCATGACCATGCGTCAATGCGCTATCTACGGTAAAGGCGGTATCGGTAAATCCACCACCACCCAGAATCTCGTCGCGGCCCTCGCCGAGATGGGTAAGAAAGTGATGATCGTCGGCTGCGATCCGAAGGCGGACTCCACCCGTCTGATCCTCCACGCGAAAGCCCAGAACACCATTATGGAGATGGCGGCGGAAGTGGGCTCGGTCGAGGATCTGGAGCTCGAAGACGTACTGCAAATCGGCTATGGCGATGTACGTTGCGCCGAATCCGGCGGCCCGGAGCCAGGCGTTGGCTGCGCCGGACGCGGGGTGATCACCGCCATCAACTTCCTCGAAGAAGAAGGCGCCTATGAAGAAGATCTGGATTTCGTCTTCTATGACGTCCTCGGCGACGTGGTCTGCGGCGGCTTCGCCATGCCGATCCGCGAAAACAAAGCCCAGGAGATCTACATCGTCTGCTCCGGGGAGATGATGGCGATGTATGCCGCCAACAATATCTCCAAAGGGATCGTGAAGTATGCCAAATCCGGCAAGGTACGCCTCGGCGGCCTGATCTGTAACTCGCGCAAAACCGACCGCGAAGACGAGCTGATCATCGCCCTGGCGGAGAAGCTCGGCACCCAGATGATCCACTTTGTTCCCCGCGACAATATTGTGCAGCGCGCAGAGATCCGCCGGATGACGGTGATCGAGTACGACCCGACCTGTCAGCAGGCCAACGAATATCGTCAGCTGGCGCAGAAGATCGTCAATAACACCAAAAAAGTGGTGCCGACCCCCTGCACCATGGACGAGCTGGAGTCGCTGCTGATGGAGTTCGGCATCATGGAAGAAGAAGACACCAGCATCATTGGTAAAACCGCCGCTGAAGAAAACGCGGCCTGAGCACAGGATCCTCAACATGACCAACGCAACAGGCGAACGTAACCTTGCGCTCATCCAGGAAGTCCTGGAGGTGTTTCCCGAAACCGCGCGCAAAGAGCGCAGAAAGCACATGATGATCAGCGATCCGCAGATGGAGAGCGTCGGCAAGTGCATTATCTCGAACCGTAAATCGCAGCCCGGGGTGATGACCGTGCGCGGCTGCGCCTACGCCGGCTCGAAAGGGGTGGTGTTTGGGCCGATTAAAGACATGGCCCATATCTCGCACGGCCCCATCGGCTGCGGCCAGTACTCGCGCGCCGGACGGCGCAACTACTATACCGGCGTCAGCGGCGTCGACAGCTTCGGCACCCTGAACTTCACCTCAGATTTTCAGGAGCGCGATATTGTCTTCGGCGGCGATAAAAAGCTGAGCAAACTGATTGAAGAGATGGAGCTGCTGTTCCCGCTGACCAAAGGGATCACTATCCAGTCGGAGTGTCCGGTGGGCCTGATCGGCGATGACATCAGCGCCGTGGCCAACGCCAGCAGCAAGGCGCTGGATAAACCGGTGATCCCGGTGCGCTGCGAAGGCTTTCGCGGCGTCTCGCAGTCGCTGGGCCACCATATCGCCAACGACGTGGTGCGCGACTGGGTGCTGAACAACCGCGAAGGGCAGCCGTTTGCCAGCACCCCGTATGATGTCGCCATCATTGGCGATTACAACATCGGCGGCGACGCCTGGGCCTCGCGCATTCTGCTGGAAGAGATGGGGCTGCGCGTAGTGGCGCAGTGGTCCGGCGACGGCACCCTGGTGGAGATGGAGAACACCCCGTTCGTTAAGCTAAACCTCGTCCACTGCTACCGTTCGATGAACTATATCGCCCGCCATATGGAGGAGAAACATCAGATCCCGTGGATGGAATATAACTTCTTCGGCCCGACCAAAATCGCCGAATCGCTGCGCAAGATCGCCGATCAATTTGATGACACCATTCGCGCCAATGCGGAAGCGGTGATCGCCAAATATGAGGGGCAGATGGCGGCCATCATCGCCAAATATCGCCCGCGGCTGGAGGGGCGCAAAGTGCTGCTGTACATGGGGGGGCTGCGGCCGCGCCACGTCATCGGCGCCTATGAGGATCTCGGGATGGAGATCATCGCCGCCGGCTACGAGTTTGCCCATAACGATGATTACGACCGCACCCTGCCGGACCTGAAAGAGGGCACTCTGCTGTTTGACGATGCCAGCAGCTATGAGCTGGAGGCCTTCGTCAAAGCGCTGAAGCCCGACCTCATCGGCTCCGGGATCAAAGAGAAATATATCTTCCAGAAAATGGGGGTGCCGTTCCGCCAGATGCACTCCTGGGACTATTCCGGCCCCTATCACGGCTATGACGGCTTCGCCATCTTTGCTCGCGATATGGATATGACCCTGAACAATCCGGCGTGGAACGAACTGACTGCCCCGTGGCTGAAGTCTGCGTGATTGCCCCTTCACTGTCCCGTCAGTCCACCGATTTGTGGCGCGGGAGGAGAACACCATGAGCCAAACGATCGATAAAATTCACAGCTGTTATCCGCTGTTTGAACAGGATGAATACCAGACCCTGTTCCAGAACAAAAAGAGCCTTGAAGAGGCGCACGACGCGCAGCGTGTGCAGGAGGTTTTTGCCTGGACCACCACCGCCGAGTATGAAGCGCTGAACTTCCAGCGCGAGGCGCTGACCGTCGACCCGGCCAAAGCCTGCCAGCCGCTCGGCGCCGTACTCTGCGCGCTGGGGTTCGCCGGCACCCTGCCCTACGTGCACGGCTCCCAGGGCTGCGTCGCCTATTTTCGCACCTACTTTAACCGCCATTTTAAAGAGCCGGTCGCCTGCGTCTCCGACTCCATGACCGAGGACGCGGCGGTGTTCGGCGGCAACAACAACATGAATCTGGGCCTGCAGAATGCCAGCGCGCTGTATAAACCCGAGATTATCGCCGTCTCCACCACCTGCATGGCCGAGGTGATCGGCGACGATCTGCAGGCGTTTATCGCCAACGCCAAAAAAGAGGGATTTGTTGACGACAGCATCGCCATTCCTTACGCCCATACCCCCAGCTTTATCGGCAGCCATGTCACCGGCTGGGACAATATGTTCGAAGGGTTCGCGAAGACCTTTACCGCTGACTACGCCGGGCAGCCGGGCAAACAGCAAAAGCTCAATCTGGTGACCGGATTTGAGACCTATCTCGGCAACTTCCGCGTGCTGAAGCGGATGATGGCGCAGATGGATGTCCCCTGCAGCCTGCTCTCCGACCCATCAGAGGTGCTCGACACCCCCGCCGACGGCCATTACCGGATGTACGCCGGCGGCACCAGCCAGCAGGAGATCAAAACCGCGCCGGACGCCATTGACACCCTGCTGCTGCAGCCGTGGCAGCTGGTGAAAAGCAAAAAGGTGGTTCAGGAGCTGTGGAATCAGCCCGCCACGGAGGTGGCCGTTCCGTTGGGTCTGGCCGCTACCGACGCGCTGCTGATGACCGTCAGTCAGCTGACCGGCAAACCGATCGCCGACGCCCTGACCCTTGAGCGCGGCCGGCTGGTGGACATGATGCTGGACTCCCACACCTGGCTGCACGGCAAAAAATTCGGCCTCTACGGCGATCCGGATTTCGTGATGGGCCTGACGCGCTTCCTGCTGGAGCTGGGCTGCGAGCCGACGGTGATCCTCAGCCATAACGCCAATAAACGCTGGCAAAAGGCGATGAAGAAAATGCTCGACGCCTCGCCCTACGGCCAGGACAGCGAAGTGTTCATCAACTGTGACCTGTGGCACTTCCGGTCGCTGATGTTCACCCGTCAGCCGGACTTTATGATCGGTAACTCCTACGGCAAGTTTATCCAGCGCGATACCCTGGCGAAGGGCAAAGCCTTCGAAGTGCCGCTGATCCGTCTCGGCTTTCCGCTGTTCGACCGCCATCATCTGCACCGCCAGACCACCTGGGGCTATGAAGGCGCGATGAACATCGTCACGACGCTGGTGAACGCCGTGCTGGAAAAACTGGACCACGACACCAGCCAGCTGGGCAAAACCGATTACAGCTTCGACCTCGTTCGTTAACCATCAGGCGCCCCGCCGCAGGCGGGGCCAGGAGGGAGTATGCCCATCGTGATTTTCCGTGAGCGCGGCGAGGCGCTATATGCCTATATCGCCAAACAGGATCTGGAGGCCCGGGTGCTTCAGGTCGAACATGACGAGACGGACCGCTGGGGAGGCGCGATCGCCCTTGAAGGGGGACGTCGCTACTACGTCAATCCGCAGCCGGGGCGGCCGGTCTTTCCGATAAGCCTGCGCGCCACCCGCAGCACGCTGCTATAAGGAGCTGGAAATGTCCGATAACGATACCCTTTTCTGGCGTCTGCTGGCGCTGTTCCAGACGCTGCCGGAGCTGCAGCCGGTGCAAGTCGTCGACTGGCTGGCGCAGGAGTGCGGCGAAACCTTGACCCCGGAACGGTTAACCACCCTGACGCAGCCTCAGCTGGCCGCCAGCTTTCCTTCGGCGACGGCGGTGATGTCCCCGGCCCGCTGGGCGCGTGTCATCGCCTGCCTGCAGGGGGCGCTGCCCGGCCATTTGCGCATCGCCCGGTCACCCCAGCGGACGCCGCAGCTGCGGGTCGCCTTCTGTTCGCAGGATGGCCTGGTCATCAATGGTCATTTTGGCCAGAACCGGCTGTTTTTTATCTATGCCTTCGATGACCAGGGCGGCTGGCTGGCGGATCTGCGCCGCTATGCCTCCCCTTCGGCGACGTCTGACGCCAGCGAGATGCGCGCCAGGCTGCTGGAGGATTGCCATTTGCTGTTTTGCCAGGAGATCGGCGGGCCTGCCGCCGCGAGGTTGATCCGCCATCAGATCCATCCGATGAAAGCGCCGCCGGGCACGACGATCCAGGCCCAGTGCGAGGCGATCAATACGCTGCTGGCCGGCCGTTTGCCGCCGTGGCTGGCGAAGCGCCTCAACCGGGATAACCCTCTGGAGGAACGTGTTTTTTAATCGTTGTGTTGTGCTTGTTGCCCGCCGACCCCGCGGGCCTTTTTTTCTGGCCAGATTATCGCAAACCACTGCCGCACGAAGGCAAAAAAATTCTGTTTAACAGAAGGTTCCGTTCACATTCACTCCTTAGTCATAAATAAACTTCTCAACAGGTGAACGGCATGGGGGGCGTTTCGCTCGCCCCCCATGACCCCCGGCATTGCGCTGAAAATTGCCGCTGCGCGGTACGCTCCACTCCGGCTTCATCTGGCGGGACGGGCGGACTCGACATCCCTGTCTCGACCGCCCTCTGGCCGCCGTCCTGGCGGCCAGCCCTTGATGTGCGCCTGCGTTCTCGCCAATTTTCTTTACGCGCCCCAACCCCCTCGCGGCGAGTCATTCGCCAATATGCGGCAATACTGTCGCGGTAAATCCAGTCATCAGGGGATAATCCACGCCTCCCCCCTGTCTGATTGTTGCCTTTGTCGCAAAGCCCACAACCCTTTTTCCTTAAAAATCAACCCCCCTCTCCCTGGAGCGCGAATTGCATCACCTCCCCGGTCTCCCACCGTCAACGAGGTCACTATGAAGGGAAAGGAAATTCTGGCGCTGCTGGACGAACCCGCCTGCGAGCACAACCAGAAGCAAAAATCCGGCTGCAGCGCCCCTAAGCCCGGCGCCACCGCCGGCGGCTGCGCCTTCGACGGCGCGCAGATAACGCTCCTGCCCATCGCCGACGTCGCGCACCTGGTGCACGGCCCTATCGGCTGCGCGGGAAGCTCGTGGGATAACCGCGGCAGCGTCAGCGCCGGCCCGGCCCTCAACCGGCTCGGCTTTACCACCGATCTCAACGAACAGGATGTGATTATGGGCCGCGGCGAACGCCGCCTGTTCCATGCCGTGCGTCACATCGTCGACCGCTATCGCCCGGCGGCGGTCTTTATCTACAACACCTGCGTACCGGCGATGGAAGGCGATGACATTGAGGCGGTGTGCCAGGCCGCGCAGACCGCCACCGGCGTCCCGGTCATCGCCATTGACGCCGCCGGCTTCTACGGCAGCAAAAATCTTGGCAACCGGATGGCGGGCGACGTAATGCTCAGGCAGGTGATTGGCCAGCGCGAACCCGCCCCTTGGCCGGACAACACGCCCTTTGCCCCGGCCCAGCGCCACGATATCGGCCTGATTGGCGAATTCAATATCGCCGGCGAGTTCTGGCAGGTCCAGCCGCTGCTCGACGAACTGGGGATCCGCGTCCTCGGCAGCCTCTCCGGCGACGGCCGCTTTGCCGAGATCCAGACCCTGCACCGGGCGCAGGCCAATATGCTGGTGTGCTCGCGAGCGCTGATCAACGTCGCCCGGGGGCTGGAGCTACGCTACGGCACGCCGTGGTTTGAAGGCAGCTTCTACGGGATCCGCGCCACCTCCGACGCCTTGCGCCAGCTGGCGGCGCTGCTGGGGGATGACGACCTGTGCCGCCGCACCGAGGCGCTGATCGCCCGTGAAGAGCAGGCAGCGGAGCAGGCGCTAGCGCCGTGGCGCGAGCAGCTCCGCGGGCGCAAAGTGCTGCTCTACACCGGCGGCGTGAAATCCTGGTCGGTGGTCTCGGCCCTGCAGGATCTCGGCATGACCGTGGTGGCCACCGGCACGCGGAAATCCACCGAGGAGGACAAACAGCGGATCCGGGAGCTGATGGGCGACGAGGCGGTGATGCTTGAGGAGGGCAACGCCCGCACCCTGCTCGACGTGGTGTACCGCTATCAGGCGGATCTGATGATCGCCGGCGGACGCAATATGTACACCGCCTGGAAAGCCCGGCTGCCGTTCCTCGATATCAATCAGGAGCGGGAGCACGCCTACGCTGGCTACCAGGGCATCATCACCCTCGCCCGCCAGCTCTGTCTGACCCTCGCCAGCCCCGTCTGGCCGCAAACGCATGCCCGCGCCCCGTGGCGCTAGGAGAACACCATGGCAGACCTTATCCGTAGCGAAAAACCGCTGGCGGTGAGCCCGATTAAAACCGGGCAACCGCTCGGGGCGATCCTCGCCAGCCTTGGGCTGGCCCAGGCCATCCCGCTGGTCCACGGCGCCCAGGGCTGCAGCGCCTTCGCCAAAGTTTTCTTTATTCAGCATTTTCATGACCCGGTGCCCCTGCAGTCGACGGCCATGGATCCGACCGCCACGATCATGGGCGCCGACGGCAATATATTCACCGCGCTCGACACCCTCTGCCAGCGCCACAGTCCGCAGGCCATTGTGCTGCTCAGCACCGGTCTGGCGGAGGCGCAGGGCAGCGATATCGCCCGGGTGGTACGCCAGTTTCGCGAGGCGCATCCCCGCCATAACGGCGTGGCGATCCTCACCGTCAACACCCCGGATTTTTTTGGCTCCATGGAAAACGGCTACAGCGCGGTGATCGAGAGCATCATCGAGCAGTGGGTGGCGCCGACGCCGCGTCCGGGGCAGCGGCCCCGGCGGGTCAACCTGCTGGTCAGCCACCTCTGTTCGCCAGGGGATATCGAATGGCTGAGCCGCTGCGTGGAGGCCTTTGGCCTGCAGCCGGTGGTCCTGCCGGACCTCTCGCTGTCGATGGATGGCCACCTGGGTCAGGGGGATTTTACGCCCCTGACCCAGGGCGGCGCCTCGCTGCGCCAGATTGCGCAGATGGGCCAGAGCCTGGGCAGCTTCGCCATCGGCGTGTCACTGCAGCGGGCGGCATCGCTCCTGAGCCAGCGCAGCCGCGGAGAGGTGATCGCCCTGCCGCACCTGATGACCCTCGACCACTGCGATACCTTTATTCATCAACTGGCGAAGCTGTCCGGGCGCCGCGTACCGGCCTGGATTGAGCGCCAGCGCGGCCAGCTGCAGGATGCGATGATCGACTGCCATATGTGGCTGCAGGGCCAGCGCATGGCGATGGCCGCGGAGGGCGACCTGCTGGCGGCCTGGTGTGATTTCGCCCGCAGCCAGGGGATACAGCCCGGCCCGCTGGTCGCCCCCACCAGCCACCCCAGCCTGCGCCAGCTGCCGGTCGAGCGGGTGGTGCCGGGGGATCTGGAGGATCTCCAGCAGCTGCTGAGCCAGCAACCCGCCGATCTGCTGGTGGCTAACTCTCACGCCCGCGATCTGGCGGAGCAGTTTGCCCTGCCGCTGATCCGCGTCGGCTTTCCCCTTTTCGATCGGCTCGGCGAATTTCGCCGGGTCCGCCAGGGGTACGCCGGCATGCGCGACACGCTGTTTGAGCTGGCCAATCTGCTGCGCGACCGCCATCACCACACCGCACTCTACCGATCGCCGCTTCGCCAGGGCGCCGACCCCCAGCAAGCTTCAGGAGACGATTATGCAGCCCATTAACCGTCAGTTTGAGATGGTCCACGCCGACGAGTGGTCGATGAAAGTCGCCTTCGCCAGCTCCGATTACCGCCATGTCGATCAGCATTTTGGCGCCACGCCGCGGCTGGTGGTCTACGGCGTCAAGGCGGATCGGGTCACCCTGCTGCGGGTGGTGGAGTTCCCGGTCGTCAGCGGCCATCAGACCGAGAAAATTGCCGAGCGCATCCACGCCCTGGAGGATTGCGTCACCCTGTTCTGCGTGGCGATTGGCGAGGCGGTTTTTCGCCAGCTGCTGCAGGTGGGCGTCCGCGCCGAACGGGTTCCCGATCACACCACCATCCTCGGCTTACTGCAGGAGATCCAGCTCTCCTGGTATGAAAAAGCGCAGCGCCGCAGCGCGCGGCAACGCGATCCGCAGCGCTTTAACCGCCTGCTGGAAGAGCAGACGTGGCGGGAGGAGCCCGACCCGCAGCCCTGAGCCTGTCGTTTATGTGACAAAGCCCACAAAACGCCACAACAGTGTCGGCTCTGTCGGGGGCGGTTAACCCGCCAGGTCATTAACAAATAAGGTTTTTATGCGTTGGTACCGCAATTGCTTGGGGAACAGTACCACCGCCAGTCTGCGGTGCACCGCGCCCCGGCGTTTTCGTCATCATCCCTGGAGCTGACAGCATGTGGAACTACTCCGAGAAAGTGAAAGACCATTTTTTTCATCCCCGCAACGCGCGCGTGGTCGACAACGCCAACGCGGTGGGCGATGTGGGTTCATTAAGCTGCGGCGATGCGCTGCGCCTGATGCTGCGGGTTGATCCGCACACCGAGATCATCGAGGAGGCCGGCTTCCAGACCTTCGGCTGCGGCAGCGCCATCGCCTCCTCTTCCGCGCTGACGGAGCTGATTATCGGCCACACCCTGACCGAAGCCGGGCAGATCACCAACCAGCAGATCGCCGACTACCTCGACGGCCTGCCGCCGGAGAAAATGCACTGCTCGGTGATGGGCCAGGAGGCGCTGCGTGCGGCTATCGCCCATTTTCGCGGCGAAAGCCTTGAGGAGGAGCATGAGGAGGGCAAGCTGATCTGTAAATGCTTCGGCGTCGACGAAGGACATATTCGCCGGGCCGTGGTGAACAACGGCCTGACCACCCTCGAGGAGGTGATCAACTACACCAAGGCCGGCGGGGGCTGTACCACCTGCCATGAAAAAATTGAGCTGGCGCTGGCGGCGATCCTCGCCCAACAGCCGCCCGCCCCCCTGCCGGCGGAGACGGCCCACGATGCGCAGTGGCAAAGCGTGGTCGATACCATCAACGAGCTGCGCCCGCACATTCAGGCCGACGGCGGCGACATGACGCTGGTGAGCGTCACCCCGCGCCAGATCACCGTCAGCCTCTCCGGCAGCTGCAGCGGCTGCATGATGACCGACATGACCCTCGCCTGGCTGCAGCAAAAGCTGATGGAGCGCACCGGAAGCTACATGGACGTGGTGGCGGCCCCGGCCGCGGTTAACTAACCCCAGGGGGACACAATGAAACCTGTTTATCTCGATAACAACGCCACCACCCGTCTCGACCCGATGGTTCTCGACGCGATGATGCCCTTTTTGACCGACTTTTACGGCAATCCCTCGTCGATTCACGATTTTGGTCTGCCGGCGCAGGCCGCCCTTGAACGGGCGCACCAGCAGGTGGCCGCTCTGCTCGGGGCCGACTACCCCAGCGAGATCATTTTTACCTCCTGCGCCACCGAGGCCACGACCACCGCCATCGCCTCAGCGGTGGCCCTGATGCCGGAGCGGCGCGAGATCATCACCAGCGCGGTCGAACATCCCGCCACCCTGGCGGTGTGCGAACAGCTGGAGCGCCAGGGATACCTGATCCACCGTATCGCCGTGGATCGGCAGGGCGCTCTGGATATGGCGCAGTTTCGGGCGGCGCTTAGCCCACGCGTGGCGCTGGTCAGCATCATGTGGGCCAATAACGAAACCGGCGTCATGTTCCCGGTGCCCGAGCTGGCGGAGCTGGCCCATGAGCAGGGCGCGCTGTTTCACTGCGACGCCGTGCAGGTGGTGGGCAAAATCCCGATGGCGCTCAGCCAGACGCGGATCGATATGCTCTCCTGCTCGGCGCATAAATTCCACGGCCCCAAAGGGGTGGGCTGCCTCTGGTTGCGGCGGGGAACGCGTTTTCGCCCGCTGCTGCGCGGCGGCCACCAGGCGCATGGCCGGCGGGCCGGTACGGAAAATATCAGCGGCATTGTCGGCATGGGCGCCGCCAGCGAGCTGGCGCAGGTCCACCTCCCGGGCATGGCGCAGATTAGCCAGCTGCGCGATCGCCTTGAACATCATCTCCTGAGCGCCATTCCGGCGGTAACGGTGATGGGCGGCAGCCAGCCGCGGGTGCCCGGCACGCTTAATCTGGCCTTCGAGTGCATTGAAGGCGAGGCGATCCTGCTGCTGATGAATCAGGCCGGGATCGCCGCCTCCAGCGGCAGCGCCTGCACCTCCGGCTCGCTGGAGCCGTCGCACGTCATGCGGGCGATGAATATCCCTTACACCGCGGCCCACGGCACCGTTCGCTTCTCCCTCTCGCGCTACACCCGGGAAAAAGAGATCGACTACGTCATCGCCGCCCTGCCTCCTGTTATCGACCGGCTGCGCGCCCTGTCGCCCTACTGGCGAAACGGCCAGCCGCTCCTGCAGGATGGCGCCTTCGCGCCGGTCTTCGGTTAAGACGGAGAGACGACAATGGGACGCGTACTGATCAATGACACCACCCTGCGCGATGGCGAACAGAGTCCCGGCGTGGCCTTCCAGGCCAGTGAAAAAATCGCCATCGCCGAGGCGCTGTACGCGGCGGGGATCGAGGCGCTGGAGGTCGGCACCCCGGCGATGGGCGAGGAGGAGTGCGCCCGTATCCGGCTGGTGCGCCGTCAGCTCCCGGGCGCCACGCTGATGACCTGGTGCCGGATGCAGGCCGGCGAAATTCGCCTGAGCGCCGAGCTGGGCATGGACTGGGTGGATATCTCCATCCCCGCCTCCGACAAGCTGCGGCAGTACAAACTGCGCGAGAGCTTACCGCTGCTGCTGGAGCGGCTGACGGGTCTGATCCACCTCGCCCATACCCTTGGCCTGAAGGTCTGCATTGGCTGTGAGGACGCCTCGCGGGCCAGCGACGCGACGCTAAGGGATATTGCCCGGCAGGCCGGCGAGGCGGGGGCTGCCCGTCTGCGCTATGCCGACACCGTCGGTATCCTCGACCCGTTTACCACCGCGGCGCAGATCGCCGCCCTGCGTAACGTCTGGCCCGGCGAACTCGAGATGCATGCCCATAACGATCTCGGGCTGGCCACCGCCAACACCCTCGCGGCGGTACGCGCCGGGGCCACCAGCGTGAACACCACCGTGCTGGGCCTGGGCGAACGGGCGGGTAACGCGGCGCTGGAAACGGTGGCGCTCGGGCTGGAGCGCTGCCTGGGCGTCGAGACCGGGGTGCGTTTCACCGCCCTGCCGGCGCTGTGCGAACAGGTGGCCCTCGCCACCCGCCGCCCTGTCGATCCCCAGCAGCCGCTGGTGGGCGAGCTGGTTTTTACCCATGAGTCCGGCGTGCACGTCGCGGCGCTGCTGCGCGACAGCGAGAGCTATCAGGCGATCGACCCCGCCCTGCTGGGCCGCGGCTATCGGCTGGTGCTGGGCAAACACTCCGGTCGCCAGGCGGTTAACGGCGTCTTCGACCGGATGGGCTATCACCTGACGTCAGCGCAAATTGACCAGCTGCTGCCGGCGCTCCGCCACTTTGCGGAAACCGGCAAACGCAGCCCGCGGGATGATGAGCTGGCGGCAATCTATCACGCGCTCTGCGGCGCCGAAACGCTGCAGGCCAGGGGGTAAGCATGGAGTGGTTTTATCAGATCCCCGGCGTAGACGACCTGCGCTCCGCCGACGCCTTCTTTCAGTTTTTCGCCGTTCCCTACCAGCCCGAGCGTCTGGCCCATTGCAGCCTGCCGGTGCTGGCCGCCTTTCACCGCAAGCTGCGGGCGGAAGTGCCCCTGCTCAACCAGCTGGAGGAGAACCCGCGCGCGCACTGGCTGCTGGCGCGCCGGCTGCTGGCGGAGAGTTATCAGCAGCAGTTCGAGGAGAACACGCCATGAGACCCACATTTACCTTTAGCGAAGCGGTCCGCGTCGTGCGCGCCATCCGTAACGATGGCACCTATGCGGGCCTGCCGTCCGGCGCCCTGCTGGTGCGCCGGGGCAGCATCGGCTATGTCCGCGACTGGGGGGTATTCTTACAGGACCAGGTCATCTACCAGGTCCACTTCCCGGAGAGCGACCGGATCGTCGGCTGCCGCGAACAGGAGCTGATTGCCGGCGATCGTCCCTGGCTGGCGGGGAATCTGCAGTATGGCGATAACGTCACCTGCCAGACGGCGCTGACGTTGCAGGGCGAAGTGGTGGTCAACGTCGGTCAGCAGGGGCGTATTGAGGCCACCGATCGGGGCGAGCGCGGGGACGGCTATATCGTCGACTTCGGCGGCCGCTGGTTCCAGGTTCCGGTGACCGCGCTGGCCCTGGCAGAGGAGGAAGAATAATGCAGCCATGGCAACGATTTGGCCGGCGGCGGCTGGCGCAGAGCCGCTGGAACTGCGACCCGGCGGCCATCGCCGCGGCGGACCGGGAGGCCTTCGAGGCGGCCTGGCAGCGTCAGGCCCGCGTGGAGCAGGCGCTGGTCGCCGAGGTCGCGGCGGAGGCGATCCCCGCCGCGCTACGGGAAGGCCTCGCCGCTTCGCTGCGCCTCTGGCTGGATGAGGGCGGATTTACGCCGCCGGAGCGGGCGGCGATCGTCCTGCATCATGCCCGGCTGGAAACCGCCTTCGCCGGGATTGCCAGCCAGGCGCCGCAGCCGGATCCCGCCGCGGTGCAGGCCTGGTATCTGCGGCATCAGGCGCAGTTTATGCGCCCGGAACAGCGGTTGACCCGCCATCTGCTGCTCACCGTCGATGGCGATGAGCAGGCGGTTTACTCGCGCATCCAGGCGCTTCATGGGCAAATCGCGGCCTCCCGCGAGGCGTTTGCGCCGCTGGCCCAGCGACACTCCCACTGCCCGAGCGCGCTGGACGGCGGGCGACTGGGGTGGATCGGGCGGGGGTTGCTCTATCCGCAGCTGGAGGAGGCCCTGTTTGCGCTGACGGAAAATGCGCTGAGCGCGCCGGTGGCCAGCGAGCTGGGCTGGCACCTGGTATGGTGCGAAGCCATCCGCCCCGCCGCGCCGATGACGCCTGAACAGGCGCTGAAAAGCGCCCGCGATTACCTTATTCAACAGAGCCAGCGCCGCCACCAGCGCCAGTGGCTGGCTGAGATGCTAGCGCGCCAGCCGGGGCTGTGCGGGTAGCCGACAGGCCACCCGCCAGCGTCTACAGCAGGTGCGGTTTGATCTCCTCAAGCCAGGTCGCCAGACGCGTTTCGGTCTCGTCGAACTGGTTATCCTGGTCCAGCACCAGCCCGACAAACCGCTCCCCCTCCAGCGCCGATGAGGCGCTGAACTCATACCCCTCGTTCGGCCAGCTGCCGATCATCGTCGCCCCGCGGGCGCGCAGGGCGTCGTACAGCGGCCGCAGCCCGCTGGCGAAGTTATCGGGATAGCCGCGCTGATCGCCGAGGCCAAACAGCGCCACCGTTTTTCCCTGCAGGCTGACGTCGCCGAGGTTGCGGATAAACTCGGCCCACGACTCACTCTCGCCCCCGGCCTCAAGGCCCGGCAGCTGGCCGTCGCCCAGCGTCGGCGTGCCCAGCAGCAGGGCCGGGTAGGCCAGCAGGTCCGCCAGCGTGGCGCGGTTAATATTGACCGGGGCGGCGGCGGCCTCCCCCAGCTGCTTGTGGATCAGTTTCGCGATCTTGCGGGTTTTACCGGTATCGGTGCCAAAGAAAATGCCAATGTTCGCCATAGTACGCTCCTGTCGGAATGGTGTCGGAAATAGGGATTACCGCAGGGGTATTGCGAAGGCTGTGCCAGGTTGCCCTGCACCGTGACGGCTCATCCCTGCCCCATCAGGATCGCTTCCCGCCGCCGCAGCGCCCGCGCAAGGCGCCCCCGGCGGACCGAAAGGTGAAAATCAGCGGATTTTCCCCCTGTCGGATCAATGTTTCGTTCGGTCGTTTCGATAAGGGCGCACCGTTTGCATGGTTATCCGGGTTCGGCTCAGCCCGCCGCGATCCGCGCAGGGTGTCGGACAATTTGTCATAACTGCGACACAGGAGTTTGCGATGACCCTGAATATGATGCTCGATAACGCCGCGCCGGAAGCCATCGCCGGCGCGCTGACTCAACAACATCCGGGGCTGTTTTTTACCATGGTGGAACAGGCCTCAGTGGCGATTTCCCTCACCGACGCCAGCGCCAGGATCATCTACGCCAACCCGGCGTTTTGCCGCCAGACCGGCTATTCGCTGGCGCAATTGTTAAATCAGAACCCGCGCCTGCTGGCCAGCAGCCAGACGCCGCGCGAGATCTATCAGGAGATGTGGCATACCCTGCTCCAGCGTCAGCCGTGGCGCGGCCAGCTGATTAACCAGCGGCGGGACGGCGGCCTGTACCTGGTGGAGATTGACATCACTCCGGTGCTCAGTCCGCAAGGGGAACTGGAGCATTATCTGGCGATGCAGCGGGATATCAGCGTCAGCTATACCCTGGAGCAGCGGCTGCGCAACCATATGACTCTGATGGAGGCGGTGCTGAATAATATTCCCTCCGCCGTGGTGGTAGTGGACGAGCAGGATCGGGTGGTGATGGACAACCTTGCCTATAAAACCTTCTGCGCCGACTGCGGCGGCCGGGAGCTGCTCACCGAGCTGCAGGTCTCCCCAGGCCGGATGACGCCCGGCGTGGAGCAGATCCTGCCGGTGGCGATCCGCGGGGCCGCGCGCTGGCTGTCGGTGACCTGCTGGCCGCTGCCCGGCGTCAGCGAAGAGGCCAGCCGCTACTTTATCGACAGCGCCCTGGCGCGAACCCTGGTGGTGATCGCCGACTGTACCCAGCAGCGCCAGCAGCAGGAGCAGGGCCGCCTCGACCGGCTGAAGCAGCAAATGACCGCCGGCAAGCTGCTGGCGGCGATCCGCGAGTCGCTGGACGCCGCGCTGATCCAGCTGAACTGCCCGATTAACATGCTGGCGGCGGCCCGTCGGCTGAACGGCGAGAGCAGCGGCAACGTGGCGCTGGAGGCCGCCTGGCGCGAAGGGGAAGAGGCGATGGCCCGGCTCCAGCGATGTCGCCCGTCGCTGGATCTCGAAAACCCCGCCGTCTGGCCGCTGCAGCCCTTTTTCGACGACCTGTGCGCCCTCTACCGCACCCGCTTCGATGCCGAGGGGCTGCAGCTGGACATGGCCTCGCCGCATCTGATCGGCTTTGGCCAGCGCACTCAGCTGCTGGCGTGCTTAAGCCTGTGGTTCGACCGCACCCTGGCCCTCGCCGCCGAGCTGCCTTCCGTCCCGCTGGCGATGCAGCTCTATGCCGAGGAAAACGACGGCTGGCTGGCGCTGTACCTGACCGACAACGTGCCGCTGCTGCAAGTGCGCTACGCCCACTCCCCCGACGCGCTGAATTCGCCGGGCAAAGGCATGGAGCTGCGGCTGATCCAGACCCTGGTGGCGCACCATCGCGGGGCCATCGAGCTGACTTCCCGGCCGCAGGGCGGCACCTGCCTGACCCTGCGTTTCCCGCTGTTTAACACCCTGACCGGAGGTGAAGCATGATCCCCGAATCCGACCCGGACACCACCGTCAGACGCTTCGACCTCTCTCAGCAGTTCACCGCCATGCAGCGGATAAGCGTGGTGCTGAGCCGCGCCACCGAGGCCAGCAAAACGCTGCAGGAGGTGCTCAGCGTATTGCACAACGATGCCTTTATGCAGCACGGGATGATCTGTCTGTACGACAGCGAGCAGGAAATCCTCAGTATCGAAGCGCTGCAGCAAACCGAGCAGCAGACTCTCCCCGGCAGCGCGCAGATCCGCTATCGTCCCGGCGAGGGGCTGGTGGGGACGGTGCTGGCCCAGGGGCAATCGCTGGTGCTGCCCCGGGTCGCCGACGATCAGCGTTTTCTCGACCGCCTGAGCCTCTACGATTACGATCTGCCGTTTATCGCCGTTCCGCTAATGGGGCCCAACGCCCGGCCCATGGGAGTGCTGGCGGCCCAGCCGATGGCGCGCCAGGAAGAGCGGCTGCCGGCCTGCACCCGCTTTCTCGAAACCGTCGCCAACCTCATCGCCCAGACCATCCGGCTGATGATCCTCCCGGCCTCCGCCACCCTGCCGGGCCGCCAGCCGCCGAAGGTGGAACGGCCGCCGGCCTGCTCGTCGTCGCGCGGGGTGGGCCTTGACAATATGGTCGGCAAGAGCCCGGCGATGCGCCAGATCGTGGAGGTGATCCGCCAGGTTTCGCGCTGGGACACCACCGTGCTGGTGCGCGGCGAAAGCGGCACCGGGAAAGAGCTGATCGCCAATGCCATCCACCACCATTCCCCGCGGGCTGGCGCCGCCTTCGTCAAATTTAACTGCGCGGCGCTGCCGGACAACCTGCTGGAAAGCGAACTGTTCGGCCATGAAAAAGGCGCCTTTACCGGCGCGGTGCGCCAGCGTAAGGGGCGTTTTGAGCTGGCGGATGGCGGCACCCTGTTCCTCGACGAGATTGGCGAAAGCAGCGCCTCGTTCCAGGCTAAGCTGCTGCGCATCCTGCAGGAGGGAGAGATGGAGCGGGTCGGCGGCGATGAGACCCTGCGGGTGAATGTCCGCATCATCGCCGCCACCAACCGCCACCTGGAGGAGGAGGTCCGGTTGGGCCACTTCCGCGAGGATCTGTACTATCGCCTGAACGTGATGCCCATCGCCCTGCCCCCGCTGCGCGAGCGTCAGGAGGACATCGCCGAGCTGGCGCACTTTCTGGTGCGCAAAATTGGCCAGCATCAGGGGCGCACGCTGCGGATCAGCGAGGGGGCGATCCGTCTGTTGATGGAGTACAGCTGGCCGGGCAATGTTCGCGAACTGGAGAACTGCCTCGAACGATCGGCGGTGATGTCCGAGAGCGGCCTGATCGATCGCGACGTGATCCTCTTCACCCACCAGGAACGTCCGGCCAAAGCCCTGCCCGCCAGCGGGCCGGCGGAAGACAGCTGGCTGGACAACAGCCTGGACGAACGCCAGCGGCTGATCGCCGCGCTGGAAAAAGCCGGCTGGGTGCAGGCCAAGGCGGCGCGGCTGCTGGGGATGACGCCGCGCCAGGTCGCCTACCGGATCCAGATCATGGATATCACCCTGCCGCGTCTGTAAGCCACGGTGTCAGGTTCAGGACATTGTCGCCTGCGCGGCGGGAACGCGACAATATTTTGCCGCAGGGATGCGGAATAACACCTTTCTTTTCAGCATGATAAAAAATCCCTCTCTGGTATGCCCTTTGCAGCAGGAAGGTATCGCCCAACCAAGAAGGTACGACCATGACTTCCTGCTCTTCTTTTTCCGGCGGCAACGCCTGTCAGTCGGCGGACGCCAGCGCGTTAGCGCCGCGGGTGGCCGATAAGGTCGCCGCGCACCCCTGCTACTCCCGCAGCGGGCACCACCGTTTCGCCCGGATGCATCTCCCGGTCGCTCCGGCCTGCAATCTGCAGTGCAACTACTGCAATCGTAAATTCGACTGCAGCAATGAATCCCGCCCCGGGGTGTCTTCGACGCTGCTGACCCCCGAGCAGGCGGTGCTGAAAGTGCGCCAGGTGGCCCAGGCCATCCCGCAGCTGTCGGTGGTCGGCATTGCCGGGCCCGGCGATCCGCTGGCCAATATGACCCGCACCTTCCGCACCCTGGAGCTGGTCCGCGATCAGCTTCCGGACCTGAAATTATGCCTGTCGACCAACGGACTGATGCTGCCCGACGCAGTGGATCGCCTGCTGGAGGTCGGTGTGGATCACGTTACGGTAACCATCAATACGCTGGATGCCGGCATCGCCGGGCAAATCTACGCCTGGCTGTGGCTCGACGGCGAACGCTACCGCGGGCGGGAAGCCGGGGAGATCCTGATAGCCCGCCAGCTGGAGGGGGTCCGCAGGCTGACCAACGCCGGGGTGCTGGTCAAGATAAACTCGGTGCTGATCCCGGGGATCAACGACAGCGGCATGGCCGAGGTCAGCCGTTGTTTGCGGGAAAGCGGCGCGTTTATTCACAATATTATGCCGCTGATTGCCAGACCGGAGCACGGCACGGTCTTTGGCCTCAACGGCCAGCCAGAGCCGGACGCCGGGATGCTCGCCGCGATCCGCAGCCAGTGCGGGGCCGCGATGCCGCAGATGACGCATTGCCACCAGTGCCGCGCCGACGCCATCGGCATGCTGGGCGAAGACCGCAGCCAGCAGTTTACCCAGCTTCCGGACCCGGACAGCCTCCCCGACTGGCTGCCCATCCTCCATCAGCGCGCCGAACTTCATGCCAGCCTCGCCACCCGGGGAGAGTCGGAGGCCGATGATGCCTGTCTGGTGGCCGTGGCCTCCAGCCGCGGCGAGGTGATTGATTGTCATTTTGGCCATGCCGACCGCTTCTCGATCTACAGCCTGTCTGCCGCCGGCATGGTGCTGGTGGGCGAGCGCTTTACGCCGAAATATTGCCGCGGCGCGGAGGAGTGCGAGCCGCAGGAGAACGAAGCCAGACTGGCGGCGCTCCTCGCGCTGCTCGCCGACGTGAAAGCGGTGTTCTGCGTGCGTATCGGCCATACGCCATGGCAACAGCTCGAGCGACAGGGCATTGAGCCGCAGGTGGACGGCGCGTGGCGGTCGGTCGCCGAGGTGCTGCCCGCCTGGTGGCAGCGGCGGCGACAGAGCCTGGCGGCATCGCGCCTGCGTCAGGGGGTCGCCTGATGGCGCCGGTCGACTGGTTGACCCGCCTGTGGCGACGGTATCACGCCGGAAAAGGCTGCTTTCCGCTGCGCATGGGGCTAAGCGTCGAGGCGTGGCTGGCCCTGCAGCAGCGGCTGGGCGAGGTGGCGACGCCGCTGGACAGCGAGGCGCTGAGCCGCCGCCGGCTGATGACGGAGCTGAATGCCACCCGCGACGAAGAGCGCCGCCAGCTGGCGCGATGGCTGGCGGAGTGGATCGCGCCGGGAGCCGAACCGATGGCGCCGATCGTCGCCGGGGCGGCGCTGGCGTTTAATCATCTATGGGAGGATCTGGGTCTGGATTCGCGGGCGGAACTGGGCCGGCTGATGAGCGACTGCTTTCCGCAGCTGGTGGCGCAGAACGTCCACCATATGCGCTGGAAGAAGTTCTTTTATCGCCAGCGCTGCCTGCAGTCGCAGGGGGAGATCGTCTGCCGCTCGCCGAGCTGCGACGAATGCCTGGAGCGTAGCCTCTGCTTCGAACCGCCGCCGCAATAAACACCCCGCAGGTGCCCCTGCGGCTGCCCCCAAAATGCCCCTGTTTAACCGCTTTACGCGGATTTCTGCCGGGTGGCGCTTCGCTTACCCGGCCTACAAAACCATCTACCTATCAGAAGGTTACTCAACACCCCAGGCCCGGCAAGCGCCGCGCCGCCGGGCAAGGACAGCGGGCGCGGTGCCGCTTGTGTGCCGGGTGGCGCTTCGCTTACCCGGCCTACAACGCCATTTACCTATCAGAAGGTTACTCAACACCCCAGGTCCGGCAAGCGCCGCGCCGCCGGGCAAGGACAGCGGGCGCGGAGCCGCTTCTGTGCCGGGTGGCGCTTCGCTTACCCGGCCTACAAAACCATCTACCTATCAGAAGGCTACTTAACACCCCAGGCCCGGCAAGCGCCGCGCCGCCGGGCAAGGACAGCGGGCGCGGTGCCGCTTGTGTGCCGGGTGGCGCTTCGCTTACCCGGCCTACAACGCCATTTACCTATCAGAAGGCTACTCAACACCCCAGGCCCGGCAAGCGCCGCGCCGCCGGGCAAGGACAGCGGGCGCGGAGCCGCTTCTGTGCCGGGTGGCGCTTCGCTTACCCGGCCTACAACGCCATTTACCTATCAGAAGGCTACTCAACACCCCAGACCCGGCAAGCGCAGCGGGCGCGGAGCCGCTTGTGTGCCGGATGGCGGCTGCGCCTTACCCGGCCTGGAGTTCGTGCGACCTGTCGTTAATTTATTCACCAGCCTTGCTGAAACTGCCGGTGCTGGCGGCCTCAAAATCGCTGAGACGTTCCCGGAAGGCCGGGGCAGCCCGCATGGATGCGGGCTGAGGGCCATGTTTTGCATGGACGCTGCCTCGGCCCGACCCGCAGCCTGCAGGGATAAGTCGAAGGGACCGCGTAGCGGAGATTTTGCTGGCCGGAGCCCGGGGGTACAGGGGGCGGCGGCGACTGGCCGCCCCCTGTGCGCTCCCTGTGCGGTGTGAGACATAACGCAGAAAATTAACCGGGAGCGCAATGTGCGCTGAAGCCACAGATAACATAAATGACCACACGGCGTTGCTTCCCCTCCCCCTGGCCCTCTCCCAAGGCAGACGGAACTGTCCGGCCATCGTTTCCGTGGCCAACATATTGCCGGGTGGCGGCTGCGCCTGACCCGGCCTACGGAGTCTGAGAACGTGGTAAACCGATAACAGTCTCCACCGCCGCCGGGCAATACATCAGGCTCCGTGCCCAATATGTTGCCGGGTGGCGCTTCGCTTACCCGGCCTACATGACCATTTAATTTCAGAAGGTTAACCATCACCGTAGGCCCGCGCAAGCGCAGCGCCGCCGGGCAAAAGGTATCGCACCGGGCCAAACGAAAAAAAAGCCGGAGGTTTCCCTCCGGCTTTTCTCATTCACATCACGCTACGCCTTACGCCACGTCTTCGTACTGCGGCACCGGGTTGCGGAAGCTTTTGGTCACGCAGGCCAGATAGACCAGACCGATACCGGCCCAGATCAGGCCCAGAATCATCGAGCTCTCTTCCAGGTTGACCCACAGCGCGCCGACGGTCAGGGCGCCGCACATCGGCAGGAACAGATACTGGAAGTGGTCTTTCAGCGTCTTGTTGCGTTTCTCACGGATCCAGAACTGCGAAATCACCGACAGGTTAACGAAGGTAAACGCCACCAGCGCACCAAAGTTAATCAGCGCCGTCGCCATCACCAGGTCGAAGTTAATCGCCAGCAGGGCGATAGCGCCGACCAGGATGATGTTCATCGCCGGGGTGCGCCAGGTCGGGTGCACATAGCCGAAGAAGCTTTTCGGGAACACGCCGTCACGGCCCATCACGTACATCAGACGCGCCACGCCAGCGTGCGCCGCCATACCGGACGCCAGTACGGTAATGGTGGAGAAGATCAGCGCGCCAACCTGGAAGGCTTTACCTGCCACGTAGAGCATAATTTCCGGCTGTGACGCATCCGGATCTTTAAAGCGCGAGATATCCGGGAAGTACAGCTGCAGGAAGTAGGTGGCAAAGATGAAGATCAGGCCGCCGATCAGCGCGGTCAGGAAGATCGCGCGCGGAATGACGCGCTCTGCATCTTTGGTCTCTTCAGACAGGTTGCTGATGCCGTCGAAGCCGGTAAACGAGAAGCACAGGATCGTCGCCCCGGTAATCATCGGGATCACGTGCGCGTCACCGGACCAGAACGGACGGCTGCTGGCCAGCGTACCGGCGCCTTCGCCGCCAAACACGCCATAAATCACCATGCCGAGGATAACGGCAATCAGCACCACCTGCAGCACCACGATCACGGTGTTGAAGTTGGCCACGGATTTAATGCTGCGCAGGTTAAAGGCGGTCATAAAGGCGACCAGCGCGATAACAAACACCCACGACGGAATCGAAGGCACCAGCGCTTCAAAATAGATTTTCGCCAGCAGAATGTTGATCATCGGCGCGAACAGGTAGTCGAGCAGCGAGGACCAACCCACCATAAAGCCAACGGTCGGGCTGATGGATTTCTGCGCATAGGTATACGCCGAGCCGGCGGACGGGTAACGACGTACCAGCTTGCCATAGCTCAGGGCAGTAAACAGGATAGCGATTAACGCAAAGGCGTAGGCCGTCGGCACGTGACCGTCGGTCATACCAGAGACGATACCAAACGTATCGAACAGCGTCATCGGCTGCATATAGGCCAGGCCCATCATTACAACCGGAACTAGCGTAAGTGTTTTACGTAATTCCACGCGAGAGGTATTTGGAGTAGCGTTATGCGACATAGTTATCCCCTTTTACGGTGAACGCCAGCGCGTAAGCAAAAAATTGCCCCATTTCTTTCTATTCCTCAGCGACAACGACTGTCGGTTTTTAGTAAATATCTATCCGGTACGAAGCCCGGCCTCTTGGTATTGAATGATGTGTCTTTCGACCAAAAAAATAACCGACACTTTAAAAAAAGCGTCGGCTAGTCTCTGGTTTTCAGGCCGCATATTTTGCAACAATATCAACGGCGTTGACAAGATGTTATGAAGTTCATTGCGTGAGCATAATTTTTAAGATGCTAATATCTATACGATTTCCGTATGATAAATTGTAAAAATAGCACTATTTGCTAATAGCGCTTCGCGCCACCATTTCCCGGCCAAACCGCAGGCGGCGTCATTCCAGGCGATCCACGCGCGCTGACGAGGCGACAGCCCGCGCACGGCCAGGCTAACCAGCTCGCCGCTCTCCAGCAGCCCCTGCACATGATAACGCGGCAGGCAGCTCCACCCCAGCCCCATGCGCAGCAGCGCCAGCTGCCCCGCGGCGTCACACACCGTCAGGGTCTCCTGATCGGCGAGCAGCGCCCCGCCCTCGCCGGTGGCCACCGCGCGGTAACGCCGCAGGGTTCGCCAGCTCAACGGGGCGCGGCGCTCCGCCAGAGGATGCTGCGGGGAGACCACCAGCAGCAGCTCCAGCTCGCCAAGGGGAAGATAATCATAGCCACTTAACGGCGGCGGCTCGCCGAGCGCCCCCAGCAGGAGATCGGCCTGCCCTTCCGTCAAGGGCCGCCAGTCCAGCAGCGAGGGGGTCAGCGTGAAGCGCAGCCGGGTGAGCGGCTGCTGTTGATAAAAGGCGGCGATCAGCGGCGCGAGTTGCGCCACGGGAAAGGTGCTGTCCACCGCCAGGCGGAGGGTATGTTCCCACCCCTGCTGCAGCTTAACCGCCCGGATCTCCAGTTCGCGGGCGATGTGCAACACTTCCCGCCCTTTCTCCAGCAGCATCTGTCCGGTGGGGGTAAAGCGCGCGCGGTGGCCGCTGCGGTCGAGCAGCTGAATATTGAGATCGCTTTCCAGCCGGTGAATGGTGTAGCTCAGCGCCGAGGGCGTTTTAAAGAGCTTTGCCGACGCCGCGGCAAAGCTCCCCTCTTTTTCCAGCGCGTCGAGGATCACGAGGACATCCAGCAGTGGTTTCATCGCTACCCCCTTACGGTATGCGAATCACCGCTGGCGGATCACTCCATCGGCATCACCAGCGGATCGGGGTACTGGTACTCAAACCCCAGCTCATTGCAGATACGATTGCCATCCACAATCTTGCCCTGGCCGCCGTCCGGGCTGTCGCTGAACACCGGCGGCGGCAGCCCCAGCTCGCGGGCCATCTGCGGATAAAAGAGGCCGCGCGCCGGATGGCGGGGCGCACATAGATTATAGATGTGCCCGCCCTTCGGAGCCTGCAGCAGCAGTTCGATGGCGGCCACCACATCCTGCAAATGCACCAGGTTGACCACGTGCTGGCCATCCGGCGCCGACTTGCCGGCGAAAAAACGCCCCGGATGGCGGGACGGCCCCACCAGCCCGGCCAGGCGCAGTATATCCACCGAGGTCCCCGGCAGATTGTGCAGCCAGTCCTCCAGCTCCTTGAGCACCTGCCCGCTGGCGGTTTGCGGCAGGCGCGGGGAGTTCTCTTTCACCGTACCGTTGACGTTGCCATACACCGAGGTGGAGCTGGTGAAGACGATCCGCGGAATATGGTACGCCAGCGCGGTATCGACGATCTCCTGCACCGCCTGCAGATAAAACCCTTCCCCTGCCCCGGTCCGCCGGGCCGGCAGCGTGATCACCAGCGCATCGACGTTCATCAGCGCGTCGAGGTCCTCGGTATCACAGACCAGCTGTGGCTCCAGGCGCAGCGGATAGCTGTCGATCCCGCACATCCGCGCCGCCTCCACGCCATCCTGCGTGGTTTTACTGCCGGTGACCTGCCAGCCTCGCGCCGTCAACGACAGCGCCAGCGGCATCCCCAGCCATCCCAAACCGACTATCGCGACCTTTTTCATCCCAGGCTCCTGACTCTTTCGCTGTGCTGATTACAGGCTACGCCAGCCAGCGGCAACTGACAATTTCTTCGCTCAATGTGAAATGAATTAATGATAGAAAAAAGCCCTTGCTTTCTGCGGCGAAAGTGGTTTAGGTTAAAGGACATCAAATGCATAGTCATTCACAGAGAATTTTTATGAACCGCGTTCAATTTAAACACCACCATCATCACCATCATCCTGACTAGTCTTTCAGGCGATGTGTGCTGGAAGACATTTGGATCTTCCAGTGGTGCATGAACGCGCAGAGAGCCCCCGGAAGATTCACTTCCGGGGGCTTTTTTTTGGACCAAATTCGGACAGATTCAGACAGGTATTCAGAGGAAAAGAACAATGTTAGACAACACCCGTTTACGCATAGCTATTCAGAAATCAGGCCGTTTAAGCGAAGATTCACGCGAATTACTCAGCCGCTGCGGCATTAAAGTCAATTTGCACACCCAGCGTCTGATTGCGCTGGCGGAAAATATGCCAATCGACATTCTGCGCGTGCGTGATGACGATATCCCGGGCCTGGTGATGGACGGTGTTGTCGACCTCGGCATTATCGGCGAAAACGTGCTGGAAGAAGAGCTGCTCAGCCGCCGCGCCCAGGGCGAAGACCCGCGCTATTTCACCCTGCGTCGCCTGGACTTCGGCGGCTGCCGCCTTTCGCTGGCGACCCCGGTGGATGAAGCCTGGAACGGCCCGGCGGCGCTGGACGGCAAACGTATCGCCACCTCTTACCCGCACCTGCTGAAGCGCTACCTCGATCAAAAAGGTATCTCCTTTAAATCCTGTCTGCTGAACGGCTCCGTGGAAGTGGCGCCGCGCGCCGGCCTCGCCGACGCCATCTGCGACCTCGTCTCCACCGGCGCCACCCTGGAAGCCAACGGCCTGCGCGAAGTGGAAGTGATCTACCGCTCCAAAGCCTGCCTGATCCAGCGCGACGGCGAAATGGACGACGCCAAACAGCAGCTGATTGACCGCCTGCTGACCCGTATTCAGGGCGTGATCCAGGCCCGCGAGTCGAAATACATCATGATGCACGCCCCGACCGAACGTCTGGAAGAAGTGGTTGCCCTGCTGCCGGGCGCCGAACGGCCGACCATTCTGCCGCTGGCGGGCGACAAGCAGCGCGTGGCGATGCACATGGTCAGCAGCGAAACCCTGTTCTGGGAGACCATGGAAAAACTGAAGGCGCTGGGCGCCAGCTCCATTCTGGTGCTGCCGATTGAGAAGATGATGGAGTAATCGGCCAGCCGGTCACGCGACACACAGGGGAAAACAATCATGAGCTTCAACACAATCATCGACTGGAACGGCTGTAGCGCAGACCAACAGCAACAACTCTTAACGCGCCCGGCGATTTCCGCCTCCGACAGCATCAGTAAAACGGTGGCGGAGATCCTCGATAACGTCAAAGCCAACGGCGACGCGGCGCTGCGCGAATACAGCGCGAAGTTTGATAAAACCACCGTCGCCGCGCTGCAGGTGAGCGAGGCGGAGATCGCCGCCGCCGGCGAGCGCCTCAGCGACGAGCTGAAGCAGGCGATGGCGGTGGCGGTGCAAAACATCGAGACCTTCCACAACGCGCAACAGCTGCAGGCGGTGGATGTCGAAACGCTGCCGGGGGTGCGCTGCCAGCAGGTGACCCGCCCTATCGCCTCCGTCGGGCTGTATATTCCGGGCGGCTCGGCGCCGCTGTTCTCCACGGTGCTGATGCTGGCGACGCCGGCGCGCATCGCCGGCTGTCAGCAGGTGGTGCTCTGCTCGCCGCCGCCGATCGCCGATGAGATCCTCTACGCCGCGCAGCTGTGCGGCGTGAAAACCATCTTTAACGTCGGCGGCGCGCAAGCCATCGCCGCCCTCGCCCTCGGTACCGAGTCGGTGCCGAAGGTGGATAAAATCTTTGGCCCGGGTAACGCTTACGTCACGGAAGCCAAACGCCAGGTCAGCCAGCGTCTGGACGGCGCGGCCATCGACATGCCGGCCGGCCCGTCGGAAGTGCTGGTGATCGCCGACAGCGGCGCCAACCCGGACTTTGTCGCCTCCGACCTGCTGTCCCAGGCGGAACACGGCCCGGACTCGCAGGTGATCCTCCTGACCCCGGACGCCGGGATGGGCAGCCGCGTCGCCGAGGCCGTGGAGCGCCAGCTGGCCGCCCTGCCGCGCGCCGAAACCGCCCGCGTGGCGCTCTCCGCCAGCCGCATCATCGTGGCCCGCGACCTGGCGCAGTGCGTGGCTATCTCCAACCAGTATGGCCCGGAACACCTGATCATTCAGACCCGTCAGGCCCGTGAGCTGGTGGACAGCATCACCAGCGCCGGTTCGGTTTTCCTTGGCGACTGGTCGCCGGAATCCGCGGGCGACTACGCCTCGGGCACCAACCACGTCCTGCCGACCTATGGCTATACCGCCACCTGTTCGAGCCTCGGCCTGGCCGACTTCCAGAAGCGGATGACCGTGCAGGAGCTGTCGCGCGACGGCTTTGCCGCCCTCGCTTCAACGATTGAGATTCTGGCCGCCGCCGAGCGCCTTGACGCCCACAAAAACGCCGTAACGCTGCGCGTTGCCGCCCTGAAGGAGCAAGCATGAGCATTGAAGATTTAGCCCGCGCCAACGTCCGCGCGCTGACCCCGTATCAATCCGCTCGCCGCCTGGGCGGGAAAGGCGACGTCTGGCTGAACGCTAACGAATTCCCCACCGCCGTGGCCTTCCAGCTGACCGAGCAGACGCTGAACCGCTACCCGGAGCCGCAGCCGAAGGCGGTGATTGAGAACTACGCCCGCTACGCCGGGGTTAAACCGGAGCAGGTACTGGTCAGCCGCGGCGCCGACGAAGGCATTGAGCTGCTGATCCGCGCCTTCTGCGAGCCAGGCGAAGACGCGGTGCTCTACTGCCCGCCCACCTACGGCATGTACAGCGTCAGCGCCGAGACCATCGGCGTCGAATGCCGCACCGTGCCGACCCTCGCCGACTGGCAGCTCGACCTGCCGGGCATTGAGGCAAAGCTGGACGGGGTGAAAGTGGTCTTCGTCTGCAGCCCGAACAACCCGACCGGGCAGATTATCGACCCGCAGTCGATGCGCGACCTGCTGGAGATGACCCGCGGCAAAGCCATCGTGGTGGCCGACGAAGCCTATATTGAATTCTGCCCGCAGGCGACGCTCGCCGGCTGGCTCAGCGACTACCCGCACCTGGTGGTGCTGCGCACGCTGTCCAAAGCCTTTGCCCTCGCCGGCCTGCGCTGCGGCTTCACCCTCGCCAACGCCGAGGTGATTAACGTGCTGCTGAAAGTGATCGCGCCGTACCCGCTCTCCACGCCGGTGGCCGATATTGCCGCCCAGGCGCTGAGCGCGGAAGGGATCGCCGCGATGCGTCAGCGCGTGGCGCAGATCCTCGACGAGCGCCGCTACCTGGTGGAACAGCTGCGCGGCATCGCCTGCGTGGAGCAGGTCTTCGATTCCGAGACCAACTACGTCCTGGCGCGGATAACCGCCTCCAGCGCAGTGTTTAAATCTTTGTGGGATCAGGGCATTATCTTACGTGACCAGAATAAACAACCTTCATTGAGCGGCTGTTTGCGTATCACTATCGGTACCCGTGCCGAGAGCCAGCGCGTGATTGACGCCTTGACTGCGGAGAATGTATGACCCAGAAGTATCTCTTTATTGACCGTGACGGCACCCTGATTTCCGAACCGCCGGTAGATTTCCAGGTGGACCGTTTCGACAAGCTGGCGTTCGAGCCGCAGGTGATCCCGGCGCTGCTGAAGCTGCAGCAGGAAGGCTATAAGCTGGTGATGATCACCAACCAGGACGGTCTGGGTACCGACAGCCTGCCGCAGGAGGCGTTTGATGGCCCACACAATCTGATGATGCAGATCTTCGCCTCGCAGGGCGTTAACTTTGAGGACGTGCTGATTTGTCCGCACTTCCCGGGTGACAACTGCGCCTGCCGCAAGCCGAAAACCCAGCTGGTGCTGCCGTGGCTGGAAGAAGGCGTGCTGGATAAAGCCCACAGCTACGTGATTGGCGACCGGGCCACCGACCTTGAGCTGGCGGATAACATGGGGATTATCGGTCTGCGCTATGACCGCGAGACCCTGAACTGGCCGACCATCTGCGAACAGCTGACCCGCCGCGACCGCTATGCCCACGTCGAGCGCATCACCAAAGAGACCCAGGTGGATGTGAAAGTGTGGCTGGACCGCGAAGGCGGCAGCAAGATCCACACCGGCGTCGGCTTTTTTGACCATATGCTCGACCAAATCGCCACCCATGGCGGCTTCCGCATGGAGGTCAATGTCGGCGGCGATCTGTACATCGACGATCACCACACGGTGGAAGATACCGGCCTGGCCCTCGGCGAAGCCCTGAAGCTGGCGCTCGGCGACAAGCGCGGCATCAACCGCTTCGGCTTCGTGCTGCCGATGGACGAGTGTCTCGCCCGCTGCGCGCTGGATATCTCCGGCCGTCCGCACCTGGAGTATAAGGCGGACTTCACCTATCAGCGCGTCGGCGATCTGAGCACCGAGATGGTGGAACACTTCTTCCGCTCGCTCTCTTACACCATGGCGGTGACGCTGCACCTGAAAACCAAGGGCAAGAACGATCACCACCGCGTGGAGAGCCTGTTCAAAGCCTTTGGCCGTACGCTGCGCCAGGCGATCCGCGTCCAGGGCGATGCCCTGCCGTCTTCCAAAGGGGTGCTGTAATGAATGTGGTGATCCTTGATACCGGGTGCGCCAACCTCAATTCGGTGAAATCGGCGATTGGCCGCCACGGCTATGAGCCGGTGGTCAGCCGCGATCCGGAGGTGGTATTGCGTGCCGATAAACTGTTTCTTCCCGGCGTCGGCACCGCCCAGGCGGCGATGGACCAGCTGCGCGACCGTGAGCTGATCGACCTGATCAAAGCCTGTACCCAGCCGGTGCTGGGTATCTGCCTGGGCATGCAGCTGCTCAGCAAGCGCAGCGAAGAGAACAACGGCGTCGATCTGCTGGGCATTATCGAGGAAGAGGTGCCGAAGATGACCGACCACGGCCTGCCGCTGCCGCACATGGGCTGGAACCGGGTGTATGCCAAAGCGGGCGATCGTCTGTTCCGCGGCATTGAAGAAGGCGCGTATTTCTACTTCGTCCACAGCTACGCCATGCCGGTCAACCCGTACACCATCGCCCAGTGCAATTACGGCGAGGCGTTTACCGCCGCGGTGCAGAAAGATAACTTCTTTGGCGTGCAGTTCCACCCGGAGCGCTCCGGGAGCGCCGGGGCGCAGCTGCTGAAAAACTTCCTGGAGATGTGATGATTATTCCTGCGTTAGATTTAATCGACGGCACCGTCGTTCGTCTCCACCAGGGCGATTACGGCCAGCAGCGCGACTACGGCAGCGATCCGCTGCCGCGCCTGCAGTCCTATGCCGCTCAGGGGGCGGAAGTCCTGCACCTGGTCGACCTGACCGGGGCGAAGGATCCGGCGAAGCGCCAGATCCCGCTGCTGAAATCGCTGGTCGCCGGCGTTGACGTCCCGGTGCAGGTCGGCGGCGGCGTGCGGACCGAGGCGGATGTCGCGGCCCTGCTTGACGCCGGCGTCGCCCGCGTGGTGGTCGGCTCCACCGCGGTGAAATCCCCGGAGGAAGTGAAAGGCTGGTTTAAACGCTTTGGCCCTGAACGGCTGGTGCTGGCCCTCGACGTGCGTATCGACGCCGACGGCAATAAGCAGGTGGCGGTCAGCGGCTGGCAGGAGAACTCCGGCGTGACGCTGGAGGAGCTGGTGGAGAGCTATCTGCCGGTCGGCCTGCAGCATGTGCTGTGCACCGATATCTCCCGTGACGGCACGCTGGCGGGCTCCAACGTCTCGCTGTATGAGGAAGTCTGCGCCCGCTACCCGCAGGTGGCGTTTCAGTCATCCGGCGGCATCGGCGATCTCAATGATATTGCCGCCCTGCGCGGCACCGGAGTGCGCGGCGTGATTGTCGGTCGCGCGCTGCTGGAAGGCAAATTCAACGTAACGGAGGCCATTCAATGCTGGCAAAACGGATAATCCCCTGCCTCGACGTCCGCGACGGCCAGGTAGTGAAAGGCGTGCAGTTCCGTAATCACGAGATCATCGGCGATATCGTCCCGCTGGCCAAGCGCTATGCGGACGAAGGCGCCGACGAGCTGGTGTTCTATGATATCACTGCCTCCAGCGACGGCCGGGTGGTCGACAAGAGCTGGGTGTCGCGGGTGGCGGAAGTGATTGATATTCCTTTCTGCGTGGCGGGCGGGATCAAGTCGCTGGAAGACGCGGCGCAGATCCTCTCCTTCGGCGCCGATAAGATCTCGATTAACTCCCCTGCCCTCGCCGACCCGACGCTGATCACCCGCCTTGCCGACCGCTTTGGCGTGCAGTGCATTGTGGTGGGGATCGATACCTGGTTTGATGCAGAGACCGGCAAATATCACGTCAATCAGTACACCGGCGACGAGAGCCGCACCCGGGTGACGCAGTGGGAAACCCTCGACTGGGTGGAGGAAGTGCAGAAGCGCGGCGCGGGCGAGATCGTCCTCAATATGATGAACCAGGACGGGGTGCGCAACGGTTACGACCTGCAGCAGCTGGCGAAGGTTCGCGCGGTGTGCCATGTGCCGCTGATCGCCTCCGGCGGCGCGGGCACCATGGAACATTTCCTCGAAGCCTTCCGCGACGCCAACGTTGACGGCGCGCTGGCGGCCTCGGTATTCCACAAACAGATTATTAATATTGGCGAACTGAAAGCGTACCTGGCGGCACAGGGCGTGGAGATAAGGGTATGTTGACTGAACAGCTGGACTGGGAAAAAACGGACGGCATGATGCCGGCCATCGTGCAGCACGCCGTATCCGGCGAAGTGCTGATGCTGGGCTACATGAACAAGGAGGCGCTGGAGAAAACCGAAGCCACCGGCAAGGTCACCTTTTACTCACGCACCAAACAGCGGCTGTGGACCAAGGGTGAAACCTCGGGCCATGTCCTCAACGTAGTGAGCATCACGCCGGACTGCGACAACGATACGCTGCTGGTGCTGGTGAATCCGATCGGGCCGACCTGCCACAAAGGCACCACCAGCTGCTTCGGCGACGCCGGCCACCAGTGGCTGTTCCTCTATCAGCTGGAGCAGCTGCTGGCCGAGCGTAAGCACGCCGACCCGGAGAGCTCCTACACGGCGAAGCTGTATGCCAGCGGCACCAAGCGCATTGCGCAGAAAGTGGGGGAAGAAGGCGTGGAGACCGCGCTGGCCGCCACGGTGAACGACCGCTTCGAGCTGAAGAATGAGGCGTCGGACCTGATGTATCACCTGCTGGTGCTGCTGCAGGACCAGGGTCTGGATCTCGGGGAAGTGATTGATAATCTGAAAAGTCGGCACTAACGCGTTGACCCCCGCCGCAACGGCGGGGGTAGCTGGCCTCAGGATTTGCTTTCCAGCAGCGTAGTGTAGAGATTGACGTAAGCGTCAATCATATGGTCGGCAGTAAACATCTCTTCAAAACGACGACGCGAGTTTTCGCCATAGCGGCTGGCGGTTTCATCGTTATGCCAGAGCTCATTCATCGCCTCCACCAGCGCCTGGCTGTCATTCGGCGGGATCACACAGCCATTCACTTTGTCCTGGTTAATGAACGAGGTCCCGGTGCCGATCTCGCAGGAGATCAGCGGCCTGGCGAAGCGCGCGCCTTCCAGTAACGTAATGCCAAACGCCTCGGAGCGCAGATGCGAGGGGAAGACCACGCCACGGCAGAGCTGGAAGAGAATGTATTTATCTTCGTCGTTGAGCATGCCGGTAAATACCACATTGCTCAGCCCACGCTGCTGCGCTTCACGACGCACTTCCGCCTCCAGCGGCCCGCCCCCGACGATCACCACCGGCAGCCGGCTACGCTCGGCGGCATCCAGCAGAATGTGCAGCCCTTTGTAGTAGCGGAAAGCGCCGACGAAAAGGAAGAAGTTATCGCCGACGGTTTCCCGCCAGTGCGCCACCCGCTGCGGATCGTGCTGCACGTCGTGCTGTTCCAGACCAAACGGGATCACCACGGTTTTATCCTGATATTTTTTCAGGGTCTGGCTGGAAGCCACGTAGTTGGGCGACGAGGCGACAATGCAGTCTACGCTGGCGAGGAATCGCTCCTGCAGCGGCTGGTACAGCTTCATCAACCGTTTTTGTTTCACAATATCAGAATGATAGGTCACCACCGTTCTGGCGTCAGGTCGCGCCGAGAGATGCAACATATCCATGAATGGAAACGGAAAATGGTAGTTGATGATGTCGTAATCATCTTTAATCTGCTTAAAACGCTTTAACGCTTTCAGCGAAAACGGCGTGGAGGCAATTTCAAAAAGCTGCTTATTATAAATGACCCGATGGTCTTCGTAGGCGACAGGTCCTGTCTCTTTGTCCGGGCTAAAAGTAAATACATCTGCTGCGATTCCGCGGCGGGCGCAGCCCTGACTGAGCTGATAAATGACCTGCTCAATACCGCCGTAGGTATCGGGATAGTAGGTCTTATAGACGTGTAGAACTCTCAACTGACACCCTTAGAGTAATTTATAGGCGTTAATGGTCTGGGTCGTACAGTTCTCCCACGAAAACTGTTTCGCCTGGGCAAGACCGCGCGCGGTGGCGATTTCCCGCCAGCTATCATCCTGCAGGCTCTGCAAAATATGCGCGCTAATCGCGTCTACATCATTAGGATCGGCAACGAGGCCGGCATCGCCAACCACCTCAGGCAAAGAAGTGACATTGGAACATACTACCGGCACACCGCAAGACATCGCTTCAAGAATAGGTAAACCGAATCCCTCATAGAAGGAGGGATAAACAAAGGTTCTGGCCGCCGCGTACAGATAAGGCAGGTCTTCATCCGGGACATAGCCCAGGTAACGGATCCACCCTTCCCGCGTACCGCGCTCGACTAACTGCCACAGCACATCATCTTCCCAGCCGCGATAACCGCTGAGGATCAGCGGGTAGCGCATGCGGGTCTCCATCGGCAGCAGCTGATAGGCCTGCAGCAAACCGCGGATATTTTTACGCGGCTCCATGGTGCCGATATACAACGCGTAGCCCTGCCACGCCAGCTGATATTTTTGCAGGACCGGCAGGCACTCCGCCGGGCTGCGCGGAATATAGTCGCTGCTGCAGGCCAGCTTGGTGGTGACGATCCGATCCGCCGGATAGTTGAACAGGCGGATGATTTCACTGCGCGAGAAGTCAGAGACGGTCAGGATCAGCTTTGCCGAATCCAGGCTCTCGTGCAGGGACTTCTCCATATAGCGAACCCGATCTTTTGGATGATATTCCGGGCAGGTAAAAATGGAGATGTCATGAAACGTGGTCACGGCGCGTTCCAGGCGATGCGGCAGATAAAAATTGGGACCATGGTAGATGTAATCTTTATAGTCGCGCAATGCCCATGCCTGGCGCCGCGGATGCAGCAGACGATACGCCTCAATCAGCAGCGGCTGGCGGCGCAGAAACGCCGACAGACGACCATGATTGCTGGCTTTGGTATCGCTTTTATTCTCAACCTGGGGGATCTGATCGATAAACGACGCGCCGTGAAACAGCTTCAGCTCTTCGATTTCGCGAGCGACCGCCAGCCGCTTAACCAACTCCAGGGAATACCGACCGATGCCCGTTAATGGGTATTTAATTGGCTCAGTAGCAAAAATAATTTTCATAACGAACTCATCACAAGGGCCACCGGAGTAGCCCTGTTGATAGCGATTATTGCTTCGCGGCTGGCGCGATAATCGGCAGGTTTTTCAGGAGAAATTCCGCGCTCTGTTTCCAGGTTAACCAGTTGATATTTTCGGAACGAGGATGCGCGTTTTGCTCGTACAGGGCTAACCACTCTTCTACCGCCTTCGCGATGTCGGACGGCGCTTCACCGGAGAAATACCAGGCATGTTCCTGAGCAATCTCTTTAAACACTGGAATGTCGCGAATAATCACTGGCAGCTTTTTCTGCGCCGCTTCAATCAACGGCAGGCCAAAGCCTTCTCCCTGCGAGGCAAAGATCAGCGCGCGTGAACGAGCGTATAGCTCGGCCAAAAACTCGTCGCTGATATTCTGCAGCCAGAACAGCTTTTTGTTCAGCTGCGGATGATGGCGTAATTTTTCGCACAAGCTGTCAACGTTCCAGCCCTGTTTGCCGACGATAAACAAGTTGTAGTCTTTGCCCTCGCGCCACAGTTCCTCGAAGGCGGCCAGCGTCTGGGCGTGGCCTTTGCGCGGCTCCATGGTACCCACCATGATAAATGACGGGGCTGCAGCCATCGCTGCTAACAGCGCCTGTGCATTTTCCGGCATGCCAGTGGACGGTACGCTGGCATCGAGGTCGGCGCCCAGATGGAAGTTGCTGACGGTCTGCAGCGGGTTCGGTTTCACCCAATGGCTATTTTCCGCAATCCACGCTTTCACATCTTCGGCGACGCTGGCAGAGACGCATATCAGCCGGTCGGCGTGCTCTGCGAGGCAGGACAGCCAGATCGGGAAATCACGCTGAATGCCTTCGATACTCCACTCCGGACGTCGTAATGGCAGAATATCATGCACCACGAAGCAGGCGAACGCCCCGGCGGCGCGCATGCTGTCAATTTGCGTCACCAGCTCCGGGAAGAGATGCGCGGTCAGATCGGTGGCGATAAGCACATCGTCTTTGCTGAACAGCACCGGTTCGTCAGCACCAAATTCGCCCGGGAAATGACTGGACAGATATTGGTTGGCGTAGCGGTAACACTCGCCAGGGGTGTAGTAGACGGCGGAAACCTCGTAACCCGGCACGCCAGATTTCAGTAATTCGCTGAGGATGCTGCGCGAGACACGCTGGATCCCGGTCTTCGCGTCATGCTGCGCCAGAACCGAAATGTCCACCAGCAGCTTGCGGGTATGGCGCTTAAAGCTATTGCGCGCAACCGCCCATGCCAGACCAAGACGGTCGACTTCGCTCAGCGCATCGATTTTCTGCATCGTCTGAAGGCGGGAGGCGGTCACGCTTTCCGCCTGCCCGGCATCCGCCTCTTGGGACGACTGCAGCAGACGAGTGAAACCCTCGATCGCCAGATGGGCGGTGTTGGCCCAGGAGAATTTGGCCGACTGCGTCAGAGCATGCGCCTTCAGCTCACGATAAAACGCCTCATCGGTCAGCGCCTTCTCCATGACCCGGCGAATGTCCTGTACATCATGCGGATTGAACATGGCATCTTCCCAGCCAATGACTTCCGGCAGGCTGGTAATGTTTGAACCTAAGGTCGCCGCCCCGCAGCGCATCGCTTCCAGCGGCGGCAGACCGAAACCTTCATGCAGCGACGGGAACACGAACAGTTTGCACAGGTTGTACAGGGCAATCAGATCGTCGTCGGTCAGGAAACCGGTAAAGATAAGCTGGCTGCGTGACAGACCATAGCTTTCCGCCAGACGCAGGATCCGCTCCAGTTGTTCTGGCTGCACTTTATACGCCAGCACCATCGCATAGCGCTGCTGCAGCTCGGCAGGCAGCAAGCTGTAGGCGTGAATAAGCGCTTCAATATTTTTCCGCGGCTCGATCATCGCCAGCGACAAGATAAACTCATCCGGCAGGCTGTATTTGTCTTTTAAAGACTGAATACGCTCAGCGGAATAATCGTTCACCGCAAACTCTTCGCCCACCGCCGAGGAGATGTTCAGTACCCGATCGCTGGCGATGTCGGTATATTCGATCACTTCCTGAGCTGCCGACTGCGAAATAGCGAAGATCGCGTCTGCCCGCTCAAATTCCGCCAGCTTATTCATATAAAACTCACGGAAATTCGGATCGCCGAGATAACGCTCTTTATTTAACAGCGGGATCAGATCGTGGCATACGCACACCGTTTTCCACGGCACATTATCCGCCGGAATAGACACGGTATAACTATCGCTATGCCCCTCGAAGAAGCTAATAACATAGACGATATCAGGCGCGATATTGGCGATAGCGATATCGCGGGCCGCCTGGGCCGCTTTACTGCGGCCATGGTTTTCAATATGACGATAGGCTGTTGGCGCGACGGCTGAGAAGATGAACATATCTTCATCCGTCAGCAGGTCCCGATAGGCCATTTTAACATCATTAATATTATCAATGGGATACATGCCATTGATCAAAATACTGACGCGATGTTCACCGGCATTTTCAATAATGGCGCGGCTCATGGCCAGGGTACTGCGACCAATACCACGGACTTTACTTTCCGACTGGTAACCCTGGACATCAATCAAAATATGCAAGTTAATCTCCTTATTTATTTTTCGTTAGTTTGAGATAAATTTCATAAACCTCCGGAGGTAAAAGCTCCGGATGCATCACTTGCAGTTCAGTCTGCGATAAAATCTGCGCATCAGCCTGATACTGACTGTGCGGCAGTGGATTCATACGACGATACAAACGATAGGCCGGCTGATAAAGGCCCAGCTTATGTAAACCATTTACCGCGGTATGTTTTACCTGCGGATGTTTTCTCATAAATGAGAAAACAAACCGCAGGACGCGCTTAATAAAATGTTTACACCGCTGCACGAAACCATACTGCCTCAGCAAATGGATCTGCAGGCCCAGATAACGATAACCCTTGGTCATTCTCCAGGAACGGCTGCGATGGATTTTTTCAATTTCCTGGCGAAGCTGTTGGTTTTCGTTGCTTAAATGGTGGATCTCCCGGTTAGCGGCTTCCAGTCGCTGGAGGAGCTCAGCGGTTTCAGGGGGCAACTCGGGCTGAACGTCAGCCTGGGCGTGCGCTTGTGCCGACTCCAGCAGCGCGGTCAGCTGCGCCATATTCTCACCAAGCCAGGCGAGTTCATGGCTGACTTCCACTGGCTGTTGCGCTTTCTCGACTAACGTATCCTGAGCAGACTGCAGCTGAGCCATCTGCTCTTCCAGGGTATGGATTTGGCCGCGCAACGCCTCCGAGCCGGCGCTTTCATTTCGCACCCGGGACTGGAGCTCCAGCAGCACCGTCTCCTGAGCGATGATCCACTGCTCCGTCGCCCCACGCTGCTGTTCAGCTGACGGCAGCTTCGCTTTCTTGTCGAACTGCGCTAACAGCAGGGCAAAGTTCCAGCGTTCAACCGGCTCCTGCCAGACCGCATACAGCCAGTTAGACCACGGCTGCGGCAGGTTGAACGGATGCACGGGCGCCGAGCGCCAGAAACCGTTCCAGCTTTTGTTTTCGGCAAACAGCTCATTCACAAACACGAAGAACGACTGGACAAGGTTCGTCGGCCAGCTGCAGTCCTGCGGCTTGGTAACGATAGAGCCGAAGTCAATTAAGCGGGCATGCTGTCGGGCATCGACCATCACGTTCCATGGGCGCACATCGTCATGCCAGAACCCTTGTTTCTCCAGCGCCGCTAAGGAACGGAGCAAGCTACCCAGGATTTTTTCACGATCGATCTCCTCTCCGGCTGCCAGCATATCGCTCAGCAAACGACCCGGGAGTTTTTCCATCACCAGCCAGCCAGACTGAGCATTTTCGCCGTGGGCCAGTACTGCCGGCGCGTCAAAGCCCGCTGGCGGTTGCGTCAGGAACTTTATTTCATTATGCAGTTCATGTTTATTACGCTGGCTCTCTTCCGCCGTCAGGATGCCGTGGGGCATGTCGTAATAGAAAAACTTGCATACATAATCTTCGCCAAAGAAGTAGCGACGGCTGCGCTTATGCGCGAGGCCGGCCCCGGCATAGGGCTGATTCTGCCAGTGCTGGAACGGCTGATTAAAATCGTTGAGCACCACCCGGTGGTTGCTGACCAGGTACATCGGGCGCGGAACGGGGGATAAATGGGTATCAAACTCGCCAATCAGGCGATAAAACGCGCACTGCTCAATCAGTTCGCGCGGATCGTCCGGCTGAGAAACGCCCCAGTAGAGCGGTTCTTCTTTCACCGCCAGCTCAAGGATCACCGCCTGGGTGACATCCGCCAGGCGCGAGAGCAGACGTTTAACTTCATCGATACCATGAAGATGAACAATATGGTGAAACACGCTTAAGCCAATGGCCAGATCAAACTCGCCCTCTTCCAGCGCGGCGATCACCTCTTCAATTCTGCCTACCCGGAATTCGGCGGCAAAGTCGGGGTTTTCTTCGGCCAGCGCGCGGCACACGTTAATATTTTCCTGCTGGAAATCGATACCAACGATAGTCGCGCCTTTGCTTGCCAGGCTCAGGCTGAAAAAGCCCTGAGCGCAGCCCAGATCGAGAACCTTAAGCGGGCGGCCCAGCGCGCGGGATAAGTTATCGTACTGTTCGGTAATCAAATCGAGACGTTGATTACAATCGCGAGCGGCGTCGCCATCCCACTCGGGATGGCCAAAAATAGTTTGATAAATCTCAGGTAATTCGCTAACCAGCGTGTTTAAGTCTTTAGTCATGGAATCGTTTTTCTCAACGTCATTGGTAGCTAGTAAAGGACGACTTAAGATCGATGACACCCCAGAAATCCATGCTCTTGGTCACATGTAAAATAATGGAGTCGTAACGTCTGTCCAGCGGCGTCATATCCGTCTGTGGGTTGCCGGCAGAGATACCAAATGACAGCAGGTAATCGCCACTGTTTAAATCAACCGGAAGGCTAAATTTAAAGACCCGAACATCGCCGCGGGAAACCGAAATATTTTCCCGCCCTTCAGAGGCGAGGAAAGAGTTGGTTCCGTAGAGGAATAAGCCATCGAGGGTCTTAATCAGGATGCCTGGCACCACGCAATCAAAATCGTATTCAAACACGACCTTCATCAGAAAATCGGTCTGCTGATTGCCCGTCAGTGAGGGGGGAAAATCAACCCCGGCGCTCTGGATATGATAATCGATGATTTTCGCGCCACCCTGCCCCCAGCGATATTCTTCCGGACGATAGCCTGGGCGCGTGTGGTACACATCTTCAATCTCATCGAGCGACATCTGGCTTTCGCCACTGGCTGACGAGGTAGCCGTTTCGCTTTTCTTGGCGCTGTCTTTATCAGGTTTGCCAAACAGCTCATCCAGGTAACGGTTGGTCACGTCACGGGCGGTGCCGTCCATGCAGATGTCACCATTTTTGAGGAAAATGGCGCGGTCGCAGTGCTTGACGATATCCCCGGCGCTGTGGGAAACCAGCAGCAGCGTGGTCCCCTGCTTTTTGAAGTCCGCGATGCGAGCATAGCATTTCGCCTGAAAACGGGAGTCACCCACGGAGAGCGCTTCATCGACGATCAGAATATCCGGGCGAGAAGCGGTGGCCACGGCGAACGCCAGACGCATTTGCATGCCGCTGGAATAGATGCGCACCGGCTCTTCAATGTAGTCGCCGATATCCGCAAAGGCTTCGATCTCCGGCATTAAGCGCTCGATCTCTTCCCGGCTCAGGCCCATCATCAGCCCGGACATATACACGTTCTGCCGGCCGGTAAAGTCGGGATGGAAGCCCATGCCCAGCTCCAGCAGCGCAGCGACGCGCCCCTGGATCTCAATGCTGCCTTTGGTGGGCTGGGTGGTGCCGGTCAGCAGCTTCAGCAACGTACTTTTACCTGCGCCGTTCACCCCGACAATACCAACTGCTTCACCGGGTTCAATGCTGAAATTGATGTCTTTTAACACCCATTTTTTGCTGTGCCGCGGCTTATCGCCCGGCAGCAGTTTCTCGATGACCCGGTTCCATTTGGATGGATAATATTTATACGCCTTGCCGACGTGCTGAACTTTGATACTCATGATTAAATCTCGTCCACAATATCAGCGGCATGTTTTTTAAATAAACGCCAGGCAAATAAAAACAGAATGACCGACACCACTGTGACCGGAAGCAGCGCCATCCAGTCAGGGCTCTGGTGATAGAGCATCACGTTCTGGTAGGAACCGATAATGGTCGCCATCGGGTTATACGCCAGCAGACCTGAAACCCATTCCGGCAGCGTTTTGGACACGTAAACAATAGGCGTAAACCAGAACCAAAACTGCAGCAGGATATTGACGAACTGCCCGACGTCGCGGACAAAAACGTTCAGCACGCCGAGGATAATCCCCAGGCCAAGAGTAAACAGCATCTGGACGATCAGCACCGGAATGATTTCAAAGAAAATCATGCCCGGGAAATTGCCCGTGACGATCAGAAACAGTACAAACAGACCAAAAATGATCAGGAAGTTAATGAACGCCGAGGCGGTGACGATGATCGGTAAACAGATCCGCGGAAAGCTGAGCTTTTTAAGAATGTTGGCGTTGGTCAAAAAAACGTTGACCAGATTGTTGAGCGTTTCCGTGAACAGCCCCCAGGTTAACACCCCGGAACAGAGGTAGATGCTATAGGCAAAAGGGCCGTCCATGCCCGCCAGGCGGGCACGCATTAATTCAGAAAAGATTAATGTATAAACGGAAATCATGGCGATCGGCTGCAAGATCAGCCATGCCGCGCCTAAAAAGCTGGTCTGGTAACGGGACTGAAAGTCCCGTTTAACGCTGTCAATAATAAAGCCACGGTAGCGATAGATCGCTGAAAACATAGGACTCAAAGCGATTCCTCTTTTAACAGGTTGAGCAGCTCGGCGGTTTTCTCGTTCATCAACGCCGTATCCGCTCTGGACTCAACGTTCAGGCGCACCACCGGCTCCGTGTTGGATGTGCGCAGGTTAAAGCGCCACTCAGGGTATTCAATACTGATACCGTCCGTTGTGTCGATGTGTGCGGCCGCCGGCTCATACTGCGCCCGGATACGGGCGATCGCCTCCGCCGCATTACCCAGCTTGCGGTTGATCTCCCCCGACGCCGGGAACGCCGCCTGGCGGTCCTCCACCAGCGATTTCAGCGAGCTGTTCTTCAGGCACAGCAGCTCCGCCACCAGCAGCCACGGGATCATCCCGCTGTCGCAGTAGGCGAAGTCACGGAAGTAGTGGTGCGCGCTCATCTCCCCGCCGTAGATGGCATCTTCCTGGCGCATCCGCTCCTTGATGAACGCATGCCCGGTCTTCGACATCACCGGCTGCCCGCCGCTGCGGGTCACGATGTCCACCGTGTTCCACGTCAGGCGCGGGTCGTGAATGATTTTCGCCCCCGGCTGCTTCTGCAGGAACGCTTCCGCCAGCAGGCCGACAATGTAGTACCCCTCGATAAACGACGCCTCGTCATCGAACAGGAAGCAGCGGTCGAAGTCGCCGTCAAAGGCGATACCCATGTCCGCCTGATGCGCACGCACCGCGTCGGCGGTGTCCTGGCGGCACTCCGGCAGCAGCGGGTTCGGGATACCGTTCGGGAAATGGCCGTCCGGCTGATGATGCACCTTGATAAAGGTCACCGGCGCCCCGGCCGCCGCAAAGCGTTTCTCCACCTCATCAATCACGTGCCCCGCCGCCCCGTTACCGGAGTTCACCACCAGCTTCAGCGGACGGGTGAAGTTCGCCAGGTCCACGTAGCCCATCAGGTGGTCAACGTACTCCTTCAGCACCGAAATCTGGCGCAGGGTGCCGCGACGCGCCGGGTCCACCGGCGGGAACTGGTTTTCCTCCGCCAGGCGCTGGATGTCACGCAGGCCGGTGTCGCCGCTGATGGGCTTCGCGTTCTCGCGCACCAGCTTCATGCCGTTGTAGTTCATCGGGTTGTGGCTCGCCGTCACCTCGATACCGCCGTCCACCCCGAGGTGGAAGGTGGCGAAGTAAATCTCCTCGGTGCCGCTCAGGCCGATATCCAGCACGTCGGTGCCGGCGTCCATCAGCCCGCGGGCCAGCGCCAGCTTCAGCGACTCGCTGGTGAGGCGCACATCGCCCCCCACCACTATCTTCCCGGGTTTCAGAAATTCGCCGTAGGCGCGGCCGATACGGTAGGCGATGTCCTCGTTCAGCTCCTCGCCCAGTTCACCACGGATGTCATAAGCCTTAAAGCATGTTAACTGTGTCATTCTGCGTTTTGTCCCGAAAAAAATTAGCAACGACCATACTGGTCTTTAATACGAATAATGTCGTCCTCGCCGAGGTACGACCCCGACTGGATCTCCAGCACTTCCAGCGGAATGCGGCCCGGGTTTTCCAGGCTGTGCTCGGCGCCAATCGGAATAAAGGTGGACTGGTTCTCGGTCAGCAGGAACTGCTTGCCGTTGACCGTTACCTGGCCGGTGCCGGCGAGAATGACCCAGTGCTCGGCGCGGTGGTGGTGCATCTGCATCGAGAAGGCGCCGCCCGGTTTCACGGTGATACGGTTGACGTTGAAGCGCGGGGTCTGGACCACCACGTCGCAGCGGCCCCAGGGACGGTAAATCTCGCGGTGGCGCTTGTACTCGCTGCGCTGGTTCTGCTTGAGGAACTCGACCGCCTTCTTGACGTCCTGGGAACGCTCGCGGTTCATCACCAGCACGGCGTCCTTGGTGCTGACAATCACCAGATTCTCCACGCCGATGGCCGCCACCAGTTTCTCGTCGCTGTTGATGTAGCAGTTTTCGCTGTTATGCACCCACGCGTCGCCGCTGAGGACGTTGCCCTGCTCATCTTTCGGGCTGACCTCCCACAGGGCGGACCAGGAGCCGACGTCGCTCCAGTCGGCATCGAGACCGACCACCACCGCGTCGGCGGTTTTCTCCATCACCGCGTAGTCCACGGACTCGTCCGGGCACTCGCAGAAAATGTCATGCGGGATGCTGATGAAGTCGCTGCCGTTGTCGGCGGCGTTCACCGCGGCCTGGCAGGCTTCGAGGATATCCGGGCGGAATTTGGCCAGCTCGGAGAGGTATTTTTTGGCGCGGAACATAAACATGCCGCTGTTCCAGTAGTACTCCCCGGAGGCGAGGTAGGCCTCAGCGCGCTCGCGGTCCGGCTTCTCCACGAAGCGGGCCACCTGGTACGGGGTGTGGGCGCTGTCGGTGAGGGCCACGCCGCGCTGGATGTAGCCGTAGCCGGTTTCCGGGGCGTTCGGCACGATACCGAAGGTGACCAGGTGGCCTTCATCGGCATACTGCTCGGCGACGCGGATGGCGTCGTGGAAGACCGGCTGGTTATTGATGATATGGTCGGCGGCGAGGACCAGCATCAGCGGGTCGTCACCGTGGCGGGTGGCCTGAAGGGCCGCCAGAGCAATGGCCGGGGCGGTGTTGCGCCCGACCGGCTCGAGAATAATGTTGTTGGACAGCTTGTTGAGCTGACGCAGCTGTTCGGCCACCAGGAAGCGGTGCTCTTCGTTACAGATGACCATCGGTTCATGGATTTCAAGGCCCGAGAGTCGGGTGATGGTTTCCTGCAGCATGGAGTTCTGCCCGTACAGCCGGAGGAACTGTTTCGGGTAAAGCTCGCGAGACATCGGCCAGAGACGACTGCCGGTACCACCAGCCATAATTACAGGAAGTAACATAATGAAATCCTTAAATAAATAATTGCTTTATTTTACTATCAATCAATCGACCGTCGGGTGGAATGGCCTTTTTCAGGCACGCTACCGCCATTGGCTGTCGCAACCAAAATGCGTACTGCTCCCGAGCTTCAGGCTAAACGCCACCCTCTTTCGCTTCAGGCTATCGGCAGATCGTTCACTCAGCGGCCTGAAAAGCCAGCCTGACGGAACGGGTGTCCTGAAAACCTAAAAGCAGAGATATGTCCTGGGACATATCTCTGCTTTTAATATGCATCTGTCCTCACCTGGCCGCGAAATGCCCCACACTTTCCGCATTTGCCGCCGGGTTAACCATCAGGACTTTCTCATTTACGCAGGGTATCACGCGTGCGCTTTCCGCCACCGACGAAAGAGAAACGGGCGGCCTGCCGGTGTCAGCAAGCGTCAGAAAGGAGCGTCCACGATGCGGGGAAAGATAAGAAGAGACATCGCTTTCGCCGCCAGGGAGACAACGCGCGGCCAGGCTTGATGGCCCTATGCACATGGCGACGGCGCTTTGTTCCGACAGGAGGGATAAACGACTCATGCTCTACACTGCACATTCCACAAAGAAAATCGTCCGCAGATTATAGCGCTGGTCGCGGGGAATAAAAATAAAAAAGCCTACTGATTAATGGATTACTCAAATAATACACATTATAAACATTCACCAAACAAACAAAACCAATCTAATCCATTGATATTAATCAAAAAATCAGAGAAAACACTACAGAGATTTTGCCCATTTGCTAAATCATCCGCTGACGAAAATATAACTTTAAACAAAATTACGCCATACCGGGGGGATTGGCGACCTTTATGATTGCGCCATGAATCGCTAAACCGCTGACAGGTCACAAGGTTATTATTCGACAGCTAACAGTCAAATGAGAAACATTGTTATTTATCAGCCTTTGCCACCACGATTTTGCCAGAAAAAAGCGCCCTTCACTTCACGCCTGGCGGATAAGACGCGGCAAAGCAAGTGATCCCAGCCGCAAGCCAGTGTAAAATCGGCCCTTATGTAGAACGGGATATCCACACCCCGGAGGAAAAATATGAAGTTTTTGGTCACTGGTGCCGCAGGTTTTATCGGCTTTCATATCGCGCAGCGCCTGCTGAATGAAGGGCATGACGTTGTCGGGATCGACAACATGAACGACTACTATGACGTCAGCCTGAAGCAGGCCCGTCTGGATCGCCTGTCCTCTCCGGCATTCCATTTCCAGCAGCTGGATCTTGCCGACCGTGAGGGTATGGCGACGCTGTTCGCCGCAGAACAGTTTGACCGCGTGATCCACCTTGCGGCCCAGGCCGGCGTGCGCTATTCGCTGGAAAACCCGTATGCCTACGCCGACGCAAACCTGATGGGGTACCTGAATATTCTGGAAGGCTGCCGTCATACCAAAGTGAAACACCTGGTATACGCCTCCTCCAGCTCGGTTTACGGCCTTAATCGCAAAATGCCGTTCTCCACGGAGGATTCCGTCGATCATCCAGTCTCCCTGTACGCCGCCACCAAGAAAGCCAATGAGCTGATGGCGCATACCTATTCCCATCTGTACGGCATCCCTACCACCGGGCTGCGCTTCTTTACGGTCTATGGTCCGTGGGGCCGCCCGGATATGGCGCTGTTCAAGTTCACGAAAGCGATGCTGGAAGGGAAAAGTATCGACGTTTACAACTACGGCAAAATGAAGCGCGATTTCACCTATATCGACGATATCGTCGAGGCGGTGGTGCGCGTTCAGGATGTGATCCCGCAGGCCAATGCCGACTGGACCGTTGAGAATGGTTCCCCGGCCACCAGCTCCGCGCCGTACCGGGTCTATAACATTGGCAACAGCTCGCCGGTGGAACTGATGGATTATATCACCGCCCTGGAAGAAGCCCTGGGGATGGAAGCGAAGAAGAATATGATGCCGATTCAGCCGGGCGATGTGCTGGACACCAGTGCAGACACCCAGCCGCTATATGACCTGGTGGGCTTTAAGCCACAGACATCAGTGAAAGAAGGCGTGAAGAACTTCGTGGAGTGGTATAAGGATTACTATCAGATCTAACCTGTCTCTGCCCTGCCGCAATCCGCTGATTGCGGCAACGGATAAGCATCCCGTATTGTCTTCCTTTATCATTCATTTCTTTACCCGAGCCTGGCACAGGCTATACTTTTTTGTGCTAAAGAATAATTTTTACTGGTTTTAACGACGGTGCCGAAACCAGTTTCATCTGCCCGCCAGCGAAAAAGCCAACAACTTTAAGCCCGGTCCCCTGCTATCACTCTTTTCAATACTATTTTTAATGGCTCCTCCAGCATTTTCTCCTGATAAATAAAAGACATTACTTTCTGTAGGAATTTTCTTAAGAACAGGATATGTTAGAGATCGCAATTCAGCGCTTCCGGGCTGACGTGTTGCTTAACATGCTAATGATTCAACCAACAAAAAGCTGTGGTAGATATTATGGAAAACCTATTTTTCTTAGTGGTCGCTGCCATACTACTTGCTGTGTCTGTTTTCTTTTTAATTTCATATTTGAAAGACAGAAAGAAAACAAAACTGACGTTTAATAAACGCAAGTGGTAAGACTCGCTCCATATTGCATTTAGATTAAGATAATATTAAGAGATAAAAAAATGATATGACAGAATGACCGTTCATTCTGCGTTTTGGCGTGGCCTTAAGGCAAGAAAAAATAACGTTACTCGCGTCCTGTTCCACATATTTCCTCAGGGCATAAATAACAAAAGCCTGCGTTGCAGGCTTCGTTTTACCTCCCGGCGCTTATCTCCGGCATCTACATCACAGTGACGGTAGCTCTTCACAAGGTAAGTTTAACTTATCGGACCTGTTTTCAACCCGCAACGGGTTTTGAGCAGGATCGTAATGTCCATCACAATTTATTGAGGTTAATCTGAATGTGCGAGAAATACGCGCAGTGAGGGATATAGCGGGGAGATAAAGAAGCATACTGGCGGCGGGGAGCCGCCAGTGTCAGACAGGCAGAATTAATCGTTACCAAACAGATCGCGGGTATAAACCTTATCCGCGACATCCGCCAGCTCTTCAGCCATACGGTTAGAAATGATCACATCCGCCTCTTGTTTGAAGGCATCCAGATCGCGCACGACGCGGGAGTTAAAGAACTCATCTTCCTGCATCACCGGTTCATAGATAATAACCGGAATACCTTTTGCCTTGATGCGCTTCATAATGCCCTGAATAGAAGAGGCACGGAAGTTATCTGAGCCGCTCTTCATGATCAGGCGATACACACCCACCACTTTTGGCTTACGGGCGAGAATAGAATCCGCAATAAAGTCTTTACGGGTACGGTTGGCATCGACGATAGCCGCGATAATGTTGTTCGGGACCGATTCGTAGTTCGCCAGCAGCTGCTTGGTATCTTTCGGCAGACAGTAGCCGCCGTAGCCAAAGGACGGGTTGTTATAGTGGTTGCCGATACGCGGATCCAGGCATACCCCTTCGATAATCTGCTTGCTGTTCAGCCCCTGGCTTTCAGCATAGCTGTCGAGTTCGTTGAAATAGGCAACGCGCAGCGCCAGATAGGTGTTCGCGAACAGTTTGATCGCTTCCGCTTCAGTGGAGTCGGTAAACAGGGTCGGGATATCCTGCTTGATCGCACCTTCTTTCAGCAGGTCTGCGAAACGTTCGGCACGCGCAGAGCGCTCACCGATGACAATACGCGACGGGTGCAGGTTGTCGTACAGCGCACGACCTTCACGCAGGAACTCAGGAGAGAAAATAACATTATCAATCCCTAAACGTTCTTTGATGTCGCGGGTGAAACCCACCGGGATGGTCGATTTAATGATCATCACCGCATTCGGGTTGATCTCGGTGACATCGCGAATAACCGCTTCAACCGTTGAGGTATTAAAGTAGTTGGTTTTCGGATCGTAGTCAGTCGGCGTCGCAATGATCACGTAGTCGGCATTACGATAGGCGTCGTGCTTGTCCGTGGTGGCACGGAAATTTAACGGCTTTTCTGCCAGATATTCCTGAATCTCTTTATCGACAATCGGAGAGATCTTCTGGTTAAGCATATCCACTTTGGCCTGTACGATATCCAGGGCCACCACTTCGTGGTTTTGCGCAATCAGGACACCGTTCGATAAACCAACATAACCTGTACCGGAAATAGTAATTTTCATGAGATTACACTTTAATCAGTTAACTGGATAATGGCGGATAGCCACAAAATTAAATAATGCTGTGGGCGGTTTTACGCTTAGAAAGAAGGTTAGTCAAGTCAGCCGGTTGACCCGGCTTGTTAACGAATAAACATGACGAGTTCCATCTGGAACCCGCCATTTGAGGAAAAAACAACCTAATTATTTATATACTTCTGCGGTGGCCAGAGTATGTGCCTGTAGATCTTTCTCCGACAGCGACAGTGCGCAGTCGCTCAGCGCCGGCCAGTCAATCCCTATCTCCGGATCGTTCCAGATGATGCTCCGTTCTGAATGCGGCGCGTAGTAATTCGTCGCCTTGTAGACAAACTGCACAGTTTCGCTCAGCGCCATAAAACCGTGGGCGAACCCTTCCGGGATCCACAACTGACGTTTATTCTCTGCGCTGAGCACCGCTCCCACCCATTTGCCAAAGGTTGGCGATGAACGACGGATATCCACCGCCACGTCAAATACCTCGCCTTCCACACAGCGGACCAGTTTGCCCTGGGCGTGCGGATCCAGCTGATAGTGCAGCCCGCGCAATACGCCTTTCTGGGACTGGGAGTGGTTATCCTGGACGAAATCCACCTGGCGGCCCACCGCCTCATTAAACACCTTGCTGCTGAAGCTCTCAAAGAAGAAGCCCCGCGCATCACCAAACACGCGCGGTTCAAAAATCAGCACGTCAGGAATCTCTGTTTTAATAATGTTCATCTTTTGCTACCCGTTTATTTGCCCAGAACTTCCGTTACCACGCGAGCCACACCCTGACGCCAGTCCGGGAGAGTCACCCCAAATGCCTGCTGGAATTTTTCATTCGACAGGCGCGAGTTGAGCGGACGCTTCGCCGGCGTCGGATAGGCCGTCGTCGGAATGCCCTTCACTTCCTGAACCGCCAGCTCGGCACCATGGGCTCTCGCCACCTCAAAAACATAGCGGGCGTAGTCGCACCAGCTGGTCTCGCCGCTGGCCACCAGATGATAGGTGCCGGCCAGTGCCGGATTGCGCAGCGTTTCACGGATTGCCGTCGCCGTGCAGTCTGCCAGCAGCTCAGCGCCGGTGGGCGCCCCGTGCTGGTCGTCAATGATGGAGAGCGTCTCTTTCTCACCCGCCAGGCGGAGCATGGTTTTAGCAAAGTTGGCGCCGCGGGTGGCATACACCCAGCTGGTACGGAAAATCAGGTGACGCGGGTTACCCTGCTCCAGCGCCAGTTCACCGGCGCGCTTGGTTTCACCGTAGACGTTCAGCGGGCCGGTTGCCTCATCTTCCCGGCGATAATGGCTGCCGGCGCCGTCGAACACATAGTCCGTGGAATAATGCACCATCAGGGCACCCAGCTTCGCCGACTCTTCCGCCAGTACCGCTACCCCTTTGTCGTTCAGCAGGTCGGAGAGCTCCCGCTCGCTTTCTGCCTTGTCCACTGCCGTGTGCGCGGCGGCATTCACCACCACGTCCGGGCGGACGGTACGCACGGTCTGCGCGATGCCTTCCAGATTCGTCAGGTCGCCGCACAGCTCTTTGTCAAAATAGTCCACCGCGACCACGTCGCCGAGGGTGGACAGTGAACGCTGCAGCTCCCAGCCCACCTGGCCATTCTTGCCAATCAGTAAAATCTTCATTCTCTGTATCCTGTCGTTGACGGAGAGGGCATTAACGCTCGTTCAGCAGGCGCTTCAGATAAGCACCGTACTCGGTTTTCTTCAGGCGTTCGGCCTGAGCCGCCACCCCTTCCGCCGACAGCCACTGATTGCGGTAACCAATCTCTTCCAGGCAGGCGACCTTCATCCCCTGGCGCTTCTCAATGGTGTGAATAAACTGTGATGCGTCCATCAGGCTGTCGTGGGTGCCCGTGTCCAGCCAGGCAAAACCGCGCCCCAGCAGTTCCACATGCAGGTCGCCTTGCTCAAGATACATCTGGTTCAGGGTAGTAATCTCGAGCTCCCCGCGCTCGGAAGGCTTCACGTCCTTCGCCATCTCCACCACGTTGTTGTCGTAGAAGTAGAGCCCGGTCACCGCCCAGTCGGATTTCGGCTTCAGCGGTTTCTCCTCGATGGACAGCGCCTTAAAGTTCTCATCGAACTCCACCACCCCGAAGCGCTCCGGATCCAGCACCTGATAACCAAATACCGTGGCACCGGAGGTCTTCGCCGCCGCCGCTTCCAGCTTTTTACCGAAGCTCTGGCCAAAGTAGATATTATCTCCCAGCACCAGGGCGCAGGCATCGTTGCCAATAAACTTCTCGCCAATGATAAAGGCCTGCGCCAGGCCGTCCGGCGACGGCTGGACGGCGTAGCTGAAGTTCACCCCGAACTGCGACCCGTCACCCAGCAGGCGCTGGAAGGAAGGCATATCGTCCGGCGTGGAGATGATAAGAATATCGCGAATGCCCGCCAGCATCAGGACAGACACCGGGTAGAAAATCATCGGCTTGTCGTAGATAGGCAGCAGCTGCTTGGAGACGCCCTGGGTGATGGGATATAAACGCGTGCCGGAGCCGCCGGCCAGAACAATACCTTTCATAAATCTATTCCTTAATCAGTCAGATATCAGTTATTGAGGCCCAGACGCTCGCCGGCATAGGAGCCGTCCAGCACGCGCTGCCACCAGGTCTGGTTGTTCAGGTACCAGTGCACGGTTTTCTCAATCCCGCTCTCGAACGTCTCCTGCGGTACCCAGCCCAGATCGCGCTGAATTTTTGCGGCATCAATGGCGTAGCGCAGATCGTGTCCCGGACGGTCGGTGACAAAAGTGATCAGGTCTGCGAAATGAGTGATGTTAGCGGGCTTCTGCGCCACCACCTTGTCGAGAATGGCGCAGATGGTACGTACCACATCGATATTTTTACGCTCGTTATGACCGCCGATATTGTAGGTCTCGCCGCTTTTACCTTCGGTCGCCACTTTGTACAGCGCACGGGCATGGTCCTCAACATACAGCCAGTCACGGATCTGCTCCCCGTTGCCATATACCGGCAGGGGTTTACCCGCCAGGGCATTAAGGATAGTCAGTGGGATCAGTTTCTCCGGGAAGTGATACGGACCATAGTTGTTGGAGCAGTTGGTCACCACCACCGGCAGGCCGTAGGTGCGGTTCCAGGCGCGAACCAAATGGTCGCTGCCCGCTTTGGAGGCGGAGTACGGGCTGCTCGGCGCGTACGGGGTTTCTTCAGTGAACAGATCATCGGTGCCGTGCAGGTCTCCGTACACTTCATCGGTAGAGATGTGGTGGAAGCGGAAACCTTTTTTCTGCGCTTCTCCAAGCCCGGACCAGTAGTGACGGGCCGCCTCCAGCAGAGTGAAGGTGCCGATAACGTTGGTCTGGATAAAAGCAGCCGGGCCATCAATGGAACGGTCCACATGGCTTTCAGCCGCCAGGTGCATCACGATATCCGGGCGGAACTCGCTGAACTGGGCTGCCACGGCAGCGGCGTCCGTGATATCAGTCTGGGAAAACGAATAGCGTTCGTTCCCGGCCACCGGCGCCAGGGATTCGAGGTTGCCGGCGTAGGTCAGGCAGTCCATCACACGGACTTCGTCCTGGGTATTTTCAATGATATGACGAACCACGGCAGAGCCGATAAAGCCTGCGCCACCGGTGACAAGAATCTTCATATTTTATTTACCTTTGATTACTCATGCAAAAAGAAAATAATTGCATACATCTTCATATTAAAATGTTTGAGATGTAATTTTATGGGGATAATATCGAAGGAACACTTTAAAAACAAATAGCGAAACTCTTAAATTTCCGCTATTTGTCAGAATAAAACTTGATTATATATGTACTTTGACATTAGACCTCCAATAAATTTCAGGAGGTCTAATAAGATAAATATTAATCTAACCACTCAGTATGGAAAACGCCTTCCTTATCAGTACGCTTATAGGTGTGCGCACCAAAGTAATCACGCTGAGCCTGAATCAGGTTAGCTGGCAGAACTGCGGAACGGTAGCTGTCGTAGTAGGCAATTGCTGCAGAGAACGTCGGTACCGGAATACCATTCTGCACGGCATAAGCCACGACATCACGCAGCGCCTGCTGATAGTCATCAGCGATCTGTTTGAAGTATGGCGCCAGCAGGAGGTTAGCAATGCCCGCGTTTTGCGCATACGCATCGGTGATCTTCTGCAGGAACTGTGCACGAATGATGCAGCCCGCGCGGAAAATCTTAGCGATCTCTCCGTAGTTCAGATCCCAGTTGTATTCATCAGAAGCAGCTCGCAGCTGAGAGAAGCCTTGAGCATAGGAAACGATTTTACCGAGGTATAAAGCGCGACGCACTTTTTCGATAAATTCTGCTTTATCACCGGCCGGCTGAGCCTGCGGACCACTCAGCACTTTCGAAGCGGCTACACGCTGGTCTTTCAGAGAAGAGATATAACGAGCAAAAACGGACTCGGTGATAAGGGACAGTGGTTCGCCGAGATCCAGTGAGCTCTGGCTGGTCCATTTACCGGTACCTTTGTTTGCTGCTTCATCAAGAATGACATCGACTAGGTAATTACCCTCTTCATCCTTCTTGGTGAAGATATCTTTGGTAATGTCGATCAGGTAGCTGCTTAGTTCACCTTCGTTCCATTCGGTGAAGGTTTGCGCCAGCTCTTCGTTGGAAAGTGCCAGACCGCCTTTCAACAGCGCATAAGCTTCAGCAATCAACTGCATGTCGCCATACTCGATGCCGTTATGAACCATCTTCACATAATGGCCAGCACCGTCAGCACCGATATAGGTCACGCATGGCTCACCGTCTTCAGCAACCGCAGCAATCTGCTTCAGAATCGGAGCAACAAGCTCATAAGCTTCTTTCTGGCCACCAGGCATGATGGATGGACCTTTCAGAGCCCCCTCTTCACCACCGGAAACACCGGTACCGATAAAGTTAAAACCTTCGGCAGACAGCTCACGATTACGACGGATGGTGTCCTGGAAGAAGGTGTTGCCGCCATCAATGATGATGTCGCCTTTATCAAGGTAAGGCTTAAGGGAATCGATGGCGCTGTCGGTGCCAGCCCCGGCCTTCACCATCAACAGGATACGACGTGGTGTTTCGAGGGATTCAACAAACTCTTGTACTGTGTAGTAAGGGACCAGTTTCTTGCCTGGGTTTTCGGCAATCACTTCTTCGGTCTTTTCACGGGAGCGGTTGAAAACGGAGACGGTATAACCACGGCTTTCGATGTTCAGCGCAAGGTTACGCCCCATCACGGCCATACCGACAACTCCGATCTGTTGCTTGGACATTACATACTCCTGTCTGGTGTGGTAGCTGCGACACGTTCGCAGTCAATTTCTATAGAATTTTAACTTAAAGATGATTTAACTGGAAGCAAGTAATAAAATAAAAATTAATAACAAAAACAATTATATTGTTTTATTACCAATTTTGTTGCAATAAAAAAGGATGATATTCTTTCGAAACTGAGTAGACAAAGTAAATATCGCAAAAAAATACACAACAACACCTACTAAAGAAAAAACAACAAGTGTGAAAAGATTTTTAATATCATCAATTGGAAATACTAATAGATCGATAGTCTTCAATACAGAAATCATTATAAATGTTGATATTATTATGGAAAATATTTTTTTAAAGAAAAAATAAAAATCTACTGAGATAAGTTTTAAAAGACAAACCATTACTGGAAAGAAATTTAAAATATTGGCTATTAAATAGCAAAATGCGAATGTTGTAATAGAAAAGTTCACACCGATTAAAAAAGCACTCACTTGCAAAAATGTACCTATGATACCTAAACGCATTAAAGTGTCAGTCCGCCCTTTAGCCATGAAGACAGAACCAGTCGTACTAAGAATAGATTGAATTATTGCAGTAGGCGCTAACCACTGAAGCACATCAGAAGTAATATGCCATTGCGGCCCAAAAATCAAAAATACAAAAGGTTTACTATATATAGCAAGCCCGCTCATCAAAGGTGCCGTTATCATAAGAATAACAAAAACACAATTTAGATATGTATTTCTTACCTTAGATATGTCATCTTGGTAATGGCTTAATACGGGGTATAAAGAACGAGATGCGACAAATGTTAGACTTTGTAATGGGAAAAGCATTATTCTATAAGCAAGATTATAACTACCAAGTATAGTGGCAGACATAAACTTGCCAATAATAAAACCATCAGCATTACGTGAGAAATAATTAATTAAATTAAATAAAGAAAGATTGGCACTAAAACCAAAAATTTCCTTTAAATCATGTTTATTAATAAACAATTTAAATGAAGGTCGCCAACTAGAAACAATCCAAAATTGTAAGGCCGACATTAAGCTTAATACAATAGCTTGCATTACAAGGCTATAAACACCATAACCTAAATTGGCCATGATGATGGCAACCAGCACAGAAACCAACGAAGATGTGATCTCAATTTTTGATATTGTCTTGAACTTGGATTCCCTTTCGAGTAAAGCTAGATGGGTAGCTGCACTACTTGAAAGAGGAAAACTAATACTTAATAGCATTAAGACATAAATCAACTCATGTTGATTATAAATTGCTGCTATCAGGGGCGACGATAAAACTATTAAAATAGCGAGAGAGCAACCTAAAATGACGTTAAGCCAAAAAACAGTATTTTTTACACCTTCAGTTAAATTTCGCCGTTGAATAATGGCAGCGGAAGTTCCCAGATCTCTAAGTAAAACACCTAAATTTGTAACAACAACGGCCATTGCCATTATACCATACTCAGAAGGAGGTATAATTTTGGCAAGATAAACAAGATTAGCTACTTGGATACCAATCTTAAAAAATTGTGAAAAAGCATTCCATTTAGCATTAGAAACAACGTTCATAAAGTTAGTACCTTAAAGGACTAAATAAATTAATCACCTAATAAGAAGACGCGGTAAAAATAGCGACTGGATCAAAGAATATTTAATTTAGTAAAAATAAAATTAAAAAACCTTAACCCATCCATCACCAGTATAAGTATAAGTATTACCTGTATAGGGATCAGTTGTTGATACTCGGCCACGGGGAATATTAGTGTTAGCTATGGTATTTGCATGGTTTGAACTACCGGAAACAATAACTTTAGAATATACCCAAGATCCATCAGCGGCACTATTAAATATATCACCACACATTAAATCATCAAGAATCAAGTTAAGTTTAACATCATTAATTATGATATTCCCATCAACCACAGAAGAAGCGAGCTTAATAGGATTTGTGGAATCCACTATTAAATCACCTTTTACATGAAGCTCTTTAAGCATTATTGAACTGCTGTTTCCTTTTATCGATTTTAGTGTTAAAAGGCCATTAACAAAACATTTGGATAAGGAGACACCATTACATAACACAATATTCCCAAGAAATTTACAATCAGAAAAATGATTCTCATCTATACCTGCGATCAAAACATCATTCTTAAAAACACCACGTTGAATATAGTTTCGGCTTCCTTTAATAGCAATTTTATCGCAGGTTACATTCCCAATATAATTATTATTAGAAAGTAAAACTGTGCCCTTTACATTGCACCCGACAATATTGCATTCATCAAAATGAACATCGCCGTTTACAGAAAGGTAGTCAAAAGTACCATTTTTGGCATAAAAATGGCATTTATCTCCATACATAAAAATAGAGCCTGAAGTTACTCTTAATGCATTGGAATCAAAATTCCCCTCAGTTATCTCAACTGTTGATAATGATGCAATAACATATTCTGATATCCATAAATTATATTTTACAGACAATGAATTAATCGCTAGAGCTCTTGGATACTCAGTGTAGGAACTATGAATTGATACGTTGCCACTCGTATCGAGTGTATCAATAGCTACTCTATTACTAACAATTGTACAAACGTGATGCTTAGAACAATTATTACGAGGGTAAATAGAAACAGTACCAAAGCTGGAAAAGTCGCCTCCAATAATTGTGTTACTGTAACCCCAATTATTAGTAATCACAGTTGCACTTTTTTTCCAAGGTGTTGTTGAAGTAACAATTGTTTGCTCCTCGTGAATACGCTCAATCCTATTTTTACCTGCTCCAGTAATATGAATACTTCTATCATAGCAGTCATGAGCCATAACCCCGGCAATTGTTACACTATTAAATCCATCGGGCCTTGAGGTATGAGCGCTTGGATAATTACCGCAACTAATTGCAAAATAGTCACTATTACCACAGGAGATAGCTCTTATATCAGAAATAAAGGAATCGTAGCATGAATCTAAACATACACCATATCCATCAAACCCGACAGAACACAGAGAACCAAAGACATTTACTCCAGAAAAAACATGTAATTGGCCACTTAGTGAAGTAGATCTAGGAGTCAAATCTCGAATAACTATGCTTGATATTATTTGGTTACCTTGAGCTGACCCATAAATCATCCCAGAGCTATCAAATTTAGCATTAATATTAATTAATGCCCATTTAGTGGAAGGTATGCCTGGGGTAGAAAGACCTTTAAACTCCGAGGACAAGAGAAACAAACTTAAACATCCATAGATTGATTTAACTCCTGAAATATTTATGCCTTTAGTAATAAAAAAACCATGTTTGCTATAATGGTTTTCTGCAGCCAAACTAGTATGAACTGAATAATTTTTAGATTTAGCACGATTGAATGCATTTTGTAGTCTATTAGACATATCATGGGTCTTGTCAGCTGCATCAATATTGACAGCTAATATGCCGTATGAGTGTAAATCAACTTTATCATCCAAAGATTCCCAATATCCATTACCAAGTTTTGGAACACAAACATGGCCTAGATCATCGCTTTCAACCCCCTCCTTCCATGAATAAAAACCACCGCCACCAGGAACGTTCGTATAATAGGATGTTAAATATATTACCTGTCCATAAAATTCACCCGAAGTATTCGATAACTCATCATAGGAGGCGACAGTAAGGAATTTGTTATCTGACGCGAACAGAGGAGAATTCATCTTAGAAACACTACTATCAGAAAAAGTTGAAAAAAATATTGCTGAAGGTAAAGTTACTTTATTTAAAAAATCTCTTCTATTCATAAACACCTAGATTAAATTAATAAAAAAAAGATTACCGATTAAATTAATACGCTTATTATATGCAATTAAAATTGATGATTTAAATCACATATTGCCAATTGAAAAATCATACAAAGATAAATCGAAAACTTTTATTCATGCTTATGACAAAATATAATTTCTGTATAATATGATTAATCAGTTACTTTTTCTTTATAATAAACTTGAAATATTTAACCACCTCATTCATATTTTTTAGAAAACATCTTAATGAAATTTTACTTTTAATATGAACAAATTCTATTCTTTCCGATAGGCTTGTTGTGGATTTAATGTTGGCATATTTAACTAAATCAAGAGATTTACAAAGATCACCTTGCATATTTTCATAGTTCAAACGGTCATATTTCCAACTTGTATTAATAGCTTTATAATGATAATAATGATCTTTATATGATGTATTTAATAAAAACCTCCGTATAGATGTTCCTAAAGAAATAACTCGATGAGTAGTCCACTGACATTCAAACTTTATATTCCTTGGGGAGACGGCCCACTTGTAAGGTGAAAATATTTCTTTTTTATTTATATAAATATAATCTTTGAATTTTTTCTGGATAATACCATCGTTGTTAATTGGTGTAGATGACACCCATATTCCAGGAATATGAACAATACCGAATTTATTGAGCTTCGAGAAAAAAGTAGCATTATTTTTAATAAAAACCAGTTCATCAATGTCAACATTAAAAACAATATTTGCATGCTTTAAATATTTAACTTTGGCGTTTTCCATTGCTCCATGTTGACAAAAATCTGAATCCCAGGGCAAATTATCTTTTACGCTTCCTTGTGGGCCATACTTAAAGGGCCAGTTAACTAATACAATCTCGACACCAAGATTCTCATTGGATAAAAATGACGCCAATTCATCTAATGTATATACTGTAGATGAATTGTCATAAATGAGCACACCATTTATATTATACTTGTCTCTGTAAAATACAATCCAATCTTTAATCCAATTTAAATCATTATTTTTTGATAACGTAAAAATAACATTTTTATCCTTGAACAGATGATTAAAATCATTGCTCACATCTATTTCCATGCTAAATACTTCATTTTCCCAAATAATTATTTCTGGTTTGTGTTCAACCGGAATTCTTACCCGTTGCGCTCTGTCCATATGGATAACTTCTATCTTAGACGTTAAATTAATTCCGTCAATGTTGAAACAACTTTTTGTAAATAGCGACTCTAAACCGTAGGATGGAGGCCCGGACAAGTAAATATAGCCCTCTGAGTAAAAAACATCATAGCTCAATGTATCCCAATCATATTTTTCATCATAGTCATATTGTTTAAGATGATAAGGTCGCTTAGCCGTTCTTTTTATATCTGAATTAATAGGAAGTTTTACACTCTGTGGTTCAAATTTATGTATGTTTTGCATACCGAAATCCCTTATAAAAATCTTTCTTTAATTTTTTCAATCAGCAAACCTTGCTTGATATGATCACTATCATTATTCGTTGATAAAATTTTAGCAGGGTGCCCAGCCCATACTGTATAAGGTTCTGTAATATCTTTAATTACGAGGCTTGCTGCCCCAATAGTCACGTTATTACAGACATTTGCTCCTAAAATTTTAGTTCCGAGCATAATATGCACATTATTACCAATATATGGCACTTTACCTTTAGCATGACCTATTACTACGCCGGCGGAAATAGAACAATTGCTTCCAATTTTGCATTCAGGGTTTATGATAATGCCATTTAAATGCCAAATGACCAATCCTTCACCAATGCAATTCAACGGGATTTCGACGCTGTACCGTACACATTGTCTTTTATATAAAAACAGGTGAGCCAAATAAATCAGTCGAGCTAGAAAAAAATGTTTATTAGACCAATATTCTGTTTTTCTTAACAGAATTTGGAATCTCCAGATAGAATCTCGAAATAACTTAGGCTTGTTATAGCTTTTTTTTAATGCTAAGCGATCGCATTCAAGAAAATACCTGAGGGTTTTCTTGTCAACTATTCTTTTCGAAAAATCCAACATGTTATTTTCCATTTTTACCATTAAATAAATCGAGCGTACCGTCGCTACGGTAATGCCAACCATTAATAAATAGTTTTGTATACTTTATTAAATTAAAGAAATCGCGTGTCAATATTTTTCTTAGTAAAAATAATAGAAATTTAAACCTGCCTACATGTTTATTTCTGGAATAATATTTAATAGACAAGATATAATCATACATTCGTTCTTCATGTCGCCATTTGGGAATCTTTTTATCCAACCCGGTCATTGAATGATGTATAGTGCCGTTGATAAAAAATTTCACGTAATAACTTGAAGATATATTTTTTTCTATTTGTCTAAATAATGAAAAGTCAACACCATATAATGCGAAATGTGGATCAAATAGATGTTGCGACAACTCCTTGAATTTAGAAATTAAACTCGAATAAATAATCATCCCAGAACCTATAGAATATATTTTACATTTGCCATTCCATTCAATATACTCTTCCATATTTTTTACAATATGTCCGTCCTTCCGAGGATAATATATACGCTGATCAGTATTAGATGAAATAAGTGGTAAATGAATATCTATATCTTGATTTAAAGAGGTATTAAAATAATCCTCTGAAAAAAATGAGTCATCATCAAAAATAATATATCTATCAGCAGTGAAAGATTCAAACATACTGTTATATATATCACTTAATGATCTGTTTGAAATATCATTATACAGGAAAACAGAACCAAATCTTCTTTGTAAATTGAGAAAATGTATATCGCCTTCCGTGTTTATAAAAGATGGTCCGTTGTTAAACAACAGTAAAGTATAGTTTTTATAATTAGTAGGTAAGTTCAATAAACTCTGTGTAGTGCTAGTTTCAGTATTTTCGCGCCCATATAAAACAACCAAAACTATCGTTTTCATTTAAATACCTTAGCAATCGTATTTATAAAACCTTTGAGCACAGCTTTTAAACCGGTTGGTGAGTATACTTTGAATAGAGATGAAATATTAATAACTTCACCTCTGTTAATTAAATCACAGTAATATAGCGATTTTTTATCACCATTGGATAAATCACTATCATGTTTGATTAAGAACTTTTTATATCCGTCATATGCTTTTGAACTTGTAGTAATTCTTTGTTTATCATGTGAAATATCCTTTATATAAGAATAATTATTAATCTTATAACATTTCAACCCTTTCTTGAGTAAACGGAACCATAAATCATAATCCTGCCAAGCTGGCATAGATTCATCAAATCCGCCTGCCTCAATAATAAATTCTTTCTTAATGAAAACTTGGCTGTCTATGCTATTTCTTTTTCTTATGGTTTTAAAATCTAACCACCCACTAGTATTACGTGATTTTTTCAGTTGCGCGTTATTTTTAATCAAATATGTTGTACACATGAACTCGTAGTCATATTTAATTAAATAAGTAACAAAATCAGAGATCCTGTTCTGTGTAAAAAAATCGTCATCATCAAGCCCAGTAACAAACTGACCAGTTGATGCTTCTATACAGCGGTTCCTAGAAAAACAAGCCCCTCTAGGCGAAGCATTACGCAGATATATAATTTTATATCCTTGTTCTATAAAATTATTAACCACTTCATATGTATTGTCAGTGGAACCATCATCACAAATAATTAGCTCAATGTTAGAATAATTTTGAGTTATAACAGATTTAATTGCCCTCTCAAGCAATTCAGATCTATTATGTGTAGGCATATAAACACTGACCAAAGGTTCATTTAACATTTACCACCTCCAATAAAAAACCATGCAATTTTTTTGAAGCTATCTTCCATGTATAATTTTGATTGATATATTGATATTGTTCGGAAGGATTTTTATCAGAATAAGGTGCAGTTAATAGATCAGTTAGGCTCTTAATGTTATGAGGAGAAATATATCTTGCATTATCTTTAAGATATTCATGAGTACTCCCTTCAGTGGATGAGATAACTTGGCAACCATAAGCATATGCTTCTAAATCTACTAAAGAAGCTACTTCGAACCAACTTGCCGATACATGAAAGCGAGAATGTCTATAGAGTGAAATTAAATCTTCAGGTTTTTTCTTTCCAATAAAAGTTATATTACTATACTTTGATATTTCATTCTTAAACCTTGTAACATATTTTTTATTGTTGAGATTTTCGCCCCCTACAAAGACTACCGTTAGATTTGTTTGACCTAATTCTCTTAAAATCGCTAATGAGTTTTTTCTTTCTTCGATTCTCCCACAAACCAGAACATCAATATCTCGATTATCAATGTTATCTGATAACTCAGGGATTAAATCAACACCATTCCTGACTAACACCGCTTTCTCTGAAATATCTACACCGTAATCCTTTTTAATATTCTCAATTTCGGTAAATGATAGTACTATGCAATAATTCACTTGCTTTAATATTTCTTTTAACTTACTGTCATAATCTACAAATAAATGTAAAAAAGCTGCTTTTCGTAATATCGGATAATTAATGGCCCTATATATGTTTTTTATTTTCTCTCTTGTGTTGTACTTTGTAATAATATTTGATACAAAGCCAAGCCAGCCAGACCGGCTATGTAATTCGAATTTATTAATCGCGTCTAAACTATGATGTATGGGTAGTAATATTGCCTTTTCTTCAAGATGAAATTTCTTGAGCATCGCATAGTATATATTCAATTCTATAGGGCGATCAAGATTGACTAAAATATAAAAATCACTATCTTTCGGAAAATTTAGATTGCAATTAATAGTTACGGTCTCACCGTAGGATTCTAAATGTTTTTTATATTGTTCAATCTGGTATGTATCGCCACCGTATTTATCAAAACAATCTACACGCGTTAAAAAACTAATTTTCATGCTCAGACCTTATCCGATATAAAATTACTTAATTAATATAATAAAAAGGCGATGTACCAATCCAATCAAAGTTACTCCATAGCTCAAACCCTTCTTGCACACTGCCATTGAGCCGCCCCGGGAAAAGTAAGGACAACAAACTGATAATTATTATGAAGGCACCAATCCAAAACTCTTTTCCCTTAAGATTGTAAATAAGTACCAGAGGGCTCAAGAAACTGGTTACAATTAAGCCTATTCTTGTAGCGCTTTTAAAAATAATTAAAGGTACGCAGCACATCATGATAAAGAAAGAAAATTGTGAAATACCTTGCATGAAGTGATTATCACCTTTTTCTCCTTTGAATAAGTAAGTACTTAAAAATATAACGATAAACTTACCTGCAGATAGCGCAGCAGGTAAGGAAAGTATGCTATTCCCAACATAATAATTTATCTTCGCACTGAAAAAACTTGCGCCAATGATATTAAAAAAAGTTACTAGTATATTAGGAGCTGCATACAACATCATGGAAAATATAAAAGAAAACAAAACAATGCCATGTCTAATTTTTTTGTATTTACTAATAGATAAAAGAAATATCAAAAAGATGATCAAAGATGTTGTATGTATAAAAAAAGAAATCAAAAACAACACCATTGATAAATACCGTCTCCCACATAACCAGTAAGATAACGATAAGAGCAATATAGGTGTAGCTAACTCTTGCCTTAAAAACTGACTAAGTGGCCCTATTTGAATCATAAGCATGCATAATGCTGCAATAGCCCCTCTATTTTTTCGTTCCGTAAATTTCTCAACAAATAACACATACCAGATAAAATATAGCGACATGGTAATTGCCACTATAAGTGTTAATACATTTCTTGCATCAAAGTTGCCATACAGAGGTAAAAATGTTTTGATAATTAATGGAAAAAAAAGTTCAAACTTGAAGGATGTATCGTAAAAAGGTTGTCCTTGCTCAATTTGATGAACTATAGGCATATACGTATTAAGCAAATCATCACTAAAAATGTTTATACCTATTTGTCTAGAGGATACAGTTATTATTATCAAGAATATTTGTATAAGGACTATACTCTTTCTAATTAAACCATAGTTCCCAAGCGGTGTTAATAATAGTAAACAACCAATAAAAAAGCCTAAGTGCGGACTATACATTAAACAAATTATATATATTAACAATAATGCCAAAGATATATACTCATATCTTCTAACATCCTCATTTGAAAACCGCATATATTTACCTTTCGATTAATTTTGTGTTGTTTTATTATCTTAATATGCCGTTTTTCCGATAAACCCTTTAAATATTGTTAGGAATATAATTCTAATATCAAGCCAAATACTCCACTCTCGTATATATTCCAAATCATATTCCACTCGTTTTTCCATTTTTTCGAGGGTATCAGTTTCACCTCGCCAACCATTGATTTGAGCCCATCCAGTGATGCCTGGTTTTACTTTGTGTCGTAACATATACCCCTCTATTAGACTTCTGTATTGCTCGTTATGAATTACCGCATGTGGACGTGGACCAACTATAGACATTCCACCAAATAATACATTAAAAAATTGTGGTAACTCATCTAATGATGTTCTCCTCAAGAATCTACCCACTTTCGTAACACGTACATCATTTTTAGTAGCCTGAGTAACATTATCATTTTCCATAACAACCATAGTCCTAAATTTCCAAACTTTTATTGGTTTCCCATCCATTCCATAACGAGTTTGCTTGAAAATAACGGGCCCATGTGAGGTTAACTTCACACAAAGAGATATAATAAGCAAAATAGGTGATATTAATGTTAAAATAACCAGTGAAAGAATTATATCTTCCAATCTTTTCAATACCATATTAATGCCATTTAAAGGCGTTTCAAATATTGGAACAACGGGAATGCCATTTACTTCCTCGGTTCTGGATTGTAAAATATTAAAGGTAAAAACATCTGGTATGAGTATAACTGAACAGGTTGTATCTGTAAGTGCCTTAATGAGCTCCTTCATCTTAAGTTCATCATTCATATTCATAGCTATATATATTCTATCAATTCGACCATCCTTTGCATCTTTAATTAAAGAACTAAAATCCCCAGCATATTTTATTTCTGTATTAATTAGATCATCAAAAGGTTGCTCATCATAAATACCAATGACATTAAAACCTAACCATGGTTCTTCAATGAAACTCTTAGCCAGAGTAACTCCAACGGGCAATGAACCGGCTATAGCAACGTTTCGTGTATTATAACCTAATTTCCTAAAAAATCCGGCGCTAAAACGAACTAATGTCCTTGAAAAAATCAGGCACACACAACACATTAAATACCATTCAACTAGTAACATTAATGGTAAATAAAGCTGCTTAATATATGATGTCGCACCTAGTACAAAAATTACCGATAAGGTCCAGTTTTTTAAAATTAATAGCAATTCAGTTGATAATTTGACACCCCTCCATGAACGATAAAAATCTGTTATCCCCCCTATCATTTGGAATAAACAAAAAACAGCAAAAAAAATAATTACTTGCTTATAACCATAATGCAGCCCATTTAAATAATTCACTGTAAACTGCACTCCAAAAATAACAACGACATCTGATATTCGTTGAAACATTGAAATCAGTGAAGCATTTGTTTTAGAATGTGGCCGATTGTGTGAAAGTATCATAATTTTTAGACTCGATGGAATTTCATTCGCACAAAATTTATATTATCTTTTCATTTCCAATATCGCTTATGCATAGATAACTTTTTCACTATCCTTAGCGGCAATTTATTATAGCTTTGCCCTAATTTATATCCTGTAATTTTCAATGCATTTAGCGTGCAGGCCCTAAATATATACAGCGGATTTGATTTGATTAAGTATAACAATTCAGATATTAAAAAACGTTTTCCCTCTCCACCTGCTCCACCAAAATTATTTCTTATCCATTGCTGGTCAGCATGGAACACACCAATATCAAAATATCTTTTGAACTCTTCTATCAATGAGTAGTTATGTGAATGCTTTACCATAGCGTCTGCAATATATGCAATTTTATAGTCGCCCATTACGCTTTTCGCGGCGAAATACATATCCTCACTAAGAATTGTATTAGATGGAAACCCACCTATTTTTTCAAAGCTTGAAATTCTATATGCCGCGAAAGAGTTTGATATAAAAACTGTTTTTAAGCCCATTAACGGGACATCTCGCATTGAAGATGTATAACTATTACTACTGTAATTAAACAAACGGGCATGTTTCGCGATCGGATTAGCATCTGAATGTGGTAATTGCCTGCCATAAGCACAACTTACCATAGGATCATCGAATGCTTTAATTAATTTTTCTACAAAAAACGGCGTAGGTAGAGCATCCTGCGTCAAAAAAATTACGATATCAAATTCATCTTTATGTAGGTCTACCGCAAGATTTCTTGTTGCGCCATGATTGAAATCTTTTGAATTAATGCTTACTAACTCAAACCCATATTCTTTGGCATAATCAACCGTTTTATCTGTACTACCAGAATCAATGACCTGGACTAATGTATCTTGTGGCGCATATTCCCTTATTGCTTTCGCTACATTTTTCCACAGTGTTCCACCATTAAATGTCGGTATGGCTATAAAATATTTCATTTCCCAATCATCCTTTTATTATATTGTTACTTCTTATCATCATAAGAATAACCATAATAATTATAGCCATAACCATAATAACTGCTTGCTTTTTTAATCACTCCATTTAGAATACATCCTTTAACAGATACACCACTTTGTTCGAATCGTTGAATACTAACTTCGATTTCTTTGACTGTGTTCATTTCGAAGCGACACACTAATAATGTTGTACCAGCATAATTACCAATTATTGCTGCATCAGTAACAGCCAAAATTGGAGGCGTATCTAAAATCACAATATCATAATTTTTACTCGCCCATTGTAATAATTCATCAAATCTTTTATGCATCAATAACTCGGCTGGGTTAGGTGGTACAACTCCTCTTGTTATAAAGTCAAAATTCGCAGACTCAAATGTTTGAACGCATTTTGAAATTTCGCTTTTGCCTGCTAAAAATTCGGATAGACCATTTGCATTAGATGCTTTGAAAAGTTTATGTGTATAACCTTTTCTCATATCCGTATCAATGAATAAAACTCGTTTCCCAGTTTGAGCAACGATAGCTGCTAAGTTTGAACTGACAAAAGTTTTACCGGCATTTGGGCTTGCACCAGATATCATTAAGATATTATTTCGTGCTTCCATCATTGCGAAATGTAAACTAGTCCTTAACCCTCGGATTGACTCTATCGCCAGATCTGCAGGATTATCAATAGCTAGTAATATATTTCTATCATCCTTATGTGACTTATTTTTTAAATTATTATACTTAGTCATTGCTTCAGAGACCGGAATACTTGCGTACACAGATGTACCGATCATTTCAAGCAATTCAGGCGAATCCACTCCTCGTCTCAGTGATATACGGAGAAGAATAATCCCAATCGATAATACAGCACCAATTACAATCCCCACAAGAACAATAAGAACCTTTTTAGGTTTAACTGGTTTAGGGTTTGTTACTGCCTCATCTATGATCCGGACGTTACCTATTGCACTCGATTTTGCAATACTTAACTCTTGCTGACGATTAAGCAATTGCATATATACAGCGCGACCAGACTCAACGTCTCGGCTTAACCTTAAAATCTCTTGCTGTGTTTCAGGCATACTCGACACCCGTTTATTTAATTTACTTTTCTCCTCTTGTAATGTTTTTCTTTTTTCTAACAATGCCTTATAAGTAGGGTGCTCTTTTGTATAAAGTTGAGAAATCTCTGATTCTCTAAATGTTAATTCATTTAACTGATTATCAACGTTTACTATTTGATCCAAAACAGATTTAGCCTCTAGAGATAAATCTACGGAATCATTTAAGCGTCTATAATCATTTAATTTATCTTCAGCTAAGTCAAGATCTCCGCGAACTTTTGGCAACTGCTTATTTAAAAAATCCAAGCTTTTTTCATCTTGTGCTGCTTGCCTTGCGATATTTTGGGCCAAATAATTATTACTTATGCTGTCAAGTATATTTTTCGTCAACTCAGGGTCATCACCGGTTAGTGATAATAATAAGATCCCTGTATCCTTCCCTTGATCCGTGATTGACAGATTCTTTTGAATATCTGTAATTGCCCGTAACCGAGGAATATATGAAACTTTAAATTTGGTTCCTGGAATTGCATCAATGCTACTAACGCTAATTGCAAAATTTCCCTTCTCGATTAAATCACCTACTGTTCCATTAATTTCGCCTTGTTCACCCTTAACTTTATAATTCTTATTATCTGTAACGGTGATGTCAAAATTGATAATTTCATCACCGGCATCTTTAATGTACAATCTAGGAATTATTATTTGCCCATTCTTTTCCCCTGTTAATCTGGCCCATCCTTTACCAAATATAGGAAAATAACTTTGCTGTATTTTTGTTTGCAAATTTAGATCGTCAACTGTTTTACCTAAGATCATTCTTGACTGTAATAAGGCTATTTCCGGAGCTGACTGAGGTTGGCTATCTGGAAGCATTTGGCTTAAACTGTTAAGAATGCTATTTGCCTGCTTCTGTTCTACCTGCAATGTTGCATCTGCTTGATATATGGGTGTAGCAAATAATGCATATACAAGTGCTAATAATGTACTTAATGCTGTTAGTGAAATAATGAGTTTACGGTGATCAATCAGCTCCCCAAATAAGCGAGCAATATCCAGTTCATCAGATTCTTTTAGTTCATGCTTATTTTTTACAGAAGGCATAAGGTTTTCCTAAATTTATACACCTAACTTTGCTGTCCATTCTTCCGCAGCAAGCTCTAACATTTTAAAAACTGAGATAAAAGCTTCTTCACTTTTTCTATATGGATCTGGTATTTCTTTCTGATTTATCCAATGCCCATATAATAATATTTTCCCACGAGATTCCGGATATAACTTAGTTATATGCTCAATATGATACTGCTCCATGACCAATATTAACTCATGACGCCTAATCATTTCTCGTGTTAATTGTTTCCCTTTATGGCCTTCTAATGATATACCATTATCCTCGGCTACTTTTATAGCGGATTTATCAGCTGGGTGATCAACCATAGCGCTTGTACCCGCTGAATTTATCACCTTTGTTGGCAACTTATTTCGCAGAAGACGTTCCCCCAAAGGTGAACGACAAATATTTCCAGTGCAAATCACTAAAATATTATCAAAAGTCATATTATGGCCATTCTTTAATATATTTCGCTGTTTCGGTCATGTCATGTACTCCGGTTATTGTTGGTACGAGCTGTGATATCACGCGATTCCAGCGAACCAAAGGAGCAGTAGTTACATATACAATATCATAGGGCTGCAATTGGAATTCAGTCCCCAATACCATAGCAGAAGCATCTTGTGCATTTAATTGATAGATATTAGCAATCTTACCTTGCTTGTCACCCTTGATCTGGCGAATTACAAAAACCCCTGTTGCATCGCTGAATGCTTGAGAAATCCCTTCCGCATTACCAAGTGCTTCTGCCAAAGTCATTCCACTGCGATCCATCTTCATCGTGCTTTGTTTGCCCACCTCACCCATCACGAAAACCTTCAAATCGTCATTACGCGGGACAAACAGAATATCTCCAGGATACAGCAATCGGTTCTCGGTTAAATCCCCTTTTTGCATTAGAGCATAAAGTGAGATTTTGGTGTCTTTACCATTATGCGTCAAAACAACATTCCGCCAGTCAGCGTCCTCTGATAAGCCTCCTGCAGCATTGATTGCATCCATAACTGTTAAAGGGATATTAGTGATCGGTTGCTGACCTGATTTTGCAACTTCGCCAGTTACATAGGCTTTTTGAGAACGAAATGCAGCAACACTTACATCAACCTGTGGACTTTCAATATATGTTGTTAAACGGCTGGCTATATCCTGGCGTACCTGGCTAAGTGTTTTCCCCGCCACCTGCACTTTACCAATATAAGGATAGAAAATGGTACCGTCTGAGTTAACCCAGTTACCGGTATCGCTGGCGCTACGGTATTGGCCTGCAGGTGTTGTCAATTCCGGGTGATCCCAGACAGTGACCATCAATACATCGCCCACCCCGATGCGATATTCATAACTGCGTAGTAAATTATCCAGCTGTGGGTTTGGACGAGCGAGTACACTTTCAGGGCGAAGCTGATCGATAAGCCCTGGTGTCATCGGATATACATTAACCAATTTATCCAGATCGTAGTCGCTATCCGGAAGCTCAACCACGTTCTTTCGCAGACTGTTTAATCCCTGACCAGGGATAATGGTACAACCCGATAAAAACCCAATCGCCAACGCTAATGCCGAAAATTTAACAATTTTTTTCTTCATAATGTCACATCATCAGTAAATCAAAATTTGCCAATTCCTGAGCAGCTGTCATCGCCGTTACTTCCCTGCCGGCTTATGGAGAGATAAAAGCTGACTGCATCCTGCAGCGCTACCACCCCTCTCCCCTGTTTTCAGCATTCAGCCTTATAAACTAAACGGTATCTCTATACCTGCGCTGGCCCCAACGTCATCGCTGTCGCTATTGTTAGCATTGGTGTACCACAGTGAAGTATTCAGACGAACCGACTGATACACATCGCCACTCCAGCCCAGCTGTACACCTTTCAAGGTATCAGCATGAGGGAATGCTTTATTGATCGACTGATTCTCCGGGTTAACCTTTGCGTATACCAGACGCGTGCTCCAGCGCTGGTTATCCTCCGTAATCAGCTCAACCTTACCGGCAACGAGTTGCCCGTCCCCGCCCATCGCATCACCCAGCGGATAGCCCTGCTGATAGTAACCATCTTTGTAGATATGATGGTTATAACTGTAATTAGTACGACTCCTATTGGTGCGCGTATCGTGTGCTTCCAGGTACCAGTTTACCGCATCCTTACCCCAGCCGTGGTGCCCTTCCATTCCACCAAGGAACATATTTGCCGAAGGCAAGTAACCAGATTCATCCTCACCGATCATCTGCCCGTAGAAACTGACCGGCCAGCCGAGAGTTGGCTCGAGTTTGAACTTAAAGTCAAAGCCGGCCAGTTGGTTCCCCGGTTCATTATCAGTCCCAGTATTATCATGGCCAGTGAAGCCATCCCAGAAGCTGCTAAAGGATTGTGGCCGCCCTTCCCCGCCCCACTGCATAATACGCGACGCACCTAATTCTAATGACTGGAACGGCGTGAAGGTAAAACGTCCGCCGATAATTTTGGCATGAGGCACAGCGGTATATTGATTCATCTGGCTGGCGGAGATCTGGTACTGCCATGGACCCACCCAGCGTAACCACCATGTTTCCGGCGCCGCCTGCTCTGCCCGCTGCATCAGGAAGCCGGTCATCGGACGCATCGCATCCCCGCGGATCAGGCTTCCTTCATAGCCCGGTCCCCACCACTGCGGAACCTGACCAAAGGAGAGCCACTGGTTCCAGAATTTCACCGCGCCATAGGCGCCGTTGGCGTTGAAGCGCGATCCGTTACTGATCCGCTCTCCCCCTTCGACGTTACCCTGGAGGTGGACATCCCACCACTCGCCGCTGTTATTGAACGCCAGACCTAACGAGTTATCTGCCGGCTGCGTCTGACCAAACCCCTGCGGGGTACCCGGCTGGTCGGTTGAAGTGTAGCCGGTGACCCGGAAATCGGCTTTTAAAGCAGACAGTCTCTGGTTGATACGAGCCAGAACCACTTGCTCAGAAGAATAGGACGGTTTGGCCTTTTTTAGCGCCCGGGCGATCTCTTCCTGACTCAGCGGCCAGGTCGACAGGCTCAGATGGATGACCCCGCGATCGGAAAGCCAGGCAAGGTCGTTACGCAGATCGTTATCATTTACCACTAACCCAGCCGCGAAAGCCTGGGCTCCCAATGAGGAAAGTAAACCCAGCGTCACGGCAATGCGCGCAATTTTTATCATTGTACAAGATCCATTTTCAGCCCCGCTGTCGTATCTCAATGAGAATGAGGGGAATAGCAAGATAGAAAGCGCTCGCGGCACCAGTTGACTTCACTGTGCAACACCGGCGAGGCAAGTACAGTTACCCTAAGCTGCTCGTAACCATTATCACATCCACCCAGCTCACAATGTAGGCGAATTTCACCCTACAGGCTATCGATGAGATGGGAAAATTAATGTCCAGGTGATATCAGCAGCCGCTCCTGACCAACTTCTGAGGATATCCGTGGAAAATGGATAGATAGCTGATGAGGGTATTCATCATGACAGGGTCGATTTTTACAGCAATTGAACAGGAGCTATTGTACAGCAGCAAGCGGCTTCAGCGACGCTACCGCCCCTGGCTTAACAGCTACCAGCGCACTGACTACCTGAACGACTTATTTTATCGACCTGCGGATGAATAATTGGTCAGGCCTTTATTTTTTGCGGCGTTAAGTTTACGGGATTTCGGTCACAATTGGGAGTCTTGTTACCGAATATCTGCCAATTAATACCACCTGCCCTTTTATTGGCAAAAATAAGCGGTCAACACTTAAGATTATTCACTAAGTTAAACGGCCAGACAGTGTCCCGTTGTTGCTAACCTATCAAGGATGAAGCTAACCATCTGTAAAACAAGATCTTTTACGTTAAGGTCGCGTCATTCAAAAATCAGATGATGGCGTCTAAGTCAACTACAATTTCTTATAGTTTCCTGGTAACGGAATATTCAGCAGACGTGCTCCAGGTTCTTTCTCAGCGCATTTAAGAAACGTCTGACCTCGGCTATATCCACGCAAATTGGCACTAACAATGTAGTAGCACTGCATTATTTCATAAATATGAATTATCAATTGACTGGCATATAGTAGATTATTTTCTTATTTGACTAATTAACCAGCGAAAACTTAATTTCCCCTGTAAAAAAAAAGGCAATTACCAGGCCTGCTTGTGCAGATCGTTTCGGGTATAGGGTTTGTCCAACGGTCCTACTGCGATGGCGATTTGTCCCAGCAGGGACTGAGTCGGCGCTTTATTGCCGCTATGCAACAGGATGAGCGGGACCATCACCAGGCACGCGACGCCGCCCCAGGAAATACTCAGGCTTTCCAAATGGGTGGTACGTTTTTGTAGCAACAGGAACAAAGCGCTGCCGGCAGCGCCGAGCAGCAGGCCAGCGATCACTTCCGAGACGGAATGCGCATGGATGACCAGCCGTGAATACCCCACCACTGCGGCTAAAACATAGCCTGTGGTGACCGCTGCTCTTTGCACACCCGCCGAAAAACGGGCGCTAAGCAGCCATAAGAAGATAGGCCAGAAGGCCGCGGAGAGCGCTGAGTGGCCGCTGAAGCCGGTGTAATCCAGCTCACGAATACCCAGTCCCCAGCCCATAAAGGCCAGCTTGGAGGCGCAGACGATGGCGCCGGTGATGCCGAACAGCAAACTCCACTGCCACGCCAGCAACCGCGACGTTTTACGCAGCATCAGGACAATAAACAGCGCCGCTGCGCTGGGCAGCAAAACGGTGCTATCGCCAAAAAATGAGATGAGTTGCCAGTTCATATACCTGTGATCCTTCGATGATGTCCACTGCCGTGCTCAGGGATTATCCATAATGTCTGTACCAGCTCGCATGCCAATTCATTTCACATTTTTATGCATGCAAGTGAGATGTTTAAAGCGGAAACATGATCGCAGTCAAGTTTTATTTTTGGCTGACGTTGACCGCTTTCCCTGCACTTTAGGAATTGTCGCACTAAGTGACTATTCATAAAGCATTATTGCCGCTACTCCGACCATTGCACCACAGAGGCCAGAGACAAACTACCAGAAGTCTCCGAAGCCATACGTTTCTTTACAATCGTTATAACATTCACGTTATGAATAAATTCTGCATAACGTTATGAGCGGCAGGACCGATGCTCAGAGCCTGCCGCCCGGTCTCAGGCTGGCGTTCAGGCCAGCAGTTTTTTAATGCTTTCGCGGAATTTGGTGCCTTCTTTCAGGTTACGCATTCCGTAAGTGACGAAGGCCTGCATATAGCCCATTTTCTTACCGCAGTCATAGCTTTCGCCGGTCATCAGCATCGCGTCGACGGACTGCTTCTTCGCCAGCTCGGCAATGGCGTCGGTCAGCTGGATACGGCCCCAGGCGCCCGGCTCGGTGCGCTCCAGTTCGGCCCAGATATCTGCCGACAGCACGTAGCGGCCCACCGCCATCAGGTCGGAGTCCAGAGTCTGCGGTTCGTCCGGTTTTTCAATAAACTCGACGATACGTGCCACCTGCCCTTCCGCCACCATCGGCTCTTTGGTCTGGATCACGGAGTATTCGGAGAGATCGCCCGGCATGCGTTTCGCCAGCACCTGGCTGCGGCCGGTCTCGTTAAAGCGGGCGACCATAGCGGCGAGGTTATAGCGCAGCGGGTCAGCGGTGCCGCCGTCGAGGATGATATCCGGCAGCACCACCACAAACGGGTTATCCCCGACGACCGGACGGGCGCAGAGGATAGAGTGGCCCAGACCCAGCGGCTGCGCCTGGCGCACGTTCATGATGGTTACGCCCGGCGGACAAATGGCCTGGACTTCCGCCAACAGCTGGCGCTTCACGCGTTGCTCAAGCAGGGCTTCCAGCTCGTAGGAGGTATCAAAGTGGTTTTCCACCGCGTTCTTCGAGGAGTGCGTCACCAGAACAATCTCTTTGATCCCGGCGGCGACGATTTCGTCAACAATGTACTGAATCATTGGCTTATCAACGATCGGCAGCATCTCCTTTGGAATTGCCTTTGTGGCCGGCAGCATATGCATGCCTAGTCCTGCGACCGGAATAACCGCTTTCAAATTCGCCATATTCATCTTCACCTGTTTGGTTGCAAAACACGCGGTTTTGCAAAATTGTACATGTCACAAATCCATTGAAACTGATAATACACGGATACTGCCCGGGCATCTGCCCGCCAAATTCTTAAATTCACTGTCACGTAAAAGAATACACATAACTCCCTTTTACCAACAGTTAGAAGTGAGAATAATCTTATTCTCGATCAGGTTATTCAGCGGTGCGTTTCTCTGCGCCGTGCAATGTGGCCGAGATCCCCGTCCACAGGGCGCGCCAGCACGCCAGGGCTGCCGTGCCGCACCTATGCCCGCAAAGAATAGGTATAGATAATAAATTTATCCAGGTAATATATTTCAGCATTTACCGCTGGACAGGTCGCTATACAAGCCATAATCGGCGGAATAAAACCAGGAGCCGCCCTATTCTGCGCCCCTTTATGAGCTGAATGATGCCGATTTTACGAGGAATTTCGCTCTTCCCCCACAGCGTGGGCATCACCTCTGGCTGCGACGAATGGTGGCACAATGCCGCTTTTGCGCCCTGGCGGAAGCGCAGCGGCAGACGTTCTGATATTGGCCCGCTTATTCCAGGGCAACCGCCATGGTGTTATTTTTTCACTGTTCTTTACCGGAACATAATTCTTATCGGTTCGCTTAATCTGCTGGAAATATATCCACCCATGGCAGGGCGCTATCCGCGTCGTTATTGCATTTTATACCCATCTTATCCATGATCGGGGTAACACATACCGCAGTCGTACAGGTTTTAATACATATGGAATGGATTGCCGATCCGTCAATCTGGGCAGGTCTCGTCACGCTGGTCGTTATCGAACTGGTGTTAGGTATCGATAACCTGGTCTTTATCGCTATCCTCGCTGAGAAGCTCCCGCCCGCCCAGCGCGACCGCGCGCGGATCACTGGCCTGATGCTGGCGATGGTGATGCGTCTCCTGCTGCTGGCCTCTATCTCCTGGCTCGTCACCCTGACCAAACCGCTAATTGTTTTTCACGACTTCAGCTTCAGCGCCCGCGATTTAATTATGCTGTTCGGCGGCTTGTTCCTGCTGTTTAAAGCGACCGTCGAGCTTAATGAGCGGCTGGAGGGAAAAGACAGCGATAATCCCACCCAGCGCAGAGGGGCCAAATTCTGGGCCGTGGTGGCGCAGATCGTGGTGCTCGACGCCATCTTCTCGCTCGACTCGGTGATCACTGCGGTCGGCATGGTCGACCACCTGGCGGTGATGATGGCCGCCGTGATCATCGCTATCAGCCTGATGCTGATGGCCAGCAAGGCGCTGACGCGCTTCGTTAACAGCCACCCGACCATCGTGATCCTCTGTCTGAGCTTTCTGCTGATGATCGGCTTCAGCCTGATTGCTGAAGGCTTCAGCTTTATTATTCCGAAAGGCTATTTATATGCGGCAATTGGCTTCTCGGTGATGATTGAAGCCCTTAACCAGCTGGCGCTGTTTAACCGCCGTCGTTTTCTCTCCGCCAATATGACGCTGCGTCAGCGCACTACCGAGGCGGTAATGAATCTTTTGAGCGGGCAGAAGGAAAAAGCTGAACTGGATGCTGACACGGCGTCGCTGGTCGCCGACCAGGACCATCATCCGCTGTTTAATCCGCAGGAACGGCTGATGATTGAGCGGGTGCTGAACCTGAATCAGCGCAGCGTCAGCAGTATTATGACCTCCCGCCATGATATCGAGCGCATCGATCTCAGCGCGCCGGAGGAAGAGATCCGCAGCCTGGTGGAAAAAAATCAGCACACCCGCCTGGTGGTCACCGGCGGAAAGGATAATGAAGACCTGCTGGGGGTGGTGCATGTTATCGACCTGCTCCAGCAGTCCCTGCGCCAGGAGCCGCTGGATCTGCAGGCGCTGGTGCGCCAGCCGCTGGTCTTTCCGGAGGGGTTACCGCTCCTCTCCGCCCTTGAGCAGTTTCGTCAGGCCCGCACCCATTTTGCCTTTGTGGTGGATGAGTTTGGCTCCGTCGAGGGGATTGTGACCCTGAGCGACGTGATGGAGACCATTGCCGGCAATCTGCCCAACGAGGTGGAGGAGATCGACGCCCGGCACGATATTCAGCACCATCCGGACGGTTCGTGGACGGTCAACGGCCATATGCCGCTGGAGGATCTGGTGCAGTATGTTCCGCTGCCGCTGGATGATAAACGTGAGTACCACACTGTTGCCGGTCTGCTGATGGAGTATCTGCAGCATGTGCCGCAGGTGGGAGAGACCATTGAGATTGACGGTTATACCCTACGCACGCTGCAGGTCGACAGCCATCGGGTGCAAAAGGTGCAGATCGTTCCGCCGGCAAAGCAGGATGAGCTGGATTATGAGGTATAATCGTCAGGCATAAAACGGCCCGGGGTATCCCGGGCGGCGGGACGGCTAATCAAACCCATGCCTGATGGCGCTTCGCTTATCAGGCCTACGGGATAGCGACACAAACCGGGGGATTACCCCCGCCGCACAACCCAGGCGGGGTCAGGCGTAGCCGCCGCCCGGCATCCACGTGACATCACACCTGGACGACACGCTCACATCACAGGGAATTGATGCTCTACCGCTGCCACACTGCCTGATGGCGCTTCGCTTATCAGGCCTACGGGATGGCGACGCAAACCGGGAGATTACCCCCGCCGCACAACCCAGGCCGGGTCAGGCGTAGCCGCCGCCTGGCATCAATGTGACATCACACCTGGACGACATGCTCACATCACGGGGAATTGATGCTCTACCGCCGCCACACTGCCTGATGGCGCTTCGCTTATCAGGCCTACGGGATGGCGACGCAAACCGGGGGATTACCCCTGCCGCACAACCCAGGCGGGGTCAGGCGTAGCCGCCACCCGGCATCAACGTGACATCACACCTGGACGACATGCTCACATCACAGGGAATTGATGCTCTACCGCCGCCACACTGCCTGATGGCGCTTCGCTTATCAGGCCTACGGGATGGCGACACAAACCGGGGGATTACCCCGCCGCACAACCCAGGCGGGGTCAGGCGTAGCCGCCGCCCGGCATCAATGTGACATCACACCTGGACGACATGCTCACATCACAGGGAATTGATGCTCTACAGCCGCCATAATGCCTGATGGCGCTTCGCTTATCAGGCCTACGGGATGGCGACGCAAACCGGGGGATTACCCCTGCCGCACAACCCAGACCGGGTCAGGCGTAGCCGCCGCCCGGCATCAATGTGACATCACACTTTGACGACATGCTCACAGCCCGGTAGTCCCGGGCTGCTGGTCTGGACGATTACAGCTTATCGAGCAGCTTTTTAGCGTCTTTGCTCTCTTTGCTGCCTTTATTACGTTCGACCCAGTCGTTGAGGCGCTGCTTCGCTTCATCCTGCAGCTGTTTACGCAGGATCTGGTCCACCTGCAGGCTGTAGCTCAGCGACTGCCAGTCGCCGTAGATGCGCAGCGGGATGGCGGTCTGCTTCAGGCGGTCGATAAGTTTGCCCTCGCCTTTCCAGCCGCCGAGCACGCGCACGTTAAAGCGCATATCGCAGTTCTCTTTCTGCAGATCGAGCTGTCCTTCGCCGGTCATCGCCATCACGTCGGACTGCCCCTGCACGCGGTTCAGCGTCACCAGCCCGTTATCCAGCGTCAGCTGGCTACTCACGGCATCCAGCCGGGTGGCGTTGTCGTAATTTTCCTGCGCCCGGACGTTGGTGCTGCGCTCCACGGCCTGCTGCACCAGCTGCTGGAAGTTAAGCCCTTCGGTACGGGTATCCGTCATCTGGATCTGCGCCTGGCCCTGCCAGTGACGGCGGAAATCATCCGCGTCAATGCGCGCTCCGGAAAACTCGCCGGTCAGCGACAGCTTGCCGGTCAGGCTTAAGGAATAGTTGAAGGCTTTGATCAGCGAACCGATCTCCACGTTCTGCAGCGCCGGCTGGAACGTCGCCTGCGGCGTGTCGCCGCGGGCATCAAGGGTGCCGGGGAGGGAAAGCTGGCCTCCGTCGAGGTTGCCCTGCATTTTGCTGACCGTCAGCAGCCCCTGCTGATTGCTGATCTCGCTCTGCACCTGGGTGAAGTTCAGGCCGCGCCACTGCAGCTGGTCGGCGCTCAGGGCCATCCGGCCGGTAAAGCCGCGCAGGCTCTGGTAATCTTCGCGCTCATCGCTGTCGGCGATCACCGGACGCAGCGGGCGCGTCTGGCTCTGGCCCTGCTGGCTGGCGCTGCTGTCGGTCGCCGGCGAAGAGGACGCCAGCAGACTGTCGAGATTCAGGGTGGTGGCGTGCAGATCCAATGACCAGTCCGGGCGCTCTCCCAGCACCACGCTGCCGTTGCCGGTGAGGGTGCTGCCGCTGGCCATCAGGTTCAGATTTTCAAAGCGCAGGGTCTTGCTATCTTCCTGCCAGCTGGCCTGCAGGCTCCCCTGACCATTGATGCCGTCGGGGGGCAGCTCAGCGCCGCGCAGCTGCCAGCTGAGCTGGCTAAAGTCGGCTTTTAACGAATGCGGATAGTCGCCGCCCTGCACGGTGGCGGAGAAGTTCAGCGCCAGGTCGCGCTGGTCGCGGTTGACGCGGCCGGAGAAATCGACGGTGGCCCGGTGGTTCTCATCCTGCTCCATCTGCAGGCGGATATCGCGCACCGTCACCTGCTCGCCGTTTTCATGCTGGAAGAAGAGCACGCTGTCGGCCACCTGCAGCTGGCGCACGTCGTAGGACCATCCGCGGTCCTCCGGGGCCAGCGGCAGGGTGTTGTCATGCGGCACGACCGGCGCCGCGCTGTCGCGAACCGCCTCGGTTTTCGGGGTCAGCTGGATCACCGCCCCCTTGAGCATCACCTGCTTCACCTGCAGCTGGTGCGAAAGCAGCGGCAGCAGCGCCACGTCGAGGCGCATGTTGTCGGCGCGGATCACCGGCTCTTCAGCGCCTCTGGCGGTCAGCGTCATGCGCCCGCTGAGAATGCTGAGCTGCGGCCAGACGTGCCAGCGCAGCGGGCCATCGAGTTCAAGCTGATAACCGCTGCGCTCTGCCACCTCATGCACCATATAGGCGCGAAAATCGTTGGGATTGACCAGCAATACCAACGAGGTAAGCCCGGCGACAATGACCGCCAGCAGGATCATCAGCGTTGTCAGTATTCGTCTCATGGCACCCTCAGCAACACCCCGTTGACGTTATCAATCCTTGTCGATTCGGCTCGCCACCGCGCCCTGCTGGTCGCGATATTTGGCGTCTTCACGGCGGTTATACGGCCGGGCCGCCGGGCCCGATAATGGTTCAAAGCTCAGCGCGCCGATGGGCATCCCCGGGCGCAGCGCCAGCGGCAGCTTGCCGGAGTTGTAGAATTCCAGCACGATGCAGCCGGACCAGCCCGGGTCGATGCGGTGCGCGGTCACGTGCACCATCAGCCCCAGGCGCGCCAGCGAGGAGCGCCCGTCAAGCCAGCCCACCAGGTCGGCAGGCAGGGTGACTGACTCATAGGTCACCGCCAGCGCCAGTTCGCCCGGATGCAGGAAAAAGGCCTCCCCTTCCGGCAGAACGATCTCTTCGCTCATCACGCGGTCCAGCGCGGCGCTCACCTCGGCCTTCGGGCCGCTTAAATCGATAAACGGCGCCGTGTGGCCGCGGAAGGTGCGGAATTTATTACCCAGCCGTACATCAACCGTCGCGCCATTAATACGCTCAACGGGCGGGCGCGGATTGATGGCCAGTCGCCCTTCATCCAACCAGGCTTCGATATCTCGGTCACACAGACGCATGGGCTTTCTCCTTATAAGGCTGCTTCCCGCACGCTTCGCGGCGGAGAGGGCAACAGGGCTACTCTTTGCACGTTACACAATTCGGCCAGGTTATTCAAAGAACTGACTGATTTTGGCCTTCAGAATATCAATCGCGATGCGGTTTTTGCCGCCGCGCGGCACGATGATGTCGGCATACTGCTTCGACGGCTCAATAAACTGCAGGAACATCGGACGCACGGTCTTCTGATACTGGGCCATCACCGAGTCCATGGAGCGGCCGCGCTCGTTAACGTCGCGCTTAATGCGGCGCATCAGGCAAATATCGAGCGGGGTGTCGACGAAAATAGAGAAGTTGAGCTCGTTACGCAGGCGCGCATCGGTCAGCAGAAGGATCCCTTCAAGAATAATTACCTTCTTCGGCTCGACGTGAATGGTGTTCGGCGTGCGGGTATGCTCGACGTAGCTGTAGACCGGCAGTTCAATTGGCTGGCCGCTTTTCAGCATCTGCAGGTGCTGGAACAACAGACTGTGGTCCATTGAGCTCGGGTGGTCATAGTTAGTTTTGACGCGCTCTTCCATCGACAGATGACTTTGATCTTTGTAATAGCTGTCTTCCGGAATGACGCCAATATGTTCGTCGCCAACTTGTTCACGCAATTCGCGATAGAGAGTACTGGCAATAAGACTTTTGCCAGAAGCCGATGCGCCGGCGATGCCTACAATGACGCACTGATGGGACATATCAGTCATAAATTTTTGCGACCTGATTAACCTGGATAGAGATGGAGGGTGGCGGCGGACCGCCAAACGCGGCAATTATAGGGATTTCAGCGCCCCGATACCAGTGGTATGCGCCCCGGACGGCTATTCCGCCGCCGGCGCCCAGTCATCGGTATACCAGATATGCAACAGCGCATAAGATCGCATCGGCTGCCAGCGGCGAGCATAGCGGGCGATGGCGGCCGGGGTCATTCCCGGAAAGCGCTGTTTAATCAGGTAGTCGTCCGGCAAAAAGATATCCTTCGCCTGCCAGCCGCGCAGGGCAAAATAACTGGCCGTCCAGCGGCCAATCCCGGGCAAAGTCTGCAATTCACGCAGCCCGGCGTCGATATCCGCCGGCGCGGTCAGGGGCAGCTCGCCGCTGAGCGCCGCCCGGGCGAGGTGGATCAGCGCCTCCGCGCGGCGAAGCGGCATCCCCAGCGCCTTCAGCGCCTGCGGATCGGCCCGGGAAAGCGCCTCCGGCGTGGGGAATAGAACATAGCCGGGGGCGTCCGCCAGCGGTTCGCCCCAGCCGGCCGCCACTTTGGCGGTGAGCCGGGCGGCCATCGCCACGCTCACCAGCTGGCCGAGCACCGCGCGCACCGCCTGTTCGAAAGCGTCCAGCGCCCCGGGCAGGCGCAGCCCCGGCCGCGCCTGCGCCAGGTCGCCCAGCGTGCGAGCGACCTGCTGCGGGTCGCAGGCCAGATCAAACAGCTGGCCAATTCGCGCATAGCAGATCTCCGCCACCGGCTGCAGCCCCGGGGAGAGCGTCACCCGCAGGCCCTGCGCCTCCTCGTCCGGCGCCAGATGAATCAGCCCGCCGTGGCCTGCTACGCGAAAGCTGCGGCTGTAGCCTCCGTCATGAAAACGCTCGACGCCGGCGACTGCGCGCGCCTGCAGAAAACCAACCATCCACCCCCAGTCGTAGGGCGGGGTCCAGGGTAACAGCACCATAAGTTCTCCTTTATATAGCGTTTCAATGATAGTCGCCCTTCACCGTCAGCGCCTTGCTTTTAAATTCCGGTTGTCGGCATGACGGCGATCCGCTAAAGTCGCCCCCCTTCTTCACCGGCATGGGGATTTTGCAGACGATGTTTATTGGTTTTGACTACGGCACCGCCAACTGTTCGGTGGCCGTGATGCGGGAAAACAAGCCTCAGCTGTTGACGCTGGAAAACGGCAGCGCGCTGCTGCCCTCCATGCTCTGCGCGCCGACGCGCGAAGCGGTCAGCGAGTGGCTCTATCGCCATCACGAGGTACCGACCCACAGCGACGAAAACCAGGCGCTGCTGCGCCGGGCCATCGCCGCCAACCGCGACGAAGACATCGAGGTGCTGCGCAACAGCGTGCAGTTCGGCCTCGCCTCCCTGCATCAGTATGTTGAAGATCCGGAAGAGGTTTACTTCGTCAAATCGCCAAAGTCCTTCCTCGGCGCCAGCGGCCTCAAGCCGCAGCAGGTGGCCCTGTTTGAAGACCTGGTCTGCGCCATGATGTTGCACATCAAGCTGCAGGCGGAAAGCCAGCTGCCCGAGCAGATCGACCAGGCGGTGATAGGCCGGCCGATCAACTTCCAGGGCCTCGGCGGCGACGAGGCCAACGCCCAGGCGCAGGGGATCCTTGAGCGGGCCGCCCTCCGCGCCGGTTTCCGCGATGTGGTCTTCCAGTTTGAACCGGTGGCCGCCGGGCTGGATTTCGAAGCCACCCTCAGTGAAGAGAAGCGGGTGCTGGTCGTCGATATCGGCGGCGGGACCACCGACTGCTCCCTGCTGCTGATGGGCCCGCAGTGGCGGGAGCGCGCCGACCGCCAGCAGAGCCTGCTCGGCCACAGCGGCTGCCGCATCGGCGGTAACGACCTCGATATTGCCCTGGCCTTCAAATGCCTGATGCCCCTGCTCGGCATGGGCGGCGAAACGGAGAAAGGCACCGCGCTGCCGATCCTTCCGTGGTGGAACGCGGTGGCGATCAACGACGTCCCGGCGCAGAGCGACTTCTACAGCACCGCCAATGGCCGTCTGCTTAACGACCTGCTGCGCAGCGCCCGGGATGCCGATAAAGTGGCCCTGCTGCTGAAGGTCTGGCGTCAGCGCCTGAGCTATCGCCTGGTGCGCAGCGCCGAAGAGAGCAAAATCGCCCTCTCCAGCGCGGACAGCGTCGAGACCGCGCTGCCGTTTATTCAGGACGAGCTGGCCACCGCCATCGCCCGGCAGGGGCTGGAAGCGGCGCTGGATCAGCCGCTGAGCCGCATTATGGAACAGGTGCAGCTTGCCCTCGACAGCAGCCAGACCACCCCGGACGTGATCTATCTGACCGGCGGTAGCGCCCGCTCACCGCTGATCAAAAAGGCGCTGGCGGCCAAGCTCCCGGGTATTCCGCTGGCCGGTGGCGATGATTTTGGCTCAGTAACCGCCGGGCTGGCCCGCTGGGCGCAGGTGGTTTTCCGCTAGCCCTTGCCAGGCGCTGCCGCGCAGCAGGTCTGTCCTGATCGCGGCGTTGCAGATTACGCTGGAATATTCCTGGTCTCCCACGCAAAATGGCCTGTTCGTCCGGACAGGCCTGTCCACTTTCCTCCGCTTCCGGGGGCGTATTATCCATACCGTAGCCAGTCGTCTGCGGTCAGTAATCTTTGCATGCCGCAAGGGGGCGTGATTGAAAAGGGTGTCTGCGATCTTCGCAGCGGTCCGGCGTTACCGGCCGCGGTTCCTGGCAGGCTGGCTGGTCAGCTGCGGATTGCTCTTGCTGCTGATCGCCCCGCAGGCGCAGTCGGCGCCCCGACAACTGGGAACAGATATCCCCGTCGAGTGGTACGCGGACGACAGCGGCCAGATGACCATCGATCGCTTTGCCGACCTGCCCGTGGACCAGCTCGCCACCACCCGGCAAATCCCCTCCTTCGGCTATTCACGCAAAACCCTGTGGCTGCGCAGCGAGCTGCCGGGTGAATGGTTTGCCAGCGAGTCGCGCTGGCTGCAGATTGGCCCCTCTTTCGTCGACCACCTGACTCTCTATTACCGGCCACTGGGCAGCGACGCGCCGTGGACCGCGCGTACCTTTGGCGACCGTGACCTGGCCCGGGAGAGCGATCTCCACTATCGGGAAAGCGTGCTGATCCTCCCTCCGCCGCCCACCGCCGCCGGCTATGAGATAGTCTTTCGCCTGCAGAGCACCAGCACCCTGATCCTGCTGGCCTCCCTCTCTTCTCCGCAGGCCTATCTGCAGCGGGCCACCGCCGACACCGCCTTCTGGTGTTTCTATTTTGGCCTGGCGGCGGTCGCCAGCGGCGTGGCGCTATGGCTGGCCCTGGCCCTGCGCCGGCGTCTGCTGTGGGGCATCTGCTTCTTCTCGCTCAATTATCCGCTGGTGGCCGCCCTGCACGGTTTCCCGGAGTGGTTTTTCGGCCACGCCGCGCTGCCCTTCCAGGACTTTATGATCAGCAGCCTCTCCCTGTTCAGCTATGCCACCGCCCTGTGGCTGCACAGCGAGATATTTGATTTGAAGAAAAATATGCCGCGGCTTTACCGGCTGCTGATCGCCGCCGTGGCGCTCAACCTGCTGCTGCAGGTCAGCATTCCGCTGGGGTTTTACGGCCTCGCCATGCAGATTGAAGGGGTGATCTTTATCATTATCACTCCGGTGCTGCTGTTCACCTCCTGGTGGCTGTGGCGCAAAAAAGCTATCGACCGCAACACCCTCCTGCTGGGGCTCCTGCCGCCGTTCTATGTCGCCGCCGCGGTGCTGGTGCAGCTGTCGATCCACGGTATTATCCCGTTTCATATGGCGATCTATTCCCTCTGGCAGTATGCGCTGATCGTCCACATCATTACGGTGCTGATCATTGCCATCCTGCGGGTGCGGGCTGAAAACCGCCAGCTGGAGCAGAAGCAGCGCCTGGCGCGCGAGCTGCAGATCGAGCGCGAGGCCAGCTTCCACCAGCGGCAGTTTATGGGCATGGTGGCGCATGAATTCCGCACCCCGCTGGCGGTGATCCAGGCCGCGCTGGAGAATCTCCGCCTCTCGGCGGCGTCGGCCAGCCAGGAGGCGCGCTTCGATCGCATCGGCCGCGCCGCCACCCGTCTGGTGCAGCTCACCGATAACTGCCTCGCCGACGCCCGGCTCGCTTCCCACGATCTGCACGTCGACCGCCAGCAGACCGCCCTGCTGACGGTGATCACTATGGCGGCCTCGGTAGTGGCTATCTCTCACGACCATTACCTGAACATTCGCCATCACGGCGCGGTGGAAAGCCCGCAGCTACAAGCCGACGCCGGCCTGCTGTGCATCGCCATCGCCAACCTGCTGGATAACGCGGTCAAGTATTCGCCGCCGGGCGAAATCACCATCGATATTCACGCCGATGCCGGGCAAACAGAGCTGCGCATTCGCGACTACGGTCCTGGCCTCCCCGCCGGGCAGGCGGAACTGATCTTTGAGCGCTACCGACGCGGGGAACATACGTCACCAGTGCCGGGCGGCACCGGTCTCGGACTGTATGTTGCGCGCCAGATCGTGCAGGCTCATGATGGCAAACTGTGGCTGGCCGAGCATGGCCCGGACGGCTGCACCTTTATTCTCACCCTCCCCACGGTTGCTTAAGAGGAGAACGACGCATGGCTTTACGGCTGGCGATAATAGAAGATAACCCCGATCTGCTGGATGAACTGCTGGCCTGGCTGGGCTATCGCGGCTTCGAGGTCTGGGGGACGTGCAGCGCCGAAGCCTTCTGGCGGCAGCTGCACAGCCATCCGGTGGACATCGTGCTGATTGATATCGGTCTGCCCGGCGAGGATGGCTTCAGCGTGCTGAGCTACCTGCACGAGCTGGGGCACTACGGTCTGGTGGTGGTCAGCGCCCGCGGTCAGCAGCAGGATAAACTGCAGGCGCTGAGCCTCGGGGCGGATGCTTACCTGATCAAGCCGGTTAACTTCGCCCACCTCGCGGAGACCCTGACCGCCCTCGGCGCCCGCCTGCAGCAGGATCGCCCGGCGGCCTCCCCGTCGCCGGAGACGGCCAGCGCCGTCTCTCCCCCCGCCACCGGGCTGTGGCGTCTGCACGAAGATAAACTGATCTCTCCCGACGCCCGGACGCTGGAGTTAACCCAGCAGGAATATCGCCTGGTGGAGCTCTTAATGCGCAATCGCAACGAAGTGTGCAGCAAGCTGGATCTCCATGCCTGCCTGTTCGCCCATGAAAGCGAGCCTGACCTGCACCGCATCGACGTGGTGGTTAGCCGCCTGCGCCACAAGGCTCGCCAGCAGGGGATCCACCTGCCCGTACGCGCCATCTTTGGTAAGGGGCTGGCCTTTATTTCCTGATGGACGGGGTATGTCGGCGGCCATGCTGGATATGAATGACTCGCAAGTGTTAATTTTTCTCATTTTCTGAGAGAAATGAGAGGAATGAGACTGACGATAACCTTAAGAACTTTCTTATAGTGCTACTACATAAGGATGATGTCGTATGATTTTCATTGGACAGAAAAGCATATAACAAAACGTATTAGCCGTTCGCGGCAAATTCTGACACCATGCAACACAAACAAGGTATAAACAATGGCCATGCAAACGTGGTTAGTTTTATTGCTATGCATTTTTTTCTTCAGCATCTCTGTATACAGTTTTATTTCCTATCTGAAAGACAGGAGACGGCAGAAATTTACCTTCAACGATAAGCGTTCAATGCGTCGTAAATAATTCACTGTAGAATAATAAAAACATATTGTAGGCACTTTAATACAGTCAACACACCGCATACGCCCGGAGGATGTGTCACAGCATGGCGTTATGTTTTTGCGTAAGGAAATAACGCCATGAGAAACATTAATGTCACCATCAATACCCGTAACACCTTTGTCCGTGAATCGCTGGTCGCCATGGTCAATGACCTCACCCGGGGCGATCAGCGGGCGCGCTTTTCCTGGCGTAATAATGACCTGTCAGGGGAAGACATCATCATTTGCGAAGTGATCCCCGGCGAAATCTACCTGTGCAATACGCTGATTAAAAACAGGAAAAAAGGCAGTTCGCTGATTATCCTCCACAGCTACGACCAGCTGCCGGAAGAGGATTTCATGATTAACTGCCTGAAAGGGGTCATTTTTGTCTCGCTAAAGACGGCCAGTATTCCGCAACTGCTGACGATTATTAAAAGCGAGCTCCAGCATTGTATGGCGCCTTCGGCCACCGACGACGCGGGCCGGGAGCTCAGCTGCGCCAGCTGCCCGCATCGCGTGCTGTCGCGCTCCCAGACCGCCGTGGTGCACGGTATTCTCGAAGGTCTCGATATGAGTAAAATCGCCGCCCTGCAGCGCGTCAGCCCCCGCACCGCCGCTTATCATAAGAATAAGATTATGGAAAAATACAGCCTGAATAATAACCACGACTTTTTCCAGTTTATGAATCTGTTACGTGAGCGCTGGTAGGCAAATAGCATGCAGAAGAAAATAAGATTTTCACCTGGCTATATTGTCGGAAATCTGAAAATAGCCGCTGAATGCTAAAAAAGCGCCAGCGCTGCCAGACATAACGTTAAACTCTGACGCTTCCTCGGTATAAAGACGTTACCGCGCGCCTTTATATAAGAAAAAAGACTATTTACGAGGAAAACTGATACTTCGTCACATTGCCCCTGACGTGCCTGTCAGGGGTCTTTTTTTCCATGTGGAATGGCGCCCTCTGCGCGAGGGCGCGGCAGGATCAGGCTTCCACTTTCTCCGCTTCCCAGTCCGGCTGCGCCTCCTCGTCGGTGAGCAGACCTTCATTTTTTGACAGCATGGCGGTGGCGATGCCGTTGCCCAGCACGTTGATGGCGGAGCGCCCCATATCGAGGAAGTGGTCGATGCCCATCAGCAGCAGGATCCCGGCAACCGGGATATGGAAGCTGGGAATGGTGGCCGCCAGCACCACCAGCGCCGAGCGCGGCACCCCGGCGATGCCTTTTGAGGCCAGCATCAGGGTCAGCATCATGACCGTCATCTCGCTGAAGCTCAACGACACGTTATAGGCCTGAGCGATAAACATCGCGGCGAAAGAGCAGTAAACCATCGAGCCGACGAGGTTGAATGAGTAGCCAATCGGCAGGACGAACGAGACGATATTGCGCGAACAGCCAAACTTCACCAGCCGCTCGAGGGTCTTCGGATAGGCCGCTTCCGAGCTGCTGGTGGTAAAGGCCACCAGCACCGGATCTTTCAGCATGTTCAGCAGACGGAAGACCTCTTTCTTGAGCACCATATAGCCGACGGCAATCAGCACCGCACTGGTCAGCAGCACCGCCAGGTAATAACCGCCAATGAACGAAGCGTAGTTGAGCAAAATTCCCAGCCCCTGCGAGGCAATCACCGACGAGATGGCGGCGAAGATGGCCAGCGGCGCAACGTACATCACATAGCCCGTCACCTTCAGCATAATGTGCGACACCACGTTAAGGGCCGCCACCAGCGGCGCATTAAACTTCTCCCCCAGCGACGCGCCGGCGATGCCAAAGAACATCGAGAACACGACAATCTGCAAGATCTCGTTGTTGGCCATCGCCTCGGTGATGCTGGTGGGAATGGTATGCGACAGGAACCCTTTCAGGGTCATGCCGCTGACCGCCAGGCCGGTATCCACGGCCTCTTTCGGTACCGTCAGGTTTAGCCCGGCGCCCGGGTGCTGCAAGGTAACGATCACCAGCCCGACGAGAATGGACAATACCGACGAGGTGATAAACCACACCATCGCCTTACCGCCCACCCGGCCAATGGTGGCCGTCTCGCCGAGGCGCATAATACCGACCGTCAGGGTGCTGAACACCAACGGCGCGATGACCATTTTGATTAAGCGCAGAAACAGATCGGTCAGCAGCGTGATGTTGTCTGCCCATGCGGAGATAGTGGTCGGCGTCGCGTAGGCATGAATAGCCGCGCCGGAGAGGATCCCCATCAGCATAAAAATGACGATGAAGAGCGTGAGTTTGTTTGCGTTTGCCACAGCAATGACCCCTGATTATTCAACACGTTGATTTTTAAGTGCATATTTTATTATTATGGAAATGCACTGATTTATTCACCGCATAAATCTAATTAAAGCCCTTGCGGATACAACTATTTTTTACTTTTTTAAACTAAAAGTTGATATCACCCCGGAAATCGGCGGCGAGACCGCCCGCCATCGCCGCCGTTATCCAGACATTTCTCAACCTTCTTTTCATAATTCCTCCATTTTTACGGCCCCTTCCCTCACTAAACTAGTATCATTCAGCGAAACGCTTCAGGATGAGACCGTAAACTAATGAAAGGCAGTAACATACGTCGTTGGGGCGCCGCGCTGGCGGTAGTGATTATCGCCGGGACCGCCTACTGGTTCTGGCACGATCGTGGAACGAGCGGCAGCGGGACGCCCGCCGCCGGGCAGGGTCCGCAGGGGCCGGGCGGCGCGCGCCATGGTCGCTTTGGCGGCGCGCTGGCGCCGGTGCAGGCCGCCACCGCGACCGAACAAGCGGTGCCGCGCTATCTTACCGGACTGGGTACCGTGACGGCGGCCAATACCGTCACCGTCCGCAGCCGGGTCGACGGCCAGCTGCTGAGCCTTCACTTCCAGGAGGGGCAGCAGGTCAAAGCCGGCGATCTGCTGGCGCAGATCGACCCCAGCCAGTTTAAGGTGGCCCTCGCCCAGGCGCAGGGTCAGCTGGCGAAAGATAACGCCACCCTGGCCAACGCCCGCCGCGATCTGGTCCGTTACCAGCAGCTGGTGAAAACCAACCTCGTCTCCCGCCAGGAGCTCGACACCCAGCAGTCGCTGGTGGTGGAATCCGCCGGCACCGTGAAGGCCGATGAAGCGGCCGTCGCCAGCGCCCAGCTGCAGCTCGACTGGACGCGCATCACCGCGCCGATTGACGGCCGCGTCGGCTTAAAGCAGGTGGATATTGGCAACCAGATTTCCAGCGGGGATACCACCGGGATTGTGGTTCTCACCCAGACGCACCCGATCGACGTGGTCTTTACCCTGCCGGAAAGCACCATCGCCACGGTGGTGCAGGCGCAGAAAGCGGGCAAAGCGCTCAGCGTCGAAGCCTGGGACCGCACCAATAAGCAGAAAATCAGCGTCGGGGAGCTGCTGAGCCTCGACAACCAGATCGATGCGATCACCGGGACCATCAAGCTGAAGGCGCGCTTTAGCAATCTGGACGACGTCCTGTTCCCCAACCAGTTCGTTAATGCCCGCCTGCTGGTGGATACCCAGCAGAACGCGGTGGTGATCCCTGCCGCCGCCCTGCAGATGGGCAACGAAGGGCATTTTGTATGGGTGCTGAACGATGAGAATAAGGTCAGCAAACACAGCGTCACTCCGGGGATTCAGGACAGCCAGAAAGTGGTGATCAGCGCCGGGCTTTCCGCCGGGGATCGCGTGGTCACCGACGGGATTGACCGCCTGACCGAAGGGGCGAAAGTGGAAGTTGTCACCGCCAGCAGCGGCGAGCAGGCGCAGCCCGCCCCGCGCCAGAGCGGTAAACACGGAGCGCGTTCCTGATGCAGGTGTTACCCCCAGGCCGCACCGGCGGCCCGTCCCGGCTATTTATTATGCGTCCGGTGGCCACCACGCTGCTGATGGTGGCGATCCTGCTGGCCGGGATCATCGGCTACCGTTTTCTGCCGGTCTCCGCCCTGCCGGAGGTCGATTACCCGACCATCCAGGTGGTCACCCTCTATCCGGGCGCCAGCCCGGACGTGGTGACCTCCGCCATCACCGCCCCGCTGGAGCGCCAGTTCGGCCAGATGTCCGGCCTTAAGCAGATGTCCTCCCAAAGCTCCGGCGGCGCCTCGGTCGTCACGCTCCAGTTCCAGCTGACCCTGCCGCTGGACGTCGCCGAGCAGGAAGTGCAGGCGGCCATTAACGCCGCCACCAACCTGCTGCCGAGCGATCTGCCCAACCCGCCGGTCTACAGCAAGGTCAACCCGGCGGATCCGCCGATCATGACCCTCGCCGTCACCTCCTCGGCCATTCCGATGACCCAGGTGGAGGATATGGTGGAGACCCGGGTGGCGCAGAAGATTTCTCAGGTTTCCGGCGTCGGTCTGGTGACCCTCGCCGGCGGCCAGCGCCCGGCGGTGCGGGTCAAGCTGAACGCCCAGGCCATCGCCGCCCTCGGCCTGACCAGCGAAACCGTGCGCACCGCCATCACCAGCGCCAACGTTAACTCCGCGAAAGGCAGCCTCGACGGCCCGGCCCGCGCGGTGACGCTTTCCGCTAACGATCAGATGCAGTCGGCGGAAGATTACCGCCGGCTGATTATCGCTTATCAGAACGGGGCGCCGATCCGCCTTGGCGACGTCGCCAGCGTCGAACAAGGCGCTGAGAACAGCTGGCTGGGGGCGTGGGCCAACCAGCAGCGGGCCATCGTGATGAACGTCCAGCGTCAGCCGGGGGCCAACATTATCGACACCGCCGACAGCATTCGCCAGATGCTGCCGCAGCTCACCGAGAGCCTGCCAAAATCGGTGAAGGTGCAGGTTCTTTCCGACCGGACCACCAATATTCGCGCCTCGGTGCGCGACACGCAGTTTGAGCTGACGCTGGCCATCGCCCTGGTGGTGATGATCATCTATCTGTTCCTGCGCAACGTCCCGGCGACCATTATTCCCGGCGTCGCGGTGCCGCTGTCGCTGGTGGGCACCTTCGCGGTGATGGTGTTCCTTGATTTCTCCATCAACAACCTGACGCTGATGGCCCTGACCATCGCCACCGGCTTTGTGGTGGATGACGCCATCGTGGTGATCGAGAACATCTCGCGCTATATCGAAAAAGGCGAGAAGCCGCTGGCCGCCGCGCTGAAAGGCGCAGGGGAAATTGGCTTCACCATTATCTCCCTCACCTTCTCGCTGATCGCGGTGCTGATCCCGCTGCTGTTTATGGGCGATATCGTCGGCCGCCTGTTCCGCGAATTCGCTGTCACCCTCGCCGTCGCTATTCTTATCTCGGCGGTGGTCTCCCTGACCCTGACGCCGATGATGTGCGCCCGCATGTTAAGCCACGAATCGCTGCGCAAGCAGAACCGCTTCTCGCGGGCCAGCGAGCGCTTCTTTGACCGGGTGATCGCCGTCTATGGCCGCTGGCTGAGCCGGGTGCTGAACCATCCGTGGCTGACGCTCGGCGTCGCCCTGAGCACCCTGGCGCTGTCGATCCTGCTGTGGATCTTTATTCCCAAAGGCTTCTTCCCGCTCCAGGATAACGGCATTATCCAGGGCACCCTCCAGGCGCCGCAGTCGGTCTCCTTTGCCAGCATGGCCCAGCGCCAGCAGCAGGTTTCCGACATTATCCTCAAGGATCCGGCGGTGGAGAGCCTGACCTCGTTTGTCGGCGTCGACGGCACTAACCCGGCGCTGAACAGCGCCCGCCTGCAGATCAACCTCAAGCCGCTGGATGAACGCGACGACCGCGTTCAGACGGTGATTAGCCGTCTGCAGCAGGCGGTGGCCGGCGTCCCCGGCGTGGCGCTCTATCTGCAGCCGACCCAGGATCTGACCATCGACACCACGGTGAGCCGCACCCAGTACCAGTTCACTCTGCAGGCGAACTCCCTCGAGGCGCTGAGCACCTGGGTGCCGCCGCTGCTCAGCCGCCTGAAGGCTCAGCCGCAGCTGGCCGACGTCAGCAGCGACTGGCAGGACAAAGGCCTGGCCGCCTACATCAAGGTGGACCGGGACAGCGCCAGCCGCCTCGGCATCTCGATGGCGGATGTCGATAACGCGCTGTACAACGCCTTCGGCCAGCGGCTGATCTCCACCATTTACACCCAGGCGAATCAGTATCGCGTGGTGCTTGAGCAGAATACCGAAGCGACGCCGGGCCTGGCGGCGTTGGATAATATCCGCCTGACCAGCAGCGACGGCGGCATCGTGCCGCTGACCGCCATCGCCACGGTGGAGCAGCGTTTTACCCCGCTGTCGGTGAACCACCTCGATCAGTTCCCGGTGACCACCATCTCGTTTAACGTGCCGGACAACTATTCGCTCGGCGAAGCGGTGGAGGCGATCCTCGCCGCCGAACAGTCGCTGGATTTCCCGACCGATATCCGCACCCAGTTCCAGGGCAGCTCGCTGGCCTTCCAGTCGGCGCTGGGCAGCACCGTCTGGCTGGTCGTGGCCGCGGTGGTGGCGATGTATATCGTACTGGGGGTGCTGTATGAAAGCTTTATCCATCCGATCACCATTCTCTCCACCCTGCCCACCGCCGGGGTCGGGGCGCTGCTGGCGCTGTGGCTGGCGGGCAGCGAGCTGGACGTGATCGCCATCATCGGCATTATTCTGCTGATCGGCATCGTGAAGAAGAACGCCATCATGATGATCGACTTCGCGCTGGCCGCCGAGCGCGAGCAGGGCATGCCGCCGCGGGAGGCGATCTATCAGGCCTGTCTGCTGCGTTTTCGCCCGATCCTGATGACCACCCTCGCCGCCCTGCTCGGCGCCCTGCCGCTGATGCTGAGCACCGGCGTCGGCGCCGAGCTGCGGCGTCCGCTGGGGATCGGCATGGTCGGCGGTCTGATGCTCAGCCAGGTGCTGACCCTGTTCACCACCCCGGTGATCTACCTGCTGTTCGACCGCCTGTCGCTGCATCTGAAGCGCCGCTTCCCGCGTCAGGAAGAGGAGGCGTAAGTGAAGTTTTTCGCCCTCTTCATTTACCGCCCGGTGGCGACGATCCTTATCTCGCTGGCCATCACCCTGTGCGGCATTCTCGGCTTCCGGCTGCTGCCGGTAGCCCCGTTGCCGCAGGTGGATTTCCCGGTGATCATGGTCAGCGCCTCGCTGCCGGGGGCCTCGCCGGAGACCATGGCTTCGTCGGTGGCCACCCCGCTGGAGCGCTCCCTGGGGCGGATTGCCGGGGTCAATGAGATGACCTCCTCCAGCTCGCTGGGCAGCACCCGCATCATTCTCGAGTTTAACTTCGACCGCGATATCAACGGCGCGGCGCGCGACGTCCAGGCGGCGATCAACGCCGCGCAAAGCCTGCTGCCGAGCGGGATGCCCAGCCGGCCGACCTACCGCAAAGCCAACCCGTCGGATGCGCCGATCATGATCCTGACGCTGACCTCGGACACCTACTCCCAGGGTGAGCTGTATGATTTCGCCTCCACCCAGCTGGCGCAGACCATCGCGCAGATCGACGGCGTCGGCGATGTCGACGTCGGCGGCAGCTCTCTGCCGGCGGTGCGCGTCGACCTCAACCCGCAGGCGCTGTTCAACCAGGGCGTGTCGCTGGACGCGGTGCGTACCGCCATCAGCGACGCTAACGTGCGCAAACCGCAGGGGGCGCTGGAGGACAGCGCCCACCGCTGGCAGGTACAGACCAACGATGAGCTGAAGACCGCCGCCGACTATCAGCCGCTGATCGTCCACTACCAGAACGGCGCCGCGGTGCGGCTGGGGGATGTCGCCACCGTCTCGGATTCGGTGCAGGACGTGCGCAACGCCGGGATGACCAACGCCAAACCGGCGATCCTGCTGATGATCCGCAAACTGCCGGAAGCCAATATCATCCAGACGGTGGACAGCATCCGCGCCCGCCTGCCGGAGCTGCAGCAGACCATTCCGGCGGCCATCGATCTGCAGATCGCCCAGGACCGCTCGCCGACTATTCGCGCCTCGCTGGAGGAGGTGGAGCAGACGCTGGTGATCTCGGTGGCGCTGGTGATCCTGGTGGTCTTCCTCTTCCTGCGCTCCGGGCGCGCGACGCTGATCCCGGCGGTAGCGGTTCCGGTTTCGCTGATCGGTACCTTCGCCGCCATGTACCTGTGCGGCTTCAGCCTTAACAACCTGTCGCTGATGGCGCTGACCATTGCCACCGGCTTCGTGGTGGATGACGCCATCGTGGTGCTGGAGAATATCTCCCGCCATCTGGAGGCGGGGATGAAACCGCTGCAGGCGGCGCTGCAGGGGAGCCGCGAGGTCGGCTTTACCGTCCTGTCGATGAGCCTGTCGCTGGTGGCGGTGTTTTTGCCGCTGCTGCTGATGGGCGGCCTGCCCGGCCGCCTGCTGCGCGAGTTCGCCGTCACCCTGTCGGTGGCGATCGGCATCTCGCTGGCGGTCTCCCTCACCCTGACGCCGATGATGTGCGGCTGGCTGCTGAAAAGCGGCAAACCCCACCAGCCGACGCGCAACCGCGGCTTTGGCCGCCTGCTGGTGGCCATGCAGGGCGGCTATGGTAAGTCGTTAAAATGGGTGCTGAAGCACAGCCGCCTGACCGGCCTGGTGGTGCTGGGCACCATCGCCCTCAGCGTCTGGCTCTATATCTCGATCCCGAAAACCTTCTTCCCGGAGCAGGACACCGGGGTGCTGATGGGCGGCATTCAGGCCGACCAGAGCATCTCCTTCCAGGCGATGCGCGGCAAGCTGCAGGACTTTATGCAGATCATTCGCGAAGATCCGGCGGTGGATAACGTCACCGGGTTTACCGGCGGCTCGCGGGTCAACAGCGGGATGATGTTTATCACCCTCAAACCGCGCGACCAGCGCCACGAGACGGCGCAGCAGGTGATCGACCGGCTGCGCAAAAAGCTGGCCAACGAGCCCGGGGCCAATCTGTTCCTGATGGCGGTGCAGGATATCCGCGTCGGCGGCCGGCAGTCGAACGCCAGCTATCAGTACACCCTGCTGTCCGATGACCTGTCGGCGCTGCGCGAATGGGAGCCGAAGATCCGCAAAGCGCTGGCGGCGCTGCCTGAGCTGGCGGACGTCAACTCGGATCAGCAGGATAATGGCGCCGAAATGGACCTGGTCTATGACCGGGATACCATGTCGCGCCTTGGCATCAGCGTTCAGGACGCCAACAACCTGCTGAACAATGCCTTCGGCCAGCGGCAGATCTCCACCATCTACCAGCCGCTGAACCAGTATAAAGTGGTGATGCAGGTCGACCCGGCCTATACCCAGGACGTCAGCGCCCTGGATAAGATGTTTGTCATCAACAGCGAGGGCAAGCCGATCCCGCTGGCCTACTTCGCCAAATGGCAGCCAGCCAACGCCCCGCTGTCGGTGAACCACCAGGGGCTGTCGGCGGCGTCCACTATCTCCTTTAACCTGCCCACCGGCCGCTCGCTGTCAGAAGCCAGCGAGGCGATTAACCGCGCGATGACCCAGCTCGGGGTGCCGTCCACCGTACGCGGCTCCTTTGCCGGTACCGCTCAGGTGTTCCAGCAGACCATGAACGCGCAGGTGATCCTGATCCTCGCGGCCATCGCCACGGTCTATATCGTGCTGGGGATGCTCTACGAGAGCTATGTGCATCCGCTGACCATCCTTTCGACGCTGCCCTCCGCCGGGGTGGGCGCGCTGCTGGCGCTGGAGATATTCGATGCCCCGTTCAGCCTCATCGCCCTTATCGGGATCATGTTATTAATTGGCATCGTGAAGAAAAACGCCATCATGATGGTTGATTTTGCCCTTGAGGCGCAGCGCACCGGCAACCTGACGCCGGAAGAGGCGATTTTCCAGGCCTGCCTGCTGCGTTTCCGGCCGATTATGATGACCACCCTCGCCGCGCTGTTCGGCGCCCTGCCGCTGGTGCTCTCCGGCGGCGACGGCTCCGAGCTGCGCCAGCCGCTGGGGATCACCATCGTCGGCGGTCTGGTGATGAGCCAGCTGTTAACGCTCTACACCACGCCGGTGGTCTATCTTTTCTTTGACCGTTTGCGGCTGCGTTTTTCGCGTCATTCCACTCAACCGGTAAGCGAATAAGATGACAGACCTCCCGGCCAGCGTGCGCTGGCAGCTATGGATAGTGGCGTTCGGCTTCTTTATGCAGTCGCTGGACACCACCATCGTCAACACCGCCCTCCCCTCGATGGCCAAAAGCCTCGGGGAGAGTCCGCTGCATATGCATATGATCATCGTCTCCTATGTCCTGACGGTGGCGGTGATGCTCCCGGCCAGCGGCTGGCTGGCCGACCGGGTCGGGGTGCGCAATATTTTCTTTACCGCCATCGTGCTGTTTACCGCCGGATCGCTGTTTTGCGCCCAGGCCAGTACCCTCGACCAGCTGGTGATGGCCCGGGTGCTGCAGGGTGTCGGCGGCGCGATGATGGTGCCGGTCGGCCGCCTGACGGTGATGAAGATCGTCCCGCGCGATCAGTACATGGCGGCGATGACCTTCGTTACCCTGCCGGGGCAGGTCGGCCCCCTGCTCGGCCCGGCGCTGGGCGGGGTGCTGGTGGAGTACGCCTCCTGGCACTGGATCTTCCTTATTAACATCCCGGTGGGGATCGTCGGGGCCATCGCCACCCTCTGCCTGATGCCCAACTACACCATGCAGACCCGGCGCTTCGATCTCGCCGGCTTTGTGCTGCTGGCGGCCGGGATGGCGACCCTGACCCTGGCCCTGGACGGCCAGAAAGGGCTCGGCATTTCCCCCGCCTGGCTGGCGGGACTGGTGGTCATCGGCCTCGCCGCCCTGCTGCTGTATCTTTGGCATGCCCGCGGTAACGCCCGGGCGCTGTTCAGCCTCAACCTGTTTCGCAACCGCACCTTCTCCCTTGGCCTCGGCGGCAGCTTCGCCGGGCGCGTCGGCAGCGGCATGCTGCCGTTTATGACCCCGGTGTTTCTGCAGATCGGCCTCGGCTTTAGCCCCTTCCACGCCGGGCTGATGATGATCCCGATGGTGCTCGGCAGCATGGGGATGAAGCGGATCGTGGTCCAGGTGGTCAACCGCTTCGGCTATCGTCGGGTGCTGGTCGCCAGCACTCTGGGGCTGGCGGCGGTCAGCCTGCTGTTTATGTTTAGCGCCCTGGCGGGCTGGTATTACGTGCTGCCGCTGATCCTGTTTCTGCAGGGGATGATCAACGCCAGCCGCTTCTCCTCGATGAATACCCTGACCCTGAAAGATCTCCCCGACGATCTGGCCAGCAGCGGCAACAGTCTGCTGTCGATGGTGATGCAGTTGTCGATGAGTATTGGCGTGACCATCGCCGGGCTGCTGCTGGGGCTGTACGGCCAGCAGCATCTGAGCCTCGACGCCGCCGGCACCCATCAGGTCTTTCTCTATACCTATCTGAGCATGGCGGCGATCATCGCCCTGCCAGCGCTCATCTTTTCCCGGGTACCGGATGACGTCGGCAGTAATACCGTCATTCGTCGACGCAACAGGAGTGGATCGTGAAATTTTGGCGCCCGGGCATTACCGGTAAGCTGTTCCTCGCTATTTTCGCCACCTGCATCGTGCTGCTGATCAGCATGCACTGGGCGGTGCGCATCAGTTTCGAACGCGGGTTTATCGATTACATCAAGCGCGGCAATGAGCAGCGGTTAACCATGCTCAGCGACGCGCTGAGCGAGCAGTATGCCCAGCACGGCAGTTGGGCGTTTCTGCGTAATAATGACCGCTTTATCTTCCAGCTGCTGCGCACCTTCGAACGGGATAATGACGACCGCTCGCCGCCGGGGCACGCCATGAAGCCGGGGGCGATGGACGCGCCGGACGCCGGTCCGGACGGGCCGCCGCCGGATGGCCCCCCTGACGGCCCGCGCCCGAGGCCGGAAATGCCGCCCCACGGCTGGCGCACCATGTTCTGGGTGGTCGATCAGTCTGGCCGCGTGCTGGTGGGCCCCCGCGAGCGCGTGCCGGAGGACGGCAGCCAGCGCAGCATTATGGTCAACGGCGTGGAGGTAGGCAGAGTGATCGCCTCGCCGGTGGAGCGGCTAACCCGCAATACCGACATTAACTTCGACCGGCAGCAGAAGCGCACCAGCTGGCTGATCGTTGCCCTTGCCACCCTGCTTGCCGCGCTGGCCACCTTCCCGCTGGCCCGCGGCCTGCTGGCGCCGGTGAAGCGGCTGGTGGAAGGCACCCATAAGCTGGCGGCGGGCGACTTTTCCACCCGCGTGACGGTGACCGGCGGCGATGAGCTCGGCCGCCTGGCGCAGGATTTTAACCAGCTCGCCAGCACCCTGGAGCGCAACCAGCAGATGCGTCGCGATCTGATGGCCGACATCTCCCATGAACTGCGTACCCCGCTGGCGGTGCTGCGCGGCGAACTGGAGGCAATTCAGGACGGGGTCCGGCGCTTCACTCCTGAGTCCATTCCCTCCCTGCAGGCCGAGGTCGCCACCCTCACCAAGCTGGTGGACGACCTTCACCAGCTGTCGATGTCCGATGAGGGCGCGCTGGCCTACCAGAAAACCTCGCTGGATATCATCACCCTGCTGGAGGTGGCCGCAGGCGCGTTTCGCGAGCGCTTCGCCGGCCGGCAGCTGAGCATTCAGGTGTCGCTCCCGGAGCAGGCGATGATCTTCGGCGACCGCGACCGCCTGATGCAGCTCTTCAACAATCTGCTGGAGAACAGCCTGCGCTATACCGACAGCGGCGGCAGCCTGCACATTACCGCCCGCCGCAGCGGACGGATGCTGGTGATCGACTTCGCCGACAGCGCCCCCGGGGTCAGCAATGAGCAGCTGGCCCGCCTGTGCGAACGCTTTTATCGGGCGGAAGGATCGCGCAACCGCGCCAGCGGCGGCTCCGGCCTCGGGCTGGCGATTTGCCTCAATATCGTAGCGGCCCACGGCGGCACCCTGCGCGCCGACCATTCGCCTTTTGGCGGGGTTAGCATTAAAGTTGAGTTACCTCTGGAACATGATTTACCGAGAGACGTATGACTGAATTGCCTGTAGATGAAAACACCCCGCGCATTTTGATCGTGGAAGATGAACCCAAGCTCGGCCAGCTGCTGATTGATTATCTGCAGGCCGCCGGCTATGCGCCTACGCTGATTAACCATGGCGACAAGGTCCTGCCCTACGTTCGGCAGACCCCGCCGGATCTAATCCTGCTGGATCTGATGCTGCCCGGCACCGACGGCCTGACGCTGTGCCGGGAAATCCGCCGCTTCTCCGACGTTCCGGTGGTGATGGTGACGGCGAAAATCGAAGAGATCGACCGCTTGCTGGGGCTGGAGATCGGCGCCGACGACTATATCTGCAAGCCCTACAGCCCGCGGGAAGTGGTCGCCCGGGTGAAAACCATCCTCCGCCGCTGCAAGCCGCAGCGCGACCTGCAGGCGCTGGACGCCCAAAGCCCGCTGATAGTCGACGAGGGGCGTTTTCAGGCCTCATGGCGCGACAAGCTGCTGGACCTCACCCCCGCCGAGTTCCGGCTGCTGAAAACCCTCTCCCAGGAGCCGGGGAAGGTCTTCTCCCGCGAACAGTTGCTCAACCATCTGTATGACGACTATCGGGTAGTGACCGACCGCACCATCGACAGCCACATCAAGAACCTGCGGCGCAAACTGGAGGCGCTGGACGCCGAACAGTCGTTTATCCGCGCCGTATACGGCGTTGGCTATCGCTGGGAAGCGGACGCCTGCCGGCTGGCGTAGTTAGCCTTTTCCCGGCTCGCGCTGCGCTTAGCCGGGCTACACGTTCACCGCCGTCTGCAATCCGTATCCCGGGTAAGGCGTTTACGCCGCAACCCGGGGGAATTCCATAGAGCCTATCCCACCAGGCGTTATTAGTGCTGTCAGTATGAGCACTGCCCAGGTTCAAAATGGCAAACAAATTAGCCATGCTGAAAGATACCCATCTGATATTTACTCCCCTTCGCCGCGGCGCTACAATGCCCGCCCTTAATGTGGGGACACTCCCCCAACTCGCCGCACCGGGTGCGGCGAATCTGACCTGTCATCAGAACGAGAACACCATGTTTAAACCAGAACTCCTTTCCCCGGCGGGAACGCTGAAGAATATGCGTTACGCTTTCGCCTATGGCGCCGATGCCGTTTATGCCGGCCAGCCGCGCTACTCGCTGCGCGTGCGTAACAACGAATTCAATCACGAAAATCTGCAGCTCGGCATCAATGAAGCCCACGCGCTGGGTAAAAAATTCTATGTGGTGGTCAACATCGCCCCGCATAACGCCAAGCTGAAAACGTTTATTCGCGATCTGAAGCCGGTGGTGGAGATGGGTCCGGACGCGCTGATCATGTCCGATCCGGGTTTAATCATGCTGGTGCGGGAAAACTTTCCGGATATGCCGATCCATCTTTCGGTGCAGGCCAACGCCGTCAACTGGGCGACGGTCAAATTCTGGCAGCAGATGGGGCTGACCCGCGTGATCCTGTCGCGTGAACTGTCGCTGGATGAAATCGAAGAAATTCGCCGCCAGGTGCCGGAGATGGAAATTGAGATTTTCGTCCACGGCGCGCTGTGCATGGCCTACTCCGGCCGCTGCCTGCTCTCCGGGTATATCAACAAGCGCGACCCGAACCAGGGCACCTGCACCAACGCCTGCCGCTGGGAATATAACGTGGCGGAAGGCAAAGAGGACGACGTCGGCAACATCGTCCACAAATATGAGCCGATCCCGGTGCAGACGGTGGAGCCAACCCTCGGCATCGGCGCGCCGACCGATAAAGTCTTTATGATCGAGGAAGCCAAACGCCCGGGCGAGTACATGACCGCCTTCGAGGACGAGCACGGCACCTACATCATGAACTCGAAAGATCTGCGGGCTATCGCCCACGTTGAGCGTCTGACCCAGATGGGCGTTCACTCGCTGAAGATCGAAGGCCGCACCAAATCCTTCTATTACTGCGCGCGCACCGCACAGGTTTACCGCAAGGCGATCGACGACGCTGCCGCCGGCAAACCGTTCGATACCAGCCTGCTGGAAACGCTGGAAGGGCTGGCCCATCGCGGGTATACCGAAGGCTTCCTGCGCCGCCATACCCATGACGATTATCAGAACTACGAGTACGGCTACTCCCTCTCCGAGCGCCAGCAGTTTGTCGGCGAATTTACCGGGGAGCGTAACGGCCCGCTGGCGGCTGTGGCGGTCAAAAATAAGTTCAGCGTTGGCGACAGTCTCGAACTGATGACCCCGCAGGGTAACGTCAACTTTACCCTCGAGCATATGGAAAATGGCAAAGGCGAAGCCATGCCGGTGGCCCCGGGCGACGGCTATACCGTATGGTTGCCTGTGCCGGATGACCTGCCCCTGCAGTATGCGCTGCTGATGCGCAACTTTACTGGTCAGACAACCAGAAATCCGCACGGTAACTAGTTAATTTGCGTTATTTTTTCACGATGTAAGGATATTAGAATCGGATCACATACCGTTTCGATCGAAACAGGTATCATCCATTTCGCTGAAAAACATAACCCATAAATGCTAGTTGTACCAGGAACCACCTCCTTAGCCTGCGTAATCTCCCTTACGCGGGCTTATTTTTTTGTCTCTCCTCCGGTCTTCGCTGGCGTCATGCGGTACACTTTATGCAACATTGAGCAATAAAGGTTCCCTTGATGATGTCTACGTTTCCTGCCAGCTTACTGATCCTTAACGGCAAAGGTGCCAATGAACCGCAGCTACGCGAGGCGGTTAACCTGTTGCGCGACGAAGGGATCGATATTCACGTCCGCGTCACCTGGGAAAAGGGCGATGCCGTGCGGTTTATCGATGAAGCCCTGCAGCTGAACGTTGAAACGGTGATCGCCGGCGGCGGCGACGGCACCATTAATGAAGTGGCGACGGCGCTGGTGGAGCGCGGCAGCAGGATGGCGCTGGGGATTTTACCGCTGGGCACGGCCAACGACTTCGCCACCAGCGTCGGTATTCCGCAGGATCTGGCCAGCGCCCTGAAGCTGGCGATCGTCGGCCGCGATGTGCCGATAGATATAGCCCGGGTTAATGATAAGACCGGCTTTATTAATATGGCGACCGGCGGGTTCGGCACCCGGATCACCACCGAAACGCCGGAAAAGCTCAAAGCCGCGCTCGGCGGTGTCTCTTATTTAATCCACGGCCTGATGCGCATGGATACCCTGAAGCCGGACCGCTGCGAGATCCGCGGAGAGAACTTTCACTGGCAGGGCGATGCGCTGGTCATCGGCATCGGCAACGGGCGTCAGGCCGGCGGCGGCCAGCAGCTGTGTCCGGAGGCGTTGATTAACGATGGCCTGCTGCATCTGCGCATTTTCACCGGCGAAGAGCTGATCCCTGCCCTCTTCAGCACCCTGGCGAATCCGGAAAACTCGCCGAATATTGTCGACGGCGTTTCCTCCTGGTTTGAGATCACCGCCCCTCATGAGATGACGTTTAACCTCGACGGCGAGCCGCTGACCGGCAAAACTTTCCGCATGGAGCTGTTACCGGCGGCCCTGCGCTGCCGGCTGCCGCCCGACTGCCCGCTGCTACGTTGATCAGGTTTCGCAAAGCAAAGACGGCGCCCGGCTGGTATACAGCAGCCGGGTTCGTTGATTGAGCCGCTGAATATTAAGGTAAAACGGCACCTGCGGCTGCAGGAAAAACTTGGGCAGGATGTTGTTAATATGCTTCTCCTGCTCGGTTTCGCCGATGCTGACAGAGACGGTTTCCGATCGCAGGAAGTAGTGCTGGCCGTCGCGGGTAAAGCTAAACCAGATGTTCTGGTTGATGGTAAACGATTCACCCTGCGGCGGCGTAATCTCTCCCCGGACAATCACCAGCCCACGGGTGCTATCAAATACGAAGCGTAATGAAATATCGCCCTGATAACCTGAGTTTAATAGCCGCATCTCACCGCTGCACTGGAAATGATTGCGCTGCCAGTATTGCCAGGATTTTATCGTCATACCGCTTAATACTCCGATAAATACGATAGCGATTAACCATTTAATTTCACGCCGGCGCATTGACTACCTCCTTAATGTAATATTTGGTGAGGCATTGATTATCACGCCATTGACTAAATGGCTGACGGCAGCGAATCACCGACACCCGCGCTTGCCCGGGATAAAGCGTCAAATAAATCCATGGATATTCTTCGCATTCAAATTTACTGCGCTTGATAAAATTGACATGACGAACATGGTCAACTACGTCATTATTGGCAAAGAAGTGACATTGTTGCGAAAATTTAGCAATTATGGGCGAATAACTTTGCAAATAAGATTCGAATTCTGTTTGCCACGCAACAAATCCACAAACCAGACTACTCAGCAGCGCCGCAAGCCCCCACAAAAGAGAGCGTCGCGGCCTTAACCGCTTTTTTTCGGGCAAACTCGCAGCTGCGACCTCCTTATGAACAGGCTCGTCAACGGGCGCTTGTGGCTCCTCCGCCGTCGGTGCCTTCTCTACATCGCGCGGCTGAGATTCCGTAACCGTTAATGTTGCATCCAGCCTGACGCCTACCCTCGACACCGTAATAATAATATCCTCGTCTACCCCCAGCTCCTTAAATGCCCGACGTAACAGGGAAATATTCTGATAAAAACCGTTGCTGGTTACCTGGGCGCCATGCTTTATCCACACTTCCTCAAAAAAGGTTTCGCGGGCAACAGTATTGCCATCATGCTGAATAAGCAGTAATAAACAGCGGCTGGCCGGCATATTTAAGGAAACCGTTTTCGTCTCGTCAGCAATAAGTATTAGAGCGCTACGCTGAGGAAAAAAGGCAATTCTTCCATTAATCGTATATATTTTTTCCATCCTGTTCTCTGAGAATAGTAATCACGTGGATGGGCGGCAGGGGGTACCCTACTATAAATAGGGTAATCCGCCATGACGTTGATGATATCTTAAGATTATTCGCAGGCGAGTTTACTCTATTACTCAGCAGATCTGGAGGCGTAATACGCAGTTTTCCTTGTTATTAGCAAGGTTTAAATGAATTTACAGAACGGAATATTTTGTACTTCGAATTGAAATTGGCTATTTATTTCAAAAAAAAAAAAAAATAATAAATACAAGTTATAATTCGTAAAAGATGCATTCACACAACAGATACTTTCATTTTAGATCTAAATACCACATTTACATTAATAGACGATATTTATAACTATAACTACATATCGTTTCAAAGTTTTATCTATAAAATGGGCGCATTTCCCGCGTGACAAATGCGCCATAAAGCTTAGTATGCCGCCACCTCGCGCGCCATTTCGCGCGTATATTGCCGACTGGCGTTGACCAGCATCTGCGTATAGGCCGTCCGCGCCTCGCCGCTGACCAGCGCATCGACCGTCAGGGTTTCAAGGATCTTCCCGTACTGCATCACCGCCACGGTCTGGCATAAATGGGCAATAACCCCGAGATCGTGAGTAACCATCAGGTAAGTGAGCTTAGCCTCCTGCTGCAATTCTGCCAGCAGATTGAGGATCTCCGCCTGCACCGACACATCCAGCGCCGACGTCGGCTCATCCAGCAGCAGTACCTGAGGCTCAAGAATCAGCGCTCTGGCTATCGCCACGCGCTGCCGCTGCCCGCCGGAGAGCTGATGCGGATAGCGCTCGCGAAAGGCACGGTTGAGGCCAACTTTGTCCAGCAGCGCATTGATCCGCCGGTCGCGGTCGTTGATACGATGGATCTGCAGCGGCTCTTCGAGGATATCGCCAATGGTGTGACGAGGATGCAGCGATCCGTAGGGGTCCTGAAATACCATTTGCACCTGACGGCAGCGCCTGCGGCTAATTTCATGCCCTAAGCGCTGACCATCGATGGCCAGCACCCCCTGCCAGTGGGTAAACAGCCCCGCCAGGCACTTGAGCACCGTCGTTTTACCGGAGCCGGACTCGCCTACCAGACCGTAGATCTCGCCGGGCTTAACGTGGAAACTGACGTCATACAGCACCTGGTTACGCTTCTCCCCCTCGCCAAACGCGAGGTTGAGATGTTGAACTTCAATCATCATCCGCTCCTTATTCCGTTAACCAGCTGGCCTGACGCTGCAGCACCGGCAGTATCGGGCGACGATGCTGCATATCCGGCAGCGAGTTAATCAATCCCTGAGTATAGGGATGACGGGCGTTATCGAGATCTTTAGCAGCGATGGACTCCACTACCCGTCCGGCGTACATCACCAGTACGCGGTCGCAGAAGCTGCGCACCAGGTTGATATCGTGGCTGATAAAAATCAGCCCCAGCCCGCGCGACTGAACCAGGTCATCCAGCAGGCCCAGCACCTGCAGGCGCACCGACACATCCAGCGCGGAGGTGGGCTCATCGGCAATGATCAGTTCCGGGTCGGTAATCAGCATCATGGCGATCATGATGCGCTGCCCCTGTCCGCCGGATATTTCATGCGGATAAAGCTGATAAACGCGCTCCGGCTGGCGAATACGCACTACCTCCAGCATCTCCAGCGCCCTGGCTTTCGCCTCATCTTTGCGCCCGGGATGATGAGTAAGCCAGGCCTCGGCGATTTGCTTACCCACGCAGACCACCGGATTAAGCGAATATTTCGGGTCCTGCATAATCATAGAGATACGTTTGCCGCGTACGCCGCGCATCTGCGCTTCGCTAAGATGCTGCAGATCGAGGTCGGCAAACTGCATGCGGCTGGCGCTGACGCGGGCCTTTTTCGGATGCAGCTGCAGCAGCGCGCGCCCAACGGTGGACTTACCCGAACCGGACTCGCCGACAATCGCCAGCTTTTCGCGCCCCAGCTGGAAGGAGACGCCGCGCACGGCATGGGTCACCGCGCTGCCGTTAACAAAGTCGACGCACAGATCGCGCACGTCGAGCAGCGGAGCATTATTCACTGCGGGGATCGAGGATGTCACGTAGGCCATCTCCTAAGAAGTTGAACGCTAAGCTGTTGATCAGAATCGCCAGCCCCGGAATTGTTACGACCCACCAGCACTCCATCATATAAGTGCGCCCGCTGGAGATCATCGCTCCCCACTCCGGCTCCGGCGGCTGCGCGCCGAGCCCGAGAAAGCCGAGACCGGCCGCGGTCAGAATGATCCCGGCCATATTCATGGTGATACGGATAATGACCGAGGGCAGACACAGCGGCACGATATGGCGCCAGAGGACACGGGACGATGAAGCGCCCTGCAGACGCACGGCGGAGATAAAATCGGCCTGGCGCAGAGAGAGCGTTTCGGCGCGCGCCAGACGGGCTATCGGCGGCCAGGCGGTAAGCGTGATGGCGATAACCACATGCTCCAGCCCCGGCCCTAAGGCGGCGACAAACGCCAGCGCCAGAACCAGACTCGGGAAGGAGATGAAAATATCGGTGACGCGCATCAGCACCATATCGACTTTACCGCCGAAATAGCCGGCGCTGACGCCCAGCAGCAGCCCGAGCGGACCGACGGTCACCGAGACCAGCAGCACGATATAGAGCGTGATGCGCGAGCCGTACACCAGGCGACTAAAGATATCCCGGCCAAACTCATCGGTGCCGAACCAGTGCTGCGCATTCGGCGCGACCAGCGCGCTGTTCAGGTCCTGCACCAGCGGGTTATAAGGCGCAATCAGCGGCGCGAAAATCGCCACCACCAGCAGCAGAAAGATAATTCCTCCGCCGATGGCCGTTAGCGGGTTGCGCGCCATTTTGCCGATAAACCCGACGGCCCGCGCCGCCGCGCGTTGCAGCCGCTGACGGCCTTCGCCCGCACCGCCCGAAAGCGGCGAATCCAGAGAAACGGTCATGATTTTGTCCTCGGGTCAAAGAATTGATACAGCATGTCGGAGAGCAGGTTGAGCATCACGAAGATCACTCCCACCAGCAGCACGCAGCCCATCACCGCATTCATATCGCCCAGCAGCAGGCTACCGGTAAGATAGGAGCCGAAACCCGGCCATGAGAAGACGGTTTCAATCAGCACCGCGCCTTCCAGCAGCGCGCCGTAGGCCAGCGCCACCACCGTCAGCAGCTGCACGAGGATGTTACGAAACGCATGGTTCCAGATAACCTGACGCTCGGTCAGCCCTTTCACCCTCGCGGTAATAATGAACTCCTGCGACAGCTGGGCCAGCATAAAGCTGCGGGTCATACGGCTGATATAAGCCAGCGAGTGAAAACCCAGCAGCGAGGCGGGAAGAATCAGATGATTAATGGCGTTCCAGAACACCTGTCCGTTTCCTGCCAGCAGCGCATCAACGGTCATCAGGCCGGTACGGCGCGGCACAATGCCGTCCAGACCGAGGTCTACCCGCCCGGCGCCGCCCACCCAGCCGAGCCAGGCATAGAAAACCAGCAGCCCCATCATTCCGACCCAGAAAATCGGCGTCGAGTAGCCCGCCAGGCTGATAATGCGTACCACATAATCGGAGAAGCTATTGCGTCGCGCCGCCGCCAGCACGCCCAGCGGAATTCCGAGACCCGCGCCGACGAGAATCGCCATCGTCGCCAGCTCCATGGTGGCCGGGAAGACGCGGATAATATCGTCCACCACCGGTTTCCCGGTCAGCAGCGCATTGCCCAGATCGCCGTGCAGCAGGTTGACGAAATAGATGCCAAACTGGGTGGCCAGCGATTTATCAAACCCCAGCTGCTGGTAAACCTGCTGATAGGTACTCTGGTCAGCATCCGGACCGACGATCGCCAGCACCGGGTCGATAGGCATGACGCGGCCAATGGTAAAGGTCAGCAGCAGCAGGCCGAACAGCGTAATCACCACCTGCAGCAGCCGTTTGGATAAGCGCCGGCCGCGTGAGCCGGGCGCAAGGATTGCGGTACTCATCCTTTCTCTCCTTCGCGGACTTTATAGACGTCACGCAGAAAAGTGGTGGCGGAGGGGTGCGGCTGATACTCTCGTACCTCGTTGCGCACCACCACGGAATCGACCATCTGCGAAAGCGGAATTAAAGCCGGAACCAGCTGGTCGTAGCGCGCCTGGATGGCCTGGTAGTCAGCCACCTGTTTTTGCGGATCGCGTTCCAGCAGGGCCTGGTCAATCATCGTATTGAGCTGCGGGTCGTAAAAACCGGTACGCCAGCCCTGAAAGTTGGTCAGACGCGCCTCATCGCTGTTATCCGGGTTATAGACCAGCGCGCGCAGGCTGGAGTGCGGATGCGGCTCCATTCCGCTGCCGCCGCGTCCTACCAGCAGGTCAAATTTACGCTCGCGCATCGCGCCGTAGATCTGGTTACCGGTGCCGGTGATGATTTTGGCGTTAATCCCCGCCTGCATCAGCGTCGACTGCACGGCGATAGCGATGTTAAGAAATGGCTGATCGGAGAGGACCCGCAGCGTGGTATCAAAGCCGTTGGGATAACCCGCTTCCGCCAGCAGCTTTTTCGCCCGCGCCACGTCCAGCTTATAGCCAGGGTCAGGCAGCGTAGACGGCATGCCCGCCTTAATCGGTCGCTGATGCAGCACGCCGTAGCCCGGCATCAGCGCTTTATTGATACCCTGGTAATCAATCAGATAGCGCACCGCTTCGCGCACTTTCGGCTGGGCGAAGTGCGCCTCTTTCATGCTCATCGCCACGTAGTACATGGTGCCGCGCTGCACCGCATCGACGGTCAGCTGCGGGTCGCTGCGCAGGGCGTTAATATCGGAAACCGCCATATTGTTGGCAATATCGAGGTCGCCTTTTTCGATCATCAGACGCAGGGTTTGCGACTCCTGGAAATGGCGCAGCACCACGCGGCTCATTTTCGCCTCGCCGCGCCAGTAGTCAGGATTGCGCTTCATGCGCAGCACATCTTTTGCCTGCCAGGTTTCCAGCGTAAACGGCCCGGAACCGGCTTCATGGGTGGTCAGCCAGCGGTTACCCCAGTCGTTATCCTGCTGGTGGCTTTGCACCGTTTTACTGTCCAGCACCCCGAGGTTGCCCAGCGCCGCCAGCGAGTAAATCACCAGCTGCGGATCGTTATCTTTGGGTAACTCGATTTGCACCGTGAAGCGGTCCGGCGCGCTGACCTGGCTGTCGATATTTTTCTTACTGAAGCCATAGGATTTCCATACCGAGGCCTGAGCCAGGTTGAGGTGCAGGATGCGCCGCATTGACCACACCACGTCAGCGGCGGTCAGCGGGTTGCCGGAGTGAAACTTAACGTCGTCGCGCAGATGAAAGGTCAGGGTTTTGCCGTCGGGGCTGATATCCCAGGATTTCGCCAGCGCGGGCCTAACGTCGGTGAGCTGTTCAGGGTCAAGCTCTACCAGCGAGTCGTAGAGGTTGACCACGATTCCCACCACTTCGTTACCGGTCATCGCCGCCGGGTCAAGGGTGAGCAGGTTATTCATATTCATGCCGATGATAAGCTGATCGGGCGGCGTTTTCGCCACCGCCGCCCCGCTTCCCATCGACACGGCGAGCGTGAATAAGCACGCTGCCAGTAGGGAGTTTTTTTTCATATCTCTGTTTGCCTGTACTGTAGGGTACATGTTGCCGGATGGCGGCATTTTCGCCTTATCCGGCCTACCGGGCCGCAGACCCGATAAGCGCAGCGCCATCGGGCATATATTTTTTTGAATCAGTCGTGGCTAACGGTATTGGCTTCGATATACGCAAAATTAATGTCTTCGCCGAGGCCCGGACGTTGTGACAAATGCACAAATCCCTGGTCATCCATCGGGTCAACAATGCTATTGAGATAAGCCGCCGGTTCATCGTAGTCGAGGAACGGATGCAGCAGGCCGCGCTCGTACCAGCGGCAGTTGCGGATCGCGCCGACCACCGCCAGGCTTGCCGCGCCGTTGCCGTGGACTTCGCAATCCATGCCGAAAGATTCCGCCAGCGCCGCGACCTTCATGGTCGGGGTAATACCGCCCACGCCGTTAGCGCCGGCGCGCAGAATGTCGCAGGCTCCGGCTTTCACCCATTCGGCGCGCATGTGGTGCTTGCCGCCGAAGCTCTCCGGCCCGACGATGGGGATCGACAGGTTTTCCGCCAGCCACGCGTAGGAGGACATCGAATCCTCCTCCATCGGCTCTTCAAACCAGGCGAAATTGAGTTTTTCCAGCTCTTTGCCGATCCACAGCGCCTCGGCGCGGCTGTACCAGTGATAGCCGTCAATCATCAGGTCAATATCCGGCCCTACCGCTTCGCGCACCGCCGCGCAGGCTTTAATATCCATTTTGGGATTGGGCGCAAAAGAGATTGGCGGCATCCAGGTGTGCAGCTTGATGGCCTTGTAGCCGCGGGCGACCAGCTTTTCGGCAAAGGCGGCATACTCCTCCGGGGTCGACAGACCACCCGGCAGATCGTCGCCGCACATCGTGCTGCCGTAAGCCGGGACGGTGTCGCGATAGCCGCCGAGCAGCTTGTAAACCGGCATCTTAAGGCTGCGGCCTATCAGATCCCACAGCGCCTGTTCAATAAACGACAGCGCGCGCTCCGTTAGCTGATGTGCACTACCGCGCTGCCAGTGGTTAAGATCCTGCCAGATACGCTCGCGGTTAAACGGGTCCTGCCCCACCAGCACTTTGCGGAAAAAAGTATTCACCACGAACGGGCGCACGACTTCCGGAGGCGCAAACGAAAAACCCTGCGCCCCATCATCAGCGGTGATGGTCAGCATCGCCATTTTGGCCATGCTTTCAGCCCCCGGATGGGAGTGCCCGGCGCTGTCGGAAACCCGACGTGTGGGATACTGGAAAACGGTGACATTCACAGATTCAATTTTCATGCTCAATCCTTATCACGGCCAAATCCGATCGATAGAAGCAAATCGGCAAAGCGGTTTCACATTATTGAAAATACGTTTCAATATCTAATCTAAGTACAATTACGTAGCAGTGCCTCGGACAAACACCGCTAAGCAAGGCAATAAATTTGGGCATTGGCACAACAAGATGTGACTGTTTTCACAAAAGATGAGTGAAATGTGAGGCGGATCGGCATGGAGAAAAAAGTGCGTGAGCGCAGAAGAGAGAGTGACCGACCGTGTACATCCCGGGATTTTCTGCGCTCACGAAAGCGTGAGTTATGCGACCGCCTCTGGCTCGGCGGTAAGCGCTTCCAGCAGTTCAGGCAGCGCCCGGTAACGGCCCACGGCGGCCTGAAAACGCGCGTGCTGGCTATCTTCGGCAATCACCACCGTAGGAATACCCGCGGCCTGAGCCGCGCAAAAGCCGTTGAAGCTGTCTTCGATCACCAGGCACCGGCTGGCGTCGAGATTAAGCTTATCCAACGTCGTCAGATACACCGCCGGATGCGGCTTGCCCTGCGCTTCATCGTCCGCGCTGCAAATCACATCAAAATAGTGCCAGAGCGAGAGCTTGTTCAGCACGGCGGCGATAACCTGGCGGGACGAGGAGGTCGCGAGCGCAATGTTATAGCCGGCATGGCGAAAATAGCGTAACGCCTCATGCACCCCGCGCATCGGCTCGCCTTCGGCGGCGATCAGGCCGGTAATACGCTGCAATATGGCGTCTTCCAGCAGCGACGGGGCAAGGTTAAGCTGAAAATAGCGGCACCAGGTGCCGGCGATCTCATCGAGGCGCTTGCCTTTGGTCAGGGTTTCGCACTCCTCGACGCTCGCCGTTGCCCCCCACTGCGCGAGGGCGTCGATTTGCGCCTGCCGCCACAGGCTTTCGGAATCAATAATCACGCCATCCATGTCAAAAATCACTGCCTGAATACTCATCATTCACCTCATTAAGGCTGGCATGCCTGGCACGCCAGCCGCATCACCTTAAGAGAACTCCACCTGCTCGCTGGCAGTCGCTTGCTTGTGGGAAAATCCCGGCTGCTCGACGCGGATAAACGCACAGAGGAAAAAGGCCACCACGTACAATGCGGTATAGGCGATGACGACCCCAATGGTGCTGAAGAACGGCAGCAGCACCACGGCGATCGCCGGGGCGAGAAAGTTCGACATCCCCGCCGACAGGTTATACACCGAAATCGCCGCGCCTTTGTGCTTCGGCTCCAGCGCCGGGAACACGGCGGCCAGCGGCACGAAGGCGGCGACAAAGATCCCCAGGGCGATGGCCGGGATCAGCGCCATCGCAAAGCTGTGGCCAAAGTGCTGAGGGATGTAGTAAAACGCCAGGCTGGAGAGCGCCATCCCGATGCAGCCAAACCAGCGCACCACCTTCATCCAGCCCAGTTTTTCGCCCAGAATGCCCCACAGCACGTTAGAGAAAATGGTGGTGAAGAAGAAGACCGCCCACACCTGCAGCCATTCCGAGGTGCTAAAGCCCAGCTCATCGACGAACATCATCGGCATTATCACCGCAAAGCCGAACAGCGAGAGGGTATTGATGATCCTGACCATGCTCGACAGCAGAATATTGCGGTTGGTATAGAGTAGCGTCGCGGCGCGGCCCAGCTCGGCAAACTTCTCGCGGGTGGTCAGGTTCTGCATATGCTGCGGCGTTTTAATATGGCGCAGGGAAGCCAGAGCAATCACGCCCCCGGTAACGCAGAAGGCCAGCGCCAGCCACAGGGTGCCCATTTCGCCAATGCGCGGAATGGTGAAACTCGGAATATAGCTGCCGAAGACGCCGATGCCGATGGAATACACCGCCCAGAACCAGCCGATGGCCGAGCTGGCGTTGTCGCTTTTGACGTTATGGACAATCGCCACGATAAACGAGTAAAGGAATAGCGGATACGCGAAGCCGCGAATGCCGTAGAAAACCAGGATCAGCGCATAGTTGGCATGACCGAGGCCGAAAACGAGGAACAGCACGTGGAATACGCACCACAGCACGAAGCCAATCATCATGGTTTTCAGCGGCGTAATAATTTCCGCCACCACGCCGGAGATCCATGCCGACAGCGCGGCGGCCAGGCCGTAGAGGGTAAAGGCAAAGGAGGCCTCCGCCGGGGAGAATCCGAGCGCTTTGATATAGTGCGAGAGAAAGGCTAATTCAAAACCGTCGCCGGTCATAAACACGGCAATGGCGATGTATCCCCAGAGCAGGTTCAGGGGTAAACCGAGCCACTGTTTATTATTGATAGACATAATGACCTCGTTTTCAGGGTACAGGAGGCCGCTCCGGTCAGTTCACCGGAGCGGTTATGGTGATAAAAATTAATGCTGCCGATAGTGCAGATCGTTTAAATACAGGGCCTTAAACTGCGCGTAGCGTTGCATCAGGGTGTGGTGGCGAATGGGATCCGCACGCCAGGTCTGCCACACTTCCGGTTTTTCACATACCGCGGCAACCGGTTTGCCCGCCGCCAGGCAGGCCAGCCGCGCCGCGCCCAGCGCGCCGCCGGTCTCTCCGCCTTTGTGGGTCACCACCGGCATAGCGAGAATATCGGCCAGCAGCTGGGCCCAGAACGGACTGCGGGAGCCCCCGCCCACCAGCGAGCACTGCGCGATCGGCGTCCCGCTCTCTTTCAATACCTGCAGGCCGTCGTTGATGCCAAAGCTCACCCCCTCCAGCACCGCGTAGCCGAGCTGGGCGCGCAGGCTGGAGTGGGTCATGCCCCAGAACATGCCGCGAGCGTCAGGATCGTTATGCGGGGTACGTTCCCCGGAGAGATAGGGCAGGAAGAACGGCGCGTTGGCCTTCTCCTCCTCGCTTAGCTCGGCAATCTCCGCCAGCAGCGCCACCTCCGTGGTGCCGGTCAGGCGGCAGAACCACTGCAAACAGCTGGCGGCGCTGAGCATCACGCTCATCTGATGCCACAGGTTCGGCAGAACGTGACAAAACGCATGGACCGCCGACTGCGGCGCCGGACGATAGGCGTCGGTCACCACAAACAGCACCCCGGAGGTACCGAGCGAAATAAACGCATCCCCCGGTGAAACCGCCCCGACGCCAATGGCGCTGACCGCGTTATCGCCGCCGCCCCCGGCCACCACCACCGAGGCGTTCAGCCCCCAGCGTTCGGCCACTTTCGGATCAAGGGTGGCGGAAACCTCGCAGCCTTCCACCAGCGTCGGCATCTGGCTGCGCGACAGACCGCACTTGTCCAGCAGCGCATCGGACCAGTCGCGCTTAGCCACGTCCAGCCACAGCGTCCCGGCGGCGTCCGACATATCGGAGACTTTCTTCCCGGTCATCCGGTAGCGCAGATAATCCTTCGGCAGCAGCACCGTGGCGGTGCGCTGAAAGTTTTGCGGCTCGTGACGACGCACCCACAGCAGCTTCGGCGCGGTAAAGCCGGGCATCGCCAGGTTGCCCGCCACCTGATGCAACTCCGGCGCCATCTCCTCCAGCTCCGCGCACTCTGCGGCGCAGCGGGTGTCGTTCCACAGAATGGCCGGACGGATCGTCTCCCCCTTTTCATCCAGCAACACCGCGCCGTGCATCTGTCCGGAGAGGCCAATCGCCTTGACGGCCGGCCAGTGCTGGGCGCATTTTTCCCGCAGCGTGGCCATCAGATACTCCGTCGCCTCCCACCATAACTCCGGTGATTGTTCTGACCAGTGCGGATGAGGCCGCTGAATGCTCAGCGGCGCGCTATGGCTGGCGATAACCTGATTGTTCTCATCAATGACCAGCGCTTTGACTTCCGATGTGCCAAGATCGATACCCAGATACATAGCCACCTCTTATTTAATCAGCGTGTAAACGGCGGCGACTTTCTCGCGCATCAGCGCCAGGAAATCCGCGTTGTCGGCCAGGCCACCAAACAGGGCTTTATCGCGGGCGAAGACAGCCAGCGGATCCTGAGCCTCATACATCTCATGCACCGCCTGCTCATCCAGGATGCCGTCCTGGTACTGATACGGCAGGGTGCCCTTATGCCACTGCTCCATAAAGACGAAGAACAGCGCCGGCAGCATGGCGGTCGCTTCCGGGCGGACGCCGCGCTGATAGCACTCCTGCAGGGTTGGGGCGATCATCGCCGGAATTTTCGAGAAGCCGTCGGCGGCGACGCGCTGGTTGGTGTCCTGGATATGCGGGTTGGTAAAGCGCTTGAGCACCACATCGCGGTAGGTCGGCAAATCAATGCCGTTATCGCCCAGGCATGGGATCACATCTTCCGTGACGTAGCGGTCGGCAATGGCGTAGATAACATCGGTGAGCGTGCTTTCGTGAATATACTGCTGGCCGATTAAGGTCCCCGCCCACGCAATGCAGCTGTGCGACGCGTTCAGGATGCGGATTTTCGCCTCTTCAAACGGGATAACCGACTCGACCATCTCCACGCCGACCGCTTCCAGGTTCGGGCGGCCATCGCGGAAGTTGTTCTCCACCACCCACTGGATAAAGGTCTCGCCCATGACCGGCGCCTTATCGTCAATGCCGGTTTGCGCTTTGATACGGGCCGGCAGATCGGCCGCCGGACGCGGGGTGATGCGGTCCACCATAGTGTTCGGACAGGTGGTATTGGCCGCCATCCAGTCAATCACCGCCTGTTTGCCGGTGAGTTGCAGGAACTCCACCATCCCGTCGTGGAAGCGCTCGCCGTTATGACGCACGTTGTCGCAGTTGAGCAGGGTCAGCGGCCCGGCGTTGTCCGCCATGCGCTTTTCCAGAATTCGCGCGAGGGTACCGTAAATGGTTTTGCATTCGCCTTTCAGGTCAGCCTGCAGATCGGGGTTGCTGGTTTCCAGCTGATGGCGGGTATTCAGGTAGTACCCCCCTTCCGTCACGGTAAAGGCGATAACTTTGGTTTGCGGGTTAGCCCCTTCGTTAATCAGCGGCTGCAGCCCGGCCTGCCACGGCAGCAGTTTTTGAATTGAGGTGATCTCTTCATATTCACGCGCCCCTTCCGGGCTGACGGTCTCCAGGACGTAACGTCCGCCCTGCGCCGCCAGCGCCTGCACCACCTGCTCGGCGTCATTGCGAATATTGCCCGCCGCGATGCGCCAGCGCTTATCGCCGGAAGCGATCAGACGATGCAGATACCACGCCTGATGCGCGCGATGAAAAGAACCCAGACCGATATGAAGCCATGTGAATTGATTGTTCATGTTCTGCTCTCCTTGAGTGGATGGCGCCACTGTAATTGATCATTTGACCAAAATAAGAGCCGCGGATCACAAAAGAGCAATTACCCAATTAAATTACAAATGACCAGTAAAGAGCAAAAGCTTGCCAGTTATGGCAACCACGGCGAGAATGCGGATATTCGCCGGGCCAATTGCGTGCCCTGGCCAGCAACTTAGGGCGGGAAACCATGAGTAAAGAAGACGATATCCGGTTGGATCAGAAGGTGCGTGCCGCATGGATGTACTACATCGCCGGCCAGAATCAGAGCGAGATCGCCAGCCAGTTGGGCACCTCCAGACCGGTGGTGCAACGGCTGATCGCCGCCGCGAAAGAAGAAGGGATTGTGTCGATTAATCTGCACCATCCGGTGGCGAACTGCCTCGATTATGCGCAGTTGTTGCAGGAAAAGTACCGGCTTATCGAATGCAATGTGGTCCCCGCCTTTAGCGAAGAGAGTACCCTCGACAGCGTATCGTTTGGCTGCTATCAGCTGATGGCTCGCTATCTGCAGGATGATAAAGAGAAAATCATCGGCCTGGGCTCGGGCCTGACCCTGAAAAAAGCGCTGCAGCGCATCGATTTCGACAGCCTGAATACCCGCTGCGTGGCGCTGATCAGCGCCATGGACGCCGACGGGCAGTGCAACTATTACGATGACGTGCCCCTGCTGCTCACCCGCAAAATTAAGGCCAAGTACTATCAGTGGCCTGCGCCGCGCTACGCCCAGACCGCGGAAGAGTATGAGATGTGGTGCACCAATCGCTTATTTCGCAGCGTCTCCGGCGTCGCCCGGGAGGCGGACGTCATTTTTGTCGGCATTGGTCCGCTGGGCACGCAAAGCCCGATCTTTAAAGACGGCTTTATCAATCAGGCGCAGATGGATGAGCTGACCGCCCGCGGCGGCATCGGGGAGATCCTCGGGCGGTTTATCGATGCAGAAGGCGAGGTGGTAGACAGCGAGATCAACCGCATGATCACCAGCTATGATATCCGCCAGAACCACTGCCCGCGGATTGCCGCGGCCTGTGGAGAATACAAACGACCGGCGATCCTGGCCGCCCTTAAAGGCGGCTGGATCAACGGTCTGGTGACCGATGAACATACCGCGCGCTGGCTGCTGACGCGCTAACGGCAATCAGCAGACGGCGACTCAGCTACTGCTCATCAATCGCGGCGGAATTTCAATCCGCTGCTGGCTGGCTTCGCCGGCGTCAATAATCGAAAAAACAGCGTCCAGCATCGCCGGTACGTCCTGCTGCACCATGTCGATATCGTGTCCCAGCAGATAGACAAACGGATCCCAGTCGAAGCAGCCCATCGGCGGCTGCTCGCTGCCGGTCAGCCCCACCTGCGACAGCCAGCGCACAACCCCTTCGAGGGATATCGTCGAGTTAACAAATATCCCCTGCAATAGCGTCTTCGCGCTGCCAAACCGCTCCTGCAGGCAGGCCTCAACGTGACCTTTCGAATAGCCGGGAGCCAGAATATTCGCCTGCGGCACGCGCAATCCCTGCTCGTGATGCGCATCGTGGAAGCCGCGTAAGCGCTCGCTGGTGTTATGGTCGCTGCTGCGCCCGCCGATGAAGGTCAGCGGCGCCAGCTCTCCCCGACGGCGGGCGCTATTAGCGAGGATCTTGTGGGTCAGCGCTTTCGCGCCGCCGTAGTTATCTGAAATCACCGACGGAGAGAGAGACCCCGGCAGGTCGAGATTGATCGTGGGCACGCCCGCCTGCTGGCACAGCGCGGAAATTTTATCCGGATTGGTCGCCCCGGTCGCGATCACCCAGTCAACCTGCCAGGAGAGCATCGCTTTTACCGCTTCGAGCTCCAGATCCGGGCTTCGGCGCGTACAGGTGATAATCGGCAGCAGGCCACGCTCGCGGGCCATCTCCTCAAAGCGTTCGGCGACAGAGCCGAAGTAGCGGTTATCGTATTTGGGGATAATCATGCCAATGACGTGTGATTTTTTACTGCGCAGCATGCTGGCCTGGCGGTTAATCGCATAGCCCTGCTCCTCAGCAATCCGTGTCACCTTTTCGGCAAGCTTTGCGCTGATGCGGCGTTTTTTCCAGTTGCCGTTGAGGATAGCGCTCACCGCGCTCGCCGAAACGCCGGAAAGCTCCGCCAGGTCGTAAATCGTTATCTTCTTCATTTTTCCAACTTGCGTCACAAAATCATGTCGCTGTTAATTTCCCCACTTGCTCAATCGATGAAGCGAGAGCAACATAGCTTCATCGATTGAGCATCCATTTCACGCCAGGAAGTACGCGCGCATACCGCCTTAACATGCCAGCAAGCCTGAATAATGATGCTGATATTCAATAGGTTACCATGTATTTGTCCATCACCTCGAACGCGATGCCCTCGGGTTCGATAGTTTCAACCAGATACGGCAAAGGATTATAAAATGAACCACTCTGTCTCCTCTATGAATACTTCCCTCAGCGGTAAAGTCGCCGCGATCACCGGCGCGGCGTCCGGTATCGGCCTCGAGTGCGCAAGGACCCTGCTGGGAGCTGGCGCAAAAGTGGTGCTTATCGACCGCGAAGGTGAAAAGCTCAGCAAACTGGTCGCCGAACTTGGCGAAAACGCCTTCGCTCTGCAGGTTGACCTGATGCAGGCGGATCAGGTTGATAACCTTCTGCAGGGCATTTTGCAGCTCACCGGGCGTCTCGATATCTTCCACGCCAACGCCGGGGCCTATATCGGCGGGCCGGTGGCCGAGGGCGACCCGGACGTCTGGGACCGCGTGCTGCACCTCAACATCAACGCTGCCTTCCGCTGCGTGCGTAGCGTCCTGCCGCATCTGATCGCGCAAAAATCCGGGGATATTATATTCACCAGCTCCATCGCGGGCGTGGTGCCGGTGATCTGGGAGCCTGTCTATACCGCGTCGAAATTCGCCGTGCAGGCGTTTGTACATACGACTCGTCGCCAGGTGGCGCAGTATGGCGTGCGCGTCGGCGCCGTACTACCGGGCCCGGTGGTGACCGCTCTGCTGGACGACTGGCCAAAAGCCAAAATGGATGAAGCGCTGGCCAACGGCAGTTTGATGCAGCCGATTGAAGTGGCGGAGTCAGTGCTGTTTATGGTGACGCGTTCGAAAAACGTCACCGTACGCGACATTGTGATCCTGCCGAACAGCGTGGATCTCTGATCCGTAACCAGCCTGTGAGAGGATGTGATGCAAAACGATACGCAAAACATTATTGGTGTGGATGTCGGTTCGGGCAGTGTGCGCGCCGGGGTATTCAATCTGCGTGGCGAGCTTCTCGCCCACGCGACCCGGGAAATTACCCTCTTTCGCAGCGCCGGAAACAGGGTGGAGCAGTCGAGCCGTGAGATCTGGCAGGCGGTGTGCTACTGCATTAAAACCGCCGTGGCCAGCGCCGGCGTCCCGCCGTCATCGATCGCCGGGATCGGCTTCGATGCCACCTGTTCGCTGGTGGTGATTGGCGATAACGACGCGCCGCTGGCGGTCGGGCCTTCGGACGATCCGGACCGCAACATTATCGTCTGGATGGATCATCGCGCCACCGGGCAGGCGGAAAAGATCAACGCGACGGGCCACCCGGTGCTGCAGTACGTTGGCGGCAAAATTTCGCCGGAGATGGAAACGCCGAAAATTCTGTGGCTGAAGGAGAATCGCCCGCACATCTATCAGCAGGCGCGCCACTTCTTCGACCTTGCCGATTACCTTACCTGGCGCTCAACCGGCGATGAAGCCCGCTCGGTCTGCACTGTGACCTGTAAATGGACCTACCTGGCGCATGAACAACGCTGGGATGCAGGCTACTTCCGCCAGATTGGCCTCGAAGAGCTGGCGGATGAAGATTTTGTCCGCATCGGCCAACGGATTGTCGAACCTGGAACCCCCTGCGGCGACGGTCTTTGCGCCACGGCGGCGGAGGAGATGGGCCTGCCGATCGGCACGCCGGTGGCGGTGGGGATGATTGACGCCCACGCGGGCGGCATCGGCACCGTCGGGGTACTTAACGGCGCGGTCAACAATATGGCCTACGTCTTCGGCACCTCCTCCTGCACCATGACCACCACTGAGGAAGCGGTGTTCGTCCCCGGCGTCTGGGGCCCATACTATTCGGCGATGGTGCCTGGCTACTGGCTGATTGAAGGCGGACAAAGCGCCGCCGGCGCGGCTATCGACCAGCTGCTGAGCTTCCATCCGGCGGCGGCGGAGGCTCGCGAGCAAGCGAAAGCGGCGGGCGTCCCTCTGCCGGTCTGGCTGGCGGATCGCGTACTGGCGCAGACGGCTTCGCCTTCTGAGGCGGTAACGCTGGCCGCCGGTCTGCACGTGGTGCCCGAATTTCTCGGTAACCGCGCGCCGCTTGCCGACCCACACGCGAAAGCGCTGATTGCCGGGCTGGGGATGGAGCGGGACCTGGATAACCTGACCGCGCTGTACGTTGCCGGATTATGCGGGATTGGCTATGGCCTGCGACAGATCCTCGACGCCCAGCGCGCCTGCGGGATTGAGAGTGAAAATATCGTCATCAGCGGCGGGGCCGGACAGCATCCGCTGGTGCGTCAGCTGCTGGCCGACGCCTGCGGCGTTAGCGTCGTGAGCACCGTCAGCAGCGAGCCGGTGCTGTTAGGCTCCGCCATCCTCGGCGCGGTGGCGGGCAGAGTCGCGGCTTCGCTGCCGGAGGCCATGAAGCAATTCACTCAGGTGGATGCCACCTATCACAGCGAGACTGCGTTTAGCTCGTTACATCAGCGCAGATATGAGGCCTATAAGGCGCTACAACAGGCCGGCAGGCTGATTCGCGAATAACATCCCTCTTTTTTTAATAACAATAATGCTCCGCTGCTGTGCAGCGGAGACACTCATCTGCACTCTGAAATCGAGGTCAACATGTCCGTAAATAACAAACAGTGGTATGGTCTACCGCTCAACCTCATCTGGGGATATGTCGCCATCGCCGTGTTTATGACCGGCGACGGCTTTGAGCTGGCTTTTCTGTCGCACTACATCAAAACACTCGGATTTACCCCGGCGCAGGCTTCCTTTGCCTTTACGCTTTACGGTCTGGCCGCCGCCCTCTCGGCGTGGATTTCCGGCGTGGTGGCGGAAATCATCACCCCGCGCAAGGCCATGATGATCGGCTTCGTGCTGTGGTGTGTATTCCACGTGCTGTTCCTCGTCTTCGGCCTCGGTCGCGCCAACTATGCGCTGATCCTGCTGTTTTATGGCATTCGCGGCCTGGCCTACCCGCTGTTCCTCTACTCATTTATCGTCGCCATTATCCACAACGTTCGCAGCGACAGTTCCAGCTCTGCGCTGGGCTGGTTCTGGGCGGTCTACTCCGTGGGTATCGGCGTGTTCGGCAGCTATATTCCGAGCTTCACCATTCCCCACATTGGCGAAATGGGCACCCTGTGGCTGGCGCTGGTCTTCTGTGCCGCCGGCGGCATCATTGCGCTGGTGTCGATGCGTCATACCGAAACGCCGCGCCATATGCAGAACCTGACCACTCGCGAAAAAATCGCCGAACTGGGGCGCGCCGCGACGCTGATCTATACCAACCGCAGCATCCTGTTCTCCAGCATCGTGCGCATTATTAACACCCTGTCGCTGTTTGGTTTTGCGGTGATTATGCCGATGATGTTCGTTGATGAGCTGGGCTTTACCACCTCGGAGTGGCTCCAGGTGTGGGCGGCCTTCTTCTTTACCACCATCTTTTCGAACGTTTTCTGGGGGATCGTGGCGGAGAAAATGGGCTGGATGAAGGTGATTCGCTGGTTCGGCTGCATCGGGATGGCGCTTTCCAGCCTGGCGTTTTACTACATCCCTCAGCACTTTGGCCACAGCTTTGCGATGGCGCTGGTGCCGGCTATTGCCCTAGGTATTTTCGTCGCCGCGTTCGTGCCGATGGCGGCGGTGTTCCCGGCGCTGGAGCCGAACCATAAAGGCGCGGCGATTTCGGTCTATAACCTGTCTGCCGGGCTGTCGAACTTTCTGGCGCCGGCGATCGCCGTGGTGCTGCTGCCCTATTTCAGCACCATCGGGGTGGTGATTGCCTATACCGCCTTATATATTCTGGCCTTCTTCCTGTGCCCGTTAATCCGCGTTGAACAGCCTGGCATTACTCGCGCTCAGAGTGCGAAACCATTTACCGCCAACGCGGCGGAGTCTTAATAAACCCGACATCTGCTATGAACAACGAGCAATCCGGGCGGTGACGCCCGGATTTTCGCCTTAGGCGATAGTCACTTTCCCGTCGAGATAGACATCCTGTACGGCATTGATCAGCTTCACGCCGTCGGCCATCGATTTCTTAAACGCTTTGCGGCCAAGGATCAGCCCCATGCCGCCGGCGCGTTTATTGATCACCGCCGTGCGCACCGCGTCGGCAAGGTCGGTCTCTCCGCCCGCCGCGCCGCCGGAGTTAATCAGCCCGGCGCGGCCCATGTAGCAGTTGGCCAGCTGGTAGCGCACCAGATCGATGGGGTTATCGCTGGTCAGTTTGCTGTACACCCGGTCATCGGTATAGCCGAAGTTAACCGCTTTGTAGCCGCCGTTATTCTCCGCCATCTTTTGCTTGACGATATCGGCGCCGATGGTGGCCGCCAGGTGGTTGGCCTGACCGGTCAGGTCAGCGGAAACATGGTAGTCGACACCGTCTTTCTTGAATGCCGAATTGCGCAGATAGGCCCACAGCACGGTGACCAGGCCCAGCTCATGGGCCCGCTCAAAGGCCGCGGAGATCTCTTCTATCTGACGACGCGATTGTTCCGAGCCGAAATAGATCGTCGCGCCCACGGCCACCGCCCCCATATTGAACGCCTGCTCAACGCTGGCGTAGAGGGTCTGGTCGTATTCGGTGGGGTAGCTCAGCGTTTCGTTATGGTTGAGCTTCACCAGGAAAGGAATACGATGCGCGTAACGGCGCGACACCGAGGCCAGCACGCCGTAGGTCGACGCCACGCAGTTACAGCCGGCTTCGATCGCCAGCTCGACGATATTCTTCGGATCAAAGTACAGCGGGTTGGCGGCGAAGGAGGCCCCCGCCGAGTGCTCCACGCCCTGGTCGACCGGCAGAATGGACAGGTAGCCGGTCCCCCCCAGTCGTCCGGTGTTGTACAGGGTTTGCATATTGCGTAGCACCGCCGGCGGTCGATTGTTATCCACCATCACTCGATCAACATAATCTGCGCCAGGCAGATACAGCTGGTCGGCCGGAATGGTTATACAACGGTGCTGCAAAAGGCTCTCGGCATCTTTGCCCAGCAACTGCGTAATATCAGTCATAGCAATCTCCCGTAAGGCCGGCCGGAGCCGGCATGCATTATCCCAACCCAATTATTTTGGGCAGGTTAAGCCTGGTACCGACTTAGCCTATTTTCCAGCCGGGAGGGTATTTTTTCAGGAGATTCTGCTGTCCCGTTACGCTGCCATTTACCACCAGGCATGGAAATGGTGCACCGGCCCGATGCCGTGGCCCACCTCCAGGGAGTCGGCCTGCGCCAGGGCCGCCGACAGCCAGGCCTTGGCCTCGGTAACGGTGGCCGCCCAGTCGGCGTGACGCGGACGCAGCGCCGCCAGCGCCGCCGAGAGCGTGCAGCCGGTGCCGTGCGTGTTTTTGGTCTGTACTCGCGGCGCGGTAAATCGCTGTTCCCCTTCGCGGGTGAAGAGCCAGTCCGGGCTCTCGGCATCGTCGAGATGGCCGCCCTTCATCAATACCGCACCGCAGCCCAGCGCCAGCAGCGCCCGCCCCTGCTCCAGCATTTCGCGCTCGTTGCGCGCATGGGGTGCATCAAGCAGGGCGGCCGCTTCCGGCAGGTTCGGGGTGATCAGCGACACCTGCGGCAACAATCGTTGACGCAGGGTCTCCACCGCCGAGGCCGACAGCAGCGGATCGCCGCTTTTCGCCAGCATGACGGTATCCAGCACCACGTTGGCCACCCGGTAGCGCGCCAGCCGCTCGGCCACGGCTTCCACAATATCGGTTTCCGCCAGCATGCCGATTTTGGTGGTATCGATGCGCACATCGCTGAACACCGAATCGAGCTGCGCCGCCACAAAGTCCGGTTCAATACGATAGACCGACTGCACGCCGCGGGTATTCTGCGCCACCAGGGCGGTGATCGCCGAGCAGCCGTAGGCCCCAAGCGCGGAGAAGGTTTTCAGATCGGCCTGGATACCGGCCCCGCCGCTGGGATCGGTGCCGGCGATGGTCAGAGCATTGATGCGTTTCATGCGCGCACCTCCTGATACAGCGCGTCGAGAAACGCCGGAACAAAGCTCCCGGGCCCCCCGTGATGGGCGGCAATTTCCCCGGCCTGCTTCATGAGCCCGCAGGCGGCGGCCACGTTTTCCAGCCGGTCTCCCGGCAGCGCCGCGCTCGCCGCCACCACCGCCGACAGCGCGCAGCCGGTGCCCACCACCCGGGTCATCAGCGCACTGCCGCCCGCCACGCTGAGCACCCGCTCGCCGTCGGTGACGTAATCCACCTCACCGGTGACCGCCACGACGGTGGTCAACTGACGAGCCAGCGCCTGGGCCGCCGGCAGCGCCGCGGCGGCCGTATCGGTGGTATCCACCCCGCGCCCGCCGGCGCTCATCCCGGCCAGCGCCAGAATTTCGGAGGCATTCCCGCGAATGGCCGCCGGCTGGAAGGCCAGCAGCGCGTGACAAAAGGCCGTGCGCACGGTCAGGGCGCCGACCGCCACCGGATCCAGCGTCCAGGGCTTGCCGGCCTGGCGGGCCTGCTCCACTGCGGCACGCATGGCCACTGCGCGATCTTCGGTCAGGGTGCCGACGTTGATTAACAGCCCATCGGCGATGGCGGCGAACTGCGCCGCTTCGCGGGGATCGATCACCATCGCCGGCGAGGCGCCGACGGCCAGCAGAACATTGGCGGTAAAGGTCTGCACCACGTCATTGGTCATGCAGTGCACAAGGGGGGAATGGGCGCGCAGCAGATGGCGCAGGTGCGCGACAGGCGCGGGATTCAACAGCTCAGGCATGGTTTGCTCCCGCCAGACGAGGTAGAAGCAATGACCCTGCGGTCTCTGACTTCCCTACGCTGGCATTATCCAGATCAGGTGGTACGGGTATTTCTCAGCCTTCATTTAAGAAGGGCACCCCGAGTCATAAAAGCGGTACAACATTTTCCTGAAGCAGGGTACGAAATGTGGCGGTGTAACACAAGCTGACCGGCTTTTTTTCCCCGTTCGCCAGCTAATACAAAAGGCGTAATTTCTGATTAAAAATGTGTTTTTTGCAAGCAAAACTGGATGAATGTAAATGTGTGGTTATATTTAAAAAATCTGTAACAAACAGTCACCTGCGTTAAATCGGTAAAACCGAACGAACCATGCAATAAATGAGGATTGCAATGAAATTAACCCCGATAGTGAAAGGGTTAGCGTTAGCGGGCATGTTAAGTAGTCTCGCTTTCGCCGCCTGGGCAGATACGTCAGCCAAAGAGGCAACCGAAGCGACCAAAAAAGCGAACGATGCCCTCTACAACCAACTCCCCTTCTCCGATAACACCGATTTCACCAATGCGCATAAAGGCTTTATTGCCGCCCTGCCGCCAGAAGTCATCAAAGGCGAACAGGGCAATGTCATCTGGGATCCGGGCCAGTACGCCTTCATTAAAGAAGGGGAAAAAGCGCCAGAAACCGTAAACCCGAGCCTGTGGCGCCAGTCGCAGTTGATCAACATCAGCGGCCTGTTTGAAGTCACCGACGGGGTCTACCAGATCCGCAACCTCGATCTCTCCAATATGACAATCATCGAGGGCAAAGAGGGGATCACCGTCGTAGACCCGCTGGTCTCGGCTGAAACCGCCAAAGTCGGGATGGATCTCTACTATAAAAACCGGGGTAAAAAACCGGTCGTCGCGGTGATCTACACCCACAGCCACGTTGACCATTACGGCGGCGTGCGCGGCGTGGTTGATGAAGCCGACGTCAAAGCGGGTAAAGTCAAAATCTACGCGCCGTCCGGATTTATGGAAGCGGCGGTGGCGGAAAATATCATGGCCGGGAACGTCATGAGCCGCCGCGCCAGCTATATGTACGGCAACCTGCTGAAGCCGGACGCTAAAGGCCAGGTGGGCGCGGGCCTGGGGACTACCACCTCGGCAGGCACCGTCACCCTGATTGCGCCAACCAACATCATTGATAAGGATGGCCAGAAAGAGGTGATCGACGGCCTGACCTATGACTTCATGCTGGCGCCAGGCTCCGAAGCGCCGTCAGAAATGCTGTGGTATATCGAAGAGAAGAAATTGATCGAATCCGCAGAGGATGTCACCCACACCCTGCATAACACCTACTCGCTGCGCGGGGCGAAGATCCGTGAGCCGCTGCCGTGGTCGAAATATATCAACCAGGCGATCGTTCGCTGGGGCGATAAGGCTGAGATCATAATGGCCCAGCACCACTGGCCGACCTGGGGCAACGAGAACGTGGTTAACCTACTGAAGAGTCAGCGTGACCTGTATCGTTACATCAACGACCAGACCCTGCGGATGGCTAACGAAGGCCTGACCCGCGATGAAATCGCCGCTAACTTTAAACTGCCGGACGGCCTCGCCAATACCTGGGCTAACCGCGGCTACTACGGCTCGGTCAGCCACGATGTGAAGGCCACCTACGTGCTGTATCTCGGCTGGTTCGACGGCAACCCGGCCACCCTTGACGAACTGCCGCCAGAAGAAGCGGCGAAGAAGTTCGTCGAGTACATGGGCGGCGCGGATGCCATCCTGAAGAAAGCGAAAGAGGATTACGACCAGGGTAACTACCGCTGGGTTGCCCAGGTGGTGAGCAAAGTCGTTTTCGCCGACCCTAACAACCAGCAGGCGCGTCATCTGGAAGCCGATGCCCTGGAGCAATTAGGCTATCAGGCGGAGTCCGGCCCGTGGCGTAATTTCTACCTTACCGGCGCCCAGGAACTGCGCAATGGCGTGGTGAAAGGTCCGACCCCGAACACCGCCAGCCCGGACACCGTCCGCGCCATGACCCCGGAAATGTTCTTTGATTATCTGGCGGTCCATATCAATGGCGAAAAAGCGGGCAATGCGAAGTCGGTCTTCAATATCGATCTGGGCAATGACGGCGGTAAATATAAACTGGAACTGGAAAATGGCGTGCTGAACCACACCGCCAATGCGCAAGCCAAAGAGGCGGATGCCACCCTGACGCTGGATCGCGCTACCCTGAATAAAATCATTCTCAAAGAAGAGACCCTGAAGCAGGCGGAAGATAAGGGGGAAGTTAAAATCAGCGGTAACGGGGCTAAACTCGATGAAATGTTAGGCTATATGGACCCGTTTGACTTCTGGTTTAACATCGTGACGCCGTAATGATTCGCTGACAGGCGTCGTGGGTAACAAGACAGAGCATTCTGCCTTGTTACCCTCTCCTGCCCGGTCAGTACTCCGCAGGCAGCGGTCGATCGATAGAGATCAGTTTGCCACGTTTCATCGTGATATATCCCCCCGCCTTTAAGTCCGCCAGCACGCGAAACACATGAGTGCGCGAAAGATTGGTACGCCGGATGATAAATAACGCCAGCCCCTCATTTTCACCCTCATGCGTATGCTGCCGATACAAATAGCGATACAGCATCGGACGAATCGTCTGGTAGCTGGTGACCTGGCGACGTTCATTGTGCAGGTCGATGGTAAAGATACTCATGAACACCAACACCTGCGCCAGCGCCTCGACGCGCTGCGGGTGGGTAGCAATAAAAAGGCGATCAAAAGTGGCATAGGAAATTTTACGCAGCGTCACGGTTGCGCTTCCGGTATATTCAAATTTCGCCAGCGGGCAATACCGCTCCATCAGGCCAATAGGCATATGCTCAATAGTATTACCGATATTCAACCCATCATCCGGCATTAATATGGATAGCGAACCCTCGGTGCAAAAATAAATATACCCCGGTTGCGGGCACCATTTTTTATTGGCGGCGAGAATAACCTCTTCACCTTCCACGAGGATATCGGCAAAAAAGTCGGCTATGGCTAACGTCTTATAATAACTATGTATTTCCTGGAAATTCATTCTCTGCCCTCGCCTGCGCCGTTAGCGACAGTATAGCAGTCCTCGCCTGCTAAAGACGAGGGGATCCTTTGGCGGCGCCGCGCCAGTCCCATATGGGACTATTCAGCGGAATATTAGTCTTTAGAATAAACGACAAGCCATTCACTTTTTAAGCGGGAGATATTTTTTATTTCCGCAAAATAAATTACCTGAGAGGTAGTGATGAAATTAAATCAGATAGCCAAAAATCTGGCGCTGGCCGGAATGTTATCGTCTTTGTCGGTAACCGCCTTTGCCGCCGCGCAACAACAGGATGCCACACCGGCCACGCGGGAGGCGAACCAGGCGCTATACCGTAAACTGCCGTTTGCGGATAAAACCGACTTTAACAACGCCCATCAGGGATTTATCGCGCCCCTGCCGCCGGCGATGCTCAAAGGTGACCAGGGAAATATTATCTGGGATCCGGCCAAATATAATTTCGTCAAAGAGGGCGAAAAGGCGCCGGACACCGTCAATCCCAGCCTGTGGCGACAGTCGCAGCTGCTGAATATCGGCGGTCTGTTCAAAGTCACCGACGGCGTTTACCAGATCCGTAATCTCGATCTTTCCAATATGACCATTATTGAAGGCAAAACCGGGATCACCATCATCGACCCGCTGCTAAGCGCCGAACCGGCTAAAGAGGCTCTGGCGCTCTATTTTGCCCACCGGCCGAAAAAACCGGTGGTGGCGGTGCTGTTTACCCACAGCCATGTGGACCACTACGGCGGTATCCGCGGGGTGGTGGATGAAGCCGATGTCAAAGCCGGAAAAGTGAAGATTTACGCCCCGGACGGCTTTATGAAAGAAGCGGTTTCCGAAAATATCATGGCCGGTACCGCGATGAGCCGCCGCGCCAGCTATATGTATGGCAACCTGCTGAAGCCGGACTCCAAAGGTCAGGTTGGCGCCGGTCTCGGCACCACCACCTCGGCGGGTACCGTCACGCTGATCCCGCCGACCAACTACATTACCCATACCGGTCAGCAGGAAGTGATCGACGGCCTGACCTATGACTTTATGATGGCGCCGGGCTCGGAAGCGCCGTCTGAGATGCTGTGGTATGTCAAAGAGAAGAAAATGATCGAGGCGGCAGAGGATGTCACCCATACCCTGCACAACACCTACTCGCTGCGCGGCGCCAAAATCCGCGATCCGCTGGCGTGGTCGAAATACATCAATGCCGCCATCGACCGCTGGGGCAACGATGCGGAAGTGATTATCGCGCAGCACCACTGGCCGACCTGGGGCAACGACAATATCGTTAAGCTGATGAAAGGTCAGCGCGATATGTATCGCTATATCAACGACCAGACTCTGCGGATGGCGAATTTGGGCATGACCCGCGATGAGATCGCCGCCAACTTCAAGCTGCCGGAGTCCCTTGAGAAACAGTGGTCCAGCCGCGGCTACTACGGTTCCGTCAGCCACGATGTGAAAGCGACCTACGTCTTCTACCTCGGCTGGTTCGACGGCAACCCGGCCACCCTCGACGAGCTGCCGCCAGAGCAGGCGGCGAAGAAGTTCGTGGAATATATGGGCGGCGCCGATGCCATCATGCAGAAAGCCAAAGCCGACTACCAGCAGGGGAACTACCGCTGGGTGGCGCAGGTGACCAGCAAAATCGTCTTCGCCGATCCGAACAATCAGCAGGCGCGTCATCTGGAAGCCGACGCCCTGGAGCAGCTCGGGTATCAGGCGGAAGCCGGGACCTGGCGCAACTTCTACCTCACCGGCGCTCAGGAGCTGCGTAACGGCGTGCAGAAACTGCCGACGCCGAACACCGCCAGTCCGGATACCGTGCGGGCGATGACGCCGGAAATGTTCTTCGATTATCTCGGGGTGCATATCAACGGCGAAAAAGCCGGGGCGGCTAAAGCGGTCTTTAACATCGACTTGGGTAAAGACGGCGGCAAGTACAAACTGGAGCTGGAAAACGGCGTGCTTAACCATACCGCCAATGCGGTAGCCGACAACGCAGACGCCAGCATCTCGCTCAGCCGCGACACCCTGAATAAGATCATCCTGAAACAGGAGACGCTGAAGCAGGCTCAGGCTAACGGCGAGGTTAACATTAGCGGCAATGGCGCTAAGCTCGACGAAATGCTGAGCTATATGGACACCTTTGCCTTCTGGTTCAACATCGTCACCCCATAAGCGCCACGCGCCCCACGCTCCCCCGCCGCCCGTCAGGCCGCGGGGGAACTTTATCTTCAGGCAAACGCGCCGAGGGTTTGCCATCCCCCCGCCCGCGGCTCAAAATACGCTGAGGACAACTTTTTTGCGCGGAGGTATTTATGACGCTTTATCACCATGCGCTGGTACTGATTAACAGCAGTCAGGACGGCGTCCCGCTGCTCGAGCATGCCGCCAGAATGGCGGAAGAGAACGGCATGCGCATCACTATCGCCCACATCAGCACCGACTACCGGGCGCTGAACTATGTTTCCGACAGCCTGCGCGACGATCAGGTCTCGCAGGAGGTGATCCAGGCCAAAGCCCTGCTCAACGAGCTGGCCTGCACCGTCTCCCTGCCGGTGGATACCCTCTCGCTGGTGACCACCCGCCGCTTTGAAGATGTCGAAACCTGCGTTCGACAGCGGCAGATCGATTTAATTATTGCCGGGCACCATAACCGGCTGCTGGGCGTCCTCTCCTCACACTCGCTGGAGTACATCAACCACTTAACCATAGACGTGCTGATCAAGCACCTGCGCTAGCGCAAGGCGGCCTGTAGCAGGGAAAAACAGTCTTCGATAAGCGGCGGCAGCGCCTGCGGCCCGCGCATCAGGGCCACCGTGCGGGTCAACGCCGGCTGCTGCAGCTCGGCGACCTTGAGCGCCGGGTCCTGCAGATGGGTGGTGTACAGCTCCGGCAGTATCGCCACCGCTAAGCGCGAGCGCACCAGGCCATACAGGGTTTCGATATAGTCCACCTGGTAGCGGGTGGTCAGCGTCAGGCGATGGCTCTCCACTAATGCCGCCACCAGCCGCTGAATATTGCCCTTCGAGAAGACGGCAATGTCCCGCCCCACCAGCTGTTTCCACGGCAGATGCGCCTGCGCGGCCAGCGGATCGTCGCGGTGCAGCACCGCCACGAAGGGATCGTCGCGCAGCGGATAGATCAGCAGTTCTGTGGGCAGTGAGCTGTCGATCGCCCCGATGCCGAAATCAATCTCGCCGCGCAGCAGCGCCTGGATGAGCGCATCGTTAGTCTGATCGTGAAATTCAATACGCAGGCGGGGAAAGGCCTGGGCCAGGGCCTGCGGCAGCAGCGGAAACAGAAGCGAACTGACCGACGGCACCAGGCCGATGCGCACCGTCCCGTCGCCGCCCGCCTCGACGATCTGCTGCATATCGAAAAAGGCCGCCTGCGCCACGCTGAGGATCCGCTGGGCGTGGGGTAAAATCGCCGCCCCCAGTTCAGTCAGGGTGACCGCCGAAGCGGTGCGGTTGACCAGCTTGCCGCCGAGCACCGTTTCAATCTGCCGCAGAGCGCTGCTCAGCGCCGGCTGGCTAATCGCCAGCCGACTGGCGGTATCGGTAAAATGGCGCAGCTGGGCCAGGGTGACGAAATACTGAAGCTGTTTAAGAGAGAGCGCGGGCAGCCGCTGCCAGGGTTCGTTCATCATCGGGTTCGCTACGGTGGTCCTGCACAATAACCCGAGCTTATCGGGTGATAAATTTATTCATCTGGGCAAACGTTTGCTGTGCCCCTAGAGTATCCGCATTATCCTTGTGCCGGAGTGGTTATGTCCAGCAATGCTCAAGTCCGCCGTCGCGCCGTGCAGGCCGCGCGCGGCGAATCCCCGTTTGATCTGCTGCTGGTCGATGCGCAGATCGTCGATATGGCCACGGGCGAAATCCGCCCGGCTGACGTCGGTATCGTCGGCGAGATGATCGCCAGCGTCCACCCGCGCGGCAGCCGCGTCGACGCCCATGAAGTGCGTTCCCTGTCCGGCGGCTACCTGTCGCCCGGCCTGATGGACACCCACGTGCACCTTGAAAGCTCCCACCTGCCGCCCGAGCGCTACGCCGAAATCGTCCTCACCCAAGGCACCACCGCGGTGTTCTGGGATCCGCATGAGCTGGCTAATGTGCTCGGCGTCGAGGGCGTGCGTTACGCGGTAGACGCCAGCCGCCACCTGCCGCTGCAGGTGATGGTCGCCGCGCCGTCGAGCGTGCCCTCCACCCCCGGCCTCGAAATGTCCGGCGCCGATTTCGCCGGCGCGGAAATGGAGACCATGCTCGGCTGGCCGGAAGTGCGCGGCGTGGCGGAAGTGATGGATATGCATGGCGTGCTGCACGGCAGCGAGCGGATGCAGGAGATTGTCCAGGCCGGTCTCAACAGCGGAAAACTGATCGAAGGCCACGCCCGCGGGCTGAGCGGCGCCGACCTGCAGGCCTACCTCGCCGCCGGCGTCACCTCCGATCATGAACTGACCTCGGCGGACGACGCGCTGGAAAAACTGCGCGCCGGGCTGACGATCGAGATCCGCGGCTCGCACCCCTACCTGCTGCCAGATATCGTGGCTGCGCTGAAAACGCTGCCGCACCTCTCCTCGCAGATCACCGTCTGCACCGATGACGTGCCGCCGGATATGCTGCTGGAGAAAGGCGGGATCATCGCCCTGCTCAACCTGCTGATCGAGCATGGATTACCGGCGGTCGATGCGCTGCGTTTCGCCACCCTCAACGCTGCTATTCGCCTGCAGCGCCACGATCTCGGGCTGATTGCCGCCGGGCGACGCGCCGACCTGGTGGTGTTTGATTCCCTGGAGAAGCTGGCGGCCCGCGAAGTCTACGTTGGCGGGGAACGGCTGGCCCATGCCGGCCGCCTGCTGAAGCCGATCGCCCCGGCGCCGGGCGTGACGCCGCCGCGCGATACCTTGCAGATAGCCCCCCTCGCCGCCGATGACTTTATCCTGCGCATCAAGGGCATTCGCCACGGCGTCGCCCGCCTGCGCCATATCCGCGGCGCGCGCTTCACCCAGTGGGGTGAGGTCGAGGTGCAGATCCGCGACGGCCAGGTCCAGCTGCCCGTCGGCTTCAGCCTGATCTGGGTCAAGCACCGCCACGGCCGCCATCAGGCGACGCCGCAAATCGCCCTGCTTGAAGGCTGGGGCGAGCTGCGCGGCGCCATCGCCACCAGCTATTCCCACGATTCACACAATCTGGTGGTGCTCGGGCGCAATGCTGAGGATATGGCGCTGGCGGCTAACCAGCTTATCGCCTCCGGCGGCGGGATGGCGCTGGCGCAACGGGGCGAGATCCTCGCCCATGTGGCGATGCCGATTGCCGGCATGCTGTCGGATCTCCCGGCCGCCGAGCTGGCGCGTCAGTTCCGCGAGCTGCGCGATCTGAGCAGCAAAGTCGCCGACTGGGAGCCGCCATACCGGGTCTTTAAGGCCATTGAAGGCACCTGTCTTGCCTGTAACGCCGGGCCGCATTTAACCGATTTGGGTCTGACCGACGGCGGCAGCCGCCAGATAGTCGACCCGTTGATAGCCTGCCGGGAAACCCCGGTACCAACGCCTCACAACAATAATCCTCAGGGAGCCTGAGCATGGCCGATAACACACTTCACTCTTCCGCCCGCGATAACTGGCTGGAGCGCCGCTTTGCGCTGCGCTCGCGCGGCGGCACGCTGCGCAGCGAATGCCTGGCCGGGATCACCGGTTTTCTCGCCGCCGCCTATTTACTGGTGGTCATCCCGGGACTGCTGGCGATCGGCGGAATGGACAAAGGCGCCGCCACCACCGGCACCATTCTGGTCTTCGTCGTCGGCTCGCTGCTGATGGCGTTTTACGCCAACCTGCCGTTTATCGTCGGCCCGGGCATTGGCGGCTCAGTGCTGGTGGGGGTCACGCTGGCCGGTAGCGAGGGGATTGGCTGGCAGACAGGCCTCGGGATCGCCTGCTGGTCGGGGGTTCTCTTCTTCCTGCTGACCCGCTTTGGCCTGCGCGAAGTGGTCACCCGCTCGGTGCCGCAGTCGATCAAGCTGGGGCTGACGGCCTCCATCGGCCTGTTCGTCGCCGTCCTCGGCTTTCGCAACGCCGGGCTGGTGCTCGCCAATGCCAAAACCAACGCCCTGATGCTCGGCGACTTCCTCGCCCCCGGCGCGCTGGTAGCGCTGTGCGGCCTGTTCCTGGCGATAGCCCTGCAGGCGCGTAAGGTGCCGGGCGCCATTTTGTGGGCCATTCTGTGCGCTACCCTGGTGGGGATCCCGTTCGGCGTCACGAAACTGCCGACGCATTTTATCGATGTCCCCCACTCGCTGGCCCCGGTGCTGGGAGAGGTTGACCTGCTGGGGGCGTTAAACATCGCCTTCCTGCCGTTCCTGTTCGTCTTTTTCGCTTCTGAGTTTTTCTCCACCATGGGGACGACGCTGGCGGTGGGCGGCGAGGCGGGTCTGCTGGATGAAGAGGGCAACATGCCGCAGATTAATCGCCCGTTTATGGTCGATTCGATTGCCGCGGCGCTCGGCCCGTGGGTAGGTATTCCGGCGGCGACGGCGCTGATTGAGTCCTCGGCGGCGGCGGAAGCCGGGGGCAAAACCGGCCTCACCGCGCTGTCGGCGGCGGTGATGTTCCTGCTGATGCTGCTGTTCACGCCGGTGGCGCTGATGATCCCGAAGGAGGCCACCGCCCCGGCGCTGATCCTGATCGGCCTGAACATGTTCAGCGGCCTGCGCAAAGTGGATCTTGGCAACTTCACCGACGGCCTGCCGGTGCTGATGATGGTGATGATCACCCTCATCGCTAACAGCTTCGGCACCGGCATCGCCGGCGGGCTGCTGTTTTACATTGTGATCAAGGCCATCGCCGGCAAGTGGCGGGAAATCCCGATTGGCCTGTGGGTGCTGGCCGTCCCGCTGGTCTACTACTTCGCGACCTTAGTTAGACATTAAGCCCTTCACAATGTGATTTCACCTCTTCATATAACAAACGCACCGCAGCAGAGAGCTGTTTGCGGTGCGGACAAATCAGGTTCAACGGCACCACATCCCCCTGGTAACGCGGCAGCAGGCGCCGCAGGCGGCCCGCCCGCAGATCGTCGCTGACGTCGAGCATCGATTTATAGGCAATGCCCTCCCCGGCCACCGCCAGCCGGCGGATCACCTCCGCGTCATCGCTCATCACCGTGCCGGAGACCTTCTGCTGCAGGACTTCGCCGTCGAGGCTCAGCGACCAGCGGTCGAACGGGCGGCCGCGCAATATGTAGATCAACGCATTGTGCTGGCCGAGCTCCTCAAGGGTCTGCGGCTCGCCGTGGCGGGCGATCCACTCAGGAGAGGCCACCAGCACCCGACGATTTTCCGGCGCCACCGGCAGCGAAATAAACGAGGCGTCATCGTTATTGCCATAGCGAAACGCGACGTCCACCGGATCTTTAAACACGTCGGTCAGCTGGTCGGAAAAGAGCAGCCGCAGGCGCAGCGCCGGGTGGCGTTGCCGAAAGTCGCGGAACAGGGTCAGGAGCAGGTTACGCCCGAGATCCGACGGCACGGCGATCTGCAGCATGCCGCGAATTTCATCGTCCGGGGTCTGGATCTTCTGCAGGCCGGCCTCGAGGGTATCGAGCATCTGGGTGGCATACGGCAGCCAGGTCTCCCCCTCCGGCGTCAGGCGCAGGCTGCGGGTCGAGCGGGCGAACAGGCGAATATTGAGGATCGTCTCCAGACGCTTAATCGCCGCGCTCACCTGCGCCGGTTGCTGCCCCGCCTCGCGCGCGGCGTCGCTAAAACTGCCCAGTGCCGCGGCGCGGACAAATAAGGTCAGATCTTCCAGCCTGAACATGCCGATACTCCCCTGCTTCAGATTGCTCCCAAAATAGGCATCACCGTCGCTGCAACGCAAGCGGCGCAGGACTTGCGCCGTGTTTTGCTTACACTTTTTAAAAATCCAGTGCTTGCCATTTCAGCAACGCATCAGGAATGATACGAGGCTGCTATTTTGAGTCCAGGTAATATTGAGGAAACTATGCGTAAAACAAAAATGATGCTTCTGGGCGTACTCCTTGCCACCGCCGGCGCCAGCTGGACGGCTTCTGCCGCGGGGATCGATCAGTATGCGCTGAAAGAGTTCACCGCCGACTTCACCCAGTTTCACATTGGCGACACCGTTCCGGCGATGTACCTCACCCCCGAATACAACATCAAAGGGTGGCAGCAGCGTAATCTGCCCGCGCCGGACGCCGGCAGCCACTGGACCTATATGGGCGGTAACTACGTGCTGATCACCGACACCGAAGGCAAAATCCTCAAGGTGTACGATGGCGAGATCTTCTATCATCGCTGATCCGCTTACACTCCGCATCCGCCCCGGCGAACCAGCGGACTTTCCGGCGCTGCGCCAGCTCTTTCTGCGGGCGCGCAGTATGTCGTGGACCTGGCTTCCCTCCACGACGTGGCGGCTGGAAGATTTCGATGCCGCCACCGCGGATGAACAGCTGTGGGTCGCGGAATACGACGGCCTGCCGGTGGGCTTTGCCGCCGTATGGACCGCCGATAACTTTCTTCACCATCTGTTCGTCGACCCGGACTGGCAGGGCAAACATATCGGCAGCGCGCTGCTGGCGCAGGTCGAACAGACCTTTACCGCCAGCGGGACGCTGAAGTGCCTGATGGAAAATAAAAACGCCCTGCGCTTCTACCAGCGTCACGGCTGGACCATCGAAGCACAGGGCGCCTCGCCCGAGGGCGGATACTGGCTGATGCGCTCGCCGCGGCCTTAAACGGCGCGGAAGGCAATCTCACCCGGGATCACTTCTCCCTGCCAGTACATCTGAGCCGCCACCCGACCCGCCAGCTGGCGGTAGATGTCGGTAAATTCGCTTTCCGGACGCGCCACCACCGTCGGCGTGCCGTTATCCAGATCTTCCCGCAGCGTAATATGCAGCGGCAGCTGGCCCAGCAGCTGGGTGTGGTATTTCTCGGCCAGTTTTTGCGCGCCGCCGGTGCCGAAGATCGGCTCATGGTGCCCGCAGTTGCTACAGATATGCATGCTCATGTTTTCCACGATCCCCAGCACCGGCACTTCCACTTTTTCGAACATCACTATGCCTTTTTTGGCGTCGATCAGCGCGATATCCTGCGGCGTGGTGACTACCACCGCGCCGGTGACCGGAATGTTCTGCGCCAGCGTCAGCTGGATGTCGCCAGTGCCCGGCGGCATATCCAGCACCAGGTAGTCGAGATCCGGCCACAGGGTCTCCTGCAGCATCTGCATCAGCGCCTTGCTGGCCATCGGCCCGCGCCACACCATGGCGTTGTCGTCGGTCACCAGGTAGCCGATGGAGTTGGTGGCCAGACCGAACTTCATGATCGGCGCCATATGGGTACCGTCCGGCGAAGTCGGGCGGCTGTCTTCCGCGCCAAGCATGGTCGGAATCGACGGGCCGTAGATATCGGCATCCAGAATGCCCACCTTCGCCCCTTCCGCGGCGAGCGCCAGCGCCAGGTTTACCGCCGTGGAGGATTTACCGACGCCGCCTTTCCCGGAGCTGATGGCGATAATGTTCTTCACGCCGTTGATGCCGGGCTGGTTTTTCACGCGCTTGAGGGTCGCGATGCTGTGGGTCAGCTTCCAGTCGATGGCCTTCGCGCCAGTGATGCGCAACAGCTCGGCGCTGCACTGCTCTTTGAGCGCTTCGAAGGCGCTGCTCCAGACGAACGGCATTTGTAGCTCGATATGAACGGTATCGTCCAGCCAGGCGACATGGTGCAGCGCCTTGAGGGTGGTGAGATTATGCTTCAGGGTTGGGTGCTGGAAATTGGCCAGCGTCCCGGCGACCATCGCGCGGAGGCGCTCGGGGGATTTGGCCTGGGATTGCGAATTCATCCCGACTCCTTTGTTGTTTTGAGATGCTTTCAGTAATCACAGAGTTTATCACAGGAAAGGATTATCCATATATGGGCAGCCATTTATGGCGCACCCACAGCCCTTTTGGTAATATCGGAAGCCCTTTTTACAACAGAAGATGTAATGCTCACTATGACTCAAGTCGCGAAGAAAATTCTGGTAACGTGCGCCCTGCCGTACGCCAACGGCTCCATCCACCTCGGCCACATGCTGGAGCACATCCAGGCTGATGTCTGGGTCCGTTACCAGCGAATGCGCGGCCACGAAGTCAACTTCATCTGCGCCGACGACGCCCACGGCACGCCGATCATGCTCAAGGCGCAACAGCTCGGTATCACTCCGGAGCAGATGATTGGCGAGATGAGTCAGGAGCATCAGACCGATTTTGCCGGCTTCGACATCAGCTATGATAACTATCACTCGACGCACAGCGACGAGAACCGCGAGCTGTCGGAGCTTATCTACACCCGTCTGAAAGAGAACGGTTTTATCAAAAACCGCACCATCTCTCAGCTCTACGATCCGGAAAAAGGCATGTTCCTGCCGGACCGTTTTGTGAAAGGCACCTGTCCGAAGTGTAAATCTCCGGACCAGTACGGCGATAACTGCGAAGTGTGCGGCGCGACCTACAGCCCCACCGAACTGATCGACCCGAAATCGGTGGTCTCCGGCGCCACGCCTGTGATGCGTGACTCCGAACACTTCTTCTTCGACCTGCCGTCGTTCAGCGAAATGCTGCAGGCGTGGACCCGCAGCGGCGCGCTGCAAGAGCAGGTGGCGAACAAAATGCAGGAGTGGTTCGAATCCGGCCTGCAGCAGTGGGACATCTCCCGCGATGCGCCGTACTTCGGCTTCGAAATTCCGAACGCGCCGGGCAAATATTTCTACGTCTGGCTGGACGCGCCGATCGGCTACATGGGCTCTTTCAAGAACCTGTGCGACAAGCGCGGCGACACCACCAGCTTCGACGAATACTGGAAGAAAGACTCCACGGCCGAGCTGTATCACTTTATCGGCAAGGACATCGTCTACTTCCACAGCCTGTTCTGGCCGGCGATGCTGGAAGGCAGCCAGTTCCGTAAACCGACCAACCTGTTCGTGCATGGCTACGTGACGGTCAACGGCGCGAAGATGTCTAAGTCGCGCGGCACCTTCATTAAGGCCAGCACCTGGCTGAAGCACTTTGATGCCGACAGCCTGCGCTACTACTACACCGCCAAGCTCTCTTCGCGCATCGATGATATCGACCTCAACCTGGAAGACTTTATCCAGCGCGTTAACGCCGACATCGTCAACAAGGTGGTTAACCTCGCTTCGCGCAACGCCGGCTTTATCAGCAAGCGTTTTGACGGCGTGCTGGCCGCTGAGCTGGCCGACCCGGCGCTGTACAAAACCTTCACCGACGCGGCGGAAAGCATCGGCGAAGCGTGGGACAGCCGCGAGTTCGGTAAGGCCATCCGCGAAATCATGGCCCTCGCCGACGTGGCCAACCGCTATGTCGATGAGCAGGCGCCGTGGGTGGTGGCGAAACAGGAAGGCCGCGACGCCGACCTGCAGGCCATCTGCACCATGGGCCTGAATATGTTCCGCGTGCTGATGACCTGGCTGAAGCCGGTCCTGCCGCAGCTGGCCGCGCGGGCGGAAGCGTTCCTCAACAGCGAGCTGAGCTGGGACGCCATCCAGCAGCCGCTGCTGGCGCATAAGGTCAATCCGTTTAAGGCGCTGTACAACCGCATCGAGATGAAGCAGGTGGAAGCCCTGGTGGAAGCCTCTAAAGAAGAGGTGAAAGCCACCGCGGCGCCGGTCAGCGGCCCGCTGGCGGACGATCCGATTCAGGATACCATCACCTTTGACGATTTCGCCAAAGTCGACCTGCGCGTGGCGCTGATTGAAAACGCGGAATTCGTCGAGGGCTCCGACAAGCTGCTGCGCCTGACGCTGGATCTTGGCGGCGAGAAGCGTAACGTCTTCTCCGGCATCCGCTCCGCTTATCCGGATCCGCAGCCGCTGATTGGCCGCCTGACGGTGATGGTCGCCAACCTGGCGCCGCGCAAAATGCGCTTCGGCATCTCGGAAGGGATGGTGATGGCCGCCGGCCCTGGCGGGAAGGATATCTTCCTGTTAAGCCCTGACGACGGCGCGAAGCCGGGTCAGCAGGTGAAATAATAAAAAAGCCGGAGAATATCTCCGGCTTTTTTTTGCCCGCCAGCGCTACGCTTGCACGGGCCGACGGGTTTTGTAGGCCGGGTAAGGCGAAGCCGCCCCCCGGCTAACCATCACGCCTTCGGGTTATGCACCCGCTGGGTCAGGCCGCGCAGGAAATTGCGCAGAAACTGGTCGCCGCACTCGCGGTAGTTTTTGTGGTCAGGCGACCGCATCATGGCGGTCACTTCCGGCACCGAGACGCGGTATTTCTGCTCGCTCATGATCGCCACAATATCGTCCGTTTTCAGCGAGAAGGCGATCCGCAGCTTTTTCAGCACCGTATTGTTATTCACCCGGCGCTCCAGCGCCAGCTCCGGCGCTGAATCGTCTTTACCGCGCTTGTCATAGATAAGGCCGTTGAGGAAACCCGACAGGATAATGTCCGGGCAGCGGACAAAGCCCTCTTCATCCTCTTTCGTCGTCCAGGTGTCAAAGCTGGCGGAGGTGGATTCCATATCGGATAGCGCAAGAATGCGCACCATATCGTTATTATTGACTTTCAGGGTGTAGCGCAGGCTACGAAGAATATCATTACTGAGCATGAGTGCCTTTTACTGTCGATGATGCAATGGGGCGCAGTGTAGCAGCTTTACAGGCCAATCGCCTCTTTCAGGCTTTTTAAATAGCGCCGGCTCACCGGCACCGTTTGCCCGGCGCGCATCAGCAGCTCCGCCTGACCATTCTCCTCCAGGCGAATCTCCTTCAGGTGCGCCATATTCACCAGATACTGGCGATGACAGCGCAGCAGCGGCGTGCGGCTCTCAAGGGTGCGCAGGGTTAGCTCGGTAAACCCCTCCTTGCCCTCGCGGTCGGTCACGTAGATCCCGCTCATCCGGCTGCTGACGAAGGCCACATCCTCCATCTGCAGCAGCCAGATACGGCTGTGGCCGGTACAGGGTATGTATTTCAGCGTCTGCCGGGCGTCATCCAGCAGCGACACATCCTGCAGATTACGCTCATGGCGCAGACGGGCGAGGGTTTTCTCCAGCCGGGCAGCTTCAATCGGCTTGAGCAGATAGTCAAAGGCGTGCTCCTCAAAGGCTTTCACCGCGTATTCATCAAAGGCGGTGAGAAACACGATATAGGGGCGGTGCTCCGGGTCGAGCATCCCGACCATCTCCAGGCCGCTGATGCGCGGCATCTGGATGTCGAGAAACAACACGTCGGGACGCAGCTTATGGACCGCGCCAATCGCCTCCACCGCGTTGCCGCATTCGCCGACGATCTCGATATCGCGCTGAGTCTCCAGCAAAATACGCAGGTTTTCCCGCGCCAGCGGCTCATCATCGACGATCAATACTCTCAGCATGCATTCTCCTCCAGGGGCAAACGTAGGGTGACACGGGTAAAGCGCTCCGGTTCGCAGGTGACGCTGATGCCGCAGTCGGCGCCAAAACGCGCCCGAAGCCGCCTGTCCACCAGATTCATCCCCAGCCCGCTGGCCTGAGGGTTGGCCCGGTACAGCCCGGCGTTATCTTCGATATCCAGCTGCAGCCAGCGATCGTCCTGGCTGGCGCGAATGGTAATTTCGCCGACGCCAAGATGTTGCGATGTGCCATGCTTAATGGCGTTCTCCACGATCGGCTGCAGGGTAAAGGCCGGCAGCTGGTGATGCGCCAGCCCTTCCGGCACCGCCATCTGGATCTGCAGGTTAGCCTGAAAGCGGGCCTTCTCAATCTGCAGGTAGGCGTTAACATGCTCGATCTCATCGGCGAGGGTGACGATTTCTGTCGGCCGCTTCAGGTTCTTGCGAAAGAAGGTCGACAGATACTGCACCAGCTGGCCGGCCTGCTCGCTGTCGCGACGGATCACCGCCTTCAGGGTGTTAAGCGCGTTAAACAGGAAGTGCGGGTTGACCTGGGCATGCAGAAGCTTGATTTCGGATTGCGTCAGCAGCGCCTTCTGCCGCTCGTACTGCCCGGCGAGGATCTGCGCCGACAGCAGCTGGGCAATCCCCTCCCCCAGGGTGCGGTTGATCGAACTGAACAGGCGGTTTTTCGCCTCATACAGTTTGATGGTGCCGATCACCCGCTGGTTCTCGCCGCGCAAGGGGATCACCAGCGTCGACCCCAGCTTACAGTGCGGATGAATCGAGCAGCGGTAGGGCACCTCGTTGCCGTCGGCATACACCACCTCGCCAGTCTCAATCGCCCGTTGCGTATACGAGGAGGAGATAGGTTTGCCCGGCAGGTGATGGTCGTCGCCGATGCCGGTAAACGCCAGCAGCTTGTCGCGGTCGGTGATCGCCACCGCGCCGATATCCAGCTCCTGGATCAGCACCTGGGCCACCTTCATGCTGTTCTCTTCGTTGAACCCCTGACGCAGGATCCCCTCGGTGGACGCCGCCACCTTCAGCGCCGTGGCGGAAAAGGCGGAGGTGTACTTCTCGAACATCGCCCGCTTGTCCAGCAGAATGCGCATAAACAGCGCCGCGCCGACGGTATTGGTCACCATCATCGGCGCGGCAATGCTCTGCACCAGATGCAGGGCGTCCTGGAACGGGCGGGCGATCAGCAGAATAATCATCATCTGCACCAGCTCGGCCACGAAGGTGATCGCCCCGGCGGTCAGCGGGCTAAAGACTTTGTCCGGCCGGCCGCGCTTGACCAGCACGCTGTGCACCAGACCGCCCAGCAGCCCCTCGACGATAGTGGAGACCATGCAGCTTAAGGCGGTCATCCCCCCCAGCGAGTAGCGGTGCAGGCCGCCGGTCAGCCCCACCAGCCCGCCGACCACCGGGCCGCCGAGCAGGCCGCCCATCACGGCGCCGATAGCGCGGGTGTTGGCGATAGAGTCTTCGATATGCAGACCAAAATAGGTCCCCATAATGCAGAAAATGGAGAAGGTGACGTAGCACAGCAGCTTGTGCGGCAGGCGAACGGTGACTTGCATCAGGGGGATAAACAGTCGGGTTTTGCTCATCAACCACGCGATGACCAAAAATACGCACATCTGCTGAAGCAGCAGCAACACCAGATCAAACTCGTACATACCCGCAAACCACACATTCCTGAAAGCGCGTACCTTACACTGCCTGGCGGAGACTTTCTTTGAAGCCCTGCATAAAAATGAAAAATGACGGGCAGGATCACACTTTTTTGCGGCGCGTGACGCAGCGAAAGCGGCAAAAAGCCCGGCGCGGCGCGCTAAACCGCAATTAATGTTTCATTAACACCTGTGCTTCACCGTATAATCCCCCTGTTAACATCAGGAGTCTATTATGAAGCCAGCGAAAATCGCGGTCGTCACTCTCTTCTTACTTATGGCCATCGGCGGGATCAGCGGCGTGATGCTGGCCGGCTATTCCTTTATTGTACGTGGCGGTGTCGGCTGAGCCAGCGGGCCAGGCGCTCAAACGCGCGGTCGACAATAATCGCCGCCAGCGCCACCAGCAGCGCCCCCTGCACGATATAGGCGGTATTAAACCCGCTCAGGCCGATGATGATCGGCGTCCCAAGCGTATTGGCCCCCACCGTCGAGGCTATCGTCGCGGTACCAATATTGACGATGACCGAGGTGCGGATCCCCGCCAGGATCACCGGGGCCGCCAGCGGCAGCTCCACCTTGCACAGACGCTGCCAGCCGGTCATGCCCATCCCTTCTGCCACATCTGACACGCCCGACGGTATCGACCCCAGACCGGCCAGAGTCCCTTGCAGCACCGGCAGTATGCCATACAGCGCGAGGGCGATCAGCGCCGGCAGCCAGCCAAAGCCCAGCACCGGCACCGCCATCGCCAGCACCGCCACCGGCGGAAAGGTCTGCCCGATAGCGGCGATGGTCTCCACCAGCGGACGAAACGCGCTACCCGCGGGCCGGGTGACCGCCACCCCTGCCCCCAGCCCGACAGCGGTCGCCGCGAGGCTGGACGCCGCCACCAGCCAGCCGTGATCGACAGTGAGCGCCCAGAAGCTCTCCTGCTGGTAGACCGGCCGCGGCAGTTCCGGAAACAGCCGGCTGAACAACGGCGCGCTGTAGGGCAGCCCCGCCAGCAGGCCGATAAACAGCGCGCTAAGCCACCACAGCGGCTCACGAAGCGCCTTCATGACTCGCCTCCTGGCGCAGCAGATCGGCAAAATGCAGCGTGCCGCAGGGTTGCCCCTCGGCATCCACCACCGGCAGCGCCTCGCAGCGCCGGGCGACAAACTGCGACAGCGCTTCCCGCAGGGTCATGGTGACGGTCAGCCCCTCGCCCGCCAGCCGCTCGTCGGGACGCAGATAGTCCCGCACCTCGCGCAGCGACAGCAGGCGCACGCCCAGCTCGCTGCGGCCAAAAAAGGTTTGCACAAAGCGATTCTCTGGCCGCATGAGCATCTCAAGCGGCGCCCCCTGCTGGACCACCTCGCCGCCGTCCATCAGCACCAGGTGGTCCGCGAGACGCAGCGCTTCGTCAATATCATGGGTCACCAGGACAATCGTCCGCCCCAGCAGGCGATGGATGCGCAGCATCTCCTGCTGCAGCGCCTCACGGGTCACCGGGTCGAGGGCGCCGAAGGGCTCATCCATCAGCAGTACCTCCGGGTCTGCCGCCAGCGCCCGCGCCACCCCGACCCGCTGCTGCTGGCCGCCGGAGAGCTGATGAGGGTAGCGGTCGCGCAGCGTCGCCTCCAGCCCCAGCAGCGCCATCAGCTCGTCGACCCGGTCGGCGATCCTCCCCCGCGGCCATTTTTGCAACTGCGGCACGGTGGCGATATTCTGCGCCACCGTCCAGTGGGGAAACAGGCCGATGGACTGGATGGCATAGCCCATCCGCCGCCGCAGGGTCAGAAGCGGCTGCTGGCGGATGTCTTCGCCGGCAAAGCGAATCATGCCCCGGTCCGGCTCCAGCAGGCGGTTGATCATTTTCAGCGTCGTCGACTTGCCCGAGCCGGAGGTTCCCACCAGCACCGAGAAAGCGCCTTCGCGCAGCTGCAGGGTCAGATCCTTCACCGCCGGGTGACCGGCAAACGCTTTGCTGACCCCTTCAAATTCAATCATTAGCCTCTCCTTTCAGCCAGGCGCCCCACAGGGCGAACAGGGCATCCACGACCACCGCCAGGGCAATGGTCGGCACGACCCCGAGCAGCACCAGATCCAGCGCGCTGCTCAGCAGCCCCTGGAACACCAGCGCGCCAAAGCCGCCGGCGCCGATCAGCGCCGCCACCACCGCCATGCCGACGGTTTGCACGCTGACCACCCGCAGGCTGCGCAACAGCACCGGCATCGCCAGCGGGAGCTGTACCTGACGAAAGCGCTGTCCGGCGCTCATGCCCATCGCCGTCGCGCTCTCCAGCGCATCCCGCGGCACCTGCTGCAGGCCGGTCACCACCCCGCGCACCAGCGGCAGCAGCGCATACAACGTCAGGGCGATCAGGGCCGGCGCCACGCCGGTCCCGGAGACGCCCAGCTCGCCCAGCGCCGGGAAATAGCGCGCCAGACCGGCAAGCGGGGCAATCAGCAGGCCGAACAGCGCCACCGACGGGATAGTCTGGATCACATTGAGCACGGTGAAGGCCGGCGCCTGCCAGCGCGGACGCCGCCAGAGCCATACCCCCAGCGGCAGGCCAATGATCAGGCCCGGCAGCAGGGTGCCAAACAGCAGAAGCAGATGCTGGCGCAGGGCGTCGTCAAACACCTCCTGGCGGTTGGCATACTCCTTCAGCAGCGAGAGCTGATCGAGCGCCCCGGCGGCGAGCAGGATGATGGGCAGAAGCCAGACTTGCGCATTGAGCAGCCAGCGCCACAGCGGCCGGGCGGTAAGATGACGAATGGCCTCGCTGGCCAGCAGCAGGCAGAGCGCCAGCGACAGCCACAAACCGCTGCCGGGCGAGGTGCGCGCCAGCGGCGAGCCGTGCCGGGAGAGCTCAATCGCCGCCTGGCCGCTGCCCCAGATAAGCAGCGGGAAGAGCAGTTCGGCCAGCAGCAGATGGAGAAGCGGCGCAACCCTGCCCGGCAGCCAGCAGAGCAGGATCCCGGCGAGGGCTGCCGCCAGCTGAACGCCGGCGAGCCAGGGCATCACCTGCCACAGCCCGCGCCCTTCCCCGGAGAGTAAGCGATTCGGCGCGTAAGCGATAAACGGCAGCGCCAGCGTAACCAGCAGCAGGCCTGTCAGCAGCAGGCCGACGCGGTGAGTACAGCGAATGGTCACCGGTGGCTTACTTCAGCAGGCCTTTCTGCTGCAGATAATCTGCCGCCACGCGCTTCGCATCCTGGCCTTCCACCGCGATGCGGGCGTTGAGCTGTTGCAGGGTCTTTTCATCGAGGCTGGCGAAGACCGGCTTCAGCCAGTCGGCGATCTGCGGGTAGGCTTTAAGCACCGCCTCGCGCACCACCGGCGTCGGGGCGTAAATCGGCTGCACGCCCTGCGGGTCGCTCAGCGTCTGTAACCCCAGAGCCGCCACCGGGCCGTCGGTGCCGTAGGCCATCGCCGCGTTGACGCCGGAGGTCTGCTGCGCCGCCGCTTTGATGGTCACCGCCGTATCGCCTCCGGCCAGCGACAGCAGCTGGTTCTGGTTGAGTTTGAAGTCATACGCTTTTTCAAACGCCGGCAGCGCGTCCGGGCGTTCAATAAACTCCGCCGAAGCCGCCAGCTTAAATTCGCCGCCCTGCTGCAGATAGCGGCTGAGGTCGGCCAGCGAGGTCAGATGATTTTTCTCCGCCAGCTCCTGGCGCACGGCGATGGTCCAGGTGTTGTTAGCCGGCGCCGGGGTGAGCCATACCAGCTGATGTTTCTCCTGATCCAGGCGTTTCACCTTCTCATAGCCCTGCCGGGCATTCTTCCATGCCGGGTCATTTTCATCTTTAAAGAAGAAAGCGCCATTGCCGGTATACTCCGGGTAGATATCCAGCTCGCCGGCGACAATCGCCCCGCGCACCACCGGCGTGGTACCGAGCTGGATTTTATTAATCGTTTTGACGCCGTGGTTTTCCAGCACTTGCTGGATCATATTGCCCAGCAGCGCCCCTTCGGTATCAATTTTCGAGCCGACCTTCACCGGCTCCGCCGCCTGCAGCGGCACACTTATCAGGGCGGCCAGCGCCAGCGCGCCGGACCATTTCGTCGCCATCTTCATCCCGCTTCCCTCAGTTCTTTTGCGCTTCGCTTACAGAAGCTTAAGAGAAAAGCGTAGTCCATTTGCCAGCGATACGAAAAAGAAAAGGCCGATTAATCGGCCTTTAACGTGTGACGTTGGGCTTAAGGGCTCTGCCTTACAACAGCTCAAACTCGCTCTGCTTCACGCGGGCGGAGTCCACGCCGATAAAGACATTGAATTTGCCCGGCTCAGCGACGTATTTCATCTGCTGGTTCCAGAACTTCAGCGCGTCGACGTCGATCGGGAAGCTGACGGTTTGCGTTTCACCCGGCTTGAGGGTGACCTTTTTAAAGCCGCGCAGCATTTTCACCGGCCGGCTCATGGAGGCGGTGACGTCCTGCAGATACAGCTGAATGACCGTCGCCCCTTCGCGTTTGCCGGTGTTGGTCACCTGCACGCTGGCGGTCACGCTGCCGTCGCGCGGCAGGGTGGCCGACGACATGGTGACATCGGAGACGCTAAAGGTGGTGTAGCTCAGGCCGTAGCCAAACGGGTACAGCGGGCCGTTGGCCTCATCGAAGTAACGCGAGGTGTACTTGTTCGGCTTCTCCGGATTATACGGCCGACCGGTATTGAGGTGGCTGTAGTAGGTTGGGATCTGCCCCACCGAGCGCGGGAAGGACATCGGCAGCTTGCCCGACGGGTTATAGTCGCCAAACAGCACGTCGGAGATGGCATGCCCGCCTTCGGTGCCGGCAAACCAGGTCTCCAGCAGCGCATCGGCTTGCTGATCCTCTTTCACCAGCGCCAGCGGACGGCCGTTCATCAGCACCAGCACCAGCGGTTTGCCGGTGGCTTTGAGGGCGGCAATCAGATTGCGCTGGCTCTGCGGCAGGGTGATGTCGGTCCGGCTGGAGGCCTCATGGGCCATCCCCTGCGCCTCGCCCACTACGGCGACCACCACGTCGGCTTGCTTCGCCGCCGCGACGGCTTCGTCGATCATTTCCTGCGGCGAGCGCGGGTCAACCTGCACTGCTTTCTCATACAGATTGAGGAAATCAACAATGCCTTTGTCGTCGGTAACGTTCGCCCCTTTGGCGTAAATCACTTTGCCGTTATCGCCCAGCGCTTCTTTGATGCCGGTCAGGACGGTCACCGACTGATCGGCCACGCCCGCCGCCGACCAGCTGCCCATCATGTCGCGTTTGCTGTCCGCCAGCGCGCCCACCACCGCGATAGTGCCGGATTTTTTCAGCGGCAGCGTATCGAGAAGGTTTTTCAGCAGCACCAGGCTCTCGCGGGCCACTTCGCGCGCCTCTTTACGATGCAGACGGCTTTCCGCGTTGGTGTCCTGCGGGTCAGAATCTTTTGGTCCCAGGTGGCTGTACGGATCGTTGAACAGCCCCATGTCATATTTGACGTTGAGCACGTGACGGGTGGCGTCATCCAGCTCAGCCATGGTCACCTTGCCGGATTTCACCAGCCCCGGCAGGTATTTGCTGTAATACTCGTCGCTCATGCTCATGTTGATGCCGGACTTCAGCGCCACGCGCACCGCGTCTTCCGGGTCGGAGGCCACGCCGTGCTTGATCAGCTCTTTGATGGCGCCGTGGTCGGAAACCGTGATGCCTTTAAAGCCCCACTGGTCGCGCAGGACATCTTTCAGCAGCCAGGAATCGGCGGTCGCCGGGGTGCCGTTCAGCGAATTCAGGGCCACCATCACCGCGCCGCTGCCGGCATCGAGTCCGGCTTTATACGGCGGCATATAGTCGTTGAACAGACGCTGCGGGCTCATGTCGACCGTGTTGTACTCTTTCCCGCCCTCCACTGCGCCGTAGGCGGCGAAGTGCTTGACGCTGGTCATCACCGAATAGCGATCCGCCGGGCTCTTGCCCTGCATCGACTCCACCATCGCCTGGCCCATCATCGTGGTCAGATACGTGTCTTCCCCGAAGCCTTCGGAAGCGCGTCCCCAGCGCGGGTCGCGGGAGACGTCGACCATCGGCGCCCAGGTCATGTTCAGCCCGTCATCGGCGGCTTCATAAGCTGACACGCGGCCCACGGTTTTCACCGCGTCGAGGTTAAACGACGAGGCCAGACCGAGGCTTATCGGGAAGACAGTGCGCTGACCGTGCAGCACATCGTAGGCAAAGAACAGCGGGATCTTCAGGCGACTAAGCTGCATCACCTGATCCTGCATGACGCGGATATCCGGACGGGTGACGGTGTTAAAAATCGCTCCCACCTGGCCCGCTTTGATCATCTCGCGGATCGCTTCTTTCGGGTTATCCGGGCCGACGCTTATCAGACGCAGCTGGCCGATTTTCTCGTCCACGGTCATTTTTTTCAGCAGGTCGGTAACAAAGGCATCCCGCGCCTGCGGGGTCAGGGGGTGGTTACCAAACAGTTCATCCGCCAGCGCGGGTTGCAGCGCCAGACTCACGGCGACGCCTACAGTGCAGAGCCATTTCATTGTTATCTCGCTTTTTCTCAGACGGGGACTTGGTAAAACATAATAAAAACCGCAGTTTGCCATATATATAAACAACGCGCCCGCAGAATGCTAAGGTTCTTCTCTGATTTTTGCGAAACATTCATGCATCAAATTGTCATACAAAGCGCTATGCTTATCCTCGATATTTCGCGCACCACCACAAGGAGTGGAACATGTCATCTGCACCCACTAACACGCATAAAACGTTTCTGGCTGACCTGGCGCGCCTGGTTGGCCCTGCGCATCTGCTGACCGACCCGGCAAAAACCCAGCGCTACCGCAAAGGCTTCCGCTCCGGCCAGGGCGAAGCGCTGGCGGTTGTCTTTCCCGGCACCCTGCTGGAACTCTGGCGCGTGCTTAACGCCTGCGTCGACGCCGATAAAATCATTTTGATGCAGGCGGCCAACACCGGCCTGACAGAAGGCTCCACCCCCAACGGAAATGATTACGATCGCGAGATCGTGATTATCAGCACCCTGCGCCTGGATAAGCTGCATCTGCTGGACAAAGGCGAGCAGGTGCTGGCCTGGCCCGGCACCACTCTCTATTCACTGGAAAAAGCGCTGAAACCGCTGGGGCGCGAGCCGCACTCGGTGATCGGCTCATCGTGCATCGGCGCGTCGGTGATCGGCGGGATCTGCAACAATTCCGGCGGCTCCCTGGTGCAGCGCGGGCCAGCCTATACCGAGATGTCGCTGTTCGCGCAGATTGACGCCGACGGTAAGCTAAAGCTGGTCAACCATCTGGGCATCGATCTCGGCAGTACGCCGGAGCAGATCCTCAGCCGACTCGACGACGAGCGGATCAGCGATAGCGATGTGCTGCACGACGGCCGCCACGCCCACGATCACGACTATGTTACCCGCGTGCGCGATGTCGATGCCGACACCCCGGCGCGCTACAACGCCGACCCGGACCGCCTGTTCGAATCCTCCGGCTGCGCCGGTAAACTGGCGGTTTTCGCCGCGCGTCTCGATACCTTCCCGGCGGAAAAGCGCCAGCAGGTGTTTTACATTGGCACCAATCAGCCGCAGGTTTTGACCGAGATCCGCCGCCATATCCTCGCCGAGTTCCAGCACCTGCCGGTGGCCGGGGAATATATGCACCGCGATATTTACGATATCGCCGAGAAGTATGGCAAAGACACCTTCCTGATGATCGACAAGCTCGGCACCGACAAAATGCCGTTCTTCTTCACCATGAAGGGGCGCACCGACGCGATGCTGGAGAAAGTGTCGCTGTTTAAGCCGCACTTTACCGACCGCTTTATGCAGAAGCTCGGCCACGTCTTCCCGGCGCATTTACCGGAGCGGATGAAAACCTGGCGCGACAAATATGAACACCATCTGCTGCTGAAGATGGCCGGCGACGGCATCGAAGAAGCGCAGCGCTGGCTGACGGCGTACTTCCAACAGGCCGAGGGGGAGTTCTTCGCCTGCACGCCGGAGGAAGGCAGCAAAGCGTTCCTCCATCGCTTTGCCGCCGCGGGCGCGGCGATCCGCTATCAGGCGGTGCATGCTGACGAGGTGGAAGATATTCTGGCGCTGGATATCGCCCTGCGCCGCAACGATACCGAGTGGTTCGAACATCTGCCGCCGGAGATCGACAGCCAGCTGGTGCATAAGCTCTACTATGGCCACTTTATGTGCCATGTATTCCATCAGGATTACATCGTCAAGAAAGGGGTCGACGCCCATGCGCTGAAGGAGCAGATGCTGGCGTTGCTGAAAGCCCGCGGCGCCCAGTACCCGGCGGAGCATAACGTGGGTCATCTGTATGAAGCGCCGGAGAGCCTGCAGCAGTTCTATCGCCAGAACGATCCGACCAACAGCATGAACCCGGGGATCGGCAAAACCAGCAAGCAGAAATACTGGGGTGAAGCGGCCCCGGCGCCAGTCTCCCCGACAGATCCGCAATAATCGGCGGCAGGACTATTCAGCCTGGCGCTTCTGTATTACGCTGCACGCCGGAGAATGTCTCTCCGGCAGATTCAGGAGCGCCGCCATGCCTGCAGAGGCCCCGTTACTCGACAGTGATTTAGAAATTCGTGAAGCGCTGCCCGACGATGCCCACGCCATCGCCGCGCTGTATGTCTGGCACGTGCTCAATGGCCGCGCCTCCTTCGAAGAGATCCCCCCCACCGTTGACGAAATGCGTAAACGGATCCAGACCGTGCGCGATAACGGGCTGCCCTGGCTGGTAGCGCTGTGGCGCGGGGCTATCGTCGGCTACTGCTACGCCACTTTCTATCGCCCGCGCCCGGCCTATCGCTACACCCTCGAAGAATCGATCTACGTGGAATCCGGAATGGGCGGGCGCGGCATCGGCAGCGCGCTGCTGTCGCGGCTGATCGCCGAATGCGAGAAAGGCCCATGGCGGCAGATGCTGGCGATCATCGGCGATGGCCATAATAATGCCGGCTCGCTGGCGATCCATAAAAAGTTCGGTTTTACCGTGGCAGGTCAGCTGCGCAGCGTCGGCTATAAGATGGGCGACTGGCGGGATACGTTGATTATGCAGCGCGCGCTGGGTGACGGCGACTGGACGCTGCCGGAGTAATATTCGGCGTCACATCCCGCGGCTCGCGGTATAACCCCCCCCAGCCCGATCGCCCGGCGGCGCTGCGCTTGCCGGGCCTACTAAGGGGCGGAACCCGGCGCCAAATAATGTAGGCCGGATAAGGCGTCCGCCGCCATCCGGCACAAACGCGGCACGGTGCCGGGTATATTGCCCGGCGGCGCTGCGCTTGCCGGGCCTGCGAAGAAGGCAAACCCGGCGCCAAATAACGTAGGCCGGATAAGGCGTTAGCCGCCATCCGGCACAAACGCGACACTCGGCGTGATTGCCCGGCGGCGCTGCGCTTGCCGGGCCTGCGAAAGGGGCGGAACCCGGCGCCAAATAATGTAGGCCGGATAAGGCGTCAGCCGCCATCCGGCACAAACGCGGCACTCGGCGTGATTGCCCGGCGGCGCTGCGCTTGCCGGGCCTACAAGCCCTGATAACCCTTTGATATAAATGCATCTTTAGCCCGGATAAGGCGCAATGCGCCGTTATCCGGGGCATATGCAGATTAATCGTTCTGCGCGGTCTGGGCGCCGCCTTTCAGCATCGTCTCCGCCATCTGCGCTTCGCGCTGCTTTTTATAGCTCAGCGCCGAAGCCGGGACCGGCATCACCTTCCCCGTCTCGATCCACGTCCGCAAACGGCTGGCGTCGGCGAAGTGGGTATATTTGCCGAAGGCATCCATCACCACCAGCGCCACCGGACGTTGGTTAATCACCGTGCGCATAATCAGGCAGTGGCCGGCAGCGTTGGTGAAGCCGGTTTTGGTCAGCTGGATGTTCCAGTTGTCGCGATACACCAGATGGTTAGTGTTGCGGAACGGCAGGCTGTAGGCCGGATGGGCAAAGGTGGCGGTCTCTTCTTTGGTGGTGCTCAGCTGGCCAATCAGCGGGTACTGCTCGCTGGCGATCAGCAGTTTGGTCAGATCGCGGGCGGTGGAGACGTTATGCACCGACAGACCGGTGGGCTCCACATAGCGGGTATGGGTCATACCCAGCGCCTGCGCTTTGGCGTTCATCGCGCGAATAAAGGCGTCGTAGCCGCCCGGATAGTGATGCGCCAGGCTGGCGGCCGCGCGGTTCTCGGAAGACATCAGCGCCAGCAGCAACATATCGCGGCGGCTGATCTGGCTATTGAGACGCACGCGGGAGTAAATCCCCTTCATTTCCGGAGTATGGCTGATATCCACCGTCAGCATTTCGTCCAGCGGCAGATGGGCATCGAGTACCACCATGGCGGTCATCACCTTGGTAATCGACGCCATCGGGCGCACCAGATCCGGCTGGCTGGCGTAGATGATTTTTTTAGTGGCCAGATCGACGATCATGGCGCTGCCGGAAGCGATGTCCGGCTGCGAGGCGGTTACCGCCGTCGGGGTTTTTGCTAACGCCTGGGGCGCAAAAGGCACAGCCAGCAGCAAGGTCAGGCTGAGCAAAGAGACTCGGAATTTCGGCATCATGGGCATTCTGAAAAGTATTTTTGCACGTTATGGAACGTACGCCGCGAGGTTAAGTGGGCAACTTCGCTGGCAAACGCCATCATACCGCGCCGTAAGGCCCTGTGCCTAATAAGAATCGTGAAGAAATGCTGCATTGCCGACATAAAATACATATTTGCCGGCAATGCATATTGACCCGTTTCGTCCGATCAGAACAGTCGGTAGCCATACCCCCATAGCACCACGGTGATCGCCAGCAGTACTTCCAGCACCAGCACCCCGATGGCCAGGGTCGAGCTGGCGAAACTGAGCCCCTCTTCCCGGTTAATGCTCAGGAAGGTCGGGATCCCGAGATAGAGCAGATAACCGGTATAGAACAGGGCAACGGTACCGATCAGCGCGCACAGCCAGACCAGCGGATAGAGCGCCACAATCCCGCTCAGGAACAGCGGCGTGGCCACATAGCCGGCAAAGACCATGCAGCGTTTCAGGGAAGGCTGCTGCGGATATTGCCTGGCCATCCACCAGATAACCCGCCCCATGATCGCCACCCCGGCCAGCATCACGGCATAAAACAGGACAGCCAGCGCCAGCCCGGTCCACATCGACAGTTTAATAACGGTGCCGTCGCCGAAGTTCCAGCCCAGCTGCGTGGTGCCGATAAAGGCGCAAACCACCGGAACCGCCGCCATCAACAGCACATGGTGCGTATAGTGATGAGAAATGGTTTCATTCTCGCTCTTTATCACGCTCATCTCCCGGTTGGGATGAGCGAAGAGCCCCCAGACATGGTTCATAGCGTCCCCCTTGTCACGGCTTCGTACTGCACTGATCCAAGTATAATTCACCCTGTAGATTATTTTGTGTACAGCACAAAAAATCTGCGTCGACGCGTTTTGGCCTGCAGGGTGTATGATTAACAGGTGATGAGGTAAGGAGATAAGCTGTTTATGGATATCAATCACCTGATTTCCCAGTATGGCTACGCGGCGCTGATCGTCGGCAGCATGGCGGAAGGTGAGACCATTACCCTGCTGGGCGGCGTCGCGGCGCATCAGGGGCTACTGAAGTTTCCCCTGGTGGTGATCGCTGTCGCCCTCGGCGGGATGATTGGCGATCAGTTGCTCTATCTGCTTGGTCGCCGCTTCGGCGGGCGCATTCTGCGCCGTTTCGCCAGCCAGAAGGCGCGGATCAGGAAAGCCCAGCGCATGATCCAGCACCGGCCGTGGCTGTTTGTCATCGGCACCCGCTTTATGTACGGCTTCCGGGTGATCGGCCCCCTGCTGATCGGCGCCAGCCGCCTGCCGCCGCGCATTTTCCTGCCGCTGAATATTGCCGGGGCGCTGGTGTGGGCTCTGCTGTTTACCACCATAGGCTATCTTGGCGGCGAGGTGGTTGGCCCGTGGCTGCACCACCTCGACGCCCATCTGAAGCACTGGATCTGGCTGATCCTCGCGATGGTGGTGGTCGTGGCCGCCCACTGGTGGTTCAGGCGGCGCGAAGGGAAGAAGAAAGACTGAGCGGCGCGCCCGCTGACGCGCCGGGGGGCCGGTTACTTCACCGCCTGGTGGTAGCCGCCGCCGAGGGCCGAGGTCAGCTGAATGCTGGCGTCAATCCACTGGCCGTGCAGGCGCAAGGCGGTGATACGCTCCTGCAGCGCCGGGAGCTTCGCCATACTGACCCGGGAGCCGGGCAAGATCCCCGCCGCCATTCGGGCCTGCGCCAGGTCCACCACCCGCTGGGCGTCTTTTTCAACCTGCTGCTGCTGTTGGCTCTTGGCCATCAGCGTCTCGACCTGGCTGGCGGTTTTCGCCACCTGGTTGACGGCGTCCACCACCGCTTTGTTGTACTGGGCGATGGACAGGCTGTTCTGCGCGCTGGCGATATCCAGATTGGCATTGAGGCGACCGCTGTCGAAGATCGGCAGCGTCAGTCCGGCGGTGACGCCCATCTGCTGCGCCGAATGGCGGAAAAGATCGCTTAAGTGCAGGGCATCCTGCTGCAGGAACGCCATCAGATTGATGTCCGGGTAAAACGCCGCCTTCGCCGCGTCCACCTCGCTCAGCGACGCCTCAATATACCAGTGAGCGACCTGCAGATCCGGGCGACGCGCCAGCAGCTCATAGCCAAGGGTGTCCGGCAGCTGCGCGCTGACCGTCGGCAGGCTGGCGGGTTTGAGGTTTAGCGACTGGCTCTGGCTGTTGGTCAGGGCCATCAGCCGCGCTTCAATCTCTTTCATCGTGCCCGCCACGTCCGCTAGCTGCTGGTCGGTTTTGCTGACGTTAATATCGTTTTCCGCCCCTTCGGCGGAGTTGGTGATCCCGCGCTGATACAGGGCCTTGTCGACCGTCACGATATTATTTTGCTCGTTTTTCACCTGCTGCAGCACCGCTTTGATCGCCGCTTCCGTCTGCCACTGCCAGTACAGGCGCGCCACGCTGCCGGAGAGCAGCTCGCGGGTCTGAGCCTGCTCGGCCACCTGGGCTTTCAGCTCGCCGATGCGGGCTTTCACTAGCGCACGGTTTTTGCCCCACAGATCGAGATCCCAGCCGGCGGTCAGGCCGAAGGTACCGTTGGTGTACCACGGGCCGGTATTGCCGTCGGTGTCGGTGGCGAACGGCCCCATCAGACCTTCGGCCGACATGCGTTGACGTTCGATGTCAGCGGAGAAATCCATCTCCGGGCCAAGATTCGCCTGCGACATTCTGGCCTGCGCTTCGGCAAGCCTGATGCGCTGTTCGGCAATCTGCATATCCGGCGCGTTGGCGAGCGCGCGCTGAATCAAATTATCCAGTTGGGCATCGTGGTAGTCTTTCCACCAGTCGGTCTGCGGCCAGCCGTTTTTGACGGCGGCGGGGAGATCCATGGCAACGTGGGAAGCCGGAATTTGCTGCTGCGGCGGACGAGCAACCTCATGGGAAGGCGCGCAGCCTACCAGCGCGATGGCCAGGGGCAAGGCCGCCAGCACGCTATTATTTAATCTCAATTTCATTAGACAGGTCAGATAATATAATCAGGTGAGTGATCATAAGTTAATTGAATTAAACGCGTTTAGTAAAGCGTGTGACTAAATTATTAGTTTGCTAAAAATAAACAAACTTATCAATTCAAGGGATGAATATGAGCCAGAATATTTATGACGATCCGCACTTCTTCGCCGGCTATGCAACCCTCGAACGTTCGGTGAAAGGGCTGGATGGCGCACCGGAGTGGCCTGCCCTGCAGCAAATGCTGCCGCCGCTAGCCGGTTTGCGGGTGGTGGATCTCGGCTGCGGCTACGGCTGGTTTTGCCGCTGGGCGCAGCAGCAGGGAGCCAGCCAGATAATGGGTTTTGATATCTCCCGGCGTATGCTGGCGCAGGCACGGGAAATGACCCGCGGGGATGAGATTGACTACCGCTGCGCCGATCTGCAAACCCTGACGCTGCCCGCCAACAGCTGCGATCTGATCTACAGCTCGCTGGCCCTGCATTATTTACCCGACATCGCCCCGCTCTTCTCCACCCTGCAGCAGGCGCTGGTCCCTGGCGGTATCCTGGTCTTTTCTGCCGAACATCCCATCTATACCGCGCCGCTGCAGCAGGGATGGCAGGTGAATGAACAGGGGCAAAAGAGCTGGCCGGTCAGCCACTATCAGCAGGAGGGGGAGCGCGTCAGCAACTGGTTTGCCGAGGGCGTCATTAAACAGCACCGCAAACTCTCGAGCTGGACAAACGCGCTTATCGCCGCCGGTTTTGTGCTGGAGCAGCTGGATGAGTGGGGACCAGGCGCCGAACAGATTGCTCAACAGCCCGCCCTGGATGAAGAGAAAGAGCGGCCGATGATCTTTTTACTGCGCGCGCGTAAACCGGCTTAATCCCCCGCCCGACGATGGCCGGGCGGAGAAGCGTTACGCTTTCAGGCTGGCGCCGCGGCTGGCAATCACCTCTTTATACCAGTCAAAGCTCTTCTTCTTACTGCGCGCCAGGGTGCCGGTGCCGTCATCATGGCGGTCGACATAGATAAAGCCGTAGCGCTTCGACAGCTCCGCCTTCGAGGCGCTCACCAGGTCAATCGGTCCCCAGCTGGTAAAGCCCATCAGCTCAACGCCATCGTCAATGGCCTCCCGCGCCTGCACCAGATGGTCGTTCAGGTAGCTGATGCGGTAGTCATCGTTAATGCTGCCGTCGGCTTCCACCTTATCTTTGGCGCCCAGACCGTTTTCCACGATAAACAGCGGCTTCTGATAGCGATCCCACAGCACGTTCAGCAGCGTACGCAGGCCCAGGGGGTCTATCTGCCAGCCCCACTCCGAGCTCGCCAGGTGCGGGTTCGGCACCATGCTGAGAATATTGCCGCGCGCCTGCTGGTTCAGCGCCTCATCGGCGGTGACGCACCCGGTCATGTAGTAGCTGAAGGAGATAAAATCGACGGTGGTTTTCAGCGTGTCGCGATCGGCCTCGGTGATGTCGAGCGTGATGCCGTTGTCGCGGAAAAAGCGCTGCATATAGCCCGGGTACGCCCCGCGCGCCTGCACGTCGCCGAAGAACTGCCAGCTGCGGTTCTCCTGCAGCGTCTCGAACACATCTTCCGGTTTGCAGCTCAGGGGATACATCAACCCGCCGAGCAGCATATTGCCGATTTTGCCCTCGGGCACCAGCTCGTGACAGGCTTTGACCGCCAGGGCGCTGGCCACCAGCTGGTGGTGAATGGCCTGATATACCTCGCCTTTGCTGCTGCCGGCCGGCAGGCCGACGCCGGTCATCGGGGCATGCAGCGACATATTGATTTCGTTAAAGGTCAGCCACAGTTTGACCCTGTTTTTATAACGGCTGAACACCGTCCGGGCGTAGCGCTCAAAGAAGCCAATCACCTCCCGGCTACCCCAGCCGCCGTAGTTTTTCACCAGCGCCCACGGCATTTCATAATGCGACAGCGTCACCAGCGGGGTGATGTTGTGCTTCGCCATCTCGTCGAACAACTTGTCGTAGAAGGCAAGGCCGGCTTCGTTCGGCTCGGCGTCATCGCCGTTGGGGTAGATACGGGTCCAGGCGATGGACACCCGCAGGCAGTTAAAGCCCATCTCGGCAAACAGGGCAATATCTTCCGGGTAACGATGGTAAAAATCGATCGCCACATCCTTAATCCCGCTGTCGCCGGGTACGCGCTCGACCACTTCGCCGAAGACGCCGTGCGGCTGCACATCAGAGGTGGATAACCCTTTGCCATCTTCCAGGTAAGCCCCTTCCACCTGATTCGCCGCGGTCGCGCCGCCCCATAAAAAATCTGCCGGGAATGTTTTCATCTCTCTCTCCTGTGATTAATGGCTGACTGACAACAGCGGCTGACCGGCTTCGACGGCGCTGGGCGCCACCGTGTCGATCTCACGATAGTCTTCGCTGTTGCTGATAATAATCGGGGTCGCCAGGTCGTAACCGGCGTCCAGAATCGCCTGACGATCGAACTCAATCAGCAGATCGCCGGCCTGTACTCTGTCGCCCTCTTTCACATGCGCGGTAAACGGCACGCCGTCGAGTTTGACCGTGTCGATGCCGACGTGGATCAGCAGCTCAATACCGCTGTCGCTCTGCAGGCCGATGGCGTGTTTGGTCTGAAACAGAGAGGCCACTTCGCCCGTGAACGGGGCGATGACTTTGCCCACCGCCGGGATAATGGCGACCCCATTCCCCAGCAGGCCGCTGGCGAAGGTGCTGTCCGGCACCTGATCGAGGGCGATGACGCTGCCGCTCATCGGCGCCAGAATGTCGTTTGCCGAGACCGGCGCTACCGCCACGGCGCCCGGCGCGGCGCTGGCGCGCGGCAGGCCGGCGAAGAAAGTTAAACCACAGGAGATAATCAACGCCGCGAAGATGCCCACTATGCCGCCCCAAACGGTGCTATCAAGCCCTTGGGGTGGGATCATTTGCGCCACGGTAAAAATGTTCCCGAAGCCGAATGAATAGACGTTAGCGTTACTGAAACCCACAATAGCGCCGCCGATGGCGCCCGCCACGCAGCCGAAGATAAACGGCCGACGCAGCGGCAATGTTAAGCCATAGATAGCGGGCTCGGTAATGCCGAAGATGCCCGCTGAAAACGCAGAACCGGCCAGCACTTTCTGACGGGCATCGCGGGTTTTCAGCAAAATACCCAGCACCGCGCCGACCTGCCCCATAACGGCCGGCAGCAGCATGGGCAGCATGGAATCATGGCCAAGCACCGTCAGATTGTTAATCATCAGCGGAATCAGTCCCCAATGCAGGCCGAAGATCACACAAACCTGCCACAGCGCGCCCATCGCCGCTCCCGCCAGCCACGGCGCCACCGCGTAGATAATCTGATACCCCTGGGCCAACAGATGACTGAGCCAGGTCGCCAGAGGGCCAATCAGCAGAAACGTCAGCGGAACCACAACGGCGAGACAAATCGCCGGCGTAAAAAAGTTTTTCATCGATGACGGCAGCAGCGCGTTGCTCTTGCGCTCCAGCCAGCAGCAGACCCATGAGGCGAGAATAATCGGGATCACCGATGAGCTGTAATTAATAAAGGTTACCGGGATGCCGAGAAAATGCTCCACCGCCGCGCCCGGCGCCTGGCTGGCCTCAAAGGCCTGAATCATCAGCGGGTGGGTTAACGCCCCGCCGATCACCATTGAGACAAACGGGTTACCGCCAAATTTTTTACCGGCGGTGTAGCCGAGAAACAGCGGGAAGAAAAAGAACAGCGCGTCGCTGGCGGCAAACCAGATTTTATAGGTTCCCTGTAGCGGGGTCAGCCAACCGCAGACGACCGCCAGCGCCAGCATCCCTTTCAGGATACCAGAGGCGGCCAGCACGCCGATAAACGGCGTGAAAATTCCCGACACGACATCGATGATCTGCCCCAGCAGCGACCCTTTTTCAACGCTTTCCGCCACCGGCTCGCTGTCGTCGCTTAACCCCGCCTCCTGACGCACCGCCAGCCAGACTTCGTGGACATGGTTGCCAATCACCACCTGAAACTGGCCGCCGCTCTCCACCACCATAATGACGCCCGGGTTGGCCTTCAGCCCTTCGGCATCGGCTTTGCCGTTATCTTTCAGCTTAAAACGCAGACGTGTCGCACAGTGAACCAGACTCACAATGTTCTCTTTGCCGCCGACGCGGCGGAGAATATCCTGCGCGAGTGCTTTATATTCCATGCTCTTTTCCTTACTGCCGCTGCCCGCAGACAACCGGCGACTGAGTAGTAAAAATAAAAAAAACCCGAGAACCACGCCGGTAGGCGTCGCGCTCAGGTTTTGCCTGCATCATGCAGTAACAATCCAGTTTTGTCGGGAGACTTAGCGTCCCTCTTTTCTTACCCGTTCAATATGAATGGCAAGAAACATAATTTCTTCGGTGGTCAGCGCCCGCTGATACTGCCTTTGCAGATGCGTCGCCACCGTTTCAGCGCACTTCCACGCTTTGGCGTAGTTGTCTTTCACCGCGCTGTGCAGCGAGACGTCGTCATCTTCCACCACCGTGCGGGTCAGCATTCGCTGGGCGAAAAACTTCAGATGGGTGACGAAACGCTGATAGCTCAGCGACTCCTCGTCGTAGTTCAGCTGCAGCTGATACTTCACCAGCTGCAGGATCTCCTGCATCACCCGGGTCACGTGCATGACCTCCGGCATTTCGCTGTTGAGCTGCGCCGTCACCAGATGGAGGGCGATAAATCCGGCTTCATCCTCCGCCAGCGCCACGCCGAGCCGTTTGCCAATAATGGCCCTTGCCTCCTGGCCCAGCGCGAACTCCTTCGGATAGAGCCGCTTGATCTCCCACAGCAGCACGTTACGCAGTGCGATGCCCTTTTTCTGCCGCTCGATAGCAAAGTGACAGTGATCCGTTAACGTGATGTACAAACTTTCCTGTAACTTGCCCAACCGCCCGCGCGCCAGGTCGATAATGCGATCGCAGGTGGTCATCACTTCTAACGGAATCTGACTGAGCAGTTCACCTAAGCGGCCAACCAGTTCATCGCTTTGTAAGGCGAAGACTTTTTCAATTTTGCTGTCGTCCAGCGCGTCGCCCGGGCGTTTCTGAAAGGCCAGCCCTCGCCCCATCACCACCTGTTCGCGCTGGTGTTCGTCAAGAACCACCACCACATTGTTATTGAGTACTTTGGCGATTTGCATATTGACCCCAGAAACAAAAAAACCTGACCCCCGACGAAACGCCAGGTAATCAGGTTTTGCCTGCCGCAGCAGTTGCAATCCAACGCCAGCACTGTAACAACTTCTGCTAGGCGCTCAACCTGACAAGTGAAAAAACGTGATTAAGATCGCGACTATCAGAAGGTCACGACGGTTTTCCACTCCACCACCCACGCGTCCTGGGTCTGCGCAACGCCGCCCGGACGGTGCCAGTACTGCAGGCCCGGCTGCAGCTCCAGCCAGGAGACCGGACGGAAGCGATAATAGAGTTCGCCGTTCAGCGAGTGGCCGGCCACCGGCTGCCAGGCCGGATCGTTATCGTCGGCGGCGCCGCTGAGCTGGTTCATATAGCGCTGATTGCGCGCGTAGTGGCTGCTCATGTCGATCCACGTCAGGCCGAAGCCGATCCAGTCCTCCGGACGGGCGTCAAACAGCCCGCGGTAGCGCATCGAGGCGGCGACGGCGGAGTGGATATAATTGCTGCGCTGGTCGCTGAGGCTGCCGCTCAGCGAGACGCTCATTCCCCGCAGCGGATCGTCGGCGTGGCGGGTAATCTGCTGGTTCAGGCCGGCGTACATAAACCAGGTGCTGTCGTGCTCGGCGTAGCCCTGCGGGTCCGTCGCCCCGGCGCCGCCGGATTTGCCGCTGTAAAGGTCGCTTTGCGGCGCGTTAGTCCAGACCACGCCGAGGTTATAGGCTCCCGGCAGGCCATTCATCAGCGGACGGGTTTCGATCTCCATCGGCAGTAAAATGCCTTTGCTGCCCTTCGTCGACCAGCTCCAGGCATGGCTGCGCGCGGTAGCCTGCGGGTTTTGCTCCATCACCCCGCCTTTGAGGGTCACCGTCGGCGTCAGCTTGTACTCCAGGGTGGTGCCCCAGGTGTGGATGTTCCAGTTATTCCAGGTCAGCGAGTTGGCCGATTTGCCGCCGCACTGGGTCAGCAACTGGAAATCGCAGGGAATGATCTGGTCGAAGGTTTGCACCTTGTTCATCATGCCGATGCGCCAGGTCAGGCGACGGTCGTCAAAGCTGCGGGCGAAGGTCAGCCAGCCGAGGCGGGTGATCGACCCGCCGCCCCAGCTCTCCTGCGAAAGATCGTTGAAGCTGACCCGCGGATCCTGCAGCCGTTTCGTGGTGAGGTTATCATCGTGGTTGCGGTTGACGATGTTGCCCTCGAGACGGGCGTCCGGTATGCCGGTCCAGCGCTCCAGATCCTGGGTAAAGGTCAACGATACCTGGTCAATATAGGCCAGATGTTTATCATGGTTATAACCGCCGCCGGCGTTGTAGGCCATCTCGTTAAGATAGCCGAGATTATAATGAAAGCCGTTCTCTTCAAGGATTGGACGAATGCCCAGCATATCGCCCAGCAGCCCTGGCTGTCCGGCTTCAAACCCCAGCACGCTGCCGTTCCACGCCGGGGTTTGCGCCGCGTTCACGACGGGCGCCATCGCCGCCAGCGCCGCGCCGATAAAAAGCTGATTTATTTTTATGTTATACATTGTGATCTCCACCGTGACTGAATAAAAACAAAGGGGATCCCCAGGCTATTTATTTACCTGTTTTCTTTTTTAAAAAATGAATGGCAAGGGGCGTCCTTCGGTAATAAAACCGCGACCGTGCCAGAGAAAAGATGAATGACAATCTCTTGTTTTACGTCATCATTTACCCACCGTTAAATTTTGGCCAAAAAAAAACCTAAGCACTTGCCGCCACGAATGACGGAAGTGCTTAGGTTTTGCCTGCGTTCAGTAGCAATCCTGAATTGATTGACCGCACAGTATCACTTTATTTCACTCATGCCTATCATCAATAGGCAGGTAAGTAATAATATGTGAAGCGAATAACAATATGGCGCTTAATAGCGGGCGATCGCCGCCGCTATTTCAGCAGAGGTTTGCAGGGCGCGAATTTCATTAAACAGCGTCAGCGCCTCGGTATATTCCTTGCGTAAATAGCCCAGCCACTGCTTAATTCTCGCCACATGATACAGGCCGGTATCGCCCTGCTTTTCCAGACGGGTATATTTTTGCAACAGCTGAACCACCTGCGGCCACGGCATGCGCGGTTCGTTGTATTTGATCACCCGGCTGAGGTTCGGTACGTTGAGCGCCCCGCGGCCAATCATCACCGAATCGCAGCCGGTGACGGCCATACAGTCCTGAGCGCTTTGCCAGTCCCAGATTTCGCCGTTGGCGACTACCGGAATGGTCAGGCGCCGGCGGATCTCGCCGATGGCATGCCAGTTGATGCGCTCCGCTTTGTAGCCATCTTCTTTGGTGCGGCCGTGGACCACCAGCTCGCTGGCCCCCGCCTGCTGCACCGCGTCGGCGATTTCAAAGCGCCGTTCGCCGCTGTCCCAGCCGAGACGAACTTTCACCGTCACCGGCAGATGACCGGGCACCGCCTCGCGCATCGCCTTCGCGCCGCGATAGATAAGCTCCGGATCTTTCAGCAGCGTCGCCCCGCCGCCGCTGCCGTTCACCAGCTTCGACGGACAGCCGCAGTTTAAATCGACGCCCCACGAGCCCAGCGCCACCGCGCGGGCGGCGTTTTCCGCCAGCCACTCGGGATATTGCCCCAGCAGCTGGACGCGCACGCGGGTACCGGACGGGGTGCGGCTTTGATGATGCAGTTCCGGGCACAGCCTGTAGAACGATTTAACCGGCAGCAATTGATCCACCACCCGCAGAAACTCGGTGATGCACAGATCGTAATCGTTCACTTCGGTCAGCAGCTCGCGCACCAGCGAATCGAGCACGCCTTCCATCGGCGCCAGTAGTACACGCATATCGTTACCCGGAAAAAAAAGAGGCGCTATGGTAGCGCCTCCGGGCGTTGGTTGAAAGTGCTCAATGCGTCCCGCCTGCCGTACGCCATTCCCCATTCGGCGAATGCGGCAAAGCGAGGAGATAATCTCTATGCTTTACAGGAGTCTGCGGCGTCTCATACCGCCTTCATTTGCCGCTTCTCTTCCAAAAAGGTAGCGTGGGACCCGATATACCCAAAGCTGCGAGCTGTCAGGTCCTGCCGGGAGAGGCTATTGTTCCCGTACGCTATCAGCGCTATGCATAGAATTCATGATGTGATCGGTAGCACATTTTAGGGATTAATTGTATGATGAATGCACTTCATCAAGGGTTATTACCATGAGTAAATCGCTGACTATTATCTGGCACTACCTGCGGGCTTTCGTCCTGATTTACGCCTGCTTATACGCCGGAATATTTATCGCCGGGCTGCTGCCCATCACCATCCCCGGCAGCATCATCGGCATGCTGATCCTCTTCGTGCTGCTGGCGCTGCAAATTATGCCGCCGCAGTGGGTCAACCCCGGCTGCAATATCCTGATCCGCTATATGGCGCTGCTGTTCGTGCCGATCGGCGTCGGCGTGATGCAGTACTGGGATCTGCTGCGCGCCCAGCTGGGGCCGGTCGTCATCTCCTGCGCCATCAGCACGCTGGTGGTGTTTGTGGTGGTGAGCTGGAGCTCTCACCTGGTGCATGGCGAACGCAAAGTGATTGGGCAAAAGGAAAAGAAAAATGATGCATGAAATCTGGTGGTCGCTGCCGCTAACCCTGATCGTCTTTTTCCTCGCCCGCAAACTGGCGGCCCGCTTTAAGTTCCCGCTACTCAACCCGCTGCTGGTGGCGATGGTAGTGATAATCCCGTTTCTGCTGCTGACCGGGATCTCCTATGAGCGTTACTTTGCCGGCAGCAAGATCCTGAACGATCTGCTGCAGCCGGCGGTGGTCGCGCTGGCCTTCCCGCTGTATGAACAGCTGCACCAGATCCGCGCGCGCTGGAAATCGATCATCACCATCTGCTTTATCGGCAGCTGCGTGGCGATGATCACCGGCACCACCGTGGCCCTGCTGATGGGCGCCACACCGCAGATCGCCGCCTCTGTTCTGCCCAAATCGGTGACCACGCCGATTGCCATGGCGGTAAGCGGCAGTATCGGCGGCATCCCGGCCATCAGCGCCGTGTGCGTGATTTTTGTCGGCATCCTTGGCGCGGTATTCGGCCATACCCTGCTCAACCTGATGCGTATTCGCACCAAAGCGTCGCGCGGCCTGTCGATGGGCACCGCCTCGCACGCCCTCGGTACCGCCCGCTGTGCGGAACTGGACTATCAGGAAGGGGCGTTCAGCTCGCTGGCGCTGGTGCTGTGCGGGATCATCACTTCGTTGATGGCGCCGTTTTTGTTCCCGCTGATCCTTGCGGTAGTGGGATGAAATGTGATTCAAATCACATTTATCAATGCAACAATGAAAAGTTGCATTAGCAATGAGACGTAAATCACATTTGAAACCCCTTGACGCCCGTACACTGGTTTCCCATTACACTGTTATGAGGCAACGCTATGCACTCACGTTTTCAAGCTGCTTTGACGACTCTGGCAGCAGACCTGCAGGCGGCCATCGCCCCGATGCTCGCCGACCCGCACTTCCCGGCGCTGCTCGAAGCCGATCAGGTGGCGACGCTGCAACAGGCGACAGGTCTGGACGAAGACGCGCTGGCCTTTGCGCTACTGCCGCTGGCCGCCGCCTGCGCGCGCGCCGACCTTTCCCACTTTAACGTCGGGGCTATCGCCCGCGGCGTCAGCGGCCGCTGGTACTTTGGCGGCAACATGGAGTTTCTCGGCGCCACCATGCAGCAGACCGTCCATGCGGAGCAGAGCGCCATCAGCCACGCCTGGCTGCGCGGTGAAACCTCCCTGCGCGCCATCACGGTGAACTACACGCCGTGCGGCCATTGCCGTCAGTTTATGAACGAACTGAACAGCGGACTGGCGCTGCGCATTCATCTGCCCGGTCGCGAAGCCCATGCGCTGCAGCACTATCTGCCGGATGCCTTCGGCCCAAAAGACCTGGAGATCAAAACCCTGCTGATGGACCACCAGAACCACGGCTTCCCGGTCAGCGGCGATGCCCTGTCTCAGGCGGCGATTGAGGCCGCTAACCGCTGCCACGCACCGTACAGCCACTCGCCTTCCGGCGTAGCGCTGGAGCTGAAAGATGGCACCCTTTTCAGCGGCAGCTATGCGGAAAACGCGGCGTTCAACCCGACGCTGCCGCCGCTGCAGGGGGCGCTGAATCTCCTCAGCCTCAACGGCTATGATTATCCGGACATCCAGCGGGCGATCCTGGCGGAGAAAGCCGATGCGGCGCTGATTCAGTGGGACGCCACCGTCGCCACCCTGAAGGCGCTGGGCTGCCACAATATCGAGCGCGTGCTGTTAGGTTAATCAGCCTGCGCGCCTGAGCAGATGGCCGGATGAGGGTGTCGTCTAATCCGGCCGACCTTTTATGCCGTTATGTTGTCGGGTGGCGCTCCGCTAACCCGACCTACCGTTCGCGCCATTGCGAGCTGAAGATCGCTATGGCTGCTGAAACTGCCGACCTGACGGCCTCAAAGTCGCTGAGACGTTCCCGGAGGGCCGGAGAACAGGTTGCGGCTACGCCTTGCCCGGTCTGGGATCGGCGATCGGCTCATATTGCTGAAAATCCCCGCAATTAAACGCGGGTTTCTTGCGCTTACCCGGCGGGTAAAGTAGCCTGAAGACTCCGTTGTCTATTATTGAGCCAAGTTCATGTTAAAGCGTGTGTTCTACAGCCTGTTAGTCCTGCTCGGCCTGCTGCTGTTGACCGTGCTGGGTCTTGACCGCTGGATGAGCTGGAAAACCGCGCCCTATATCTATGACGAGCTGCAGGACCTCCCCTACCGCCAGGTCGGCGTGGTGCTGGGCACCGCTAAATACTACCGCACCGGGGTGATCAATCAGTATTACCGCTACCGCATCCAGGGCGCGCTCAACGCCTACAACAGCGGCAAGGTCAACTATCTGCTGCTGAGCGGGGATAACGCCCTGCAAAGCTACAATGAACCGATGACTATGCGCCGGGACCTGATTAAAGGTGGCGTCGATCCGGCGGATATCGTGCTGGACTATGCCGGTTTCCGCACGCTCGACTCGATCGTCCGCACCCGCAAAGTGTTCGACACCAACGACTTCATTATCATCACCCAACGCTTCCACTGCGAACGGGCGCTGTTTATCGCCCTGCATATGGGGATCCAGGCTCAGTGCTACGCGGTGCCGTCGCCGAAGGATATGTGGAGCGTGCGGCTGCGTGAATTCGGCGCCCGCTTCGGCGCGCTGGCGGACCTCTACATCTTCAAACGGGAACCGCGCTTCCTCGGTCCTTTAATCCCGATTCCGGCGCAGCAGCACGACGTGCCGGATGACGCCCAGTCCTACCCGGCGGTCACCCCGGAGCAGCTACTGGAGCTGCAGAAAGAAAAGTAGCCTCCATCAACGCATCCGTTTCAGGCATAAAAAAACCCGCGCCAGGCGCGGGTTTTTACTCAGGCAAAAATTACTTCTTACGGGCGTATTTCAGGGAATCCAGCGCCACGGCGAAGATAATGATCGCCCCCTTAATGATGTACTGCCAGTAAGGGTTAACGCCGATATAGGTCAGGCCGTAGTTGATCACGGTGAAGATAATCACCCCGGTCACCACGCCGAATACGGTCCCTACCCCGCCGCTGAACGATACGCCGCCCACCACGCAGGCGGCGATGGCGTCCAGTTCGTACATAAAGCCGAGGTTATTGGTCGCCGAGCCGATACGACCAGCTTCCAGCAGGCCGCCGAAGGCGTAGAACACGCCGGAGAGGGCGTAGATCATCAGCAGGTTCAACGCTACGTTGACCCCGGAGACCTTCGCCGCTTCCGGGTTACCGCCGATAGCGAAGATGTTTTTGCCAAAGCGCGTTTTGTTCCACAGGATCCAGACAAAGAAGACGGCAATCAGCGCGTAGAAGGTGATGTAGGACAGGCGGAACGAGCCCAGCGCCACAAAACCCTGCGCGAAATGGGAGAAATGGCTGTCGAAGCCGGAGATCGGCGACGCGCCCACGAAGTCGTAGTACAGCGAGTTAATGCCGTAGACGATGATCATGGTCCCAAGGGTGGTAATAAACGGCGTCACGTTCAGATAGGCAATGACGATCCCGTTAATCAGGCCGATGACCGCCCCGATGGCGCATACCAGCAGGATGACCAGCGGGATCGGCATGGTCGCCATATCCGGGAACACCTTGTTGGCATTATCCACCGCCTGCAGCATGGTCGCGGCAATCACCGCCGCCAGTCCCACCTGACGGCCGGCGGAGAGGTCGGTGCCCTGCGTGACAATCAGTCCGGCCACCCCGAGGGCAATAATAATACGCACCGAGGACTGGGTCAGAATATTACTCAGGTTGAGCAGACTTAAAAATGTCGGATCCTGGAAAATAATAATGGCCAACAGGACCAGAAGGACGACATATATCCCACCCTCTTTCAGGTAAGTGAGAAAACTCTTTTTATTTAACGCACTCATGTGAAGCCCCTGATCTTAAAGGTGCAATGACGCAAGACGCAGTATTTCGTTTTGCGTGGTGGTTTTAGTCTCAACAATGCCCGCGACCAGGCCGTTGCTCATCACCAGAATGCGGTCGGTAATCCCCAGCAGTTCCGGCATTTCGGAGGAAATAATAATGATCCCTTTATCTTTTTTAGCCAGCTCGGCAATCAGCTGATAGATCTCGAATTTGGCGCCGACGTCGATACCGCGCGTCGGCTCGTCCAGCATCAGGATCTCCGGCTGGGTCAGCAGCCAGCGGCCAATAATGACCTTTTGCTGGTTACCACCGGAAAGCGAACCAATCTGCGTATGCTGGCCGGGGGTTTTAACGCGCATAGAGTCAATGACCCATTGGGTATCGCTCTTCATCCGCGAGTTATCCAGCAAGCCGACGCTGTTTTTATATTTCTTAATATTGGAGATCAGCGAGTTAAAACCGATATCCAGATAGGCGTAAATCCCGGTGGAGCGCCGCTCCTCGGTCACCAGCGCAAAACCGTGGTTAATCGCCTCATTGGCGCTGTGGTTGTTGATCTTCTTCCCGTGCAGGGTGATGGTGCCGCTGGCCTTCTCACGGATCCCGAACAGGGTCTCCACGATGTCGGTACGCTTCGCGCCCACCAGACCGGCGATACCGAGAATTTCGCCCTTATGCAGATCGAAGGAGACATCGCGAATGGACGGCTGGCGCAGGGAGGTGAGATTGCGCACCTGGAGGATCACTTCTCCCGGGGTGTTTTCTCGATCCGGAAAGCGCTGGTTGAGCGAACGCCCGACCATCATGGCGATGATCTTGTCCATATCCAGCCCTTCCAGCGGCTGGGTGGCGATCCACTGGCCGTCGCGAAGGATGGTAATTTCATCGCACAGCTGGAAAATCTCTTCCATTTTGTGCGAGATATAGACGATACCGCAGCCGCGATCTTTCAGCTTGCGGATAATCTTAAACAGATGGTTGACCTCTTTTTCCGTCAGCGACGACGTCGGCTCGTCCATGATGACGATTTTGGCGTCATAGGAAAACGCCTTGGCGATCTCAATCATCTGCATCTGGGATACCGATAAGGTACCGACGCGGGCGCGCGGGTCGATATCAATATCCAGCTCATCAAATATGGCCTTGGTATCCCGGTACATTTTGTCCTGATCGACAAACATACCTTTAGTGGGATAACGCCCGAGCCACATGTTGTCCATGACCGAACGCTGTAAGACCAGGTTTAATTCCTGATGTACCATCGAAATACCGTTTTCCAGGGCTTCTTTCGCCGAATGGAAATCGATCTCTTTTCCCTGAAAAAGAATGCTGCCGGAATCTTTTTGATAGATCCCAAAAAGGCATTTTAATAATGTCGATTTACCGGCGCCGTTCTCACCCATTAACGCATGAATGGAGTGCGGACGAACCTTCAGGTTGACATTATCAAGAGCCTTGACGCCAGGAAACGATTTGTTGATGTTGCTCATTTCCAACAAATATTCGCCTGACCGTTCGCTATTATTGCTGACCATAGTTATACCTGGCTGCGTTCATGCACGCCCCGTCCGGCGCAATAACGCCAGCAGGAGTCTGGTTCTGTATCAGGAATAATCGGGCGTGGATAACCCACGCCCGCAACTCACATCACGATTATTTGCCGGTAAACTGGCTCAGGTTGTCTTTATCGACGCCCACATAGGGGACGCGAACAATCTTGTTGTCAATTTTCCAGTTGGTGCCTGCCGCAGCGTCTTTCCCGTCGGCCAGGTTTTTCGCCAGATCGAAGGTCGCTTTCGCCTGGTTGTTAGCATCGTTCAGCACGGTACCGGCCATCGCGCCGGATTTCACCAGCGCCAGGGCTTCCGGCAGCGCATCCACGCCGAACACCGGAATGCTGCTCTTGTTGTGCGCTTTCAGCGCTTCAACCGCGCCCATCGCCATGGCGTCGTTGTTAGCGATCACCACTTCAATCTTGTTCGCATTCGGGCCGGAGAGCCAGGCGTCCATTTTGTCTTTCGCCTGGGCGGTATCCCACATGGCGGTGTCCATCTGCAGCTGCTGGGTCTTCAGGCCTTTATCATTCAGCTCTTTGATAACGTAGGTGGTACGCGCTTCCGCATCCGGATGGCCCGGCTCGCCTTTCAGCAGGACGTACTGGATCTGGCCGTCTTTATTCAGATCCCAGTTCGGGTTGGCTTTCCAGTGCTTGGCGATCAGATCGCCCTGAATAATCCCGGACTCTTTCGAGTCGGTACCGACGTAATAAGCTTTGTCATAGCTATCCAGCGCTTTACGGGAAGGCTCTTTGTTGAAGAACACCACCGGAATGTTCTGCCCGCGCGCTTTTTCGATGACCGTTCCCGCCGCAGCCGGGTCAACCAGGTTGATCGCCAGGGCTTTCACGCCTTTCGCCAGCAGCACATCAATCTGATCGTTTTGTTTCGATTGGTCGTTCTGCGAGTCATTCATCAGCAGCTGGACGTCAGGCGCGGATTTGCCATCTTTTTCAATCGCCTTACGCACCACCGACATAAAGTTGTCGTCATATTTATAAATCGTCACGCCGATACGGGTATCTGCTGCGTGTGCTGCGGCGCCAAATAACAGACCAGCCATTACAGCAGAGAGGGTAAACACCTTCTTATTCATGGAATCTCCGGTTTTATTATGCAGGGTCATTTTTGTGAAAAAGTGCGGGCGGGATTTGTTGCATTAGTGTTACCGCACAACGCATTTCACGACGAAAATTCGGTCTTCCGTGTTGGGTAACGCTCCAGAAAAATACGACTCTAATACTCGTTTAACGCCTTGTTCCTACTGAAGAAAGTAAGGATTCCCCATCACCTCGCGGTTCAGACTGGTAAACGCTGCCATCATAATCAGGTGAATGTTAATATACTGTGAATTTACTCACAAATTGAAAGCGGTTACATCCCGCCGCCGCTTCAGTTAGTGATCGGCCCCACAGTTTGCCGCTGGGCAACGGAGTGACGGCGCACCAGGGTGGGCATAAAGCAGTGCGTCGCCTCGCGATCCAGCTTGCCGGCCGCCCCCAGCAGCGCCAACTCGGTGGCCAGCTTCGCCATCGACATCACCGGATAGCGCACGGTGGTCAGCTGAGGATCGGTGTAACGGGAAATAGGAATATCATCAAAGCCAATCAGCGACAGATGCTGCGGCACGACAATGCCGTTGTCCTTCAGCGTGGTCAGCGCGCCGGCCGCCATGCTGTCGTTATAGGCGAACACCGCAGTGAGGCCGAGATTCCGCCCCAGCAGTTCGACCATCGCCGCTTCGCCGCCCTGCATGTCCGGGGAGCCGGACCCGACCCAGCTGTCCGGGGCGATGATGCCCTGCTCCTGCAGCGCTTTGCTCCACCCTTCCCGGCGCATATCGTCGTCTTCAATGCCGTGATTAGAGGAGAGATAACCGATGCGCTGGTGGCCGTGATTGAGCAGCATGCGGGTAGCCATCAGCGCGCCGCTAACGTTGTCGAGGCCGACGCAGCGATGGGCAAAGCCCGGCACGATGCGGTTGATCAGCACCATCCCCGGGATATGTTGCATAAAGTCGCTCAGTTCAGCATCGCTGAGCGCTTTAGAATGGACGATCAGCGCCGAGCAGCGCTGGCGGATCAGCACCTCGATGGCATGGCGCTCTTTTTCCGCCTCGTGATAGCTGTTGCCGATCAGCACATACTTATGATGCTGCTGGGCGACGGTATCCACCGCTTTCACCAGCGCGCCGAAGAAGGCATCGGAGACGTCCATCACCACCACGCCGATGGTATCGCTGACCTGGGTGGCCAGCGCCTGGGCGTTGGCGTTGGGCCGGTAGCCCAGCTGGGTCACCGCTTTCATCACCACGTCGCGCGTATCCGGACTCACCAGCGCGCTATTGTTCAGTACCCGCGACACGGTGGCCACGGATACGCCCGCCTGGCGGGCGACATCACGAATGGTGATCATACTCAGCGACCTTAAGAGAATTACAGCACGTCACATTCACCTCCTGTGCTCAGCAAGGAGGCTATTCTGGCAGCGACCCGCGGTCCGCTACGTGAGTGAGGTCACACGGCTGGAAACGTTTACATCCGTTTTGTTAATGATTGTGATCGAGATCGTTATCTGGATGTGTCTTTCAATGATGTCCCTGACGCACGCAGGGTTAACTGACGCCACAGCCATTCCACCGGCCCCTGGCGGAAGCGGCGCAGCCAGAGTGATGATACGAGGAGGTTGACGGCCCAGATGGGGGGAACAAAGGCCAGCAGCTGCAGACGATCGAAGCGCATAAACAGCCCGATATGATAAAACAGGGTGGTGCAGATCAGGGTCTGCAGCAGGTAGTTGCTCAGCGCCATGCGTCCGACGCAGGCGATAGCCCCCACCAGGCGGAAACGGCAGAGCTGCGGCCAGTAGCCCCAGGCCAGCGAGGCATAGCCGATAGCCTGCAGCGGGGCACTCAGTTCACGCGGCGCCTGCAGTAAGAACGCGCACCAGCGATAGTCCCAGGCCAGATACCATTGGGCGACAATAGCCGGCACATTCACCGCCATCCCGGCTAGCACCAGCAGCGCGCCGGTGCGCCGATAGTGACGCTGGCTGAACTGCCCTTTCAGCCAGCCGCTGCGCATCAGCGCCGCGCCTATCAGCATCATCCCCGCCAGCTGCCAGCCATACTGCGCGCCGAGCGCCAACAGATTGTCCGACAGCATATCCGCCCGGTTGCTGACCGCCTCCATGCCGCCGTGCAGCTTCCAGTACTGCTCATACTGCAGATTGGCCGCGTCCGGTACCCAGGAGCGATTCGCGGCCGTCCCCGAGATAATCCCCAGCAGGACCAGCACCGCAATACCGGTGAGGTAGAGCACCACCCCGGTGTTAAACAGCGATTTAACATGCTGCGCCTCGCGCACCATGCGCCAGCTCACCAGCCCCACCAGGGCGTAAGCCAACAGAATATCGCCATCCCAGAAGAAGAGACCGTGAATGAAACCAAGCAGCGCCAGCAGGGTCAGCCGCGACTGGATCCAGCGTTTGCCGCGGGGGAGCAGGAGCTGCAGACCGGCGCCAAACAGCAACGCGAACAGGGTAAGAAACTTCACCTGCGCCAGCAGGTCAAGGATCGCCCAGGTCCAGGCGTCGCTGAGGGTCGCGCTTCCTGACCAGGCCGGATTGAGGTAAGCGGCCTTCGGCAAGCCGAAGGCGCTGATATTGAGAAGCAGGATACCGAGGATGGCGACGCCGCGGACAAAGTCCAGCGTGACATTTCTCTCCATGTACCCTGCTCCGTTTTAGTTGTGGTGACGTACTGCGCGCAGGAATTCCTGGCGGGTATTCTGGCTGGATTTGAACAGGCCACCGAGGGAGGTGGTGGTAGTGGCGCTGGTCGCGTCACGGATGCCGCGCGCTTTCACGCAGTAATGCACCGCGTCAATGGATACCGCCACGTTGCTGGTGCCGAGCAGCGTCTGCAGCGCGATCAGGATCTGCTGCGTGAGACGCTCCTGGACCTGCGGGCGCTGGGCGAAGAACTGCACGATGCGGTTGATTTTCGACAGGCCGATCACCGAATCTTTCGGGATATAGGCTACCGTCGCTTTACCATCGATGGTGACAAAGTGGTGTTCGCAGGTGCTGGTCAGGGTGATATCGCGCACGGTGACCATTTCATCGACCTTCATTTTGTTTTCAATGACGGTGATTTTCGGGAAACGGGAGTAATCCAGTCCGGAGAAGATCTCATCGACATACATTTTGGCGATGCGATGCGGGGTCTCCATCAGACTGTCATCACTCAGATCCAGATTCAGCAGTTGCATAATCTCGGTCATATGACCGGTAATCAAACGCTTGCGTGTTTCGTTATCAATTTCTTGTACTGGCGCACGCATCGGCGTCTCCAGCCCACGAGCGACCAGCGCTTCATGAACGAGGACGGCTTCTTTACTCAGTGATGACATTTGGGTTTCTCCTGCAGGTGTGGCGCTCTTTGCTTTTTCTGGGGGCAAAGTTTGTATTCATTGTGCGTGAGGTGGCGCACAGAATCCAGTAGCCGTAACGATAATTATTGAAATTGGCGCTGCCTTTTATTAAGGCGCGAAGCCACGCCTCAGGCGCGACGCCAAATCCCTATCGCCGAATCCGGAATGATCCAACCGCTGTACGCATCCATAAGCGCCATCGCTACACCGGCATGTTGGCTATAAGTTGCATTAATGATGCAGTAAGTTCTCAAAAGGAGAAAGTGAAAGTTGCTCACCGGCTAATGAAATATCTGTATTATGAACGTTTACGCGCACATCCCTTCCGAGGAGCCTTGCATGGAACTGCTTGAAGAGCATCGCTGTTTTGACGGCCGGCAACAACGCTGGCGTCATCACTCCCCTGTCCTGAACTGCGCCATGACGTTCAGCATTTTTTTACCGCCTGAGCGCGAAGCGCCGCCGCCGGTGCTGTACTGGCTGTCCGGGCTGACCTGTAACGATGAAAACTTTACCACCAAGGCGGGCGCTCAGCGCATTGCCGCCGCGCTGGGCATCGCGCTGGTGATGCCGGATACCAGCCCGCGCGGTGACGAGGTGGCCAACGATGACGGTTACGATCTGGGGCAAGGCGCTGGCTTCTACCTGAACGCCACCGAGGCGCCGTGGTCGGCGCACTACCGGATGTACGATTACCTGCGCGACGAACTGCCCGCGCTTATCCGCAGCGAGTTTACCGTCGGCGAACGCTGCGCCATCAGCGGCCACTCGATGGGCGGTCACGGCGCGCTTATCATGGCGCTCACCAATCCCGGCCGCTACGCCAGCGTCTCCGCCTTCGCGCCAATCGTCAATCCCTCCCAGGTGCCGTGGGGCAAGAAAGCGTTTACCGCCTATCTTGGCGCCGATGAATCGACATGGCGCGCCTGGGACAGCTGCGCCCTGATGCAGGCCAGCCAGCCGGCGGACGCGGTGCCGACGCTTATCGATCAGGGCGATAACGATCCGTTCCTCGCCGGACAGCTGCAGCCCGCGGTGCTGGCGGAGGTCGCGCGGCAGAAGGCCTGGCCGTTAACGCTGCGCATCCAGCCCGGTTACGATCATAGCTACTACTTCATTGCCTCGTTTATCGAAGACCATCTGCGTTTCCACGCGCAGCATCTCTTTAACTAAACGCAACCTGCGCCGCGAATCCACGTCGCGGCGCAGGCCATCGTTAAGCGCCAACGATCAGAAGCGATAATCCACGGCCATAAAGTAGCGACGGCCCTCTTCGGTATAGCTGTAGTCGTCCCGGTTGAGATCTTTATCGCCCACGTTCTGCACCCCGGAGCGCAGTTTCACATTCTTGGTGACCTGCCACGCCGCGCCGACGTCAAACAGGGTATAGCCGCCCGGGGTTTTGCCGGTGGCGCTCACCGCGCGCTGCTGGCCGGTATAGTTGGCCGTCACGTAGAAGGACCAGTCGTCCAGCGGTTTCCAGTCGAGCGTGCCGTTGGCGGTATGGAACGGCAGCGTCTGCAGCGGTTTGTCGCCGCCGTTGCTCAGATCGCGACCATCGTTGTAGGTGTAGTTCACCGTCAGCTTCCACTCATCGCCGAACGGGATCTTCACCTCGGTCTCCACCCCTTTGATGCGCGCTTTGTTGACGTTGAAATAGCGGAAGATCGGCACGCGCTTACCGTTGACGGTTTTCCAGCCGACAAAGTTCGGGTAGCCCGGCGCTTCGCTGGCGCTGGAGGTGCGCAGAACATCAATCATATCGTCGACATTGTTCTGGAAGGTGGTGATGCTGCCTTCAACATCCTGCAGCCAGCCCTCTTCCCCACGATAGTAGAGACCAAGCTCGAAGCTTTCGCTGGTTTCCGGCTTCAGATCCGGGTTACCGATGATGCTGCACGAGCCGCGGCAGGAGTTGGTGGTCCAGTCGGGGTTAAGCTGCAGTAGCGACGGGGCTTTAAACGCCGTCGCCCAGCCGCCTTTGACGGTGACGGTATCGGTGGCGTTATACACCAGATAGGCGCGCGGGCTCCAGTGATCGCCATAGGTCTGATGGTCGTCCATACGAATGCCGGTGGTCAGCGCCAGCGGCTCGATGATGCGCCATTCGTCTTCAATAAACAGGGCGTACTGGCTGGCTGAGGTCGACTGGCCGCCGCTGCTCAGGTTGACCGGATCTTTCAGCTTGTCGTGGCGCCATTCGCCGCCGAAGGTCACCAGCTGGTTAATCATGTCCAGCGGCAGGACATACTTGCCGTCGATGGCATTGCTTTCCGAGGTGATGGTGCCGTTCTGCCCCGGATTTTTGTTATCCACCTTTTCGCCGTAGAACTTGAGCTCGCTGTTGCCCATCTCCCAGCGTCCGTTATGGCTCAGAGAGTAGTTCTCACGCTCAAGGCGGTTGCGGTCAAGGGAATCGGAGTCGCGATCCTGGCGGTCAAAGCCATAGCCCGCGGTGAAATCGTGGTTGTCGTTCGGCGTCCAGGCGAATTCAACATTGCCATCGCGGCTGGTGAAGCCCTCGATGCGCGGCGTTTCGCCGGCGGCATTGCTGGAAGACTGCGGATCGTCCTTGGCGCGCTTCGCCAGGCTGCCGTAGGCCTTCATCCCGAGCACGCCGTCGATCAGCGGGCCGCTGGTGAAGAACTGGCCGTTCCAGGTATCGCCACGGTCGCGGTGTTCCTGAATGGTGGTATCGGCGCTCAGCGTCCCGGTCCATTTCTGGCCGATTTTTTTGGTAATAATGTTGACCACGCCGCCGAGCGCATCGGAGCCGTACAGGGAGGACATCGGGCCGCGCACCACCTCGATACGTTCGATGGCATCCACCGGGATCCAGTTCAGGTCGAAGTCATTGTGGCGGAAGACGGCGTTCCGGGAGTTAACGCGTTTCCCGTCGACAAGGATCAGGGTATAGCTGCTGCTCAGACCGCGAATGCTGACGCCCTTGCGGTTATCCCCTTCGTTGGTGAGCTGGACCCCGGGCACATCGCGCAGTACGTCTTTCAGGTTCTGCACCGGCTTGCGCTGCAAATCCTGCTGGGTGATGACGCTGATGCTCGCCGGTGCGTCTTTGACGCTCTGTTCAGTGGCCGAGGCGGTCACCACCAGCGTTTCTTCATTCACATCGGCCAGGGCCGGAAACGCCAACGATACGACGGACGCAGACAATCCCGCCCGGATAAAAGGGTTTAACCTGAACATTCCAAATCTCCATGAGGTGTACAACCAAACAAACAAAAAGGTGCTGCTCACACGCGCTGGCGGCCTGCCGCTCTGTCGGCGGTAGACTCGCGCTGTTTTCTCGTCGATGTGGCTGGTCGCCCGATGTCAGTCTGTACACATGGCAGAGACGGGGGGAGTGGCTTCATCCGCAATGGTCGGAAATGATAAAGATAATGATTTCTATTATCAATCTAATTATGAAGAATTGTGTCAGGCTGTAACCGTGTGGACATAAAAAAAGCCCTCTTTTCAGAGGGCTTCCGGATGATGCAAACCTGTTTTCGTTATTGTACCCATATGTCTGCCGGGTGGCGGCTTTCGCCTTACTCGGCCTACGAAAAGTTGAAATATCAAACAGTTACGCAAATATCTGTAGGCACGCGTAAGCGCAGCGCCGCCGGGCAATTCCTGAAGATTGCACCTGGCCAGCACGATGAAGCCCTCTTTTCAGAGGGCTTTTATCGCACAATAGCGAAGATTAACGCTTAAAGCGGTCCGGGAAGGTCATTTCGCTGTAGCGAACGAAGCGGGTGCCTTTCGCCAGTTTGTACCCAAACCAGATGACGAGGAACAGCGGAATACCGATGTAGGTCGCCGCCACGCCGCCCCAGTCAATGGTGTCCTTGAGGAACGCTTCGTAGTTCTGTCCGAGGGTGATGATCAGGCACAGCACGAAGGCGAAGATCGGCCCCAGCGGGAAGAACCCGGAACGATACGGCAGATTATTAATATCGTTACCCTGCAGGACGAAGCCACGACGGAAACGATAGTGGCTGATGGCAATCCCCAGCCAGGCGATAAAGCCCGTCATCCCCGAGGTGTTCAGCAGCCACAGGTACACCGTCTGGTTACCGAACATCGAAGTCAGGAAGCACAGCGCCGCGATAACGGTGGTCGCATACAGGGCGTTGCGCGGTACGCCGCCACGCGACAGCTTCGAGAAAATGCGCGGCGCTTTGCCGTCGCAGGCCAGGGTATACAGCATACGCGTAGAGGCGTACATCCCCGAGTTACCCGCCGACAGAACGGCCGTCAGGATAACGGCGTTCATGATCGCCGCCGCCGACAGCAGACCGGCGTGCTGGAAGACCAGCGTGAACGGGCTGACGGAGATATCTTTAACGTCGTTGCGCAGCAGGCTCGGATCGGTATACGGAATGATCAGGCTGATAATCAGGATCGCGAAGACGTAAAACAGCAGGATACGCCAGAAGACCTGGCGCACCGCGCGTGGAATGTTCTTTTCCGGGTTCTCAGACTCACCGGCGGCAATACCGATAAGCTCGGTGCCCTGGAAGGAGAAGCCGACAATCATCGCCACGCCGATCATCGCCGAGAAGCCGCCGGCAAACGGCGCATCCGCGATCCCCCAGTTGCTCCAGCCGGCAGGCTGCGCCCCTTTGAAGATGCCGACAATCATCATCACGCCGACGATGATAAAGATAATGACGGTGGCCACTTTGATCAGCGAGAACCAGTATTCCGCCTCGCCAAAGCCGCGCACCGAGATCCAGTTCAGCAGGAACATAATGCCGAGGAACAAGGCGCTCCAGATCCAGCCTGGGGTGTCAGGGAACCAGTAGCTCATCACCAGCTGCGAGGCCACGAGGTCAACGGCGATCGTTACCGCCCAGTTGTACCAGTAGTTCCAGCCCAGCGCGAAGCCGAAGCCCTCTTCAACATAATTCTGCCCGTAGGTGGCGAAGGAACCGGACACCGGCATAAACGCCGCCAGTTCGCCCAGGCTGGTCATCAGGAAATAGACCATCAGACCGATCAGAATATAAGACAGCAGCGCCCCGCCGGGACCTGCTTGCGAAATCGTTGCGCCAGAGGCAACAAAAAGACCCGTACCGATGGAACCGCCGATGGCGATCATGGTCAAGTGGCGCGCCTTTAGTTCACGACGTAGCGTGGGCGCTTCTGTGGTTTTAGTTTCCGAAACCATGTGATAATGCTATCCATCCAAAAAATGAGGCGCGATTGTAGCAGACGATCGGGGTTCCATCCGGTACAAATGCAAAGTTATAAGAGAGCTTCATGATCGACCGCAAATTATTAGTAAAGCACTAACCTGCGGAATTGCCAGCAAATTCCCCCCCTTTATCAGGCGATAACGCCGGATCGCTACACCTGGCAATACTGTAGAAAACGTTGTAATGCTTTGGAAATATGCTTCTGCCGGTGGTGGATCCGCCACAGCGTGCGCGTCAGCCGGGGCAGCGGCACTTTCAGCTCCGCCAGCGTGCCGGAGGCCAGCTGTTCGGCAATCACCCGCCGCGATAAGCAGCTGATCCCCAGCCCATGGCGCACCGCGTGTTTGATCGCCTCCGAGTTGCCCAGCTCCATCCCCAGATGAAACGCCGGCAGATGCGACAGCAGAACGTAATCGACAATCTCCCGGGTGCCAGACCCATGCTCGCGCAGGATCCACGGCGCCTCGGCCAGCTGCTGCAGGGTCACCTCCCCCGCCAGCAGCGGCGAGTCAGGCGCGGCAAACACCACCAGCTCATCTTCCAGCCACGGTTCGGCGATAATATCGGCGGCATGGCACGGCCCCTCGATCAGCCCGAAATCCACCCGCAGGTCGGCAACGGCGTTGATCACGTCCAGGCTGTTGCCCACGCTCAGCTCAACCGGCAGATCCGGGAAGTCATGGCGATAGCGGGCAATGATCTCCGGCATAATATAGTTGCCGATGGTGCTGCTGGCGTAGACCCGAATCGCCCCGTTGTCGCCGCGAAACAGCTGCTCGATCTCCAGGGCCCGCTCCAGCAACGCCAGGGCGCGCGGATAGAGCAGCCGTCCATGCTCATTGACCACCAGCCGCTTGCCGACGCGGTCGAACAGCTGTACACCAAGCTGCCCTTCCAGATCGGTCAGCGCGGCGCTGACCGCCGATTGCGAAAGCGCCAGCATCTGTGACGCCTGAGTGGTCGACCCACTCTTATGGACTTCGGCGAACACTTCCAGCTGCCGCAGCGTAATATGCATAACCCACCCGTTTAGTAATCCAGTCTGAATAACCTTCCTTACTATGGTGACACAAATCGAGGCGGCTGACGGAAGGAAAATCCCCTTACGTCACAAAATCATCGTCTTGCTGACAAGAGCAGCTCGCTTGCGCGCCTCACTCCCCTGCCCCGTTATCCCCGGCGAAGCGGCCATTAACCACTTATTACGATTGATTATAACCATATAATCAATTTTATATTTAATCCCGCGCGGCGTAACCTTTAGGCAGACAAAGGAGAAGGTTATGACAGCACTCACTTTACCCACCAAACATCGGTCCCTGTGGCATTTTGTCCCAGGCCTGGCGCTGACCGCCGCCCTGACCGGCGCCGCCCTGTGGGCCGGTAGCTTCCCGGCCATCGCCGGGGCGGGCTTCAGCGCCCTGACCCTCGCTATCCTGTTCGGGATGGTCGTCGGTAACACGGTCTATCCGAAAATCTGGCAGCCCTGCGACGGCGGGGTGATCTTCGCCAAACAGCATCTGCTGCGCCTGGGGATCATCCTCTACGGCTTCCGCCTGACGTTCGCCCAGATTGCCGACGTCGGCGTGAGCGGTATTTTGATTGACGTTCTGACGCTCTCCAGCACCTTTTTCATCGCCTGCTTCCTGGGCCAGAAAGTGTTTGGGCTCGATAAGCACACCAGCTGGCTGATCGGCGCCGGCAGCAGCATCTGCGGCGCGGCGGCAGTGCTCGCCAGCGAGCCGGTGGTCAAAGCTGAAGCCAGTAAAGTGACCGTCGCCGTCGCCACGGTGGTGATCTTCGGTACCATCGCCATCTTCCTCTACCCGGCGATGTACCCGCTGCTGGCGCACTGGTTTACCCCGGAGACCTACGGGATCTATATGGGTTCCACCATGCATGAAGTGGCGCAGGTCGTCGCCGCCGGCCATGCGGTTAGCCCGGATGCGGAGAACGCCGCGGTTATCGCTAAAATGCTGCGCGTGATGATGCTGGCCCCGTTCCTGCTGTTCCTGGCGGCGCGTGTTAAACAGCTGACCCCGGCAGGTAACGGCGAGAAAAGCAAAATCACCATTCCGTGGTTTGCCATTATGTTCATCCTGGTGGCGGTGTTTAACTCCTTCCATCTGCTGCCGAAAGCGGTCGTGGAGATGCTGGTGACGCTGGATACCGTCCTGCTGGCGATGGCGATGGCCGCTCTTGGGGTGACCACTCACGTCAGCGCCCTGAAAAAAGCCGGGGCGAAACCGCTGCTGATGGCGCTGATGCTGTTCGTCTGGTTGATTGTCGGCGGCGGGGCCATTAACGTCGCCATCCACAGCCTGATGGCATAAAGCACTACATCTTTCTCCAGTTAAGCCGCTATCATTACCCACCCCCCAGCGGCTTTAACTGGAGTTTTTTTATGAAATACGTAGGAGCGCACGTGAGCGCCTCAGGTGGACTGGCCAATGCCGCCATTCGCGCCGCCGAAATCGAAGCAACCGCCTTCGCCCTCTTCACCAAAAATCAGCGCCAGTGGCGCGCCGCGCCGCTCAGCGACCAGACCATCGCCGAATTCAAAGCCGCCTGTGAAAAGTATCACTTTGGCCCCGGACAGATCCTGCCGCACGACAGCTACCTGATTAACCTCGGCCACCCGGTGGAAGAGGCGCTGGAAAAATCCCGTGACGCCTTCATCGATGAGATGACCCGCTGTCAGCAGCTGGGGCTAACGCTGCTCAACTTCCACCCCGGCAGCCATCTGCAGCAGATCCCGGAGGAAGAGTGTCTGGCGCGCATCGCCGAATCGATCAATATCGCGCTGGCGAAGACCGAAGGCGTCACCGCGGTTATCGAAAATACCGCCGGCCAGGGCAGCAACCTGGGCTTTAAGTTCGAGCACCTCGCGGCCATCATCGACGGCGTGGAAGATAAAACCCGCGTCGGCGTCTGCATCGATACCTGCCACGCCTTCGCCGCCGGCTATGACCTGCGCAGCGCCGAAGCCTGCGAGAAGACCTTTGCCGACTTCGACCGTATCGTCGGCTTTCAGTATCTGCGCGGCATGCATCTCAACGATGCCAAGAGCGCCTTCGGCAGCCGGGTCGACCGTCACCATAGTCTGGGGGAAGGCAACATCGGCCACGATTGCTTCAGCTGGATCATGCAGGACAACCGCTTCGACGGCATTCCGCTGATTCTGGAAACCATCAACCCGGATATCTGGGCGGAAGAGATAGCCTGGCTGCGGGCGCAGCAGATCGCCGAAGTGGCGTAAATAGAGACATAAAAAAAGGCCGAACAGTCGGCCCTTTTTTATTGCGGAGAAATTATGCCGCTTTTTCGACTTCCGCTACCTGCGCTTCCGGGCGTTTCAGCACCGCGTAGGAGAGGCCCGCCACCAGCGTCCCGGCAACAATCGCCAGCAGGTAACCCAGCACTGGCGTAATCGCCCCCGGGATCAGCAGAACAAACAGCCCGCCGTGCGGCGCCATCAGTTTCGCGCCAATCGCCATCGAGATAGCGCCGGTTACCGCGCCGCCGACGATACAGCAAGGCAGCACGCGCATCGGGTCACGGGCGGCAAAAGGAATCGCCCCTTCAGAGATAAAGCACAGGCCGAGAACCAGCGCGGCTTTACCCCCTTCCCGCTGCCCTTTGTCGAACTTATTGCGGGCAACCAGCGTCGCGATACCCATCGCCAGCGGAGGCACCATACCGGCCGCCATGATCGCCGCCATCGGCGCGTAGGTCTGGGTACTCAGCAGGCCAACGCCGAAGGCATAGGCCGCTTTGTTCACCGGGCCGCCCATGTCGGTACACATCATCGCGCCGAGGATCGCGCCCAGCAGAACCGCGTTGGCGGTGCCCATGGTTTGCAGCCAGTGGGTCAGCCAGGCGAGGATACCGGCGACCGGTTTACCAATCAGGTAGATCATCGCCAGGCCCACGATCAGGCTGGAGACCAGCGGAATGATCAGGATCGGCTTCAGCGCTTCCATACTCTGCGGCAGTTTCAGCTTAGTGCTGATGGCTTTCGCCACGTAACCGGCAAGGAAACCGGCAATGATCCCGCCGATAAAGCCGGAGCCGCCGCTGACCGCCAGCATACCGCCGATAAGACCCGGGGTCAGACCCGGACGGTCGGCAATGGAGAAGGCGATAAAGCCCGCCAGCACCGGCACCATCAGCGCGAAGGCCGAGCCGCCGCCGATTTGCATCAGCGCCGCCGCGAGGGTGTCTTTCACTTCAAACGCTTTGATCCCGAAGGCAAAGGAGAGCGCGATACACAGGCCGCCCGCCACCACCATCGGCAGCATGTAGGAGACGCCGGTCAGCAGGTGGCGGTAGGCGCCCGCCGACTCTTTTTTACCTTCGCCAGCAGCCTGAGGTTTACCGGAAGGCTGGTACGGTTTGGCTTCAGCCACCGCTTTGTCCAGCTCCTGGGCGGTTTTCTTCAGCGCCAGACCGGTGGTGGTGCGATACATCGGCTTGCCGGCGAATTTCGCCAGGTCGACTTCGATATCGGCGGCGACGATCACCAGATCCGCCTCGGCCACCTCTTCCGGGGTGATAGCATTGCCCGCGCCGACGGAGCCGCGGGTTTCCACTTTCACCCACCAGCCGCGTTTTTTCGCTTCGGTTTCAATGGCTTCAGCCGCCATAAAGGTATGGGCAACGCCGGTCGGACAGGCGGTGACCGCGACAATACGTTTCGGTCCGCCGGTGGCCGCCGGGACTGCCGCGGCGGCAGGCGCCGCGTACGGCGTCGCGTGGCCTTTAGCTTCGCTGAGGAACAGCTCCGGGTGCGCCACGGCGCGATTAATATCGCCGAGGTAGACCTGTTTGCCGTTCAGCGCGCTGTCAGTGGGCAGCGCCGACCCGAGAACAATCACCAGTTCGGCGTCGTTCGGATTATCAATCAGTTCAAGGTGCGCTTTTGGCGCTGCGGCACCCAGCAGGGTTTTCGCCATATAGGCGCGCGCCTGTCCGAGTCCGGCATCAATAATCAGCAGCGTTTTCATTATGCCTCTCCTGCTGTCAATTAAAGGGTTGTAAGTCGACGCGCGCCATCATCGCGGCCAACTGGGTACGGTCGGTGATCCCGACGTTGCTCTGGCTGACGGCCAGGGCAGCGACGGCGGTCGCCAGGCGCAAGGTATGCTCGCTGGATTCACGCATCAGCAGGCCGTAAATCAGGCCGCCGACCATCGAATCGCCGGCGCCAACGGTGCTGACCACTTCGACTGAAGGCGGTTTGGCAATCCACTCGCCGGAGGCGTTCACCCACAGCGCGCCCTCTTCGCCCAGGGAAATCACCACGTGGGCGATCCCCTGCTCGCGCAGCGCATGGGCGGCGTCGATAACGTCTTTCATCTCCGGCAGCTTACGGCCAGCCCAGATCTCCAGCTCGCGACGGTTCGGTTTCACCAGCCACGGCGCCGCTTTCAGTCCGGCAACCAGCGCTTCGCGGCTGCTGTCGAAAATGATGCACGGGCACTGGCTGCGCAGACGGGTCATCCAGTCGGTAAAGGCTTCCGGGCTGACGCCGGACGGCAGGCTGCCGCTGACGCAGACCATATCGAACTGCCCCAGCCAGCTCAGGGAGTCGTTGACGAAGCGTTCCCAGTCGCCTGGGGTCACTTCAAAGCCGGAGAAGTTGAAATCGGTCACTTCGCCATCTTTTTCCGTCAGCTTAACGTTGATGCGGGTCCGCCCCTGCACCACCTGGAAACGGTTGGCGATCCCCAGCTCGCTGAACAGCTGCTGAAAGCCATCCTGGTTGTCTTTCCCCAGGAAGCCGCCGACGGTGACGTCAATGCCAAGATCTTTCAGCACTTTCGCCACGTTGATGCCTTTCCCGGCGGCGTGCAGGCCGGTGGTACGCACCAGGTTCACTTCACCGCGCTCGATCTCCGGGGTGAAGCCCACCAGATCGTACGCCGGGTTTAAAGTAATGGTTGCTACACGTCTGCTCATTTATGCGCCCTCCCCAAGGCCTGCGGCGATCGCTTCGCCAATCGCATCCAGCGCTTGTTGCGCATCCTCACCCTGCGCGGTAAAGCGCAGACGGTGACCTTTTTTCACACCCAGCGCCACGACCTTCATCAGGCTGCGGCCGTTGGCCGGCTTGCCGGAACCGTCGAGGTTAGTGACGGTGACGTCGCTGGAAAATTGTTTAATGGTGTTGACCAGCATGGTGCCCGGACGGGCATGCAGGCCGTGCTCATTGCGCACCACGAATTCGGCGCTCAGCACATCTTCGGCAATCGCGTCGTCGCTGGTCAGCAGCGCCAGCACGGTGGCGGCGTCGGCTTTCAGCAGATGGTCAGCTTTCTTGTCCAGCAGCAGCTTGCTCAGGCGGTTCAGCACCGCGGTTGGCTGATCGTCGGTCATCGCCACCGTAACCAACAGGGAAACCGGCTGGTCGTCGCGGGTGAAGGCGGTGGCGGCGCGGCTGACCGCCACGGCGCTGCGCAGATTGCCTTCGGCGCTGTCGTTCAGCCAGATGCCCTGACCGAGGTTCAGCGGCGTATCGTTAATGACGTGGCTAACGAAGGCGGAATCCACAGCGCCTGCTTCTTTCAGACGCGCGGCGTTCAGCGCCTGCAGGGTCAGCAGATCGCTGGCCGCGACGTCGAGACTCAGGGTCTCGTTGTCCAGCTTCAGCGCTTCGCTCTGCTTCTCCCCCATCAGCAGCGCCCGCAGCTCTTCCGCGGTGGTGGCGGACTGCAGCTGGGCGGCGACCGCGTCATCGCTCAGCACATGGGTCAGCTGACGCAGCAGGCCGAGGTGTTCATCTGAGCTGGCGGCAATCCCGATCGCCACATAGGCGGTCTGCCCTTCGCCCCAGGTGACGCCCTGCGGGAACTGAAACACCTGAACGCCGGTCTTCAGCACCTGGTCACGCGTATCCGTCGTGCCGTGCGGGATCGCGATCCCGTTGCCGAGGAAGGTCGAGGTCTGCTGCTCGCGCGCCAGCATGCCGTTCACGTAGCCATCGGCCACGTTGCCGGCGCTGACCAGCGCGGCGGCGACCTGCCGGATGGCCTCTTCTTTATTACCGGCCTGCTGGCCGGGATGAATATCCTGCACAGATAACTGGAACATGGTTCTCCTCTCCTGCTGAATTGAATCGTTTCAGCTAACTTGAGAAAAAAGGCGCCATCTGACGGTGAACGATATGCCGAATGACGCTGAAACGTTTCAAGAATTCTGTACCTTTCTTGCTCAACGCGCAAGGTACGTCAGCGACTTGATTGCAGAACTTAGAGGTACTGCACACTTTTGCTGAAGCCCTGGCGCCTGGCCGCGGTAAACGTCAGCTTTTTGCTGAACCCTCTATTTTGAAACGCCTTTTTAATTATTCGTGCCATACTACTGTTTATTTTCAGCCAGCAGGCGTAAACTCCGCGCCGTCTCCTGAAACTACAGAAAACCAAACACATGGAAAACCGAAGCGCCGCCCTCCCCCGACGCGGGTTCGATGTCACCTCTTCCGCCTTCCTGATCGTCGCCTTTCTGACGGGCATTGCCGGGGCGTTGCAGACGCCGACCCTGAGCCTGTTTCTAACCAATGAAGTGCATGTCCGCCCGGCGATGGTGGGTTTCTTTTTTACCGGCAGCGCCGTCATCGGCATTCTGGTCAGCCAGTTCCTCGCCGGACGTTCTGACCGTCAGGGCGATCGCAAGCAGCTGATTGTCGTCTGCTGCCTGCTGGGGGTGCTGGCCTGCGTGCTGTTTGCCTGGAACCGGAACTATTTCATTTTGCTGTTCATCGGCGTATTCCTTAGCAGCTTTGGTTCGACCGCCAACCCGCAGATGTTCGCCCTCGCGCGCGAGCATGCCGACAAAACCGGCCGCGAAGCGGTGATGTTCAGCTCCATTTTGCGCGCCCAGGTCTCGCTGGCATGGGTGATTGGTCCCCCGCTGGCCTATGCCCTGGCGATGGGGTTTGGCTTTACCGCGATGTACCTCAGCGCCGCGGCGGCGTTTATCGTCTGCGGGATCATGGTCTGGCTGTTCTTGCCCAGCATGCGCAAAGCGAAGGCGGTGGCGACTGGCCGGCTGGAAGCCCCGCGCACGCACCGCCGCGATGCGCTGCTGCTGTTCAGCATCTGCACGCTGATGTGGGGCACCAACAGCCTGTACATCATTAATATGCCGCTGTTTATCATTAACGAGCTGCATCTGCCGGAGAAGCTGGCCGGCCTGATGATGGGGACCGCCGCCGGGCTGGAAATTCCCACCATGCTGATTGCCGGTTACTACGCCCGGCGCTTCGGTAAACGCTTTCTGATGCGCCTTTCCGCGGTGGCTGGAGTGCTGTTTTATGTGGGCATGCTGACGGTGCATACGCCGGCGCTGCTGCTGGCGATGCAGGTGCTGAACGCCATCTATATCGGGATCCTCGCCGGGATTGGCATGCTTTATTTCCAGGATTTGATGCCCGGGCAGGCGGGCGCGGCCACCACCCTCTACACCAATACCACCCGCGTCGGCTGGATCATCGCCGGCTCACTGGCGGGCGTGGTGGCAGAGATCTGGAGCTATCATGCGGTGTTCTGGATAGCGCTGGTTATGGGGATCGCCACCCAGGCCTGCATGTGGCGGATCAGAGACGTATAGATAAGGTTGCCCGGCCGGAGCCGGGCAGTGGAGATTAGTGATCCAGATAGAGATAATGCAGCCAGCTGGTCATGCGCAGCAGCACCTTGCGCATAATCGACACATGGGCAAAATAATCGGTATACACATATCAAAAACCTGTCTCATTTGCTGCTTTAAGCTCAGGGCGCGGTGGCCAGCTCAAGCTCCAGCAGCCAGGTGATGGCGTCATCACGATGAGTAAAGCACATCTCCGGCGAGGGCTGCAGGCTGGCACACACCTTCGGACGCAGTGGGGAGCCGAAAATCAGGCACAGATTGTGCTCGGAGAGCTGAATACAGCGGGTATTGGCCGGCTTGCCCTGCGGCATGCCGGGGATCGGCGAGGATATAGAGGGGGCGATGCAACATGCGCCACAATCAGTACGACATTCCACAACCCAGCTCCCAAACGCTCATTTTGCGCCACAGCCTAAACGTTTTGCCAGAAGATAGCAAAACTCGCGAATTCCACTTGCCTGAACGCCCGGGCGCGAGTAGTTTTACGCGATATTTTTGACTCGTTAAGTGACAGGATTACTGCAATGCCAAGAGCGAATGAAATTAAAAAAGGTATGGTGCTGAATTACAACGGCAAGCTGCTGATTGTAAAAAATATCGATATTCAGTCACCCAGCGCCCGCGGTGCTGCGACACTGTATAAAATGCGCTTCTCCGATGTGCGTACCGGCCTGAAAGTAGAAGAGCGCTTCAAAGGCGACGATATCGTCGATACCGTGACCCTGACCCGCCGTTTCGTTGACTTCTCCTATGTCGATGGCAACGAATACGTGTTCATGGATAAAGAAGACTACACCCCTTACACCTTCACGAAAGAGCAGATCGAAGAAGAGCTGCAGTTTATTCCGGAAGGCGGCATGCCGGATATGCAGGTGTTGACCTGGGACGGCCAGCTGCTGGCGCTTGAGCTGCCGCAGACCGTGGACCTGGAAATTATCGAAACCGCGCCGGGTATTAAAGGGGCATCCGCCAGCTCCCGCACCAAGCCCGCCACCATGAGCACCGGCCTGGTGATTCAGGTGCCGGAATACCTGACCACCGGTGAGAAAATCCGCATTCATATCGAAGAGTGCCGCTATATGGGCCGCGCGGATTAATTTTCCGTGACGAGTTGACCAGAAAAAAGGACAGCCGCTGGCTGTCCTTTTTGTTATCCCCGTTGCCGCGATTACAGCAGTTCAGGGTATTTGGTCATCTTCAGCGCCAGCTCCACGCCGCGCACTTCCGCCATCCCCTTGAGACGGCCAATCGCCGAATAGCCTGGGTTGGTTTTCTTGCGCAGATCGTCCAGCATCTGATGACCATGATCCGGACGGAACGGGATCGGGCGCAGATCGCCGGCCTGTTTACGCCGCTGCTCTTCACGCAGAATCGCATCCACCACCGCCACCATATTGACGTCGCCGCTAAGGTGCGCCGCCTCGTGGAAGGTTTTCGGGTTCGCCTCGCGGCAGGTGGCGCGCAGATGGGTAAAGTGGATGCGATCGCCAAAGGTTTCCACCATCTTCACCAGATCGTTATCGGCGCGGACGCCATAGGATCCGGTGCACATGGTAAAGCCGTTATTGATGCTGTCCACTGTCTCTTTCAGCCACTGCATATCTTCGATGGTCGACACGATACGCGGCAGGCCCAGGATCGGCCGCGGCGGATCGTCCGGATGCACTGCCAGTCGGATCCCCACCTCTTCGCACACCGGTACGATGGCCCGCAGGAAATAGGCCATATTTTCGCGCAGCTGCGCTTTATCGATGTGGTCATATTCCGCCAGGCGCGCGCGGAACTGGTCGAGGGTGTAGCCCTCTTCCGCCCCCGGCAGGCCGGCGATGATATTGCGGGTCAGTTTCTCAATGTCCGCTTCGCTCATCGCCTTGTAATACGCCTCGGCCTGGCGCTGCTCTTCTTCGCTGTAATCCGCTTCCGCCCCCGGGCGTTTGAGGATATGCAGTTCAAAGGCGGCGAAGGCGATCTGATCGAAACGCAGCGCCCGGGAGCCGTCCGGCAGCTCATATTCCAGATCGGTGCGCGTCCAGTCGAGGATCGGCATAAAGTTGTAGCAGACGGTATCGATGCCGCAGGCCGCGAGGTTGCGGATGCTCTGCTGATAGTTGGCAATCCAGGTCGCATACTGCCCGCTGTGGGTTTTAATATCCTCGTGCACCGGAATGCTTTCGACCACCGACCAGGTCAGCCCTTTCGCCGCTAACAGCGCCTGACGCTCTTTAATCTCGTCGACCGGCCAGACCTGACCGTTTGCAATATGGTGCAGCGCAGTGACGACCCCGGTCGCCCCCGCCTGTCGTACATCATCAAGCGATACCGGATCGTTCGGCCCATACCACCGCCAGGTTTGCTCCATCGCTATGCCCTCACAAAAGTTGTTATACCAATAATGGCGACAATCATGACGACTACCATACATGTTTCTCGTCAGGCTGCAAACAGAGCCGGCGCATTGATTGATCCAGCTCACAGTCAGCGGATAATTTCGGCTTACCAATTTAATTTCCTGTCATATAACTTTAGACTGGCAATGTTAATAAGCAGTTAAACAGGTGTGTAAAGAATGACAACAATTGCAACCGCTACGCTACCGGAAAACGTGCAATGTCCTCAGTACGATCGCAGCCAGCTCCGCTCGCGTATTGTCCATTTCGGCTTTGGCGCGTTTCATCGCGCGCACCAGGCGCTGCTGACCGATCGCGTGCTGAATAACATCGGCGGCGACTGGGGGATCTGCGAAATCAGTCTGTTCAGCGGCGATACGCTGATGAGCCAGCTTCGCGAACAGGACCACCTGTTTACCGTACTGGAAAAAGGCGCCGACGGTAATCAGCCCATTGTTATCGGCGCGGTGCACGAATGCCTGAACGCCAGGCTCGATTCGCTGGCGGCGATTATCGAGAAATTTTGCGAGCCGCAGGTAGCGATTGTCTCGCTGACCATCACGGAAAAAGGCTATTGCATCGATCCGGCGACCGGCAAGCTGGATCCGACGCATCCGCGTATCGTTCACGATCTGGAAAATCCGACGCTGCCGCAGTCGGCTCCCGGTATTTTAGTTGAAGCGCTGGCCCGCCGCCGGGAACGGGGCCTGCCGCCCTTTACCGTGCTCTCCTGCGATAACATTCCCGACAACGGCCACGTGGTGAAAAATGCCGTCCTCGGCATGGCGGAAAAACGCAGTCCGGCGCTGGCGAGCTGGATCGCCGACAACGTCAGCTTCCCGGGCACCATGGTGGATCGCATTGTTCCCGCCGCCACCGCGGAGTCGCTGGCGGAAATCGCCGCCGTGCTGGGGGTGGAAGATCCCTGCGCCATCAGCTGCGAACCCTTCATTCAGTGGGTGGTCGAAGACCACTTTGTCGCCGGGCGCCCCGCCTGGGAGACGGCGGGCGTGCAGATGACCGACGACGTGCTGCCCTGGGAGCAGATGAAGCTGCGGATGCTCAACGGCAGCCACTCTTTCCTCGCCTGGCTTGGCTATCTGGCAGGTCATGCGCACGTCAGCGACTGCATGCAGGATGAGGTCTTCCGCCGCGCCGCCCGCCAGCTGATGCTTGACGAACAGGCCCCGACGCTGACCATTACCGGCGTCGATCTGGCGGCCTATGCCGACAGCCTGATCGCGCGCTTCAGCAACCCGGCGCTCAAACACCGTACCTGGCAAATCGCCATGGACGGCAGCCAGAAGCTGCCCCAGCGTATGCTCGACGGTATTCGCGTGCATCTTGAGCGCGGCAGCCGCTGGCCGCTGCTGGCCCTCGGCGTAGCCGGCTGGATGCGCTACGTCAGCGGTACGGACGATGCCGGTCAGGCCATCGACGTCCGCGATCCGCTGGTGGACAAGATCCAGCAGCGGGTGGCGCAGAGCGATGAGCAGCAGCGCGTTGACGCCCTGCTGGGTCTGGAGGAAATATTTGGCCGCGACCTGCCGCGCAACGCGCAGTTTGTCGCCGGGATCCGCGCCGCCTGGCAGCAGCTGGCGATGCACGGCGCCCGCGAGGCGGTTGCCCGCGCGCTCAATTCTTAACAATATTTGCGCTTATGCGGACAGAATTTCCTTCTGTCCGCCTCAGGACTTCTCTTTTCCCTCTTTTTTCGTCAGGATAGACGTAACTGTTACAACATTACATTTATCCTGGAGAAAAGAGTGACCAGAACCAATTTGATCACCGGCTTTCTCGGCAGCGGTAAGACGACCTCGATTCTTCATCTGCTGGCGCAGAAGCCTGCGGATGAAAAATGGGCCGTACTGGTTAACGAGTTTGGCGAAGTCGGGATAGACGGCGCCCTGCTGGCCGACAGCGGCGCCCTGCTCAAGGAGATCCCCGGCGGCTGCATGTGCTGTGTCAATGGCCTGCCGATGCAGGTCGGGCTGAATACCCTGCTGCGCCAGGGGAAACCCGATCGTCTGTTGATTGAGCCCACCGGACTTGGCCATCCAAAGCAGATCCTCGATATCCTCACCGCGGCGGTGTATGAACCCTGGATCGATCTGCGCGCGACCCTGTGCATTCTCGATCCGCGTCAGCTACTGGACGAGAAAGCGGTCAACAACGACAACTTTCGCGACCAGCTGGCGGCGGCGGATATCATCGTGGCCAATAAAAGCGATCGGGAAACGCCCGAAAGCGCTCAGGCGTTTGTCGACTGGTGGCAACGCTGGGGCGGCGATCGCCGCCAGGTGTCGGCGACCCAGGGTAATATCGACCTGGCCCTGCTTGATGAACCGCGGCGCAATACCGCCCCGCTGCCGGCGAGCGCGGAGCACGCCCACCGCCATCCCCCCACAGCCGGTCTCGCCGCCCTTAGTCTGGCGGAACACCAGCGCTGGCGCCGCCATCTTAACAGCGGCCAGGGCTATCAGGCCTGCGGCTGGATCTTCGACGCGGAAACGGTCTTTGACACCATCGCCCTGCTGGAGTGGGCCCGGCTGGCGCCGGTGGCGCGCGTCAAAGGTGTGCTGCGCATTGCCGAAGGGGCGGTGCGGATCAACCGCCAGGGCGAGGATCTGCATATCGAGACCCTTAGCGTCGCCCCGCCCGATAGCCGCATCGAGCTTATCTCCGCCCATGAAGCCGACTGGAACGCGCTCCAGACCTCATTGTTGAGGCTTCGTTTAAGTTAAGGCGGCTAAGGTTGCCGCCGACTGTCACAAAATCGCAATGGCTATGATGAAAAACCGAATTCCTTTAATCCTGCTGCTTAACTTCGCGGGTGTGGCGCTATTTTGCTCCTGGTATCTGCCAGCCAACCACGGCGCGTGGGCGCCGGTAGACGCCGCGATCTTCCATTTCTTTAACCATGGCGTCAGCGTCAGACGCGCTTACGCCTGGCTGCTGGCGATCATCAACAATCGCGCCTTCGACGCCTGCTCGCTGCTGGCGATGGGTTGCCTGATGCTCAGCTACTGGCTCAAGGCGCCGGCGGCAGGCCGTCGTCAGATCGCTATTATGGGCGTGGTAATGCTGCTGGCGGCGGTGATCATCAACCAGCTGGCGCAGCACCTGATGCCGGTTCAGCGCGCCAGTCCGTCGCTGTTTTTTAACGGTGTCACCCGCGTCAGCGACGTCGTTAACTTCCCCACTAAGGATGCTTCCAAGGACAGCTTCCCCGGCGATCATGGGATGATGCTGCTGATCTTCGCGAGCTTTATGTGGCGCTATTTTGGCCGCCGCGCGCTGGCCGTGGCGCTGGTGATATTTGTGGTCTTTGCTTTCCCGCGGGTGATGATTGGCGCCCACTGGTTCAGCGATATTGCTGTCGGCTCTCTGACCGCCGTGCTGATTGGCGCGCCCTGGGTATTGATGACGCCGCTGAGCGATAAACTGATCGCCTTTTTCGATCGCTACTTACCCGGCGGATTATCGGCCAAATAAAGCCGTGGGCAGCCGCCAGGGGCATTATCTATAAGGGGACCTTTTGGGTCCCTTTTTTCAATTTTCCTTTTTTTCAACATCGCGTTCATCTTCTGGTCACATTAATCCCGTGACAAATGAAGGAATTGTCTGTTTTTTGCCCGGAATTGCCGCAATTTTGACCTTTCCCGATGATTCACTTTTTGTCACCAAAATACTTATAAGAAATCGCGCAAAACCGCTCGCCATGCGGCGTTTGATAGGGTAATCTCGTTCTCGTTTTGCCTTTTCCGCAACATTAATTCAGGCCCTGAATAAAATTGTGCGTGACTGCACAAATTTAAGCTTAAGGAATTGTCTCATTGCGGATGGGTATTTAGGCTCTAACACGTTTGGCATTTTTTATAACGACATTGTCGTTAAGGACAACAAGGGAAAATAAACAGCATGGTCAAATCTCAGCCGATTTTGAGATACATCTTGCGGGTAGCCCCCGCGATTGCAGTAGCGGTTCTGCTTTCCGCGTGTAGTTCAACAAGTACCGCCAGGAATATGCATTCTGAGACGCATGCTGTGGGTAGTGGCGATTTATCATCACTGCAAGCCTCTCAGGATGAATTTGAAACGATGGTCCGTAACCTGGACGTGAAGTCCCGTTTAATGGATCAGTATGCCAGCTGGAAAGGCGTGCGTTACCGCCTCGGCGGCAGCACTCGCAAAGGTATCGACTGCTCGGCGTTCGTGCAGCGCACCTTCCGCGAACAATTTGGTCTGGAACTGCCGCGTTCAACTTCTGAACAGCAGGAAACCGGAAAATCGATTTCCCGTACCCAGCTGCGTACTGGCGATCTGGTTCTGTTCCGCGCCGGCTCTACCGGCCGCCATGTCGGGATCTACCTCGGCAACAACCAGTTTGTTCACGCCTCTACCAGCAGCGGAGTGACCATCTCCAGCATGGATGAGCCATACTGGAAAAAGCGCTACAACGAAGCGCGTCGAGTCCTGAGCCGCTCGTAAACTGTCCTCTACCGCCGCCGGTTATCCCTTGGCTGGAAGCGGGATAAAAAACACTGCCCCGGCAGTGTTTTTTTTTGCCACCTGATTCTGAACGACGCAAAATAAGCTATGTCTTTTAAGTGGGAATGAGAAAAACGACGACTGACAACCCGTTGCTGCGCATCAATAACACGGAAAGACTATAGCTATGCTGACTCGCTACTTTTCGCCCCAGCGTAAAACCTGGCTAACCAGCCTGTGCGTGGGCATTATCGTCGCGCTACTGGCTGGCAGCATTCAGTTTATGGTGATTTACCATAACCGGGCCGAGCGTTTCGACGCCATTATCAACAATGTTAATACCTATCTGAAAAGCTATTTTCACGACCTGCGCCAGACCATTGACGGCCTGCAGCCGCTCGTGGACCAGCCCTGCGAGAATATTGACTCCGGGCTCACCTCCCACGCCGCGTTCAGCCCTAACGTCCGCGCTTTTCTGCTGGTCAAAAACGGCGTGGCCTTTTGCTCCTCGGCAACCGGCGCCATGAATACCCCCCTCACCCAGCTGATCCCGGCCATTGATATCCGCAAACCCCTTGATATGGCGATTTTGCCAGGCACGCCGATGATGCCGAAGAGCGCGGCGCTGGCACTATGGGTAGGCAAACCCGGTGATGAAAACAGCGGCATTTTCGTGTCGATTAACGCCAATCTCACGCCGTATATCCTCTATTCCGCACGGCAGAATGATTTCAGCGGTATTGCGCTGGTCATCGGCCACACCGCTATCTCCACCTTCAGTAACCGGCTGGTGGATCCGCAAACGCTGCATAATGTGCCGATCCGCGAAGTGCAGATCGACGGTTTCCCCCTCAAGGTCTACCTGTATGCCAACAGCTGGCTGGCGGAAAATACGCAGTTTGCTCTGCTGCTCGGGGTGGTGTGCGGCCTGCTGGCGGGGCTGCTCTGCTATTACGTGCTGTCGATCAAATCCGATCCGCGAAAATCCATTCTGCTGGGGATCAAAAACAACCAGTTCTACGTCGTCTATCAGCCGGTGGTGAATGCCCAGACTCTGCGTATCAGCGGCGTGGAGGTCCTGATGCGCTGGCGCCATCCGGTGGTAGGCGAAATTCCGCCTGACGTCTTTATTAACCTCGCGGAAACCCAGCAGATGATCGTGCCGCTGACCGATCACCTGCTGGCGCTGATCGCCCGCGACGCGCCGGCGCTGAAGCGTATTCTGCCGCACGGCGTCAAGCTGGGGCTCAATATTTCCCCAGCCCATCTTCAGGCCGACAGCTTCCGCGACGATATGCTGCGCTTCGCCGCCGCGCTGCCCGCCGGCCATTTTCACGTGGTGCTGGAGGTCACAGAGCGGGCGATGATTGACAAAGAAAAATCGGTCGCTAACTTCGCCTGGCTGCACCAGCACGGTTTTGAAATCGCGATCGATGATTTTGGCACCGGGCATAGCGCGTTGATCTATCTCGAACGCTATAACTTCGATTATCTGAAGATCGATCGCGGCTTTGTGCAGGCGATCGGCACCGAAACCGTCACCTCGCCAGTGCTGGATGCGGTGCTGACCCTCAGCCGCCGGCTGAAATTGATGACCGTTGCCGAAGGGGTGGAGACCCAGGAGCAGGCGGAGTGGCTCCGCGCTCAGGGAGTGCATTTCCTGCAGGGGTACTGGATCAGCCGGCCGCTGTCGCTGGCGGCGCTAGTGGCCGCGCACGATGAACCCGCGAATTATTTCACAACGCGTTAAGTCTCACTTATGATGCGGGAACAGAAGTCGGCCACGGGGGCCGGCTATGACAGGGTATTTTGCCGCCTATGTATGCGCGACTTTTTCTGCTTCTGCTTGCTCTGTTTAGCCTGAGCGCTAAAGCGCAATCCATTCAGGAAAACGTCGCCTTCGCGATTATCGGCGAACCCAAATACGCCGCCGGTTTCAGCCATTTTGATTATGTTAATCCACAGGCGCCGAAAGGCGGCACCCTCACCCTGGCGGCGATTGGCACCTTTGACAACTTCAACCGCTACGCGCTGCGCGGCAATCCCGCGGTACGCACTGAGGCGCTCTACGATCCCCTGTTCACCACCTCGGATGATGAGCCCGGCAGCTACTATCCGTTGATTGCCGAACGGGCGCGCTACGCCGGGGACTATTCATGGATGGAGATCGCCCTCAACCCGCGCGCCCGTTTTCACGACGGCACGCCAATCACCGCCCGCGATGTCGCTTTTACCTTCAATAAGTTTATGACCGAAGGGGTGCCGCAGTTCCGCCTCTTTTATAAAGGCACCACCGTGAAGGCCATCGCGCCGTTGACCGTGCGTATCGACCTCGGCCAGCCCGGTAAAGAGAACATGCTGAGCCTGCTGAGCCTGCCGGTGATGCCCGAGGCGTTCTGGCGTCATCACAAACTCAGCGACCCGTTGTCAAAGCCGCCGCTGGCCAGCGGGCCCTACCGCATCAGCGCCTGGCGGATGGGACAGTATATTACCTATTCCCGGGTCGCCGATTACTGGGCGGCCGACCTGCCGGTCAACCGCGGTCGCTGGAACTTCGATACGCTGCGCTATGACTATTATCTTGACGACAACGTCGCTTTCGAAGCCTTTAAAGCCGGGGCCGTCGACCGCCGGGAAGAGACGGTCGCCAAAAACTGGGCCACCCGCTACGTCGGCCGCAACTTCAGCCGCGGCTACATCATTAAAGAGGAGTATGCCAACACCTCGGCGCAGGATACCCAGTGGCTGGCGTTCAATATTCAGCGCCCGGTATTCGCCGATCGCCGGGTGCGGGAGGCCATTACCCTGGCGTTTGATTTTGAATGGATGAACAAGGCGCTTTTTTACAGCGCGTATCAGCGCGCCAACAGCTATTTCCAGAACACCGAATATGCCGCCCGCAGCCTGCCCGACGCGGCCGAGCTGGCCCTGCTGACGCCAATTAAAAACGAACTGCCCCCCGAGCTCTTCAGCCAGGTTTACCAGCCGCCGGTCTCCCGCGGCGATGGCTTCGACCGCGCCAACTTACTCAAAGCCGACGCCCTGCTTAACGCGGCGGGCTGGACGGTGAAGAACCAGCGCCGGGTTAACGCCGCCACCGGCAAGCCGCTGCGTTTTGAACTGCTGATGCCGGCCGGAAGCAATGACCGCTGGGTGCTGCCGTTTCAGCACAACCTGCAGCGCCTGGGGATCGTCATGGATATTCGTCAGGTGGATAACTCGCAGTACAGCAACCGCCGCCGCAGCCGCGATTACGACATGATGCCGAGCCTGTGGCGCGCCATGCCCTGGCCGGGGACTGACCTGCAAATCTCCTGGGCGTCGGACTATATTCACTCCAGCTACAACGCGCCGGGGGTGCAAAGTCCGGTGGTGGATAAACTGATTGCGCAGATCCTGCAGTGGCAGGGTAATAAGCAGAAGCTGATCCCCCTTGGCCGGGCGCTGGACCGCGTCCTCACCTGGAACCACTACATGTTGCCGATGTGGTATATGGCGCAGGACCGCACCGCGTGGTGGAATAAATTCTCGTTCCCCCAAACCCGCCCCATTTATTCGTCCGGCCTTGATACCTGGTGGTATGACGCGAACAAAGCAGCCACCCTCCCCGCGGACAGACGCTAAGGACATACCATGGGCAGCTACCTGATCCGCCGTTTGCTGTTAGTGATCCCCACCCTGTGGGCCATCATTACCATTAACTTTTTTATTGTACAGATCGCTCCCGGCGGCCCGGTCGACCAGGCCATCGCCGCCATCGAATTTGGTCAGCACGGTGGAATGCCAGGCGCCGGCGACGGCGGGATGGGTGCCAGCCATGCCCGCACCGGCGCCGGCAATATCAGCGAGGGTCACTATCGCGGGGGGCGCGGCCTCGATCCGGAAGTCATCGCCGAGATCACCCACCGCTACGGCTTCGACAAACCGCTGCACGAGCGCTACCTGAAGATGCTGAGCGATTATCTGCGCTTTGATTTTGGCGACAGCCTGTTTCGCAGCGCCTCCGTGCTGCAGCTGATTAAAGACAGCCTGCCGGTCTCGGTGAGCCTCGGGCTGTGGAGCACGCTGATCATCTATCTGGTCTCCATTCCGCTGGGCATCCGCAAAGCCGTCAGCAACGGCAGCCGCTTTGACATCTGGAGCAGTACGCTGATTATCATTGGCTATGCGATCCCCGCCTTTCTGTTCGCCATCCTGCTGATCGTGATTTTCGCCGGCGGCAGCTATTTCGACCTCTTCCCGCTACGCGGTCTGGTCTCGCCAAACTTCGACACCCTCCCGTGGTATGAAAAGATCCTCGACTATCTGTGGCACATCACCCTGCCGGTGCTGGCGACGGTGATCGGCGGCTTTGCCGCCCTGACCATGCTGACTAAAAACAGCTTCCTTGACGAGATCCGCAAACAGTATGTGGTCACCGCCCGCGCCAAAGGCGTCGGTGAGAAACAGATCCTCTGGGGACATGTGTTCCGCAACGCCATGCTGCTGGTGATCGCCGGTTTCCCGGCCACCTTTATCAGTATGTTCTTTACCGGCTCGCTGCTGATCGAAGTGATGTTCTCCCTGAATGGTCTGGGGCTGCTGGGCTATGAAGCGACGGTCTCCCGCGACTATCCGGTGATGTTCGGCACGCTCTATATTTTCACCCTGATCGGCCTGCTGCTGAATATCGTCAGCGATATCAGCTATACGCTGGTCGACCCGCGTATTGATTTTGAGGGCCGCTAATGTCGTTCTTCAGTCCCGTTAATCAGGCCCGCTGGGCGCGCTTTCGCCACAACCGCCGCGGTTACTGGTCGCTGTGGCTGTTTTTAATCCTCTTCCTCTGCAGCCTGGGGGCTGAGCTGCTGGCCAACGATCGGCCGCTGCTGGTGCAGTACCGGGGCCAGCTGTACGTCCCGGTGTTAAAAAACTATACCGAGCAGACCTTCGGCGGCGCATTCGCCACCGCCGCCGACTATCAGGATCCCTGGCTGCAGCAGCAGCTGGCCAGCCACGGCTGGGCGCTTTGGCCGCCGGTGCGCTTCGGCGCGACGACGATCAATTTTGCCAGCACGGTTCCTTTTCCATCGCCGCCCTCGGCCAGCAACTGGCTCGGCACCGACGCCAACGGCGGCGATGTGCTGGCGCGGATCCTTTATGGGACGCGCATCTCGGTACTGTTTGGTCTGCTGCTGACGCTGTTCTCCAGCGTGCTGGGGGTGCTGGCCGGTGCGATACAAGGATATTACGGCGGTAAAATCGACCTCTGGGGGCAGCGTTTTATCGAAGTCTGGTCCGGTATGCCGACGCTGTTTCTGATCATCCTGCTCTCCAGCGTCGTGCAGCCGGGCTTCTGGTGGCTGCTGGCGATCACTGTCCTGTTTGGCTGGATGACGCTGGTGGGCGTGGTGCGCGCTGAATTTCTCCGCACCCGCAACTACGACTACATCCGGGCGGCGCAGGCGTTAGGGGTCAGCGACCGGCAGATCATCCTGCGGCATATGCTGCCCAACGCGATGGTGGCGACCCTCACCTTCCTGCCGTTTATTCTCTGCAGCTCTATTACCACCCTGACGTCGCTGGATTTTCTCGGCTTCGGCCTGCCGCTCGGCTCGCCCTCCCTCGGCGAGCTGCTCCTGCAGGGCAAAAACAACCTGCAGGCACCCTGGCTGGGCATTGCCGCGTTTCTCTCTGTCGCCGTGCTGCTGACGCTGCTGATTTTCATCGGTGAAGCGGTGCGCGACGCCTTTGACCCCAGTAAGGCGGTGTAATATGACCCACCCGCTGTTAGCTATCGACAATCTCTCTATCGCCTTTCGCCAGCAGGGGGAGACGCAGACCGTCGTGCATAATCTGTCGCTCGAGGTGGCGGCCGGCGAAACGCTGGCCCTGGTGGGGGAATCCGGCTCCGGTAAGAGCATCTCCGCCCTGTCGGTGCTGCGGCTGCTCCCTACCCCGCCGGCCAGCTACCCCAGCGGCGATATCCGTTTTCATGGCCAGTCGCTGCTGCATGCGGATGAGGCGACCCTGCGCGGCGTGCGCGGCAACCGGATCGCGATGATCTTTCAGGAGCCGATGGTGTCGCTCAATCCCCTCCATACCCTGGAAAAACAGCTCTACGAGGTGCTGTCGTTACACCGGGGAATGCGCAAAGAGGCGGCGCGCGGAGAGATCCTCGACTGCCTGGAGCGCGTCGGGATCCGTCAGGCGCCGCGGCGGCTGGCGGACTATCCGCACCAGCTCTCGGGCGGCGAGCGCCAGCGGGTGATGATCGCTATGGCGCTGCTGACTCGCCCGGAGCTGTTGATCGCCGACGAGCCGACCACCGCCCTCGATGTGTCAGTGCAGGCGCAAATTCTGCAGCTGCTGCGCGAGCTAAAGCGGGAGCTGAACATGGGGATGCTGTTTATCACCCATAACCTGAGCATCGTCCGCCAGCTGGCTGACCGGGTGGCGGTGATGCAGAACGGCCGCTGCGTGGAGCACAATCACTGTCGGGCGCTGTTTAGCGCGCCGGCCCATCCTTACACCCAACGCCTGCTGGATAGCGAACCGGACGGCGAGCCGGTGCCGCTGGCCGCCGATGCCCCGGTGCTGCTGCAGGCGGAGGCGTTACAGGTGGCGTTCCCCATTCGCCGGGGGATCCTGCGTCGGGTGGTCGATCACCATCGGGTGGTCAATGATCTCCATTTCCAGCTACGGGCCGGCGAGACGCTGGGTCTGGTGGGAGAATCGGGTTCCGGCAAAAGCACGACCGGTCTGGCGCTGCTGCGCCTGATCCCCTCCGAGGGCAAGATAACCTTTGCCGGGCAGCCGATTCAGGGACGCGGTCGCCGACAGCTGCTGCCGCTGCGCCGACAGATGCAGGTGGTTTTTCAGGATCCGAACTCGTCGCTCAATCCGCGCCTGACGGCGCAGCAGATCATTGAGGAGGGCCTGCGCGTCCACCAGCCGACGCTGACGGCGGCTGAACGCGAACAGGCGGTGATCCTTGCCATGCAGGAGGTCGGCCTCGACCCGGCCAGCCGCCAGCGCTACCCGGCGGCTTTCTCCGGCGGCCAGCGCCAGCGTATCGCCATCGCCAGAGCGTTAATCGTCAAGCCGCAGCTGATCGTCCTCGACGAGCCGACTTCCTCGCTGGATAAAACCGTTCAGGCGCAGATCCTGAATCTGCTGAAAGCGTTACAGCTGAAGCATCAGCTGGCCTATATTTTTATCAGCCATGATTTAGGCGTGGTGCGCGCGCTGTGTCACCAGGTGATGGTGCTGCGGCAGGGAGTGGTGGTCGAGCAGGGCGAGTGCCAGTCCGTCTTCAGCGCGCCCCGGCATGAGTATACCCGCCAGCTGCTGGCGCTAAGCTGACGGTCAGAAAGGGTTATTGCCGGAGAAGGGCTCGGCGATCGCCACGCCAAAGTTTTTCAGACGACAGGTGGCGGCAAACTCATCCTGCAGATTAACGAACAGACAGGGCTCGCCTTCGCACTCAAGAACGGAACAGTCGACTTCGATGTCGCTTAACGCCTGGCTGAGCTTATGCATCACCGGCCAGGCTTTTTCACCGTCCGGACTCAGCAGCTTCAGGGCGACGAGACTGTTTTCGTTCTGCGCGCCGTTTTGCGGAATCGGTTCAACTCTGGAACCCGCAAAACCGGCCAGCCAGCGATAGCTCTGCGGCAGACGGTGTACGATAGAGAGTTGTTGTGTATTCACGTGGTTTCCCCGGAAGCAAAAGGCTTCACAATAAATTTACATCAATATTAACACACTGTTGACAAATAGTCCTGCTCAGACGCAGAAAACGTTTACAGCCGCGGCGGCCCAGGGTTAAGCGCTTATATTCCAGCGTGTTATTTTTTAACCCGGCAAGCCGATTGGCGCTATATGTACCCGTTTCTGTGATCCAAAACAACTTTTTTATCGCAACAATGCGACTTTTTACACTAATTGATTTTACATAAAGGAAACAAATCGCAGAACCCTGAAGCCCATTGCGGTTGACGTGCATCAAGAAAGGGGCGATTTCGCCCCTGAAAATGTGACCTAGCGTGCGATTTTTCGCCGGCGGGAAGCGTAAAGGGAGAAGAAAATAGAGCTGGTGGCGCAGAAGGCGATGGAGATCAGCATCGGCCAGGCGGTGGTAAAGGTGGCCATCGACAGCAGCGCGCCGATAATCGCCCCGATACCAAAGCGGAAAGTCCCCGCCAGCGACGAAGCGGTGCCCGCCATATGCGGAAACTCATCGAGGATCACCGCCATCGCGTTCGACGATACCATCGATACGCAGCCAACGAAGGCCGCCACGCCGATGACCAGCGACCAGAAGCCGACGTCGAGCAGCGCGCAAACCACCATCCACACCGCCATGGCAAACTGGATCCACAGCCCGGCGCGGAACATGCGCAACGCCCCTACCCGCCGCACAAACCGGCTGTTGAACATGGTCATCAGGAACAGAAAGACAATGTTCAGCGCAAAATAGTAGCCAAAGTGCTGAGGCGCGACGTGGTTAATATTGATATAGACGAAAGGCCCGGCGCTAAGGAAAGAGAACATGCCCGCGAAGCTGAAGCCGCTCGCCAGCATATAGCTCAGGACCCGCTTATGGCGGAACAGGGTGGCAAAGTTACCCATCGTGGTGCGCAGGTGGAACGGCTGACGCCTTTCAGCCGGCAGCGTTTCGCGGATAAACAGGCCGATCATCAGCGACGCCAGCAGGGCCGCCAGGGCGAGGATCCAGAAGATGGCATGCCAGCTGAACCAGACCAGCACCGCCCCACCGACCATCGGCGCCACCAGCGGCGCAATGGTCGTCACCAGCATGACAAACGACATCATCCGCGAAAACTCATCTTTCGGATAGATATCGCGCATCAGGGCGTTGATCACCACGCTAGCCGCCGCGGCCGCCAGACCGTGGAAGAAGCGCATGGCGATCAGCATCTCGATGGTCTGCGACAGGGCGCAGGCCACCGCCGCCGCGGCGAAGACCAGCGTTCCGCCGAGGATCACCGGCTTGCGGCCGAGGCTGTCAGCCATCGGACCGTACAGCAGCTGCCCCAGCGCAAAGCCGAGGATATAGGTGCTGAGGGTCATCTGCGCGCTGCCGTCCGGCACGTGGTACTGGGCAGCGATCACCGGCAGGGCCGGGAGATACATATCGATCGACAGCGGCATCAGCATGGCCAGCAGGCCAAGGATAAAGACAATCCCCAGAGACGAATTTTGCTTCAGCGTCACGTTTTGCTCCGTGGCTGCGGGGCGCCCACGCTGGCGATTTCCGCTTCCGTCAGCGGACGATATTCACCCGGCGCCAGAGATTCATCCAGCAGGATGTCGCCGATGCGTTCCCGATGCAGGCCAACCACGTGGTTGCCCACGGCGGCGAACATGCGTTTCACCTGATGGTAGCGGCCTTCGCTAATGGTGAGGCGCACTTCGGTCGGAGTGATAACTTCCAGCACCGCCGGTTTGGTGAGATCTTTTTCGTTATGCAGCTGGACGCCTTTGGCAAACAGCTCCGCGGTCCCTTCCGCCAGCGGGCTTTCCAGCGCTACCAGATAGGTTTTTTCACAGTGGTGTCGCGGCGAGGTAATGCGGTGCGACCATTGGCCGTCATCGGTCATCAGCACCAGTCCGGTGGTGTCGATATCCAGCCGACCGGCGGCATGCAGCTTATGCGCCACCGGCTCGTCGAGGAAATAGAGGATAGTCGGATGATCGGGATCGTCGGTGGAACAGACGTACCCCTGCGGCTTGTTGAGCATAAAATAGCGCGGGCCGTTCTGCTGGGTCAGCGTGTTCCCGTCATACTCCACCTCGTGCTCCGGCTGAAGCTTAAAGGAAGCATCTTTTACAATGTCGCCGTCCACGGTAACGCGGCTGCCGCGGATTTCACGCCCGGCAATAGCCCGGCTGACGCCAAGCTGCTGAGCGATAAACTTATCAAGTCGCATGAGATTTTTTTAGCCTGTCAAAGTGCTGGAGCGGGCAAATCGCCCGAAAAAGAAGAAATTCACTGGCTAGTATAACGGGCTCTTAACACCACTCAAGGGAAAAGATTCATGGCATACTATTCGCGAGTTAATTAGCCCCGTGAATTCATGACTTTTACATTACGTCCCTACCAACAAGAAGCCGTCGATGCCACCCTCGCCTGGTTTCGTCGCCATACCGAGCCGGCGGCGATTGTCCTGCCCACCGGCGCGGGCAAAAGCCTGGTGATCGCCGAGCTTGCCCGACTGGCCCGCGGCCGCGTGCTGGTGCTGGCCCACGTCAAAGAGCTGGTGGCGCAGAATCATGCTAAATACTGCGCCCTTGGCCTCGAGGCGGATATCTTTGCCGCCGGACTGCAGCGTAAAGAGAGCCACGGCAAAGTGGTGTTCGGCAGCGTGCAGTCGGTGGCGCGTAATCTGGCGCAATTTCGCAGCGAGTTTTCGCTGCTGATCGTCGATGAATGCCACCGCATCAGCGATGATGACGACAGCCAGTATCAGCAGATCATCAGCCACCTGCGGCAGGTCAACCCGCAGCTCCGGCTGCTCGGCCTGACGGCGACCCCGTTCCGCCTCGGTAAGGGGTGGATCTATCAGTTCCACTACCACGGGATGGTGCGTGGCGATGAAAAAGCGCTGTTCCGCGACTGCATCTATGAGCTGCCGCTGCGCTATATGATTAAGCACGGCTACCTGACGCCGCCGGAACGCCTCGATATGCCGGTGGTACAGTACGATTTCAGTCGCCTGCAGGCGCAAAGCAACGGCCTGTTCAGCGAAGCCGATCTTAACCATGAGCTGAAAAAACAGCAGCGTATCACCCCACATATCGTCAGCCAGATCGTGGAGTTCGCCGAAAGCCGCAAAGGGGTGATGATCTTCGCCGCCACCGTGGAGCACGCCCGGGAAGTGACCGGCCTGCTGCCGGCAGGCCAGGCGGCGCTGATCACCGGGGAAACCCCGGGTCCGGAACGAGATCGCATCATCGAGGCGTTTAAAGCGCAGGAGTATCGCTATCTGGTGAACGTCGCGGTGCTGACCACCGGCTTCGACGCCCCGCACGTCGACCTGATCGCCATCCTCCGCCCCACCGAGTCGGTGAGTCTTTACCAACAGATCGTTGGCCGCGGCCTGCGCCTGGCGCCGGGAAAAACCGACTGTCTGATCCTCGACTACGCCGGCAACCCGCACGACCTGTACGCCCCGGAAGTGGGGACGCCGAAGGGCAAAAGCGACAACGTGCCGGTGCAGGTCTTCTGCCCGGCCTGCGGCTTCGCCAACACCTTCTGGGGCAAAACCACCGCCGACGGCACCTTGATTGAGCATTTTGGCCGCCGCTGCCAGGGATGGTTCGAAGATGACGACGGCCACCGCGAACAGTGCGACTTCCGCTTTCGTTTCAAAAACTGCCCGCAGTGCAACGCGGAAAACGATATCGCCGCCCGCCGCTGCCGGGAGTGCGACACCATTCTGGTTGACCCGGACGACATGCTGAAGGCGGCGCTGAAGCTGAAGGACGCGCTGGTGCTGCGCTGCAGCGGCATGGCCCTGCAGCACGGTAGCGACGAGAAAGGCCCGTGGCTGAAAATCACCTACTACGATGAGGACGGCGCCGACGTCAGTGAGCGCTTCCGTCTGCAAACGCCCGCCCAGCGTACCGCCTTCGAACAACTATTTATTCGCCCGCATACCCGCACCCCCGGGGTGCCGCTGCGCTGGATAACGCCGGCGGATATCGTGGCCCAGCAGGCGCTGCTGCGCCATCCGGACTTTGTCGTCGCCCGCATGAAAGGCCAGTACTGGCAGGTGCGGGAAAAAGTGTTCGATTATCAGGGGCGTTTTCGCCGCGCCAACGAGCTGCGTTAATCACCCGAAAGCTGAGGTTTTGATTGCCCGTGTGTCGTTTGGCGGCTATAATGCCGCCCGCTTTTGCATTCGCAAAGCAGATAATCCGCCTGTTGCTGGGTCGCCTGTAGCAGGCTTTATATATAGAGAGACATCAATGTTTACTATCAACGCAGAAGTACGTAAAGAGCAGGGTAAGGGTGCGAGCCGCCGCCTGCGCGCAGCTAACAAGTTCCCGGCAATCATCTACGGTGGCGAAGCTGCTCCGGTTGCTATCGAACTGGACCACGACAAAGTTTGGAACATGCAGGACAAAGCTGAGTTTTACGGCGAAGTTCTGACCGTCGTGGTTGATGGCAAAGAAGAAAAAGTCAAAGTTCAGGCTGTTCAGCGCCACGCGTTCAAGCCGAAACTGACTCACATCGACTTCGTTCGCGCGTAATCGCCGATAGCAAGTTGTATGGCAAGCGCCCCGGGGTCTTCGGCTCCGGGGCGTTTTGTTATCCGCGCCGCCAAAGCGCCGGCGCCTCGTCCACGATGTCGCTCAGCAGCCGGTGCTTATTCATTCCGGGCAGCCAGAGCATCACCATGGTGACGTTCAGCCCCTGACTGCCGACCTCCGTCGCGATTTCACCGACTCCCTGCCACTCGCCTGGCCGCAAATGGTCCGGTAAAAACCCCCAGCCCCTCCCCTGCTCCATCGCATGGCGCAGCAGGGTAATTTCGTTCATATACAGCGTATGGCCGGAGATCTGCAGCCGGCGGGCAATCTGATCGTCGCTGCGCCGGTGCATCACCAGCTGCGGCGTTAACGAGAGATTGAGCAGCGTCAGCGGCCGCGCGGCATCCCGGAACAGGCGGTCCGCCGCGTAGAAACGCAGATCCACGGTGCCGAGCGCCCGCCACTCCATTTCGCTGCCCAGCGTGCGGTTGTTGGCCTGGCACATCGCCATATCCGCCACGCCATCGCTCAGCGCCTGCTCGGCTTCGCGCCGCGAGGCGCTCCAGCAGCTTAACCGGATCTGCCGCCGGGCCAGCGTATCGGCCAGCGCGCAGAGAAAATCACGTGGGATAAAGGGATCGTATACCAGACGCAGCGCCTGCCCGGCGGTTTGCGGCAGCGTTTGCGCAAAAGACTCGAAAGCCTGCGCCTGGCGCAACAGCAGATGCGCCTGACGAAAAAGCTGCTCCCCTTCGGAGGTTAAGGTCAGGGTACGCCCTTCCCGGCTGAACAGCCGATAGCCCAGCGCATCTTCCAGATAGTCCAGCAGATCGCGCAGCGTGGTTCGGTCTTTACCTAACCGAATGGCCGCCCGCGACAGGCTTCCGGTCTCGGCGATGGTGGCGAATGCTTCAATCTGCGCGAAAGAATATTGCAGGGTTTTCATCCTTCTCTCCCTTACGGGGGAAAATCCCCCCTGTGCTGATTTTAGCCGGCGCGCGCCGATTTATATACTGCGCAGCGAATCTATGGCAAACGAGGAAAGGAAGATGATAAGAAAACCACTGGCCCTGGCGTTAATCCTGGCGGCGCTGCCGGCGGCGGCAATGGCGCAAAACTGCGGCGGCCTGACGCTGGATGTCTGCCCAACGCCTTACGATCAAACGCTACCCGCGGCCAAAGACATGCTCAGCTGGGATCAGACTTCACGCGTGATTGGCTTTCGCAATGACTATCGCAACTATGCCGGGGATGTCTTCCGCCACGGCGCCTCAGTGCCGCTGGAACGCGCTGAAAAACAATTGACCGATGCCCGCTATACCCTTAACGGCCACACCTGGACCCTGCAGGATTACCTGAAGCGCGAGAACGTCAGCGGTATGCTGGTGCTGAAAGACGGCAAAGTCGCCTGGAAATATCTTGGCGACGGCAACACCGATACCACCCTGTGGACCTCACGCTCGGTGGGAAAATCGGTGGTCTCGACGCTGGTGGGCATCGCCATTCAACAGGGTAAGATCCACTCCCTCGATGATCTGATTACCGTTTATGAACCCGAACTGAAAGGCACCGCCTGGGACGGCGTGACGCTGAAGCAGTTGATGCAGCACACCAGCGGTGTGGAATGGAATGAAGACTACACCGACCCGCAGTCGCACTTCGCCCGCCTGACCCAGTGCGAGGCGCAGCCCGGGGCCTATGCCTGCGTGCGCAAGATCGTCACCGGCCTGGCGCGCAAACATCCGGCGGGCGAGCAGTGGTCCTACTCTTCCGGCGGCGCCTGGCTGCTGGGCGATATCCTGGAGCGCGCCACCGGCATGTCGCTGGCCGCCTGGCTTGAGCAGTCGCTGTGGCGGCCCGCCGGGATGGCCCACGACGGCGTATGGCATGCTTATCAGCAAGGGAAGCACGATGTCGGCGCCCACGGCTTTAACGCCACCCTTGAAGACTGGGGCCGCTTCGGCGAATTCGTCGCCCGCGATGGTCGGTTAAGCAACGGCAAACAGCTGGTGCCGGCGGGCTGGTTCGATCAGGCCGCAAGCTGGACCACTGCGCTAAACTCGGTCTCGGCGGCGCATCCGCAAGGTATCTACGGCTATCAGTGGTGGAATAACGCCATTCCGGCGAATGCGCAAAACGTCCAGCCGACGCCGCAGGAAGGGCTGAAAGACTCGCTGTGGGCGCTGGGTATCTACGGCCAGGTGATCATGGTGAACCGCGCGGAACACCTGGTGATCGTCCAGTGGTCGACCTGGCCGCAGGCGGAACCCTCCTTTAACGCCCAGCCGCTGGAAGCGGCGCTGATGTACAGCGCCATTGCCCGCGAGCTGCGTTAACCCCCCCAGCTCCTTGCCGCTCAGCCGGCGAGGAGCGTGTCGGCATTCAGCGCCAGGTGCTGCAGCAGGATAATGGTTTTGGCATCCATGATCTCGCCATCGCGAATGGCCTGCAGCGCCCGCGCCAGGGGCCACTCCAGCACTTCAATGTCCTCACCTTCCGCCGCCAGCCCGCCGCCGTCTCCCTGCCGGTCATCGGCCTGATATTCGGCGATAAAAAAGTAGAGTTTTTCGGTGACAGAGCCGGGGCTCATAAAGACGGTGAAGAGGGGCTCGATGCGCGTCACCCGAAAGCCGGTCTCTTCTTCCGCTTCGGCAACGATCCGCGCCTCCGGCAAGGCGTTATCCAACAGCCCTGCCGCCGCTTCAATGAGATATCCGTCGTGACCGTGAGTAAACACCGGAAAACGGAACTGACGGGTCAGGACCACCGTCCGCTTTTCCCGGTTGTAGAGTAAAATGACCGCGCCGTTGCCGCGATCGTAGGCCTCGCGGCTCTGCTCCTGCCAGCGTCCGTCCCGGCGCTGCAGTTCAAAGGTATATTTTTTCAGCGTGTACCAGTTATCAGAGAGCAGCGTCTCGCGAACGTGTCGGACGTGCGGTGCGTGAGTTTGCATGTTATATCCCCTTTCAGATGACAGCAGGCACCATAACATGCATAATCGTGCATAAACAAGATCACTCGTGAAGGAAAAATCATGCTCGCCAGTCAACGAAAACAGCAAATCCTGCAGATCCTTGCGGAGGAAAAACAGGTGATGTCCGGGGAGCTGAGCCAACGGTTTAACGTCTCTGAGGACTCCATTCGCCGCGATCTGCGCGAGCTGGCGGCGGAAGGAAAACTGCAGCGAGTCCACGGCGGGGCGCTGCCGGTCTCTGCCGCCATCGCTCCTATTGAAACACGCAAAAGCGTGCAAATCGCCTCCAAACAGGCGGTGGCGCGCGCTGCCGCCGGCCTGATCCAGCCTGGACAGGTGGTGATTGTCGATGGCGGCACCACCACCGCGGCGATGATCGGCTTATTACCCGCCGACCTCAGCTGCACGGTGGTCACTCACAGCCCCGGCATCGCCGTGGCGCTGGTCGATCACCCGCGAATCGAGGTGATCCTGCTCGGCGGCAAAGTGTTTAAGCATTCGGTTGTCGCCGTCGGCCCCGAAACGCTGGAAGCAATGGCGCGGATCAACGCCGATGTGTTCTTTATGGGGGTGACCGGCGTCCACCCGCGAGCGGGTTTTACCACCGGTGATTATGAAGAGGCAGGCATCAAGCGCGCGCTGGCGGCCAGGGCCGCGGAAACCGTGGTGATGGCCTCCCGGGAAAAGCTCAACGCCGCGTCGGCCTTTGCCATCGGCGAGCTGAACCTCGCCAGTACGCTTATCGTCGATGGGGAGCCCGACGCCGCGCTGCGCCAGCGGCTGGTGCAGAGCGGCGTGGAGATCGTCCCCGTTCAGCGGTCGCGCTGACGGGGCGTGGCGCTTAGTTGCCGCCGGACGTCCGGCGCTGCAGCTGGTCGCGCAGGTTCGGCGGGGTGCCCTTAATGGTCAGGGTATCGGTGGCGGGATCCCAGAATACGCGTTCGCCCAGCAGCATCGCGTCGAAGTTAATGGTCAAACCGCCGCCGCTGCCGGCAAACTTGGTCAGCTGACGTAAGGTGCTGCGATCCGCCGGGAAGCTCTCTTCCAGCTCGTAGCCCTGCTCGGCGGTGAATTCCTGGAAGCTCTTTTCGCTGACGCCGGCGAGCTCTTTGGACAGCGACTCCAGCTCAATCTCTTCCCCGGCCTGCAGCTGTTCATTGCAGTAAGCATAGACCTGCTGACGCACATTCTGTCGCTCGGATTTATCAAGCTGCGCGTCGGCGGCAAAGTCATCCACCGCCTGCAGCAGGCCGCGGTTCTGCGCTTTGGCGTTGAGACCTTCGCTGGCGCCGAGGAAATCCATGAAGAAATCGGCCACTTTGCGCCCCACCCGCCCTTTCAGGAAGGTCAGGTAGCGGGTCGACTCCGGGTTGGTTTCCCACTCGGTCAGATCGATGCGCGCGACGATATCGGCATGGTTAATATCCAGATAATGGGTCGAGCGGATATCCAGCTCTTCGTTGACGCGCATGCTGCTCAGGTTATTGAGCACCGCCACCAGCAGATACTCGACCGCCAGGTAACGATACTGACAGAAGAGGACAATGCCCCCTTCGGCGAACGGGTATTTCGCCAGCTCATCGCGCAGGCGGCCGGTCGCCGCACGGCTGAACGCCAGAAACTCCTCTTCCCCCTGACGCTGCAGGCGCAGCGCCTGCGCCAGTTCGCTCTCTTCATTGAACAAGCCATAGGCTTTGCTTTTGGCGCTATAAACCCGGTGCAGTTCAGCCATCATCTCGACGACCGTCGCGTTCGGCTCCAGCAGTGACTCGCGCAGCACCAGCTCCAGATTTTGTTCATCACGTTTGATTAACTGATGCAGGGCAATCTGGTCGATATCCAGACTCATGTTAAACTCTCCTTTTAGACCGGGCGGTATTCAACCACCGCCGGGTTGCCGACGCAACTGGCACCACACATTTCGACGTCATGACTGACGATCGGTGCGCTTTTGCGCCGCGGCGAAAAAATGCGGAAAAAAAGCTGCTGCTACGGTAATATGTTGCCCTTTCACGAACAAACAGATTTTGAGTTTATGCCGCAAATTTCCCGCTATAGCGATCAACAGGTCGAACAGTTGCTCAGCGAGCTGACGAACGTCCTGGAATCACACAAAGCCCCGGTTGACCTTTCACTGATGGTGTTAGGCAATATGGTGACCAACCTGATCAACAGTAGCGTCGCGCCGGCGCAGCGTCAGGCCATCGCCCGTTCTTTCGCGCAGGCTTTGCAATCTTCGATTAACGACGATCCAGCGCATTAAGGATAACAGCAACAGTATATGGTGACTCTACGTCAGCCCTACCGAGAAAAAGTCTCCCAGATGGTTAGCTGGGGGCACTGGTTCGCCCTGTTCAACATGTTGTTGGCCATGGTGCTCGGCAGCCGCTACCTTTTTGTCGCCGACTGGCCGACGACGCTTGCCGGACGACTCTTTTCGTACGTCAGTCTCGTCGGGCACTTCAGCTTCCTGGTGTTTACCAGCTATGTGCTGATCCTCTTTCCGTTGACCTTTATCGTGGTCTCGCAGCGCCTGATGCGCTTCCTGTCGGTGATCCTTGCCACCGCCGGGATGACGCTGCTGCTGATAGACAGCGAGGTCTTTACCCGCTTTCATCTTCATTTAAACCCGGTGGTCTGGGAGCTGGTCATCAACCCTGACCAGAATGAGATGGCGCGCGACTGGCAGCTGATGTTTATCAGCGTCCCGGTCATCTTTTTGATTGAAATGCTCTTCGCCACCTGGAGCTGGCAAAAGCTGCGCAGCCTGACGCGTCGCCGCCATTATGCCCGCCCGGTCGCCTGGTTCTTCTTTTTGTCGTTCATCAGCAGCCACCTGGTCTATATCTGGGCGGATGCCAATTTTTATCGCCCGATCACCATGCAGCGAGCGAATCTACCGCTTTCTTATCCGATGACCGCCCGACGTTTCCTTGAGAAACATGGCCTGCTCGACGCCCAGGATTATCAGCGTCGCCTGGTGGAGCAAGGGGCGCCGGAGGCGGTATCGGTCCAGTATCCGCTCAGTAACCTGCGCTACCGCGACCTCGGCGCGGGCTATAACGTGCTACTGATCACCGTCGACAACCTGAACTACTCGCGGTTTGAAAAAACGATGCCGGCGCTGGCGGCGTTTGCCAAAGAAAACGTGAATTTTACCCAGCATATGAGCTCGGGCAATACCGCCGACAGCGGCCTGTTTGGCCTGTTCTACGGCATTTCGCCAGGCTATATGGACGGTGTCCTCTCGGCGCGTATTCCCGCGGCGCTGATCACCGCTCTCAACCAGCAGGGCTACCAGCTGGGCCTGTTCTCTTCCGATGGGTTTAGCAGCCCGCTGTATCGCCAGGCGCTGCTCTCCGACTTCTCGCTGCCGAGCGCGAAGACCCAGAGCGACGAGCAGACCGCCAATCAGTGGATCGGCTGGCTGGACCGTTACGCGCAGGATGAGAATCGCTGGTTCTCGTGGGTCTCGCTCAATGGCACCACCCTCGACGATACGCAGCAGCAGGGCTTTGTCCGCCGTTATAGCAAGGCGGCAGGCGACGTTGATGCCCAGATCGATCGGGTGCTGACCGCGCTGCGCGAAGCCGGCAAGCTCGATAATACGGTGGTCATTATCACCGGCGGCCACGGCAAGCCGCTTAACGTCAAACACGACCCGTTCGACTGGTCGCGCGAGCAGCTGCAGGTGCCGCTGGTTATTCACTGGCCGGGCACGCCGGCCCAGGAAATTGCCACCCTGACCGATAACAAAGATGTGATGACCACGCTGATGCAGCGCCTGCTTCACGTGTCGACGCCGGCCAATGAGTATTCGCAGGGGGAAGATCTGTTCAGCGCCGCGCGGCGTCGGAACTGGGTCACCGCGGCCAACGGCGATACGCTGGCCATTACCACCCCGGCTATCACCGTGGTCCTCAACCATAACGGCACCTATACCACCTGGAGCCGCGACGGCGAGAAAATCAAAGATCAGAAACCGCAGCTCAGCCTGTTGCTGCAGGTCCTGACCGATGAAAAACGCTTTATCGCTAACTGATTGATTAATTATGAATCAATCGCGCGCGACCCGCTTGCATTCGCCTGGGGAACGGGTAATATTGTTCCCCACGCGTCGGCACGTAGCGCAGCCTGGTAGCGCACCGTCATGGGGTGTCGGGGGTCGGAGGTTCAAATCCTCTCGTGCCGACCAAAAATCCCTGAGAAACCAGCCTTTTAAGGCTGGTTTTTTTATGCCCCTCTTTTACGCCTGTTCCCCTCAGCTCGTTGAATTTGTGCCCTTTCCGCGCCACAGCGTATAGAGTACGACTATCCTGATGGTAAATTACGTCGTAGCATCTATTATTCGACCGTATGACTCATAAGCAGGAGCGGATGACATGAGAGTTAATGGACTTACCAAAGGATTTTTCATCCTTATCGTCTTCATTGTAACCCTGGCCTTTTTTGATGTTCTCTCACCCTATTATTCCGCCATCCTCTGGGCCGCCATCCTCGCGGTGATTTTCAATCCGGTCAAAAACAAGATGCGCACCCGCCTCGGCGAACGTAACGGCCTTGCGGCGCTGATGACCATCGTCATTATCTGCCTTATCGTGTTCACGCCGCTGGCGATTATCTTGTCGTCACTAGCCTACGAGCTGGACGTGGTGTACAGCAAACTGCAGCATAACGATACCCAGTTCCCGACGGTGGTCGCCAGCCTGATCGCCCACCTCCCCGGCTGGGCCAGAAGCTTCCTCGCCGAACATAACCTGGATAGCGCGCAGCAGATCCAGCAGCAGCTCTCCGATGTCGCCCTGAAAGGCGGCCAGTATCTGGCCGGCAGCGCGTTTCTGATTGGTAAAGGCACCTTTGGCTTCACCGTCAGCTTCGGCATTATGCTCTACCTGCTGTTCTTCCTGCTGAAGGATGGCCCTCACCTTGTGCTGTTGATCCTCGAATCTCTGCCGTTATCCAGCTACGTGAAGCAGCACCTGTTCGCTAAGTTCGCCGCGGTGGCTCGCGCCACGGTAAAAGGCACCGTCGCCGTGGCGCTGGCGCAGGGGGCGCTGGGCGGCTTTGCCTTCTGGATCGCCGGTCTGGACGGCAGCATTCTCTGGGGCGCGCTGATGGCGTTCCTGTCGCTTATCCCGGCGGTAGGCTCGGCCATTATCTGGGTGCCGGCGGCGATTTACCTGTTTGCCACCGGCCAGCTGTGGCAGGGCGCCTTTATCGTCGGCTTCTTTGTCATTGTGATTGGCCTGGTGGACAACATTCTGCGTCCGCTGCTGGTGGGCAAAGATACCAGGATGCCGGACTATCTGATCCTCATCGCCACCCTCGGCGGCATGGAGATCTACGGTATTAACGGCTTTGTTATCGGCCCGCTGATCGCCGCCTTGTTTATCGCCTGCTGGAATTTGCTGTCGGGGCGGGAACACGCTGGCAACACCGATGAAATCGATGAAGAATTTATTGAGGAAGCGAAAAATAGCCGTAATGAATAATTTCACCGGCAGGCCTCTGGCGGCCTGCCAGCGCCCCTGTTGCGCTCTGCGCGGCCGACGTCTTACCAGTAGATAACACTATTCATTTTGCAAAAATTGGTAAATAAATCTTAACATTTAGCAAAGTGATGATAGGCTATCTCTGTCAGGAACGAAAATAAAGGATGATCAACCGTGAAAAAAATCACTACGCTAGCCGTTTCTCTGCTGACCGCCGCCTGCATGTCTGCCGGCGCCCTGGCCGCAGACCAGCCGCTGGAAAAAGTCGCGCCGTTCCCGAAAGCGGAAAAAGGCATGAAGCGTCAGGTTATTCAGCTGCCGCAGCAGCAGGATGAATCGGCGCTGAAGGTTGAGCTGATGATCGGCCAGACGCTGGAAGTTGACTGCAACCACCATCGTCTTGGCGGGGAGCTGGAAAGCAAAACCCTGGAAGGCTGGGGTTATGACTACTATGTTTTTGATAAGCTGAGCGGCCCGGTATCCACCATGATGGCCTGCCCGGACGGCAAGAAAACGAAGAAATTTGTGACTGCCGGCCTCGGCGATGACGCCATGCTGCGCTACAACAGCAAGCTGCCGATCGTCGTCTACACGCCGACCAATGTCGATGTGAAATATCGCATCTGGCGCGCGGAGGAGACTATCGGTAACGCCGAGGTCCGCTAAGGCGCGCCATTAAAACGGCAATAAAAAAACGGCAGCCCGCAGGCTGCCGTTTTTGTCAGAGCGCGATATCCGCTATCGGCTTGCCGCCGCTCAGCGGCTTCAGCTCCGCCTGCGGGGCTTCATCCATCGCCGCGGCTGGCTCATATTTCAGCTCCAGCACTTCACTGGTCCACGCCAGCGCTTTCTCAATCTCCGCCGGGTTGCCATCAAGGCGAATACCGTAGGTCGGGATGATCGCCTTGAGCCTGGCCTGCCATTCCGGCGAATTAACTTTGTCCTTAAACACTTTTTCCATCAGCTGCAGCATGATAGGCGCCGCGGTGGAGGCGCCTGGCGATGCGCCGAGCAGCGCCGCGACGGTGCCTTCGTCATCGCTGACCACTTCGGTGCCCAGGCGGAGCACCCCGCCCTTCTTCGCATCGCGCTTGATGATCTGCACGCGCTGACCGGCCTGCCACAACCGCCAGTCCTCTTTCCGCGCTTCCGGATAGTATTCGCACAGCGCGGCCAGACGATCTTTGTCTTTCTGCATCACCTGGCTAATCAGATATTTCACCAGATCGAAGTTGTCCAGGCCGACGTTGAGCATCGGCAGGATATTCGAGGTATTGGTCGAGGCCAGCAGATCCCACAGCGAACCGTTCTTCAGGAAGCGGGTCGAGAAGGTCGCAAACGGCCCGAACAGCACCACGCGTTTACCGTCGATAATACGGGTATCGATATGCGGCACCGACATCGGCGGCGCGCCCACTTCGGCCTGGCCGTAAACCTTCGCCAGATGGTGGTTTACCACCTCCGGATTTTCGCAGACCAGGAACTGGCCGCCGACCGGGAAGCCCGCATACTCTTTGGCCTGCGGAATGCCGGTTTCCTGCAGCAGGGTCAGCGCCGCACCGCCGGCGCCGATAAAGATAAATTTGGCTTTAATAACCCGCTTCTGACGACGGTTGTCGGCATCCGCGAGGGTGACCGTCCAGCTCTTGTCGGCGTTGCGCTTGAAGCGACGCACCACGGTGCCCAACTGGAGGGAGAAATTATCATGCTTTTGCAGGCTGGCGATCAGCTGGCGGGTGATTTCGCCATAGTTGACGTCGGTTCCCACTTCCGTACGGGTGGCGGCCACTTTTTGCAGCGGGTCGCGACCTTCCATCACCAGCGGCGCCCAGGCTTTGATCTGCTGATGGTCTTCAGAGTAACGAATGCCACGGAACAGTTCGCTCTGCTGCAGCGCCGCATAGCGCGCGCGCAGGAAGTTGACGTTATCTTCGCCCCACACAAAGCTCATGTGCGGCACGCTGTTAATGAATGATTTTGGTTTGTTCAGGACGCCGCGCGTCACCTGATGCGCCCAGAACTGACGCGAGATGTGGAAGGCTTCGTTGATGTCGACCGCTTTGTCGATATTGATGCCGTTGGCGGTCTGCGGCGTGTAGTTCAGCTCCATCAGCGCCGCGTGGCCGGTCCCCGCATTGTTCCACCCGTTTGAGCTCTCTTCCGCCACGCTGGACATCTGCTCAACCATGGTAATAGACCAGTCTGGCTCAAGCTCCTGCAGCCAGGTTCCCAGTGTGGCGCTCATAATGCCGCCGCCAATCAACAATACATCCGTCTCTTGCTCATGGCGGGTGTTGGTCCGAGTGCTGTTGGGACCAACCGCCTGTGAGCGTGGTACGGCCATCTTTTTATTCATCGGATTTGAGCCTTACTTTACTCGCTGTTTTTATTTAGCGCAGGTGATACGATTCTCACCCCTCACGTTACCACCGAAGCTCAAAAATTTAAATATTGTTTAAATTTTAAGTTCTGTTTTGAGATCCGTTATAAAAATGTTTAATAAATGTATACAGCAAATCACTTTTTGTACTGGTGCGCTGGTAGATTCCGCGCTATCATCCCTGGTTTTGTGACAGACCGCACGGAAGCTGGGTCTGACGCCGCTCCTCCTTTTTTTATAAGCTGCGAACTTTTTTTATGCCTCCAGTTTCTGACTCCGCCGCTTCCGGCAACCTGCGCACCATCCTCCGTTCTCCGTCGCTGCTGACGCGCGAAGCCCTGGCCGGCGTGCTCACCGCCCTGGCGTTAATCCCGGAAGTGATTTCGTTTTCTGTCATCGCCGGCGTTGACCCGCAGGTGAGCCTGATTGCTTCCGTGGTGCTCTGTCTGGCGATGTCGCTACTCGGCGGACGTCCGGCGATGGTCACCGCCGCCGCGGGCTCAGTGGCGCTGGTCATTGGCCCGATGGTGCATCAGCACGGCGTGGGTTACATTCTGCCAGCCGTCATTCTGGCGGGTATTATTCAAATTTTGTTTGGTCTGTGCGGCATGGCGCGCCTGATGCGCTTTATCCCCCCAGCGGTGATGACCGGGTTCGTCAACGCCCTCGGGATCCTGATTTTCTTTGCCCAGGTGCCGCACTTCTGGAGCCGCCAGCCGCTCATCGTCGGCCTGTTTGTCCTGACGCTGCTTATCGTCCTGTGGGCGCCGCGCTTTATTAAGGCTATCCCGGCGCCGCTAATCGCCATCGTCGCGCTCACTCTCTATACCGTCACCACCGGCCAGCTGCTGCCGACCGTCGGCGATGAAGGCTCGATGAGCGGCGGCCTGCCGGGATTCACCGCCCTGACCGTTCCCCTCAATCTTGCCACGCTGCAGATTATCTGGCCGTGCGCCCTCAGCATCGCCTTTGTCGGCCTGATGGAGTCTTTGCTGACGGCTAAGCTGGTGGATGACCTGACCCATACGCCGTCGAATAAATCGCGGGAGAGCGCCGGGCTGGGTATCGCCAACATCCTCGCCGGCTGTTATGGCGGTATCGCGGGCTGCGCGATGATCGGCCAGACCATCGTTAACGTGGAAATGGGTAAAGCCCGCAGCCGTCTCTCTACGGCGATCGCCGGCCTGGTGCTGCTCCTGCTGGTGACAGCGCTCAGCCAGGTGATGGCGAAGATCCCGATGGCGGTCCTGGCCGGGGTGATGGTGATCGTGGCGGTGAAGACCTTTAGCTGGCACAGCATTCGCCCGGGCGAGCTGGCGCGCAATCCGTGGCCGGAAACGCTGGTGATGCTGGTGACCGTCGCCGCGACGGTAGGAACCAGCAATCTGGCGATTGGCGTGCTGGCGGGGATCGTCGCGATGGCGATCATCCCCCGCCGCCTGCGGGCAAAAGCGCAGGCTACATCAGAAACAGCGTCGCCAGCCCCAGAAAAATAAAGAAGCCGCCGGTGTCGGTGATAGCGGTGATCATCACGCTGGAGCCGACCGCCGGGTCGCGCCCCAGCTTCACCATGACCATCGGGATTATGACGCCCATCATCGCCGCCATCAGCAGGTTGAGCATCATGGCCAGCGTCATCACTCCGCCAAGCTGCGGATCGTCATACAGCCACCAGGTGATGGCCCCCATGATCCCGCCCCACACCAGGCCATTAATCAGCGCAACGCCCATTTCACGCAGGATCAGGAAGGTAAAGCTGCCGGGCTGGATCTGCTGCAGCGCCATCGCCCGGACGATCATGGTGATCGTCTGGTTGCCGGTATTGCCGCCGATCCCGGCGACGATCGGCATCAGCGAGGCCAGCGCCACCAGCTGTGAAATGGTGTGTTCGAAGCCGTCGATGACCCTGGAAGCGATAAACGCCGTACACAGGTTGACCGCCAGCCACGCCCAGCGCGTTTTCACCGCCTTGCTGACCGGGGCGAAGACATCTTCTTCATCGCTCAGACCGCCCATCCGCCGCAGATCGTTGTCGGTCTCTTCATAGACCACATCGACGATCTCATCGATGGTCAGACGGCCGATCAGCTTACCATCGGCATCGATAACGGCGGCGCTGAGCAAGTCATCACGTTCGAAGGTGCGCGCCACCTTCTCCGCCTCTTCGTGCGGCTGAAAGGTGACCGGATCGCCCTCCATCACCTCCCCCACCCGCTTCTGCGCATCGTTAAGCAGAATGGTCTGCAGCTCCAGCTCGCCGAGCAGCAGCTTATTGCGGGTGGTGACAAACAGTTTGTCGGTGTTCTCCGGCATTTTACCGAGACGCCGCAAATAGCGCTGGACCGCCGCCAGGGTGGCCTCCGGCCGCACCGTAATGACCTCAAACTCCATGATCGACCCGACGCTGTTGTCGGCGTAGCGCATGATCTGGCGAATACGGGCGCGCTTCTCGGCCGGCAGGGTCGCCAGCAACCGTCCGGTCAGGTTGCGCGGCAGATGCTGCAGCAGGTAAACCTGTTCATCGATATCCAGCGGCTGCATCGCCTGCAGCAGCTCGTGGTCGCTCATCTTATCGATGAGGTCGCCCCAGACGTTTTCTGAGGCTTCCAGCAGCACTTCGCCGCGTTTATCGTCGGGCACCTGGCACCACAGCGCGGTGCGGGCGTCATAGGGGAGCGCTTCCAGCGCATCGGCGAGATCCGGCGGCGGCAGATGCGAGACCAGGATTTCCACTTCGGCCAGGTCATCGGCGAGCGTACCTTCATCGTAACGTTCTGCCAGCGTCAGTTTGCCCAGCAGCGCAGAGGTCACCGCTTTATCGGTGCTCAACAGCCAAATCAGACGGGCGCGCTCTTCGTCACGCAAGCGGGCGCTTTTTTTATGCAAAACGGACATCGGTCGGGCAATCCTTTTGAGAATAGTGAGCCGGCCTGCAGGCCGGAAGCCTTAAGCATAGCGCGAGGAGGGGGAAATAATAACCGTCAGCAATGTAGACGCTGAAAATTTCAGCAGCGCCCGGGCTTTCCCCGGGCGCGCAGCGTGAATCAGGCCGTGCGGGCCACCGCATCGCGGGAGGCCTGCGCCCGCTCTTCGCCGGTGAGCTCTGACAGCTGCCCGGCACGCATCTCCAGCAGGCGATCGGCGTGCTGGAAGTAGTGATCGTCATGGCTGATGGCGAACACGGTTTTCCCCATCTGCTTCATCAACGGCAGCAGGACCTGGTAGAACTCGCGGCGGAAATGCGGATCCTGATCCGCCGCCCATTCATCCAGCAGAATGATATCCCGGGACTCGGCCAGCGCCAGCAGGAGCGCCACGCGCTTCTTCTGCCCTTTCGACAGCCGCAGGTCGCCGATCTTACCGTTATCCAGCTGCAGCTTGTGGGCCATTTGCAGACGCTCCAGCCACGTTGCCACCAGCGCCGGATCGGCCTCCTCGCCCTGCGGCCCGAGCAGACGGTCGAACAGCCAGACGTCGGTAAACACGGCGGAGAACAGTTTGCGGTACGCCTCCGGTTTATCCGCCGCCAGCGGCTGGCCGTCCACCAGAATCTGACCGGAAACCGGCTGATACAGGCCGGTCAGGAGCATCGCCAGGGTTGACTTGCCGCTGCCGTTGCCGCCGATCAGAAACACCAGTTCGCCGCGTTTTAGCGTCAGATTAAGCGGCCCTACCGCAAAGCGATGGTCCGGATAATGGAAAGTGACATCGCGCAGCTCCAGCGTCTGCCAGTCAGCCTGCGGCTGCGGCCGGGGGAAATCGGCCCGGTAAGGGGCGAGGGAGAACTGGCGCAGCTTGTTGAACGCCACCTGGGCGCTCAGCAGCGTGGGCAGCGCGCCGACGGCGGAGAGCAGCGGCGTGCGCAAAAACAGCAGCGTCAGGGAGTAGGTCGCCGCCACGGCGGTATCGGCCCAGCCGAGGCTGTTGGCCATCCAGAACACCAGCCCGATGGCGCCAAGCATCATAATATTCGACCAGTTGACCGCGCTGAGGTGGAAGGTATCGGCGCGAACGATGTGGTGCCGGTATTCACGGGCGTCCGGGAGGTAGAGCTGATTAAACACATACTCCGCGCGCTCGCGGTTGAGGGTTAGCTCTTTGCGCCCTTCCAGCACCGTCTGGTAGTCGTGATAGAGCTTATCTTCCGTTTCGCGCAGGCTGGCCATATGTCTGTAGACCCGCGACACCAGCACAAAACCGCCCCAGATGGTGAGCGCCATCCACAGGGCCGTCACCAGCATCATTTTTCCTGACAGCCAGGCCAGATAAGCGGCGGAGCCGAAGGTGAGAATGATCCCCTGCACCAGCTCAGGGAGGCGTACAAAGGCGATGGTAATATTGCGGATATCGCTGGTCAGCCCGGCAAGCAGCGACGCGCTGCCGATCTTCTCCACCTGTTCAATCTGGGTATCGAGGATGCGTTTCACAAACTCGCCGCGCAGGCGATAAACAAAATGATGGCCGAGGGTGGTCAACGCCAGCTGCGAGCCCAGGGTCACCGCCATCAACAGCCCCAGCAGGCCAAGAAATTCCGGCAGCACCCGCAGCGAGGTATCGACAGTGGCGATCAGGCGCAGGTTAATAAAGGCGATTAAGCCGATACCCAGCGCGGCGCTGAGCAGGCTGAGGGCAATAACGCCCAGAAACGGCCAGCGATACTGGCGCCAGACGAGAGAAAGAAGTTCCATAACAGGCTATCCGGAAAAGCAAAACAGCCAGCAGTTTAAACGGCTCGCCGGTGACATCAAGAATAATTCTTATTTTAATCGCCGGGACGGCCCGCCTGCCGAAAGGTGAGGTTATATCGACAGTCTCCGGTCTCGGGATGATGGCCCGCTTTCAGCGGCTGAACGCCATGATAAAACAGGCGCGACTCCCCGCCCCAGACCACCACATCGCCATGCTCCAGCAGCAGCCGCTGCAGCGGGTCGCTGCGCTGCAACCCGCCAAACTGAAAGATGGCCGGCACGCCCAACGAGACCGAGATGATCGGCGCCCGCAGATCCTGTTCATCTTTATCCTGATGCAACGACAGCTTTGCGCCGGGCTGGTAGCGGTTCATCAGACAGGCGTCGGGGGAAAACCCCGGATAGCCGCCGGCCGCGGCTGCCGCCAGCGCCAGTTCACGGAATACGGCCGGCATCGGCGGCCAGGTATGATGAGTTACCGGGTCGACCGGGGCGTAGAGGTAGCCGTGGCGATCGGTGGTCCAGCCCAGCCGGCCGCAGTTGGTCATCGCCACCGACATGGTGTACCCGCCCGGCGTGACCATCTGGCGAAACGGCGACTGACGGGCGACGTCGGCAATCGCCTGCAGCAGCCCCGGAGCGCGCTCACGGGCAAAGCGCCGAAGGACCACCGCGCCGGGGGCCAGCGGCTCCTGCCACGGCGGGGTATCGCTAAACAGATCGAGCATTACTCCTCCTCTCGTTGCGCCTCGCGCGCCAGCAGCTGCGCTTTTCGCGCGGTTCCCCAGCGATAACCGGACAGCGCGCCATTCTCACGCACCACCCGATGGCAGGGAACGATCACCGCCAGCGAATTCGCCGCGCAGGCGCCGGCCACGGCTCTTACCGCCCGCGGCTGGCCAATATGCTCCGCCACCTGGCGGTAGCTGCGGGTCTCGCCCGCCGGGATCTGCCGCAGCGCCTGCCAGACCTGCAGCTGGAACGCGGTGCCCTGCAGATCCAGCGGCAGCGACACCGGCCGCCGGCTGTCGTCGAGGTGGGCGAAAATCTCCGCCATCTGACGACGAAACTCAGGGTCGCCCTGGCGCAGCTCGGCGCGGGGAAAGCGCTGGCGCAGATCGTCGAGCAATGCAGCATCGTTATCACCCGGCAGCACGGCGCATACGCCGCGTTCGCTTTGCGCCACCAGGCAGCGGCCCAGCGCGCAGTCGCCCGTCGTCCAGGTCACCACGGCGGCGGCGCCGCCGCGGCGAAACTGGCTGGCGGTCATCCCTAAGGCGGCATCGGCCTGGCGATAATAGCTGCTACTGTCGGGGAAGCCGGCCGCCAGCGCGGCGCGGGTCACCGGTTTCCCCTGCTCCAGCGCCTCGCGCAGGCGTCGCGCGCGCCACGCCTGCTGCCAGGCTTTGGGGGTCATACCGGTCACGGATTTGAATAAACGGTGGAAATGAAACGGGCTAACCGCCAGCTCGCGCGCCAGCGCCTCGAGGGTCAGGGGCGCCTCCTGCTCCAGCAAGCGACAGGCCTGCGCCACTTTATCGATCCTTTGCTGCTGCGGGCAGGCTTTATCCGGCTGGCAGCGTTTGCAGGGGCGGAATCCCGCCGCCACGGCAGCAGCGACGTCAGCAAAAAAGCGCACGTTTTCCCGCCGCGCGCGCCGCGAGCGGCAGGAGGGACGGCAGCAGATGCCGGTGGTCAGTACCGCAAAGACGAACTGACCATCGGCCCGGGTATCACGCTCACAGACCGCCTGCCAGCGGCGGTCATCGGTATCGGCAACTATCGGTTTCATCACGGGTCTCCTGCTGTAAGTGTATCCTCAGTCTGCGGTAAAGCCCGCCGCAAAAAACCCGCAATCTTGCTTTTTAATTTTTTTCGCCGACGAGGAAGGTACGGAACTGCGGCGACATCCAGGTTTTAAAGCCCTCCCCCTCTTTGACGATCATGTAGACCGCCAGCCCCTGCTCGCGCACCACCTGCTGCGCTTTTTCCGGCCCCAGCACCATCAGCCCGGTATCCCAGCCGTCCGCCTCCAGCGCCGTTGGCGCAATAACGGTCACCGAGACCAGCTTATGGGTTATCGGCTGCCCGGTCTGCGGGTCGATGACGTGTGAGATACGTTTCCCGTCGAGTTCATAGTAGTTGCGATAGCTGCCGGAGGTGCTGATGCCGTGGCCATTGATGTCGACAATCGCCTGAACGGCGTTTTCCCGGTCGGTCGGTTTCTGGATCGCCACCCGCCAGGGCTTGCCTTCGCCATTCATCCCGCGGCTGACCAGCGCCCCGCCCACCGACACCAGATAGCGGGAGATCCCCTCCTGCTCCATCAAGCGCGCAAGGTGGTCGGCGGCATAGCCTTCCCCCACGGTGGAGAGGTCGACAAACAGATCGGGAATATCTTTTTGCAGGAACTGCCTGCCGCTCTGATTGATAACCTGCAGATGCTGCAGGCCGGTGCGCGCTTTCGCAGCGGCGATCGCCTGCGCATCCGGGGTGGCGACCGGCTGTTTATCCGGGCCAAAGCCCCACAGATTGACCAGCGGCCCCACGGTGATGTCCATCGCGCCGTCCGTTTTGGCGCCAATCCGCAGCGACAGGGTCACGATGTCCGCCATCGCTTCGCTCACCGGCCAGGGCCGGGTATCCGCCGCGTGGTTGAAACGCATCAGCGCCGAGTCGTTTTTCCAGGTCGACAGCAGGCGATCGTCGGCGTCCAGCTGGGCCTGAACCTTGGCGCGCAGCGCCTGGGCCTTTGCCTCATCCACACCGATAACGCTGACCCGCCAGAAGGTGCCCATCGTTTTACCATCCAGTACGGTGGCCGTTGAAGCGGGTGTCGCGGGAGTGGTGGCTGAATCGCAGCCAGAGAACAGTACGCAGGCGCCCAACAGCGCGGCGCGAAAGAAAGTCATATCCATTAATCGAGGCTCCTCTTACCAGGGCGACAAGAGTATACCAGCGAGGTTAAACCAGACATAAAAAAAGGCGCCAGAGGCGCCTTTTTGTTATACAGCTTGCAACTTAGAACTGGTAAACCAGGCCCAGGGCAACCACGTCGTCGGTAGAGATACCGGCTTTACGAGTGAAGTCGTTTTCATCCAGCAGGTTGATTTTGTAGTCAACATAGGTGGACATGTTTTTGTTAAAGTAGTAGGTCGCGCCCACGTCAACATATTTCAGGATGTCCTGGTCGCCGTAGTTTACACCTGTGAAGTTATTCTGCAGGTTTTTACCTTTAGACTGCAGGTAAGCGACGGACGGACGCAGACCGAAGTCGAACTGGTACTGAGCAACCACTTCGAAGTTCTGCGCTTTGTCAGCAAAGCCCAGGGAACCAGCGCGAGTTGCGTTGTAGGTCTGGGTGTACTGAGTGGCCAGGTAGATGTTGTTCGCGTCGTATTTCAGGCCGCCGGTGTAGGTTTCAGCGTTGTCGCCACGACCCAGTGCCGGAACACTATTCTGCTCGTCGGTACGTTTGGAGTGAGAGTACGCGAAACCAGCGCTGATGCCATCAAAGATGTCATAGGTCAGAGAGGTGCCGAAGCCGTCGCCGTTCTGTTTGCTCCAACCACGACCGTTGTTGGTCGCGCCTTCGCCGCTGACGCTGCCGTTTTTACCCTGGTACTGCAGAGCAAAGTTCAGGCCGTCAACCAGACCGAAGAAGTCAGAGTTACGGTAGGTTGCAACGCCGTTAGCACGGGACTGCAGGAAGTTGTCAGAACCGTAGGTGTCGCCGCCGAATTCCGGCAGAACGTCAGTCCAGGACGTTACGTCGTATACTACGCCGTAGTTACGACCGTAGTCGAAAGAGCCCGCGTCGCCAAATTTCAGACCGGCGAATGCCAGACGAGTCCAGGCCTGATCGCTGGAGCTTTCAGTGTTGTTCGCCTGAACGTTGTATTCCCACTGGCCGTAACCGGTCAGCTGGTCGTTGATCTGAGTTTCACCTTTCACGCCTACACGCATGTAGGTCTGGTCGCCGTCGACGCTCTTGTCGTCAGAGAAGTAGTGCAGACCGTCAATTTTACCGTACAGGTCTAATTTGTTGCCGTCTTTGTTATAAATTTCAGCCGCATTTGCTGCGCCTGCTACCAGCAGAGCCGGTACCAGGAGGGACAGTACTTTAACTTTCATGTTATTAACCCTCTGTTTGTTATATGCCTTTTATTATGCCACTGCTTACTGATTACCCTTCTAATCAGTCGGCTATTTCATTGTGCTGCAAAATGCAGAATAATCCAACAAGAATATGATACTAAAACTTCTAAGATGTTTCAAAGTTCCCACAAGATGTTTCAATTTGTAAATTCAGCGGAACTTTTTTTCACGCCAAAATGGCCAGGGAAATACGCACTTATAATCAAAAAAATTATTTAACCATTCAAAATCAATATGATATACAAAACCAAGCCTATAGCACTGAATGGTAAAACAAAATGATCATTGGTGACTAAAATAAGAGTCGCTATCATCATTAACTTTATTTATTACCGTCATTCAGTTCTGAATGTCTGTTTACCCCTATTTCAACCGGATGCCTCGCATCCGGTTTTTTTTACCCTTCTTTACACAACTTTAATTTATCTGTGCTACCGCCAATGATTCCCTAACGACTATTAATCAATCAATTAGGCCGCTTTTCGTGCTTATTCTGTCAATGTCTTGTTATTTCGTGCGATTCTTCGCTTTGTTTCTGCCAATATCGTCAGCTGCCAGCCTTGCGGACGCGGTTTCATTTACGCTTCGTTTCTAAGATAATTCCTGGGCGGTATCGCGCCGCTGGCGCCAATCTGTAGTATGGATTTACGCCATTAGCCTTTATACTGCCTGCAGCATCTGCTTTGTTGCCAGTTACTCTGGCGCTACATCCTGTTTACAAACAATGATGAGTCGTTCAGCCACAAGATGACCCCGAAAAAATTCTCTCTGATCCCCGGCAACATCAGCCGCTTCTTCATTTTGATGGTTATTGTCCTGCTGGCGACGATGGGGGTGATGATTCAAAGCGCCGTCAATGCCTGGCTGAAAGAGAAGAGCTATCAGGTGGTTGATGTCTCTCATGCCCTGCACCAGCGCATTGATACCTGGCGCTATGCCACCTGGCAAATCTACGACAATATCGCCGCCACCTCTTCCAACACCGCCAGCGGCGGCCTGCAGGAGACGCGTTTAAAGCAGGACGTTTACTATCTGGAGAAGCCCCGACGTAAAACCGAAGCCCTGATCTTTGGCTCCCACGACAGCTCGACCCTCGAGATGACGCAGAAAATGTCCGATTATCTGGATATTTTGTGGGGTGCGGAGACCATTCCGTGGTCGATGTACTATCTCAATGGTCTGGATAATAGCCTGATTCTCATCTCCACCCTGCCGTTGAAGGACCTCTCCTCAAGCTTTAAAGAGTCAACCATCAGCAGCGTGGTGGAATCCCGGCGCGCGGAAATGCTGCTGCAGGCCAACACCCTTGATGAGCGCGAGACCTTCTCGCCGCTGCGCCATCTTGCCTGGCAGAACGCGCACTACTTTACGTTACGTACTACCTTCAATCAGCCAGGACACCTGGCGACAGTGGTCGCCTTCGACCTGCCGATTAACGATCTGATCCCGCCGGGCATGGCGCTGGACAGCTTCCGTATCGAGCCTGATCCCTCGCAAAATGTTGCCGCCAGCCCCGAGAAAGAGGCTAGCGATCATATCGGGATCACCTTCAACGGCATGCAGATTGACATCGCCACCGGCATCAGCACCACCGGTATGCAGGTGCTGTGGACGGTCCCGATGAGCACCATGCTGCTGGAGTCCCTGCAGAACATTCTTCTGCCGCTCCTGCTTAACATCGGCCTGCTGGCGCTGGCCCTGTTCGGTTTCACCACCTTTCGGCATTATAAAGGACGCAGCAGCGCCTCGGGCGCCGGGCTCCCCTCCGCCGCCAATAGCGAACTGCGTTTACTGCGCGCCATTAATGAAGAAATTGTGTCTTTGCTGCCGCTGGGGCTGCTCGTCCACGATCAGGAAGCCAACCGAACGGTGATCAGCAACCCGATTGCCGACCATCTGCTTCCGCACCTGAACCTGCAGAACATCACCAACATGGCGGACCAGCATCAGGGGGTGATCCAGGCCACCGTCAACAACGAACAGTATGAGATCCGCCAGTATCGCAGCCAGGTAGCGCCGCGCACGCAGATCCTGATTATCCGAGACCAGGACCGCGAAGTGCTGGTCAATAAAAAGCTTAAACAAGCCCAGCGCTTGTATGAAAAAAACCAGCAGGGCCGGGCGGCCTTTATGCAGCATATCGGCAGCGCCCTGAAGCAGCCCGCCCTGAACCTGGCGGCCGAGGCAGCGGCGCTCGACGGCGCGGAGAACCGCACGCTGGCGCAGCATGCCGATGAGCTGGTCACACTGATCGATGACATTCAGCTGGCTAACCTGCTGGAAAGCGATGCCTGGAAAACCAGCCAGTCGCTGTTCTCGGTGCAGGAGCTGATCGACGACGTCGTACCGGAGGTGCTGCCGGCGATGAAGCGCAAGGGGCTGCAGTTGCTTATCAATAACGCGCTGCCTGCCGGCGAGCAACGCTATGGCGACCGTGAAGCGCTGCGGCGCACGCTGGTGCTGCTGATCCAGTATTCCGTCACCACCACGCCGATCGGCAAGATCACCCTCGACGTCTGCCAGGAAGAGTCGGCCAGCGATCGCCTGACCTTCCGCATTCTCGATACCGGCAACGGGGTCTCGGCTAACGAGATCGACAATATGCACTTCCCGTATCTCAATGAGACCCAGAGCGATCTGTACGGCAAAGCGAACGCCCTCACCTTCTGGTTATGTGACCGCATGACGCGCAAGCTGGGCGGGCAGTTGACCATCAAAGCGCGGGAGTCGCTGGGGACTCGCTATAGCCTGCATCTGAAAATGCCGGCCAGCGAAGAGGCGCCAGAGGCGGGAGAACATCTGCTGGATGACGTTATCGTCCTGCTGGATGTGACCTCCAGCGAAGTGCGGCGGATTGTCACCCGCCAGCTGGAGAGCTGGGGGGCGTCCTGCATCACGCCGGACGATCGGGCGACAAGTCAAGCGTTCGATCTGTATTTAACGGATAATCCGTCTAATCTTACTGCTTCGGGCTTGCTTTTAAGCGATGATGAGGTTGGGATACGCAAAATCGGCCCGGGCCAACTGCGGGTCAACTTTAATATTAGCACGGCGATGCAGGAGGCTATCCTGCAGCTTATTGAGCAGCAGCTGGCGGAGGAGGCGGTTCAGCCCGCCACCTCAGGAAACGAGAGTAACGCCGAACTCCATGCCAGCGGCTATTACGCACTGTTTGCCGATACGGTACCGGATGATGTTCAGAGATTGTATACTGAAATCGAAGCGGGCGATTTTGCTGCTCTGGCACAAACCGCCCACCGCCTCAAAGGGGCATTTGCTATGCTTAATCTGATACCCGGCAAACAGTTATGTGAAACGCTTGAGCATCTGATTCGCGAAAAGGATGCGCAAGGCATAGAAAAATATATCAGCGACATTGACGCTTACGTCAAGAGCTTGCTGTAGAAGGTAGCCTTATACATGAACACTATGAACGTAATTATTGCCGATGACCATCCGATCGTACTGTTCGGTATTCGTAAGTCACTTGAGCAAATTGAGTGGGTGAACGTCGTTGGCGAGTTTGAAGACTCCACGGCCCTTATCAACAATCTTCCGAAGCTGGACGCCCATGTGCTGATCACCGATCTGTCCATGCCCGGTGATAAATACGGCGACGGGATCACGCTGATTAAATACATCAAGCGCCACTTCCCGGATCTGTCGATCATTGTTCTGACCATGAACAACAACCCGGCGATCCTCAGCGCGGTGCTGGATCTGGATATCGAAGGGATCGTCCTCAAGCAGGGGGCGCCGACCGATCTGCCAAAAGCGCTGGCCGCGCTGCAGAAAGGGAAGAAATTCACCCCGGAAAGCGTCTCTCGTCTGCTGGAAAAAATCAGCGCCAGCGGCTATGGCGATAAACGCCTGTCGCCGAAGGAGAGCGAAGTGCTGCGTCTCTTCGCCGAAGGCTTCCTGGTGACCGAGATCGCCAAAAAGCTTAACCGCAGCATCAAAACCATCAGTAGCCAGAAAAAGTCGGCGATGATGAAGCTGGGCGTCGAAAACGACATCGCCCTGCTGAACTACCTCTCCTCCGTCTCGCTGAGCGCGACGGACAAAGAGTAATATTATGCTCTCTCCGTCTCGCCCCGGCGAGACGGAGTTCCCCGTTATTCCCGCCCTTTACGTACCCGCGCCGCATATACCGTCAGCGTTTGCTTCAGCACGTCAAGCGTCACCGGCTTGGACAGACAGCTGTCCATCCCCGATTCCAGACAGCGCTGCTTCTCTTCCGCCAGGGCATTGGCCGTGACGCCAATCACCGGCAGCGTCAGGCCAAGCTGACGAATGCGCTGCGTCAGGCGATAACCATCCATATTAGGCATGTTGACGTCGCTGAGCACGATATCGATGTGCTGCTTGCTGAGGACGTTGAGCGCGTCGACCCCGTCGTTCGCAGTCACGCACTGGTAGCCGAGCGATCCCAGCTGATCCGCCAGCAGGCGCCGGTTGATCGGATGATCGTCGACCACGAGGATCATCATGTCGTCGTTATTGCCGGCCTGCGCCTCCGGCGCCATCAGCGCCCGGCTATTGTCCGCACTGGCCTGCGCGATGTGGAAAATACGCCCCAACAGCGGCAGCAGTTCATGCGGCGTCGTCACGCTATGCAGCCACTCGCCGGCGGCCCGTTCCTGCGGAATACCGATATGACGACGGCAGAAGATGACCATCGCCCTTCCCTGCCAGCCGCTCAGCGCTTCATCGTCAGTGAGTAAGACATCCTCGGCGTCCGGGGTTTCTCCGGCATGACGACGTACCGTAAGGCCGTGATAGCTGAGCAGCGAGGTGACGAACATCGCCAGCGAGGTGTTGTGGATGGCCAGCCAGCAGGTCTTGCCAGCGAAACCGTTCGCCGTCATCTGCGGCGTGTTCTGCACGCCATACAGCGGGATGCGGATGGTAAAGCGGCTGCCCATTCCCGGCTCCGTTTCCACGGCGATATCGCCATCCATCATGCTGATCAGTTTTTCACAGATCGCCAGGCCAAGGCCGGTGCCCTGGAAGTTGCGCTGCACGCCGGTCCCCACCTGGAAGAAGGGGTCGAAGAGGCGCAATACCTCTTTCGCCGGGATCCCCTCCCCGGTGTCGCGGACGCTAATCTGCAGATAATCCCCCGCGCACTGGACGTGCAGGATAATGCAGCCGGTGTCGGTGAACTTGATCGCATTGCTCAGCAGGTTGGAGATCACCTGCTGCAGGCGCATCGGGTCGCCGGACATCTGTTCCGGAACGTCCGGTTCGATAAAGCAGTACAGACCCAGCTGCTTGCGCACCACCAGCGGCAGATAGTTGGCGGAGATATGGTTCATGACCTCGCGCGGGGAAAATTCCCGCGGCTCGATCTTCAACTGCTCGGACTCGATTTTGGAGAAATCGAGAATATCGCTGATGATTTTCAACAGCAGGCTTGAGGAGTTGTTCATCGCCGTCACCAGGCGATCGACGCCCTTCGGCAACGCTTTGGTCTGCAGCAGATCGAGGTTGCCGATGATGCCATACAACGGAGTACGCAGCTCATGGCTGACGGTGGCAAGGAACATCGATTTCGACTGGCTGGCCTGCTCCGCCGCCTGGGCCATCTCCTGCAGCGACTCTTCCATCTTCACGCGGGCGGAAACGTCCACCAGCACGCAAATCGCCACGTTTTCGTTGCGATAGCGCGAGTGGACAAAGCTAATCTGCAGATTGGTATGGTTGCTGGTCAGCACATCGACAAAGTTGACCTGCTGGCCGCAGATGATCTGCGTCAGCCGCTGGCGGTCCTCATGGGTCAGCATGTTCAGATAGTTGTGCGCCAGCTCGTTACTGAGAATGTTGGTCCCGTCGAGGGTGCGCAGAATACAGATGCCCACCGGGGCGGAGGCCACGATTTTGCGGTTGAACTGCTCATGCTCTTCCAGCCGCTGAGCGTCATTTTCCGCAGGGATAAAAATGCGCCGCTCATACATCCGCGCCAGCGCAAACAGCATCGCGCCGCTGATGATATTGAGAACGATGGCGTTGATGATCAGCATACGGATCCGCTCCAGCACCTGGTCTACCGAGACGGAATAGACGATGCTCAGGGAGGACGGCGCAAGGCTTTTCTTCAGCACCAGCTCGCGGAAACCCGCGCTGTAGCCAAACCACATCCGCTCCTGCATCCATTTCGCTTCGCTCTGGATTTTGCTTTCCGCGCCGGCCAGGGAGATCAGCGGCTGGCCGTTATCGTCGAAGATAGTCACGCTCATCGGCAGGCTGCCCGGCGTAAAGAAGCTTTCCATGCGGATGGTCTGCTCAACGCCGAGCATCGCCTGCAGGCGATTGGCCATATAGATCGGCGTCAGGGCGTAAAAATAGCCCACCCCGGGGCGCATGCCCTGGCTTATCCAGAACAGGTTGTTGCCGCGCTCGTTTTGCGGCGCATTGCGGTATTGCTCAATGCGTTGATGCAGGACTTTCAGCGCCTGATCGCGCTCAATCGGCACGTCACGCAGGCCAAAGTTGGCCATACAGAGGTTATCGCTGCCGATGAGAAAGATGCGGTTAAGGTCGTAGGCGGCGGTGAAATTATCCCGCCAGTAGCGCATAAACCACGCCAGCGATTGGAGCGAATTACGCCAGGCGCTACTCATCGCGCTGCAGTCGGAGTCAGGATACAGGGGTTCAAAGCTGGGGATCGCAATATCGCCGCTTTGCCCTTGCGCTACCGCATCCCCTGCCGAAAGCCGGTTACCGGCGACGTACTTCAGCTCTTTAATCACATCCGCCGTACGCTGAATGTAGCGCTGGGCCTGATCGGCGTTGAGATTGAGCTCCTGATGGATCTCGGCTTCCCGCTCGTGCAGCGCGTTGACGATATAAAACACAGAGACAAACGCAATCAGCAGCCACAGCAATACCGCCAGCGCTCTGAACAGATAACGTGAAACCTTCAGGGTTGTGTGAAAAGAGGCAAGATATTTCAATGTGGCGATGCTCGGCCGTCAGGGACTCAACAGAATGGGGTTAAAGTAGCGGTAAACCGGCTTTGCCGCAATGTTAATGCAAAAAGGGCCGGGAGAATACCCGGCCCTTTCAGAACATTTACCTGGGACGATTACTCTTCGTCTTCGGCGATGTCGTCATCGGTATCCGCTTCCGGGGCGATATCGTCATCGCCTTCCGCCGCGCTACCGTCGATGGCGTCCAGTTCTTCGTCGTCTACCGGCTCAGCGACGCGCTGCAGCCCCACCACGTTTTCATCTTCCGCGGTGCGGATGAGGATCACGCCCTGGGTGTTACGGCCCACGATGCTCACTTCGGAAACGCGGGTACGCACCAGCGTCCCGGCGTCGGTGATCATCATGATCTGATCGCAATCATCCACCTGTACGGCGCCGACCACGGAACCGTTACGCTCGGTGACTTTGATCGAGATAACGCCCTGGGTGGCACGCGACTTGGTCGGATACTCAGCCGCGGCGGTACGTTTACCGTAACCGTTTTGCGTCACCGTCAGGATCGCGCCTTCACCGCGCGGAATAATCAGCGAGACGACGCTGTCGTTTTCCGCCAGCTTAATGCCGCGTACGCCGGTGGCGGTACGGCCCATGGCGCGAACGGCATCTTCTTTGAAGCGCACGACCTTGCCGGCCGCGGAGAACAGCATCACTTCGTCCTGACCAGAGGTCAGATCGACGCCGATCAGCTCATCGCCTTCGTTCAGGTTCACCGCGATAATGCCGGCGGAACGCGGACGACTGAACTCGGTCAGCGCGGTTTTCTTCACGGTACCGCTGGCGGTGGCCATAAAGACGTTGACGCCCTCTTCATACTCGCGGACCGGCAGGATAGCGGTGATACGCTCATCGGCTTCCAGCGGCAGCAGGTTAACGATCGGACGACCGCGCGCGCCGCGGCTGGCCTCCGGCAATTGATAGACCTTCATCCAGTACAGACGACCGCGGCTTGAGAAGCAGAGGATGGTGTCATGGGTGTTGGCCACCAGCAGGCGGTCAATAAAGTCTTCTTCTTTAATGCGCGCTGCCGATTTGCCTTTACCGCCACGACGCTGTGCTTCGTAGTCGGTCAGCGGCTGATACTTCACATAGCCCTGATGCGATAGGGTGACCACCACGTCTTCCTGGTTGATCAGATCTTCAATGTTGATATCAGCGCTGTTGGCGGTGATTTCGGTACGACGTTCGTCGCCGAACTGGTCGCGGATCAGCTCCAGCTCTTCGCGAATCACTTCCATCAGACGGTCGGCGCTGCCGAGGATGTGCAGCAGTTCCGCGATCTGTTCCAGCAGCTCTTTATACTCGTCGAGCAGTTTTTCATGCTCAAGGCCGGTCAGTTTCTGCAGACGCAGATCCAGAATCGCCTGGGCCTGCTGCTCGGTCAGGTAGTATTTACCCTCGCGCACGCCGAACTCGGGCTCCAGCCATTCCGGACGCGCGGCGTCATCACCGGCACGCTCCAGCATCGCCGCGACGTTACCGAGATCCCACGCCTGGGCAACCAGCGCTGCTTTCGCTTCAGCCGGGGTCGGCGCGCGACGGATCAGTTCGATAATCGGGTCGATATTGGCCAGCGCCACGGCCAGCGCTTCGAGGATATGCGCGCGGTCACGGGCTTTACGCAGCTCGAAAATGGTGCGACGGGTCACCACTTCGCGGCGGTGGCGCACGAAGGCGGCGATGATGTCTTTCAGGTTCATGATCTTCGGCTGGCCATGGTGCAGCGCAACCATGTTGATGCCGAAGGAGACCTGCAGCTGGGTCTGGGAATAGAGGTTGTTGAGCACCACTTCCCCTACCGCGTCGCGCTTCACTTCAATCACGATGCGCATCCCGTCTTTATCAGACTCGTCACGCAGCGCGCTGATGCCTTCCACGCGTTTTTCTTTTACCAGCTCGGCGATTTTCTCAATCAGGCGCGCTTTGTTCACCTGATAGGGAATTTCATGCACGATGATGGTTTCGCGGCCGGATTTCGCGTCCACTTCCACTTCCGCGCGCGCGCGGATGTAGACTTTACCGCGACCGGTGCGGTAGGCCTCTTCAATGCCGCGACGGCCGTTGATAATGGCGGCGGTCGGGAAATCAGGGCCAGGAATATGCGCCATCAGCCCTTCAATGCTGATGTCTTCATCGTCGACATAGGCCAGACAGCCGTTGATCACTTCCGTCAGGTTATGCGGCGGTATGTTGGTAGCCATCCCGACGGCGATCCCGGAGGCGCCGTTTACCAGCAGGTTAGGAATTTTGGTCGGCATGACGTCCGGAATACGCTCCGTGCCGTCATAGTTGTCAACGAAATCGACCGTCTCTTTTTCAAGATCGGCCATCAGCTCATGAGCGATTTTCGCCAGACGAATTTCGGTATAACGCATCGCCGCGGCGGAGTCGCCGTCGATGGAACCAAAGTTACCCTGGCCGTCCACCAGCATGTAACGCAGCGAGAACGGCTGCGCCATACGCACGATGGTGTCGTATACCGCGGAGTCGCCGTGCGGGTGGTATTTACCGATTACGTCACCAACGACACGGGCTGATTTTTTATAGGCTTTGTTCCAGTCATTGCCCAATACGTTCATGGCGTAAAGTACGCGACGGTGTACCGGCTTCAGGCCATCTCGGACATCCGGCAGCGCACGGCCAACAATGACCGACATCGCATAATCCAGATAAGAGTTCTTAAGCTCTTCCTCAATGTTGACCGGTGTAATTTCTCTCGCAAGGTCGCTCATCTAACCGCTATCCCTCTACTGTATCCCGGATTCAAAGGTCGCAAATTATAACACAGCCGCGCTAAGAGAGGTAAAGCAATACGGTTTATTCATGGCGCGCTGCTGATATACTCGCAGGTCTGAACAGAAAAGGAGTAAAAGCGCCCATGAATGCCGAAAAAACGTCGGTAGCCCCTAACGTCGATCATGCTGAAATCGCCAAATTCGAAGCCGTCGCCTCGCGCTGGTGGGATCTGGAGGGCGAGTTCAAACCGCTCCACCGCATTAACCCCCTGCGGCTGGGCTATATCGCCGAACGCTCTGGCGGCCTGTTCGGTAAAAAAGTCCTCGATGTCGGCTGCGGCGGCGGCATCCTCGCCGAGAGCATGGCGCGCGAAGGCGCGACGGTCACCGGGCTGGACATGGGCGCCGAGCCGCTGCAGGTGGCGAAACTGCACGCCCTGGAGAGCGGAATTCAGGTGGAGTATGTTCAGGAAACGGTTGAAGAACATGCCGCGAAGCATCCGCAGCAGTATGACGTCGTCACCTGCATGGAGATGCTGGAGCACGTCCCTGACCCACAGTCGGTCGTCCACGCCTGCGCGCGGCTGGTGAAGCCTGGCGGCCAGGTCTTCTTCTCCACCATCAACCGTAACGGTAAAGCGTGGCTGATGGCAGTGGTCGGCGCGGAATATGTCATGAAAATGGTGCCCAAAGGCACTCATGATGTGAAAAAGTTTATCAAGCCGGCCGAACTGCTGGGCTGGGTAGATCAGACTACTCTGAAAGAGCAGCATATCATCGGCCTGCATTACAATCCGTTGACCAACACCTTCAAGTTGGCGCCGGGGGTTGATGTTAACTATATGTTGCATACCAGCGCCAAAAAAGCGTGACGTCAGCACCTGCGCTTATGATGATTGCGCGGCATCAAGCCGCGTGATTATTTCTTCCGATGAAGAAATCAGCACTCGATCAAATTTTCATTTTTTTTTCTGTTTTATTGACTTCTTCTCCAGGCCTTATGCGACGTGGACTTGCGGATTATTACCCTTCCGCAACCTCAATTTAACGTCAAAATCAACCCTTGTACTCAAAAGATTCCTTACTAAAATACTCACCATATAGCGTTCCTTTTATCGACAACCCCCTACATATAGTATTTATCCACAGAGTTAGTCACAATGGCCTTCTGTGGATAAACGGGGGATATTTTCTTTCACGGACAGGTAAAATCCACATGAATCAGAGTCTGCTGGTGACAAAGCGCGACGGAACCACCGAGCGCATCAATCTCGACAAAATCCATCGCGTACTGGATTGGGCGGCAGAAGGACTGAATAACGTTTCGATTTCCCAGGTAGAGCTGCGCTCGCATATCCAGTTCTATGACGGCATTAAAACCGCGGACATCCACGAAACCATTATCAAAGCCGCTGCGGATCTGATCTCCCGCGAGGCGCCGGATTACCAGTACCTCGCCGCGCGTCTGGCGATTTTCCATTTGCGTAAAAAAGCCTTCGGCCAGTTTGAGCCGCCGGCGCTTTACGATCACGTGGTGAAGATGGTCGAGAAGGGTAAATACGATCATCATCTGCTGGAAGACTACACGGAAGAAGAGTTCCAGCAGATGGACGGTTTCCTCGACCACTGGCGCGACATGAACTTCTCCTACGCTGCCGTTAAGCAGCTGGAAGGCAAGTATCTGGTACAAAACCGCGTCACCGGCGAAATTTATGAGAGCGCGCAGTTCCTCTATATTCTGGTGGCTGCCTGCCTGTTCTCTAACTACCCGCGCGAAACGCGTCTGGACTACATCAAGCGTTTCTACGACGCGGTGTCGACCTTTAAAATCTCGCTGCCGACGCCGATCATGTCCGGCGTGCGTACCCCAACCCGTCAGTTCAGCTCCTGCGTGCTGATCGAGTGCGGCGACAGCCTGGACTCCATCAACGCTACCTCCAGCGCGATTGTGAAATACGTTTCCCAGCGCGCCGGCATCGGCATCAACGCCGGCCGCATTCGCGCGCTGGGCAGCCCGATCCGCGGCGGCGAAGCCTTCCACACCGGCTGCATTCCGTTCTACAAACATTTCCAGACCGCGGTGAAGTCCTGCTCGCAGGGCGGCGTACGCGGCGGCGCAGCGACCCTCTTCTACCCAATGTGGCATCTGGAAGTGGAAAGCCTGCTGGTGCTGAAAAACAACCGCGGGACCGACGCCAACCGCGTTCGTCACATGGACTACGGGGTGCAGATCAACAAGCTGATGTACACCCGTCTGCTGAAGGGCGGCGACATTACCCTGTTCAGCCCTTCCGACGTCCCGGGCCTGTATGACGCTTTCTTCGCCGATCAGGACGAATTTGAGCGCCTGTACACCCAGTACGAGCAGGACGACAGCATTCGCAAGCAGCGCATTAAAGCGGTTGAGCTGTTCTCGCTGATGATGCAGGAGCGCGCCTCCACCGGCCGCATCTACATCCAGAACGTCGACCACTGCAACACCCACAGCCCGTTCGATCCGGTGGTCGCCCCGGTGCGCCAGTCTAACCTGTGCCTGGAGATCGCCCTGCCGACTAAACCGCTGGAAGACGTCAACGACGAAAACGGCGAAATCGCGCTGTGCACCCTGTCGGCCTTCAACCTCGGGGCTATCGACAGCCTCGACGAGCTGGAAGAGCTGGCGGTGCTGGCGGTGCGTGCCCTGGACGCGCTGCTCGACTATCAGGATTACCCCATCCCGGCCGCCAAACGCGGCGCAATGGGCCGCCGTACGCTGGGCATCGGCGTGATCAACTTCGCTTACTATCTGGCGAAGCATGGCAAACGCTACTCCGACGGCAGCGCCAACAACCTGACCCACAAAACGTTCGAAGCGATTCAGTACTACCTGCTGAAGGCCTCCAACGAACTGGCTATCGAACAGGGCGCTTGCCCGTGGTTCAACGAAACCACCTATGCGCAGGGTATCCTGCCGATCGATACCTATAAAAAAGACCTGGACGGCATCGTCAGCGAAGCCCTGCACTACGACTGGGAAGCGCTTCGCGCGTCCATCAAAACCCACGGCCTGCGTAACTCCACGCTCTCCGCGCTGATGCCGTCCGAGACCTCGTCGCAGATCTCCAACGCCACCAACGGCATCGAGCCGCCGCGCGGCCACGTGAGTATCAAAGCGTCGAAGGATGGGATCCTGCGCCAGGTGGTGCCGGACTACGAAAACCTGCAGAACGCCTACGAACTGCTGTGGGAAATGCCGAACAACGACGGCTACCTGCAGCTGGTGGGTATCATGCAGAAGTTTATCGACCAGTCGATCTCTGCGAATACCAACTACGATCCGACGCGCTTCCCTTCCGGAAAAGTGCCGATGCAGCAGTTGCTGAAAGACCTGCTCAACGCCTATAAATTCGGCGTCAAAACGCTGTACTATCACAACACCCGTGATGGCGCTGAAGACGCTCAGGATGACCTGGCCCCGTCCATCCAGGACGACGGCTGCGAAAGCGGCGCTTGTAAGATCTAAGGTATTTTTGCCGGGTGGCGCTACGCTTACCCGGCCTACGATTTTGTAGGCCCGGCCAACGCATCGCCGCCGGGCAGTACAGTTCAACAGGACTCACTTCAATGGCATACACCACTTTTTCACAGACGAAAAACGATCAGCTGCTTGAGCCAATGTTTTTTGGCCAGCCGGTTAACGTGGCCCGCTACGATCAGCAAAAATACGATATCTTTGAAAAGCTGATTGAAAAACAGCTCTCCTTCTTCTGGCGCCCGGAAGAGGTTGACGTCTCCCGCGATCGCATTGACTACCAGGCGCTGCCGGAACATGAAAAACACATTTTCATCAGCAACCTGAAGTACCAGACGCTGCTCGACTCCATCCAGGGCCGTAGCCCAAACGTGGCACTGCTGCCGCTGATCTCCATCCCGGAGCTGGAGACCTGGGTGGAAACCTGGGCCTTCTCCGAGACCATTCACTCGCGCTCGTACACCCATATCATCCGCAACATCGTCAACGACCCGGCGACCGTGTTCGACGATATCGTCACCAACGAGCAGATCCAGAAGCGTGCCGAGGGGATCTCCCACTATTACGATTCGCTGATCGAGATGACCAGCTACTGGCACCTGCTGGGCGAAGGCACCCACACCGTCAACGGCAAGACCGTGACCGTCAATCTGCGCGAGCTGAAAAAGAAACTCTATCTGTGCCTGATGAGCGTCAACGCCCTGGAAGCGATCCGCTTCTACGTCAGCTTCGCCTGCTCCTTCGCCTTTGCCGAGCGCAAACTGATGGAAGGCAACGCCAAAATTATCCGCCTGATCGCCCGCGATGAAGCGCTGCACCTGACCGGCACTCAGCATATGCTGAACCTGCTGCGCTCCGGCAGCGACGATCCGGAAATGGCGGAAATCGCCGAAGAGTGCAAGCAGGAGTGCTATGACCTGTTCGTGCTGGCGGCGCAGCAGGAGAAAGAGTGGGCGGACTACCTGTTCCGCGACGGCTCGATGATTGGCCTGAACAAAGATATTCTCTGCCAGTACGTCGAGTACATCACCAATATCCGCATGCAGGCGGTAGGCCTCGATCTGCCGTTCCAGACCCGCTCCAACCCGATCCCGTGGATCAACACCTGGCTGGTCTCCGACAACGTCCAGGTGGCGCCGCAGGAAGTAGAGGTCAGCTCTTACCTGGTCGGCCAGATCGACTCTGAAGTCGATGCCGACGACCTGAGCAATTTCCAGCTGTAATGAAGCGGATCTTCTTGAAAATCTCTGACACTCGCCTTGAGTGTCAGGATGAACACCCTTCCCTGTTGGCTGCTCTTGAATCGCATAATATCGACGTCGAGTATCAGTGCCGCGCAGGCTATTGCGGCTCCTGCCGCACTCGTCTGGTCTCCGGCCAGGTTGACTGGCTGACCGAGCCGCTGGCCTTTATCCAGCCGGGAGAAATTTTGCCCTGCTGCTGCCGGGCGAAGGGCGATATTGAGATCGAGATGTAGTCTTGTCAGGTGGCGCTACGCTTACCTGACCTACTGTTCCAGGACCGGCCGTTTACGCACTGCCGTCCTGGGCTGCTGAAACTGCCGGTGTTGCGGCCTCAAAATCGCTGAGACGTTCCCGGAAGGCTGGGGCAGCCCGCATGGATGTGGGCTGAGGGCCGTGTTTTGCACGGACGCTGCCTCGGCCCGACCCGAAGCCTGCAGGGATATTTAGCGTTTAGCATCCAGGAATTGCACCGCTTTATCCGGGAAATCGGTAAACAAGCCATCGACGTCCGCCTGGCGATACAGCAGGTCATAGAGCTGATTGACGTTGCTGGCGTACTCCGGCAGCTGATCCGCGCGCACGGTATACGGATGCACCTGCAGATGGCTGGCGTGCGCCTCCTTGACCATCGCCGTCAGCTTCACCGCCCCCGGCTTTGAGCCTTCCGCCACCAGCATATGATAATCCGGACCAATGCCGTCGGCGTACTGCGCAATCTGCGCCATGGCCCCCGGCTTGAACATCCAGTCATAGCTGTAGTTCACCCACTTGCCGTCAGCCTGCCGCTGCTGGGTTTCATTCCAGTCGGTATAGGCGATAAGCTGCACCAGCTTGAGATCCATGCCCATCTTCGGCTCCAGCTCATGCTTAATACGCTTGAGCTCGTTGGCGTCAAAGCACTGCAGATAGACCTTATCCTGCTTGCTGGTGTAGCCATATTCTTTCAGCACTTTCAGCGTGCTGGCGGCAATATCTTTGCCTTCCTGATGGTGGAACCACGGCGCTTTGATTTCCGGGTAAATACCGATGTTTTTGCCGGTGGAATGATTCAGCCCCTGGACAAACTCAATCTCTTCTTCAAAGGTATGAATGCGGAAATCGGATTTGCCCATCGGGAAACGCCCGGGATAGGTTTGCACATTCTTGCCATCTTTCGGCTCAAAGCCTTCGGTAAACGTCAGCGACTTGATCTCGGCCAGGGTAAAGTCGATGGCGTAAAAACGGCCATCTTGACGCGCCCGCTGCGGGAAGCGCTGAGCGACGTCGGTCACCCGATCCAGATAGTGGTCGTGCAACACCACCAGTCGGTCGTCTTTGGTCATCACCAGGTCTTGCTCAAGGTAATCCGCCCCCTGCGCGTAGGCCATCGCTTTCGCCGGCAGGGTATGTTCAGGCAGATAACCGCTGGCGCCCCGGTGGGCGATAACCATTTTATCCGCCGCTGTCGCGCTGAAGCACAGCGCCGAACTGGCCAACATCATGCCGCTAATTAGCGCGGTGAGTTTCATGTTCATCGCCGCTCCTTAGGCTTGCTTCAGCTGTTGATGATGGCGGCGTTCACCGAGCATCACGATAACCAGCAGGACAACCGCCAGCACGCTGCCGCCGATCATCACCATAAAGCCGCCGTCCCAGCCGAAGAAATCGACGGTGTAGCCGACGATGGCGCTCGCGGCCACGGAACCGCCGAGGTAACCGAACAGGCCGGTGAAGCCTGCGGCGGTGCCGGCGGCTTTCTTCGGCGCCAGCTCCAGCGCATGCAGGCCAATCAGCATCACCGGGCCGTAGATCAGGAAGCCGATAATAATCATACAGGCCATATCGACGCCCGGGTTACCCGGCGGGTTCAGCCAGTACACGACGGTCGCGATGGTGACCAGGGTCATAAAGAACACGCCGGTGGCGCCGCGGTTGCCTTTAAACACTTTATCCGACATCCAGCCGCACAGCAGGGTGCCCGGGATCCCCGCGTACTCGTACAGGAAGTAGGCCCAGGAGGACTTATCCAGCGCGAAGTGCTTCACCTCTTTCAGGTAGGTCGGCGACCAGTCGAGAATGCCGTAGCGCAGCAGGTAAACGAAGACGTTGGCGACCGCGATGTACCACAGCAGCTTGTTCGGTAGAATGTACTGCATAAAGATCTGCTTCGCCGTCAGCTCTTGTTCATGCTCTTCGCTGTAATCGTCCGGGTAGTCGTTTTTATACTCTTCGATCGGCGGCAGGCCGCAGGATTGCGGCGTATCGCGCATCATCGCGAAGGCGAAAATCGCCAGCAGAATAGCGCCGAAAGCCGGCATATAGAGCGCCGCGTGCCAGTCGTTAAACCAGGCCATACCCAACAGGAACAGCAGCGGCGGAATCCCCCCGCCGACGTTATGCGCGCAGTTCCACACTGAAACAATTCCGCCGCGCTCTTTCTGCGACCACCAGTGGACCATGGTACGGCCGCACGGCGGCCAGCCCATCCCCTGGAACCAGCCGCAGAGGAACAGCAGCACGAACATGATCATGATGCTCGAGGTGGCCCACGGTACGAAGCCCATCACCAGCATCACCAGCGCGGCGAGGATCAGCCCCGCCGGCAGGAAAATGCGCGGATTCGAACGGTCAGAGACCGATCCCATGATGAATTTCGAAAATCCGTAGGCAATGGAGATGCCGGAAAGGGCGAAACCGAGATCGCCGCGGGAGAAACCTTGCTCGATAAGATAGGGCATCGCCAGGGCAAAGTTCTTACGAACCAGATAGTAAGCGGCATAACCAAAGAAGATGCCGATAAAAATCTGCCAGCGTAACCGACGATAGAGCGGGTCGATCTCCGCGGCTGGCAAACGCGCTTTATGCGCGGCGGGTTTAAAAATACTTAACATATCAGCCTCCGTGGCCCTTGCTGTTTTTTACTGACGTCACGACAACAATCCCAGATTAATCAACAACTTCGAATCTGGCCGCGATGGTAGGCAATACGTAGAGCTGATACTGTGAAACATCGCACAATTTGTTACAGAAATATGACAAAAGGTTCCAATGTGAGCACAAAATCACATAATTCGCTCAAATAACGCGCGAATATGCTCGAAATCAAACAATAACCTTATTGATTGTGGCTAAATGGCGGTAAACGAAAGCAGAGGAGCTGAAGATGACGGGACGTCTTGATAGCGAGGTAATCATCATCGGCGGCGGAGCAACCGGCGCCGGCATCGCCCGCGACTGCGCCCGACGCGGATTACGCACAGTGCTCATTGAGCGCCATGATATCGCCACCGGGGCCACCGGCCGTAATCATGGGCTGTTGCACAGCGGCGCCCGCTATGCGGTGACCGACAACGAATCCGCCCGCGAATGCATCAGTGAGAACCGCATCCTGCGCCGCATCGCCCGTCACTGTATCGAACCGGCCGGCGGTCTGTTCATTACCCTGCCTGAAGACGATCTGGCCTGGCAGCAGACCTTTATCGCCGCCTGCCAGCAGGCTGGCATAGAGGCCACGCCGCTTTCTGCGCAGGAGGCGCTGCGCCGCGAGCCCGCCGTCAACCCGACGCTGCTGGGGGCGGTGCAGGTCCCGGATGGCACCATTGACCCGTTTCGCCTCACCGCGGCCAATATGCTCGACGCCCGCGAACACGGCGCGCAGATCCTCACCGGCTGCGAAGTGACAGGCCTGCTGCGCCAGGGCGACCGCGTCTGTGGCGTCCAGGTATACGATCGTCAGCTTCACCAGACCCGCGCTCTGTACGCCGGGGTAGTGGTCAATGCCGCCGGGATCTGGGGGCAGCGCATTGCGGAATATGCCGACCTGCGCATCACCATGTTCCCGGCGAAGGGATCGCTGTTGATCCTTGACCACCGGATTAACAACCTGGTGATCAACCGCTGCCGTAAGCCAGCCGATGCCGATATTCTGGTGCCCGGGGATACCATCTCGCTGATCGGCACCACCTCGATGCATATTCCTTATGACGAAATTGACGACAACCGGGTAACGACCGCGGAAGTCGAAACCCTGCTGCGCGAAGGTGAAAAGCTGGCGCCGGTCATGGGCCGCACCCGGATCCTCCGCGCCTACTCCGGCGTGCGCCCGCTGGTGGCCAGCGACAACGATCCCAGCGGACGCAGCGTCAGCCGCGGCATCGTCCTGCTCGACCATGCTCAGCGCGACGGCATGGAAGGCTTCATTACCATCACCGGCGGCAAGCTGATGACCTATCGCCTGATGGCCGAGTGGGCCACCGACGCCGTCTGTCGTAAGCTGGGCAACACCACCCCCTGTTCAACGGCCGAGAGCCCGCTCCCCGGGTCGCAGGAGCCGACGGAAAGCACCCTGCGAAAAATTATCTCCCTGCCGGGCCCGCTGCGCGGCTCTGCTGTCTACCGCCATGGCGATCGCACGCCGGCCTGGCTTGGCGACAGCCGCCAGCACCGTAGTCTGGTCTGCGAATGCGAAGCCGTCACCGCTGGTGAAGTGAAATACGCGGTGGAAAATCTGGCGGTCCACACCCTGCTCGACCTGCGCCGCCGTACCCGGATTGGCATGGGGACCTGCCAGGGGGAACTCTGCGCCTGCCGCGCCGCCGGTCTGCTGCAGCGCTTTAACGTCACCACCCCCTCGCAGTCGTTGACCCAGCTGTCGGCGTTTCTCAATGAGCGCTGGAAGGGCGTGCAGCCCATCGCCTGGGGCGACGCGCTGCGCGAAAGCGAATTCACCCGCTGGGTCTACCTCGGCCTGTGCGGACTACCACAGGAGCATCAGGATGAAATTTGACTGCGCGATTATCGGCGGCGGACTGGCCGGCCTGCTGTGCGGCCTGACGCTGAATCAGTCCGGCCTGCGCAGCGTTATCATCAGCCGCGGGCAAAGCGCGTTGCATTTTTCCTCCGCGTCGTTAGATCTGCTCTCGGCGCTGCCGAACGGCGATAACGTCACTGACCTCGCGCAAGGTCTGCAGCAGCTCGCTGAACTGCTTCCTGAGCACCCTTATTCCCGGCTCGGCGCCGGGGCGGTGCTCGAATACGCAAAACAAACTGAAGCCCTGCTGGCCGCCTGCGGCGCGGTGATGCAGGGCGACGCGCACCGCCCGCACCGGCGGGTAACGCCGCTGGGGACGCTGCGCGCGGCGTGGCTATCGCCGCAGGAGGTTCCTGTCGCGCCACTCCCCCGACAGGGGGTCTGTCTGGTGGGGATCAGCGGCTTTGCCGATTTTCAGCCGCATCTCGCCGCCGCCGCGCTCGGGCAAACCGGCGTCACCGCCGTAGCGGCGGAAATCGAGTTACCGCTGCTGGATGTTTTACGTGACAACCCCACCGAGTTTCGCGCCGCCAATATCGCCCGCCTCCTCGACGATGAAAACCACTGGCCTGCCCTGCATGCGGCGCTGCTGCCGCTGGCGCAGCAGCATGAGCTGCTAATCATGCCCGCCTGCTTTGGCCTCGCCGACGATCGCCTGTACCACTGGCTGCAGGCGCGCCTGCCCTGCCCGCTGCGTCTGCTGCCGACGCTGCCGCCTTCGGTTCCCGGGATGCGCCTGCACAGTTTGCTGCAGCGGCAGTTTATTCGCGACGGCGGCACCTGGCTTGCCGGCGATGAAGTGGTGAACATCAGCCATCGACAGGGCGCCGTCGAGGCCGTCTGGACGCGAAATCACGGCGATATTGCGCTGCGTCCGCGTTTTACCGTGCTGGCCAGCGGCAGCTTTTTCAGTAACGGTCTTGTCGCCACGCGGGATAGCGTGCGCGAACCCATTCTCGGTCTCGATCTACAGCAGACCCTGCCGCGCGACGACTGGTACCAGCGCGACTTCTTTGCCTCCCAGCCGTGGCAGCGCTTCGGGGTGAAAACCGATGCCCTGCTGCGCCCCATGCTGGGCGGGCAGCCGTTCAGCAATCTTTTCGCCATCGGTTCGCTGCTCGGCGGGTTCGATGCCATTCATCTCGGCTGCGGCGGCGGGGTCTGCGCCGTCACCGCACTGCACGCCGCCAGACAGATCCACGCCCTCGCCGGAGGCCGACCATGAACGATACCCGTTTTGAAAGCTGCATTAAGTGCACGGTCTGTACCACTACCTGTCCGGTAAGCCGGGTCAATCCGCGCTATCCCGGGCCGAAACAGGCGGGGCCGGACGGCGAACGCCTGCGCCTGAAGGATGGCGCGCTGTACGATGAGGCGCTCAAGTACTGCATTAACTGCAAGCGCTGTGAGGTCGCCTGCCCGTCGGATGTGAAAATTGGCGATATCATTCAACGCGCCCGGGCACAGTATGGCCAGCAAAAACCGACCCTGCGCGACGCCATTCTCAGCCATACCGACCTGATGGGCACCCTTTCCACCCCCTTTGCCCCACTGGTAAACGCCACCACCGGCTTAAAACCGGTACGCCGCCTGCTCGACGCGGCGCTCAATATCGATCATCGCCGCACGCTGCCAAAATATGGCTTCGGCACCTTCCGCCGCGCTTTCCGCCAGCTAGCGGCCAGACAGGCGCAGTACCCTGAGCAGGTGGCCTTCTTTCATGGTTGCTACGTCAACTATAACCACCCGCAGTTGGGCAAGGATCTGATTCGCGTCGTCAATGCGCTGGGCACCGGCGTGCAGTTGTTATCACGGGAAAAATGCTGCGGCGTGCCGCTGATCGCCAACGGCTTTTTTGACAAAGCGCGTAAGCAGGCGCAGAGCAACGTCGCCGCGATGCGGGAAAACGCGCTGCCGATCATCGCCACCTCCTCGACCTGCACCTTTACGCTGCGCGATGAATACCCGCACCTCCTTGATGTCGACAACAGCGATCTCCGCGACCGGGTGGAGCTGGCCACTCGCTGGATCTGGAAACAACTGGATAGTGGCAAAACGCTGCCGCTGCGCCCGCTGCCGCTGAAGGTGGTCTATCACACGCCGTGCCATATGGAGAAAATGGGCTGGTCGCTGTATACCCTCGAACTGCTGCGGCTGATCCCTGGCCTGCAGCTGGAAGTGCTGGATTCGCAGTGCTGCGGCATCGCCGGCACCTACGGGTTTAAGACTGAGAATTACGCGGTATCCCAGGCTATCGGCGCCCCGCTGTTCCGTCAGATTGAGGAGAGCGGCGCCGACATCGTCGTCACCGACTGCGAGACCTGTAAATGGCAGATAGAAATGTCCACCAGCAAAGGCTGCGAACATCCGCTGACGGTGCTGGCGCAGGCGCTCGCCTGAGTCCGGCGCCAGCCTGCGCCGTCAATAGCTCGCTTTCTCCTGCGGCTGAGCGCTGGCGGATTTAAACATTGCCAGCCGGCGGTCCAGCGCCTGGGTGTACAGCATGGTATCGACCCCGACGGCGACGAAATTGGCCCCCCAGGCGAGACATTTATCCGCCATCGCCGGGTCGACCGCCAGAAATCCGGCCGCTTTTCCCGCCGCGCGAATGCGCCGGATGCTCTGCTCAATCACCCGCTGCACGTCAGGATGGCCCGCATCGTCCGGGTGTCCCAGCGAAGCGGAGAGATCCGCCGGCCCGATAAACACCCCGTCAATGCCCTCCACCTCGAGGATAGCGTCCAGATTTTCCAGCGCGGTTCGGCTCTCCACCTGAATCAGCAGACAGAGTTCGTCATTCGCCTCCGCCATATAATTCTCCACTCTGCCCCAGCGCGCCGCCCGGGCCACGCCGGCGCCAACGCCGCGGCTACCGACGGGAGGATAACGGGTTGCCGAGACGACTTCCCGCGCCTGCTCGGCGGTATCGACCATCGGCACCAGCAACGTTCTGGCACCAATATCCAGCACCTGTTTTATCAGGCTGCGGCTGCCCTCCACCGGACGGATCACCGGCTGACTGGCATAAGGGGCGATGGCCTGGAGCTGATGATAAAGGTCCTGAATAGTGTTCGGGGCATGCTCGCCGTCGATCAGCAGCCAGTCATATCCTGAAGTGGCGGCAATCTCCGCCAGATAGGAGGAGGTCGAGCTCAGCCACAGGCCTATTTGCGTCTCACCGCGTAATAATCCACGTTTGAAGGGGTTTGATAACAGTGCGTTCATAGCGATTCCTTTAATCAATGCTGTACGCCGCCGCGCTGAGGAACCGCGCGGGTGAGGCTTAATGAGAAGATGGTGATCACCCCGATGATGGCCACGCCGGCCAGGGTTAACAGTCCAGCGGCGCTGCTGGCGAACAGCGTTTCGGCCTGCACGCGAACGATCGGCGCCAGAAAGCCGCCGATGGCGCCAAACAGGTTAACGAAGCCAATCCCGGCGGCCAGCGCCGTGCCGGAGAGCAGCTGCGTCGGCATCGTCCAGAAGACCGGCTGCACGGCAATCACGCCAACCGCCGCCACGCACAGCGCAATGATAGCCAGCACCGGCGCCACCAACCCGGAAACCGCAATCCCGACCGCTGCCGCCAGCAGCGTCAGCGCGGCAATATTGCGCCGCTCGCCGGTGCGATCGGAGTAGCGAGGGATAAGCCAGGTACCGAACAGCGCCGCCACCCACGGGATAGCCGTCACCACCGAGGCAATGAAGCCGACTTTGGTGCCCAACAGCGCGGCGACCTGAGTGGGCAGGAAGAAAATCAGGCCATAGACCGCCACCTGAATGGTCATGTAGATCAGCGCCAGCTGCCAGACCCGCCCGTTACGCAGCGCATCGGACAGACGCGAGGTGACCTTTTTCTCCTCCTCTCGCGCCAGCTCGCTTATCAGCGCCTGTTTCTCCGCCGCGCTCAGGAAGCGGGCATGCTGCGGCGAATCGTCCAGCCAGAAGAAGGTGAACGCTCCCGCGGCGACGGCGAGCAGGCCTTCAATCACAAACATCCAGAACCAGCCGGGATGGCCCATAAACCCATGCATCTCCAGCAGCGCGCCGGATAAAGGCGAACCGAGGGTCAGCGCCAGCGGCGCCCCCATATAAAAAAGCCCCATAATGCTGGCGCGGTTTTGCTGGGGAAACCACTGAGACGTGAGGTAGATCATGCCGGGGAAGAAGCCCGCCTCCGCCGCGCCCAGCAGGGTACGTACCAGCAGGAATTTCGCTTCCGTATCCGCCCACGCCATCGCCGCCGACAGCACGCCCCACAGCAGCGTGGTGCAGCCGATCCATTTTCTGGCGCCAAATTTGCGCATCAGCAGGTTGGCCGGCACCCCAAGAAAGGCATAGACCACAAAGAAAATCCCCGCCCCCAGCGCATAGGCTTCGTTGCTGAGGCCAGTGTCCAGCTGGTAGGTCTCTTTGGCGAAACCGATATTCGAACGGTCAAGAAACGCCAGCACGTACAGCGCCAGCATAAAGGGGATTAAGCGGGCGCGGTTTTTCTTCACCACGCTCTCCAGCAGAGTGTTGCTCATCATAATATCCTCAGGCGTGGGCCGCCGGGCGGCCCGGGGGATCAGTGTTGATAAGGACGTTTCAGGTTGCAGTCGCGATTGAGCTCGACGCCAAAGCCGGGTTTATCCAGTACCGATTTATGAATGCGCCCCCTCTCCGGCACCGGCTCGCCGAGCAGGATCGGGTCGAACTGCGGACGCAGCGTGGCGCAGTCAGGACTGGTCATCAGAAACTCGCTGAACGGCGTGTTGGTGAAAGTGATCACCGCATGATGTGAGTAAACCGACGAGCCGTGCGGCACCACCAGCTGCCCGCGCGCTTTAGCAATAGCCGCTATCTCCACCAGCGTGGTTAAGCCGCCGCACCAGCCGACGTCGGGCTGCATAATATCGATTCCGGTCTCCGACAGGGTGCGGAAGGACTGCAGGGTGCCGTGGTGCTCGCCGCTGGTCACCATCATCCCGGCCGGCGCCTGGCGCTTCAGCTCGCGATAACCTTCATACTGCTGCGGCGGCAGGCACTCCTCGATCCACTTGAGGTTGTAAGGGGCGCAGGCATGGGCAAGTTTGGTGGCATAGTTAACGTCCTGGCTCATCCAGCAGTCCAGCATTAACCAGAAATCCGGGCCGCATTTTTCGCGCATGTCCGCCACCATGGCGACGTCTTTGCGGATCCCGGCGTCGCCATCGTGCGGCCCCCAGTGGGTGGGCATTTTGCCGCCGATAAAGCCCATCTCCTGCGCCAGATCCGGACGAGCGCCGGTGGCATAGAACTGGATTTCGTCACGCACCGCTCCGCCCAGCAGTTTGTAGACCGGCAGGCCAACCACTTTCCCGAACAGATCCCACAGCGCAAGGTCGACACAGGAGATGCTGTTCATCACCAGACCGCCGGATCCTGCGTAGTAAAGGGTGGCGTTGAGCATCTGGTCGTGGATCAGTTTGATATCGCTGACGCATTTGCCTTCGATAAAGCGGTTGAGATGTTTTTCCACGATAAAGCAACCCATCTCTCCGGCCGTCGACACGGCAAAGCCGGTCTGCCCGTTGTCGGCTTCCACTTCCACAATCAGCGTGCCCAGCACGTTGATGCCAAACGACTGGCGGGACTGCTCATACTGTTTGTATTTGCTCATCGGGGTGGAGATATGATCGTCAATCCAGTGGTTAGCCCCCTGATCGTGGTAATCGCCGCCGCCGGCGCCCTGCTCTGCGGTGGCGCCGCCGGTAAACCAGGCGCGGACGTGTTTAATTTTCGGTAGGGTCATGGTGTTCTCCTTATGATGAGGCGAGTTGTTCAAAGGGGCTTTTCCACCCCAGCAGTCGTGAAATATCTTTCGCGCAGGCAATCGCCTTACCGGCAAGGTAATCGCGATTGTCTTCATTGATTTGCAGACGGGTGCCCACCACCGAGATGGCGGCGGTCAGGTCGTTATTAGCGTTAAAAACCGGGGCGGCCACGCAGCGCACGTCCGGGTAGTCCTCGCCATTATCAAAGCTCCAGCCCCGGGCGCGGATCCGCCCCAGCTCCTCCCGCAGCTGTTGAGCATTGCTGATGGTCGTTGGCGTAGCCCGCTCCCACTGCAGTTCATCGATAATCGATGCCTGAACCCCGGCGGGCTGCCAGGCCAGCAGACATTTGCCGATCCCGGAGCGGTAAAGCGACAGGCTCTTTCCTTCGTGCGAACGCACGCTAATGGTGGCGGGTGATTCAATTTTCAGAATGTAGTAGGCGTTACCGTGATCGATAATGCCCAGATGGCAGAGCAGGCCGCACTCATCCATCAGCCGGGTCAGGCGCGGCCGCGCCAGCTCGCGCAGGTCCATTTTGCTTAGCGCCTGCCCGGCCAGCTCCACCAGTTTGGTCCACAGGCAGTAGTTATCCTGATTATCCATACTGATGAAGCGCTGCTTTTTCAGCTCGCCCAGCAGCAGATAAACCGTGCTTTTCGGGATCCCCAGCTCCGCTATTATCGTCGCCGCGCTGCAGGGTCCGATGCGGCCAATTAAATTGAGGATCTCAATCGCGCGGGTCAGCGCCGGGACTTTCGTTGATTCCAACATACTGGACTCCAATCCTGAATACTGGAATCAGTGTTGCGGTTGTCCGGGCGGTAAAGTGTGAGCGACATCGCGGGGCAATCGCTTTCCCGTATGCTGGACCGTTCGCAGCGGAAAATTGCGACTTAACGCACAGAATTTTTTCAGGAGAGTACAACAGGCTGGACAACCGGCGCCCGGGAGAAGCCCGCGCGCCGGGAAACGACTTACAGCGAGAGGGAATCCACCACGTTAATCCAGCCATGTTCACTGGCCAGCGGTTGGCCATTCAGCCAGCGACGCAGCAGGTTTAATGCCATCATGGCGCAGACTTCCTGGCGTACCGCCAGGCTGTGGCGGGTGACGCTAAACTTCACCCGCAGCGCGAAGGTGCCGTCGGGGGTGGCCAGGGCCACGTTAAGATGATCGTTTTCCTGGCCGCTCACCGCCAGGGCCAGGCCGGCAAAATGGTTAATGCGCCGCTCGGCCGCCCAGCGGGCCGCCTGCGCCAGCGTCTCCTCCTGCGCCGGGACCACTTCGCTGGCCAGCAGCGGCGCGCCGGCGCGGGACAGCTGGAGCGCCAGCAGACCGCCGGTAAACTGCTCGCTGAGCGTCAGGCTCAGCTGCCGCTCCTGCAGACAGCGTGCAATCTGCGCCGGTAACCCTTCAGTGCCTTCGAAAATCAGGCTGTCGCCAGCCACTTTACGCACTTCCGGCCACAGGGCCAGCATGGCGTCACGCTGCTCAGCCGGTCCGGTCAGCTTCAGCTCAATGATCGGCATCGACGAGCGGTAGCCCATCACCACGCCAGGCGGTAACGTCAGCGGATTGAGGTTTTGCGCCAGCTCGCTTTCCGAGCGGCCAAAAGTGGTCAGCCGCAGGCATACCGGCGGTTCCGGCAGCGTAAAGCGCTGGCGCAGGCGCGGTAAAATCTCCTGCTCGACCATCACTTTGAATTCAGAGGGAACGCCGGGGGTGAAAAACATCAGGCAGCGATTGAGCTGGATGGCAAAGCCGCAGGCCGTGCCCACCGGGTTATTGATCATCTCGGCGCTGGCGGGGATTTCCGCCTGCTTACGGTTGCTTTCCGCCATCGGCCGCCCGCGTTCAGCAAAGAAGCGGGTCATGGTTTCCAGCCACTCCGGATGCAAAATAAGTCCTTCGCCTTTCGCGGTGGCCGCGGCCAGCGCGCTCAGGTCGTCGCTGGTTGGGCCGAGGCCGCCATTGACGATCAGCACATCCGCCTGTTCGCTGCGTTCGCGAAGAATCGCCACCAGCGCATCGAGATCGTCGCCGACGGTATTACGGCGCGTTAATGGTAAACCCTGATTAAAAAAGAAATCCGCCAGCCATGCTGCATTGGTGTCAACGATTTGACCATGCAACACTTCATCGCCAGTGGACAGCATTTCCACATTCAACATTGCTCACTCCTTGCCTGCCAGGTGGCAAATACTATAACGCAAAGCGGGAGGCTGACGAGGAGGAAAATCTGGCGCAGCAAGAAGAGACCGCGCCGGAGGAGATTAGAAGCTGGCGCTGGCGCCGATGTACGGGCCGTCGGCGATGGTGTTATCGCGGTTGCCATCTTTGCCCGCCAGGTTCAGATAGCGATAGCCTGCCTGGATGCTGAGCGGACGCATAATGGTCCAGCTGGCGCCGACGTTGGCTTCCTGATAGCTGTCAATGCCGCTGGAGAGGGAATCTGGAGAGTAGTAGTAGTCGCCATACAGACGGAAGCTGTCGCCGATTTTCCACTGCAGGCCGCCGCCGACCGCGGCCGCATAACCTTCATCACCCTGTTTCGGGTTGGTGTATACCCCTTTACCGCCCACGGTCGCCAGGAACGGCCCCAGCGGAATATTCAGGCCCAGGCCTAAACCCGCGGCGTCGCCGTCGTTATCGCTGTGCAGCCAGTTACCCGAAACAGCCAGACCGGTGGACTCGGTGCCGAAGCCGACCCCAAGGTTGGTGTAATGCTCGCCTGCTTCGCCGGTAACGCTGATCGCATGGGCCGCCGAAGAGACCAGCATGACGCCAGCCAGCGCCATAAAAATGCTTTTTTTCATTATTTACTCTATCCAGAAAATTAAAATCAAAGAAGTCCCGAAAAAACCTGAAAATTCTACTGCGCACTCGTCAGGAATCAATGACCTGGCGAAATGATTTTTCACAAGAGTGTAACCAGTTGCGTCTTTTTACAGCAATACCGCCGCGCATTTGCGAAAGAATGTAAATTTCACCGCATTCATATTCAGTAGAATTATATTTAATTAGGTTGTATTGATTGAATAAATCTATATTTACCTGCGCAATCGCCATTGCGCAGGCTGTTTGAAGGAAGCAGAAAAATTAATGGGCGAGCAGGGCCAGGCGCTCCGGCGCAAGCCCCGTCAGCTTCGCCACCAGCGCCAGATCAAGCCCGTTTTCCAGCATCGCCTTGGCAATACGTTGCGCAGCCAATTGTTCTCCCTGTTCAAGACCTTGCTGCAGGCCCTGCTGATGGCCGCGTTGTTCCAGAAACTGGGCAATGTTCATTAGCGTCTCCTTATGCAGCCGTCTGGGGACATTTTGCGCAAGATTACGTAAAAAGGCGACCGGATCGGCGGCATTTCCTGCCTGTAATAAATAGTGAAGCAGCGTCCTGAGCTGTCTGCGGCTAGTGTATCCCAGCGCCAACAGGCTGGCTAGTTGCTCCTGCAGTTCCATCATATCGCGTTGCCGGATATGCTTTTGCAGCAACTCAAGCATCGCGACCCGTCGGTGCTGCATTATTGTATCGTCAGGAAGCACCGTGATATCGATTAAGTGAAAATCCTGATTGTATACTTGCCGCGCGGTTTGCGGATGAGCAAATCCTTCCAGCCAACACATGGGATACGGCCAGGGCGAGACTTGCCCATGATAAAAAAGCTGCGGGATCACCAATGGCAGTTGCGTATGTCCTTTATCCAGATGGCGCTGCATCGCTGCTATCGCATAACGCATCAGGCGAAATGCCATATGACGGTCCGCAGAGCTTTGATGTTCGATAAGCAGATAGATATATCCGTCCCCCGCCTGGGTGAAAGCGGATGAGCTTAAAAACTACGATCTCAATGCCGCCACCCGCCTCACCCTGAGCATGAAGGGGCTACTCTGACGCCACGGTCAGCAGGCGCAGCGTCGCCTTCAGTCCGCCCAGGCTTTCGCTGCGCGAAAGCTGCAGGTGGCTACGATGCAAACGTGCAATATCGTTAACCAGCGCCAGGCCCAGCCCGGCGCCGGGAATCGCGCCCGCGTTATCGAGGCGGCGAAACGGCATCAGCGCCTGGTGTACCTGGTGGTCGTCAATTCCCGGACCGCTGTCTTCCACGCTGAGCAACACGGCGTCGCCGTCGCGATGCAGGCTAAGCGTGACCGTTCCATATTCCGGGGTATAGCGAATGGCATTGTCGAGCAGGTTAGCGCACAGCTCCCCCAGCAGAACGCTATCGCCTGCCACATGTACCGCCGACTGCTCGCCCTCGTAGCCAAGATCGATATGTTTGCTCCGCGCTTGCGCGATACGTGAAAAGCAGCTGTTGCGCACAATCTCCGGCAAGTTAATCACCGCAAACGCCTGCTCCCGCTGTTTTACCGTCGCCAGCTGCAGCAACCGCTCCGTTAACAAGACCGTATCGTCCAGCGTGGCGCGCATCGCCTGCAGACTTTCGCGCCACAGTTGCGGATCGTCGCTGGCCAGGGCTACCGAAGCCTGCGTTTTCAGCACCGCAAGCGGTGTTTTCAGCTGATGGGACGCATCGGCGCTAAAGCGCTCCTGGCGGGAGATCATCACCCGCAGGCGGTCGATGTAGCGGTTGAACGCGACAATCAGCAGCCGCGTTTCCGACCAGGGCAGCAGCTCCGGCAGCGGCGTCAGCAGACCGGGTTCACGGCGCACCATCAGCGCGGAGAGCTGACGCATGGGCCGCAGCACGCGGCGCAGCAGCCAGGCTGCCAGCACCAGCGTCAACAGGACCAGTAACCCTTGCGACACCCAGGATGAGAAGAGTAATTGTCCGGCCAGCCAGCGGCGGGACTGCAGCGTTTCGGCAATATATATCTCCGCCATGCCAACGATGCCGCCTTCGTTGATGGGCTGCAGCAGGCGCGCCACGCGGATTGCCTGACCGCGATATTCGGTATGATAAAACCACGCCAGCGCCGGATAGAGCTGAGTTCGCGAGGTGGAGGGCGGCATCGCGGGCAGATCGTCATAGCCGGAAATGACCTTCCCCTGCGGGTCGAGCACCTTGTAATAGAGACGATCGTTCATATTGAGCTCGAAGCTGTCCAGCACCACCCAGGGCACATTCACCTCCAGTTGCCCTCCGCGAACCACCAGCTGCTCGGCCACCGTCCGCGCCGACGACAGCAGGGTACGATCGTAGGCTTGCGTCGCCGCCTGCAGCGCGCTGACGTAGCTGTTAAACGCGGAGAGTCCCCACAGCAGGACCAGCGGCAGGCCGAGAAACAGCAACAGTTGGGCATAGAGCGATTGCGGCTTACTCCATCTCATGGCGCTCGCACTCAAGCAGATAGCCTAAACCGCGCAGGGTGGTTATACGCACATTGCTCGCCTGAAGTTTCTTGCGCAGACGGTGAATGTAGAGTTCGATGCTTTCCGGACTGACGTCATCGCTGAGGCTGAACACCTGTTCGAACAGCTGCTGACGGGAAACCGGGCGAGTGCGGCGAAACATCAGCACCTTCAATAGCGCCAGCTCGCGCGGCGTCAGAGACAACATCTGGCCACGGAGTAAAAAATAGCCTTCGTCACAATACGCCAGCTCGCCAAGCTGCTGCACCTCATGCACCTGCCCTTCGCTGCGCCGGAGCAGCGCCCGCAGGCGGGCGTCGAGCTCTTCCAGCTCAAAGGGCTTGGGTAAATAGTCATCCGCGCCGGCATTTAAGCCCTTCACCCGGTCCGCTACCGCGCTGCGGGCGGTCAGCAACAGCACCGGCAGGGTCTGCCCGCGCTTGCGCAGCCGCTGCACCACTTCAAGGCCATCGAACCCCGGCATACCGATATCCAGCACCACCAGCGCATATTGCTCGCTTTGCAGCAGATGGTCGGCCGCACGCCCGTCAGCGACGCAATCCACGGCAAAACCGCCCTGCACCAGCGCTTTTTCCAGCCAGTGAGCCAGCTCACGATTATCCTCGGCTAATAAGAGACGCATATCACATCCTGTAACGTTGCTGCTGCATTGAAAGGGAAATGAAAGGTAACTGTTTTAACAATCATGCAACCGAATCGCCATATGTCGGTTCACATAATCAAAAAAACCTGCCCTGTACCTGCTGAGGAAGCCTATGAAAACGCCATTTTTCCGCCATCTGAGCGCCATCGCGCTGTGCCTTTGCACCACATCCGCCTTCGCCGCAGAGGCCCCGTCCCGCACCGAATGTATCGCGCCCGCTAAACCCGGCGGCGGCTTTGACCTGACCTGTAAGCTGATTCAGGTGAGCCTGATGGAAACCGGCGCTATCGAGAAACCGATGCGCGTCACCTATATGCCCGGCGGCGTGGGCGCGGTAGCCTACAACGCCATTGTCGCCCAGCGCCCGGCAGAGCCGGGGACCGTCGTCGCCTTCTCCGGCGGCTCGCTGCTGAACCTGTCGCAGGGTAAATTCGGCCGTTACAGCGTCGATGACGTGCGCTGGCTGGCGAGCGTCGGTACCGACTACGGCATGATCGCCGTGCGCGCCGATTCGCCATGGAAAGATCTGAAGTCGTTTATGACCGCGATGGAGAAAAATCCCTCCAGTATCGTGATCGGCGCCGGGGCCTCCATCGGCAGCCAGGACTGGATGAAAGCGGCGCTGCTGGCGCAAAAAGCCAACGTCGACCCGCATAAAATGCGCTATGTCGCCTTTGAGGGCGGCGGCGAGCCGGTGACCGCGCTGCTCGGTAACCATGTGCAGGCGGTCTCCGGCGATCTCAGCGAGATGGTGCCCTATCTGCAGGGCAATAAAATCCGCGTGCTGGCGGTCTTCTCCAGTGAACGACTGCCGGGCGCGCTCGCCGATGTCCCCACCGCTAAAGAGCAGGGCTACGACCTGGTCTGGCCGATTATTCGCGGCTTCTTTATGGGCCCGAAAGTCAGCGACGCCGAGTACCAGTGGTGGGTCGATGAATTCACTAAACTGCAGCAAACCGAAGCGTTCAAAAAGCAACGTGAACTGCGCGGCCTGTTTGAATTCAACATGAACGGCAAGGAGCTCGATACCTACGTTAAGCAGCAGGTCAGCGACTATCGCGAACAGGCGAAAGCCTTTGGCCTGGCAAAATAATCCGCGGAGGCGCTAATGAGCGATCGTATTTTTGCCGGAGTGTGGCTGTTGTTATGTATTGGCGGTCTGTTTATCGCCTGGCAGATCCACAGCGAATACGCCTATGAACCCGTCGGCCCGCGTCCCTTCCCGCTCGGGATCATCGGCCTGATGCTGCTGTGCTCGGCGTTAATGTTGCTGCGTCGCCCGGACGCCGTCGAGTGGCCGGGACGGCATGTGCTGCAGCGTCTGCTGACCATGGTCGTGGTTCTGGTGGTCTACGCCTGGGGGTTTGAATGGCTCGGTTTTCCGCTGGCCACCGCGCTACTGACGGCGATCATTGGTCTGCTGTTCGGCGCGACGCTGCCGGCGGCGGGCATTGCCGGCGTCGCGATGGGCGTGTCGTTATGGTACGCCTTCGACACCCTGCTCGATGTCACCCTGCCCCTTGGCATCTGGTTTAATTAACGGAGGCGTTTATGGATACCTGGATCTATCTCTCGCAGGGCTTCGCCGTCGCCATGACGCCGGAGAACCTGCTGATCGCCCTGATCGGCTGCTTTGTCGGGACTATCGTCGGCCTCCTGCCGGGGCTGGGGCCTATTAACGGCGTGGCGATTCTGCTGCCGCTGGCTTTCGCCCTGCATTTACCCGCGGAATCGGCGCTGATCCTGCTGGCGACGGTCTATATCGGTTGCGAATACGGCGGGCGTATTTCATCAATTCTGTTGAACGTGCCCGGCGATGCCGCCGCCATTATGACCGCCCTCGACGGCTATCCGATGGCCCAGCAGGGTCGCGGCGGCGTTGCGCTGTCGATTTCCGCCGTCAGTTCCTTCTTTGGCTCAATGATCGCCATCGGCGGTATTATTTTGTTCGCGCCGCTGCTCGCCCAGTGGTCGCTGGCGTTCGGTCCGGCGGAGTACTTCGCGCTGATGGTCTTCGCCATCGCCTGTCTTGGCAGCATGATGGCGCAGAACCCGCTGAAGTCGTTCCTCGCGGCGTTAATCGGCCTGGGTCTGGCGACGGTAGGGGTGGACGCCAATACCGGGGTTTACCGCTTCACCTTCGACAGCGTCCATCTCTCCGACGGCGTACAGTTTATTGTGGTGGTGATCGGCCTGTTCTCGGTTTCAGAGATCCTGCTGATGCTGGAGAGCACCAGCGGCGGGCAAACGCTGGTGCGGAAAACCGGACGGATGCTGTTTAACACCAAAGAGGCCGCGCAGTGCGTCGGCGCGACCCTGCGCTCTTCGGTGGTGGGTTTCTTCGTCGGCATTCTGCCCGGCGCCGGGGCGACCATCGCCAGCGCCATTACCTACATGACGGAGAAAAAACTCAGCGGTAACAGCGATAACTTCGGCAAGGGCGATATTCGCGGCGTGGCGGCGCCGGAAGCGGCCAATAACGCCTCCGCCTGCGGTTCCTTTATTCCCATGCTGACGCTCGGCGTGCCGGGGTCCGGCACGACCGCGGTGATGATGGGCGCGCTGACGCTGTATAACATCACCCCCGGCCCGGCAATGTTCACCGAGCAGCCGGATATCGTCTGGGGGCTGATTGCCGCCCTGCTGATCGCCAACGTGATGCTGCTTATCATGAACATTCCGCTGATCGGCCTGTTCACCCGTATGCTGACCATTCCGCTGTGGTTTCTGGTCCCGGCCATCGCCGCGGTCTCCGCCGTCGGCGTCTACGCGGTACACAGCACTACTTTTGACCTGCTGCTGATGGTGGGGCTTGGGGTGCTCGGCTACATCATGCGCAAAATGCACTTCCCGATGTCGCCGCTGATCCTTGGCTTCGTGCTGGGGGAGATGCTGGAGCAGAACCTGCGTCGCGCGCTGTCGATCAGCAACGGCAATCTGGCGATCCTGTGGCAAAGCGGGGTGACCAAAACGCTGCTGGTGCTGGCTATCGCCGTGCTGGTGGTGCCGCCGCTGCTGCGTCTGCGGCGTAAACAGCGCCAGCGTCGCGCCGAAGCCAATATCGGCTAAGCCGGCGAATTGACCCATTCGCGCAGCGCCCGGCGCGAGATCTTAATCCCACCGTTCTTTAACGTTTCCGGCAGCCGCAGCCAACGCACCGGCTGCTGGAAACGCGCCAACCGTTCCGCGCTCCATGCCGCCAGCACGCTCATTTCGCAGCCGTCATCGCATTCCACCACCGCTACCGGACGCTGGCCATATTCCGCATCGTCCAGCGGCACGACAAACGCCTGCTGTATCTGCGGATGCGCCCCGATGATCCGTTCCACCTCCTCCGGCTGGATCCCTTCCCCACCGCTGAAAAAGAGATTATCCAGGCGCCCGAGGAGAGTAAGCCGTCCATCGATGATCTCGCCGCGATCGCGGGTGGCAAACCACCCTTCGTCGTTGGTCAATGGCAACAATTGACCGTCGCGCCAGTAGCCCGCGGCCATGCTCGCCGCCCGCAGCCAGACCTCGCCGGCAACGATTTTCATCTCCCGCCCCGGCAACGCCGCGCCCACATCCGCCGCGCCGTCGGCCTCTTTAGCGCAGACGGTGGAAGCGAATTCGGTCAGGCCGTAGCCGCAGTAGGTGCGTACCCCCTGCCCCCGCGCCCGCTCGGTCAATTCGACCGGGATCGCCGCGCCGCCGAGCAGCACCGCCTTGAGGGTAAGCGCAGCATCGTCATTCAGCAGGCGCCACAGCTGAGTCGGCACCAGCGAAGCATGGGTACAGCCCTGCAGCATCTGCGCCAGCGGCTGTTTATCGCGCACCGTCAGCCGTGCGCCGGCCAGCAGCCAGCGCCACATAATCCCCTGGCCGGAGACATGAAACAGCGGCAGCGACAGCAGCCAGTCATCTTCTGCGGCAAACGGCATCAGCGCCAGCACGCCGGCGGCGCTGGCCAGATGGGCGCTGGCATGATGCACCGCCGCCTTCGGCAAACCGGTCGACCCCGAGGTCAGCGTCATTGAGGCGAAACGATCCTCACGCCACGGCACAGCATGGGTTCCCGCTGTCGCCTGCAGGGTTAACGCCGGTAAATCCCCCGGCAGCGCATCGCCGTTAAGCACCAGCTGATGCTGGACGGTCAACGCTGGCAGCAGTTCCTGCAGCAACGCCGTCGGCAGCTGCGGATTGAGCGGCAGCACCCGCGCGCCGCACTGCAGCAGCGCCAGCCAGGCCAGCAGCGTCGACGGCTGGTTAAAAGCCTGCAGCGCCACCCCGTGACCTTCGGTTACGCCCTGCGCGGCAAACCCGGCCGCCAGCGCATCAACGCGGGCGCACAGGTCGCGCCAGGTCAGCGGCTGGTCATTCAGGCGCAGCGCCTGCGCCTCTCCGCGCCGCTGGCGCCAGTGCCGCCAGGGCCAGTCGCGAAAGGTCACAGCAGCGGCTCCAGCGTATCGATGCTGAGCATCGGCAGGGTGCTTTCCGGCCACGCCCGCACCAGCTGGGCGCCCATCAGCGACAGGGTGTCCAGTCCGGGGATGGTCTGCGGCGTCAGCCAGGCGGCAACCCGCGCCAGCTGGGTTAACCCGAGGCTGGACTCGATCGACGAGCTGATCACCGCGCTCAGCCCCAGCGCATGGGCCGCGGCGACCTGCTGCTGAACCCGGTGTAAACTGCCGGTTAGCGTCGGCTTGATCACCACCGCGCGCACGCCCGGCTCGGCGACGAAGCGAAAATCCGCCTCGCGCAGGCTTTCATCCCAGGCGATAGCGATCCCGGTTTCGCGACTAAAGGCCCGCGAGTCCTCCCGCGTTTTACAAGGTTCCTCAAGAAAGGCAATGCGCTGGCGATACGCCGGATCGACATATTTCGCAAACTGCTGCGCTTTCAGCGGCGTCCAGGCCCGGTTGGCATCCAGACGCAGCTGCAGGTCGGGGATGGCTTCCAGCAGCAGATTAACCACCATGCCGTCGCGGACCGCCTCCCAGAGCCCCACTTTCACCTTAGCGACTTTCTCGCCGGGCATCGCCGCCAGTCTGGCGAACAGCTCATCCGGATCGCCGGAGCAGAGCGGCGCCGCGCGATAATCCGCGGCCTGCGGCAGCTCGCCGCTGAGCTCCGCCTGCGCGCAGCTGATGCCAAAGGTGACAGAGGGCAGCGCAGGAAGCGCCGGCTCCGCTCCCTCGCGCCAGGCCTGCGCCCAGGACAGTAGCGCCGCCTGCGCCTCCGCCAGGGTTTCTGCGCTGAATCCCGGCAGGGGAGAAATTTCCCCCCAGCCCTCCCGCTCACCCTCCCGCAGGTGGATGAACAGCCCGTCGCGGGTTTTTAACCGCCGTTCTCGCAGCACCACGCCCGCGTCCATCGGTATCTGCCAGCGGTAAACCTGCGAAACGCGCATTAGGGATTCCGTTTAAATTTGCTGAAGTCCGGCTGACGTTTCTGGTTGAAGGCATTGCGGCCTTCCTGTCCCTCTTCCGTCATGTAGAACAGCATGGTGGCGTTGCCCGCCAGCTCCTGCAGACCGGCCTGGCCGTCGCAGTCGGCGTTCAGCGCCGCTTTCAGGCAGCGCAGCGCCATTGGGCTGTTCTGCAGCATTTCACGACACCAGCGCACCGTCTCTTTTTCCAGATCCGCCAGCGGCACCACGGTGTTCACCAGCCCCATGTCCAGCGCCTGCTGCGCGTCATACTGACGGCAGAGGAACCAGATTTCGCGCGCTTTTTTCTGCCCGACGATGCGCGCCATATAGGAGGCGCCCCAGCCGCCGTCGAAGGAGCCGACTTTCGGCCCGGTCTGACCGAAGATGGCGTTTTCCGCCGCGATGGTCAGATCGCACATCATGTGCAGCACGTGGCCGCCGCCGATAGAGTAGCCGGCCACCATCGCTACCACCGGCTTCGGGCAGGTGCGGATCTGGCGCTGAAAGTCGAGTACGTTGAGATGATGCACGCCGGAGTCGTCCTGATAGCCGCCGTAATCGCCGCGGACTTTCTGATCGCCGCCGGCGCAAAAGGCTTTCTCACCTTCCCCCGTCAGGACAATCACCCCGATATTGTCGTCATAACGGGCATCCGCCAGCGCCTGGATCATCTCTTTGACGGTCAGCGGGCGGAAGGCGTTGCGCACCTGCGGGCGATTGATTGTGATTTTGGCAATGCCGTCGGCCGATTTGTGATAGCGAATATCGGTATAGCCTTCGGAACAATCGTGCCATTCAACAGGGGCATAGAGCATTGCTTCATCAAGAGAGATCATAGAATGTCCTTCAGTTAACTTGCCAGAATCTGCGCCAGACAGGCAATCACCGCCGCCGGGTTGTCCCGGTGCGCGTTGTGTCCGGCATGGTGAATAAGATGGAGATCCGCCGCGAGCGCCTGCGCGATGGCGCGAAACTTCGCGTCGCGCTCGCCGCACAGGTAGTGAAAGGGGAAATCGCGCGCCTGCAGGGACGCGCGCAGATCGGCCTGCCCGGCAAGGGAGGTCGCCTGCAGCATCTCGGCCAGCGTCGCGCCGTTGTTCCGGCTGCGTAAGGCGACCAGCGCCGCGCGCTGCCCGGCATCCAGTGAAGCGAAGACCGGCTGCTGATACCAGTCGGCAAAGACCTGCGCCAACGGCTCATGGCGAAAACGTTCCGCCCAGGCGCTGTCGTTGCTGCGCCGCGCCTGCCGCGCTTCGGCATCCTGCAGCCCCGGATGGCCGCCCTCAACGATCAGGCCGCGCAGGCCCGCGCGCGGCTGGCAGGCGAAGTTCATCGCCACCCGGCCCCCCAGCGAGTAACCGATCAGCCAGTAGTTAAGTATGTTGTAACTATTAAGCGTAGCCTGCAGTAGAATATTGACCCCGGCAAAGTCCTGCACCGCGATATCCGCCGAGCCGCCGTGGCCTGGCAGATCGAGATACAGCCGCGGCCAGGCGCGAAACGCGTCGCCTATTTCCCGCCACTCATGGCGGTCGCCGGAAAAACCGTGCAGAAAGACCAGCCAGGGATAACCCGGCTGGCCATGTTCGACTGCAGCGCTGAGGGTCACAGGCGACTTACCTGCGCCAGCAGCTGCTGGAGGGTCTGCGTGCCGTCGGTCTCATTGACCGCCAGCTCAATCACCGTCGCCCCTGCCCTGCGCCAGGCGCCGGCCAGCGCCTCATCCAGCGCCTGCCAGTCAGCCGGGCGATGATAGACCAGGCCGAACATCGCCGCCGCGTGGCTGAAATCAACGTCCTGCGGCATTAAGTAGAACTGGCGCCGCTCGTCCTGCGGCGTCGGCAGCATGGAGAAAATCTGCCCGCCGTTGTTGTTCACCACGATCAGCACCAGCGGCGCCGACGCCTGGCGCAGCAGGGCCAGCGAGTTGAGATCGTACAGCGCCGAAAGATCGCCGACGATAGCCAGGGTTGGCCGGGCGCTGGCGCGCTGGACGCCGGCGGCGGTGGCGATCAAGCCATCAATGCCGCTGGCGCCGCGGTTGCTGTAAACCGGGTAGCCAGCCGGCAGCTGCGCCAGGGCGTCGATCAGGCGCACCACCAGGCTGTTGCCGACAAACAGTAGCCCCTGTTCCGGCAGATAGCGCCGAATTCGCTGCGCCAGCTGCGCTTCGCCAAAGGGTTCGTTGCTGGCGACCGCCGCCTCCCACGCCTGCCGGGCCAGCTCAGGAATAGCCGTCGCCCAGGGCTGGCGTTTCTCCGCCGGGTGAAGCTCAAGCCAGCGGTCAACGCTGGCGAGCAGACGACGGCCGCGGTGCTGCGCCGGATCGAGACGGCCGGGCAGATTATCCACCAGCCAGTATTCATCAGGCTCGCAGGTGGCCTGCCACTGCAGGACCCGCTTGCCGGTCAGGCTGCTGCCGAGCTGAACCACGATCTGCGCCTGCGCCAGCTCGCTCACCGCTTTGCCGTTGCCCAGCCACAGGTCAGCGCACGGCAGCGGCTGCCCGGTCTGCGACAGGACATCGCCGATCAGCGGCCAGCCGAGGGTTTGCGCCCACTCGGCCACTTTTTTCCCTTCGGCGGCGCTCATTCTGCCCGCCACGACCACGCCGCGCTTTTGCCGCCAGAAGAACCAGTCGCGCTGTTTCTCACTTTCCATCTGCAGCGCCTGACGTAACCAGGGTTTATCGCTCTGCCACCAGTTGCCGAGCTGCTGCTGCCACTCCACGCCGGTATCATCCATATCGCCATACAGCGGTTCGGCGAACGGGCAGTTGATATGCACCCCGCCGGCGTGCAGCTCGCCCAAGGCCTGGTCGAGGGTCGAGACCAGCCAGCGGGCGGAAATATCCTGCGAGGGACGCGGCAGAGAAATCGTCTGCGACGGATGGGAGGCGAACATCCCCGGCTGACGAATCGCCTGATTGGCGCCGCAGTCGATCAGCTCCGGCGGACGGTCAGCGGTCAGGAGAATCAGCTTTTCCCCGGTAAGCCCCGCCTCAATCAGCGCCGGATATAGGTTCGCGGTGGCAGTCCCGGAGGTCACAATAACCGCCACCGGCTGACGACTGGCTTTCGCCAGACCGAGCGCCAGGTGGCCAAGGCCGCGTTCGTCAAAATGGGTATGATGGATAAAGGCGCGGTTTTCCGCCGCCGCCAGGGTTAAGGGTGTCGAGCGCGAGCCCGGCGCAATGCAGATATGCTGCACGCCGTGGCGCGTTAAAGCTTCCAGGATCACCGCCGCCCAGCGTCGGTTAAATGCGCTTACTGACATGAAATTGTCCGGTATCAAATATTGATGCTAAGTATAGATAAGGCAAAGTGACGGCGTTTTGATATGCATCGTCATTCCCGTCTTATGGACACAGCAGCGAGCGCAGCCCGGCCGCTTTGTTGTCAATCTCCTGCCACTCCTGCTGCGCATCGGAGCCGCTGACGATCCCCGCCCCGGCATACAGTCGCAGAGTGTCGTTGTCCACTTTCGCCGAACGCAGCGCCACGCAAAACTCGCTTTGCGCCAGCGACAGATACCCGGCGGAACCGGCGTACCATTCACGGGAAAAAGGTTCATGGCGCTGAATGAATGCCAGCGCCGCCCGCCGCGGCAGGCCGGCCACCGCGGCGGTGGGCTGGAGCTGCAGCAGGCAGCGGCTGTCGTCAGGCTCCGCCAGCTCGGTCCAGATGCAGCGTCGGAGATGCTGCACCTTGCGCAGCCTCACCACCTGCGGCGGCAGAACGTCCAGCGTCGAGGCCTCACTCTGCAGGCGCTGGCAGATATCCTCCACCACCAGCATGTTTTCCCGCTGATTTTTGTCGTCTTTCATCAACCAGTCGGCCAGCTGCTGCGCCTTCGCGTCATCCTGATGATTAGCGACGGTGCCCGCCAGCGCTTCGGTGCGCAGCAGCGCGCCGCGCCGGCGCCACAGCCGCTCCGGCGTGGAGCCGAAAAACGCCTGCCGGGCATTGAACGCCATCAGGAAATGAAAACAGTTAAGATTGCGGCTGCGGCTGGCGGCCATGATGCTCACGGCATCCAGCGGGGCGGCAAACTGCAGGTCGGTTGCACGCGCCAGCACCACTTTATCCATGTCGCCGGCGGCGATGGCCTGCGTCGCCTGGTCTATCATTGCCTGCCACTGGGGATAATCGGAGGAGTGGCGCTCGCTCAGCAGCGGCGGCACGCCGCCAGGGGTCGCCTGGGCGGTGGTCAGACTGGCGAGAAAATCACGCGCCGTCAGGGCATCGTCGCGCAGGGAGAGGTCGCTGTGCAGCACCAGCCGCATCACGGCCCTGCCGCCGCACCGACGCCACTCCAGACGCGGCAGCACCAGCCGGCCCTGCTGCGGGGCAAACGCATTCAGGCCGCAGATGCGCAGATCCTGCCGCCCGGCCTGGTGTAAAAAGCGGTTTGCGGCGTCGAGCGAGGGAAAGCTTTTTACCGCCCCCAGCGCCGCCAGCTCCTCGTCGCCATTGCGCTGCTGCCAGTAGAACTGCGGCCACTGCGGCTGCTGGCCGCACCATAGCAGCGGATCGAAGGCATCATTCAGCGGAAAGGCAATATCGATAATTCGCGTGCCGGGTGAGTCAGGAAAGGGCTCACTCAGGCCGTCACATAAACGGGCCAGCGCAGTGGAAACAGACAGCACGCAAACCTCCACGGTAGTAAAACCCCACATTATAAGGGGTTCAACGGCGGAATAGCAGTACCCATGACGAGGGAGCGGGTTTTAACTCACCCGCTCGCCGGCCCGGAACAAGGTTGGAACGCGAATGTTCAGGGGTCAGCCAGCGCGGCTTTCCCGCGCCATGCCGATGTGCGGAATGCCATCCTCATCATAGACCTCAGTCACCGGCGTAAAACCGAAGTGGGCGTAAAAGGCTTGCAGATGCGCCTGCGCCCCGAGGTAAATCGCCTTTTGCGGCCAGTGCCGCTGACAGCTGGCCAGCGCCTGCGCCATCAGTTGATGGCCGAGCTTTTCGCCGCGCGCGGCGGGGCTGACGATAACCCGGCCAATCACCACCGGATCGTACATCTCTTCGCTTTTAAGGATCCGCGCATAGGCCACCAGTTCGCCATCGCGCCAGCCGAGCAGATGGCGATTTTCCCCGGCCAAATCATCGCCGTCGACATCCTGATAGGCGCACTGCTGCTCCACGACAAAGACTTCGCTGCGCAGCTTCAGCAGCGCATACAGCTGGGGAACGGTAAGTTCACTATGATGGAGATCCTGCCAGGTCATCATCTGCTGCTCCTTATTGATATACTGATACTTTGCGACTCGCCCTGAGGACACTGGACGATGGAATTAACTTTTTTGGGGACATCCGCCGGGGTGCCGACCCGCACGCGTAATATGACGTCGATAATACTCAATTTGCAACAGCCAACCCGCGCCGAAATGTGGTTGTTTGACTGCGGCGAAGGGACCCAGCATCAATTTCTGCATACGCCCCATCATCCTGGCAAACTGAATAAGATCTTTATTACCCATCTGCACGGCGACCATCTGTTCGGCCTGCCCGGCCTGCTGTGCAGCCGCTCGATGCAGGGGAATTCGCTGCCGCTGACGGTCTACGGACCAAAAGGAATAAAGGAATTCATTGACACCGCGCTGCGCCTCAGCGGTTCGTGGACCGATTATCCCCTGACCATCGTCGAAGTCGGCCCCGGTCTGGTGTTCGACGAAGAGGGCTATCGGGTCACCGCGTTCCCGCTCAGCCATCCGGTGGAGTGCTACGGGTATCGCATTGAGCAGCATGACAAGCCCGGCGCCCTCGACGCCGCCCAGCTGATTGCCGACGGCGTGCCCCCCGGACCGCTGTTTCACCGGCTTAAGCGCGGTGAACAGGTCACGCTGGCGGATGGCCGGACGATCGACGGCAGCCGCTACCTGGGACCCGCTACGCCGGGTAAAACGCTGGCCATCTTCGGCGATACCGCCCCCTGCCCGCAGGCGCTGGAAATGGCGCGCGGGGCGAATGTGATGGTGCACGAAACCACGCTGGAGCAGGCGATGGCGGAGAAAGCCAATAGCCGCGGCCACTCTTCCAGTCAGCAGACCGCAGCGCTTGCCAAAGAAGCGGGGGTCGGCACGCTAATCGCCACCCACTTTAGCTCACGCTACGATGCCGAAGGCTGCCTGCGGATGCTGGCGGAATGCCGGGAGATTTTCCCGGACACCCTGCTGGCGGAAGACTTTATGGTCTACAGGGTGGCGTAACATTCCGGGCATAAAAAAACCGCCATTCCGGCGGTTTTTTTATTGAGGCAATCAACTTACATCAGCGGCGTCGCCAGCTGCACGATGCTAATCAACGGCTGCGGCCAGATACCGAGCACCAGCACCAGCAGGGCAGAGATCAGCACCACGATACCGCCCGCGCTGTACTGCCAGTTCGACGGCGCATCACGGTTCAGCTGCTCCGGCGCGCTCAGGTACAAACTCACCGCCACGCGCAGGTAGTAGTAGAGACCGATCGCCGAGCCGACAACCACCGCGGCAACCAGCCACCACAGATGGGCGTGAACACCGACGGCCAGCACGTAGAACTTACCGATAAAGCCGAGCGTCATTGGGATACCGGCCAGGGAGAGCATCATCACCGTCATCACCGCCGACAGGATCGGACGGTGCCAGAACAGACCGCGGTAGGAGAACAGCGAGTCCGCGTCCGGGCCACGGTATGGGCTGGACATCAGGCTGACCACGCCGAACGCGCCGAGGCTGCTGAACAGGTAGCCGGCCAGGTAGACGCCAACGGCTTCCATCGACATTTCGCCGCTTTGCAGGGCGATCAGCGCCACCAGCAGATAGCCGAGGTGGGAGATAGAAGAGTAACCGAGCAGACGTTTGATATTGGTCTGGCTCAGCGCCATCAGGTTACCGAAGATGATAGAGGCGAAGGCGATCAGCCCCAACACCACGCGCACCGCTTCGCTGTTGCCCACCGGCATGTACAGGAACAGACGCATCACCACGCCGAAGATAGCAATCTTGCTGGCGGTCGCCAGGAAGGTGGAGACCGGCGCAGGCGCCCCCTGGTAAACGTCCGGCGTCCACAGGTGGAACGGCACCAGCGACAGCTTAAAGCCAAGACCGACGATCATCAGGCCGAGCCCCGCCAGCAGCAGCGGCTCGTGCAGGGTGTTGTCCGCCAGGCTCTTGCCCAGCGCAAGGAAGGACAGGTTGCCGGAGTTCGCATACACCAGCGCCATACCGAACAGCAGGAAAGAGGAGGCTGCCGCGGAGAGGATGGTGTATTTGATGCTCGCTTCCAGCGAACGCTTCTGGCGGAAGGCGTAGCCGACCAGGCCGAACAGCGGCAAGGAGATTAACTCGATGCCGAGGAACAGCGCCGCCAGATGATTCGCACCGGCCAGCAGAATGCCGCCCAGGGCGGCAATCAACACCAGCAGGTAGAACTCTTCTTTGTTGTCCTTGTAACCCTCAAGCCACGGGTAGGCGAAAGTACAGGTCGCGAGGCTCGCCAGCAGCACCAGCCCGGTATAGAGCATGGCGTAGCCGTCAACGCGGATCAGCGGCGTGACGTCCATCGCCCCGTTCTGGCCGACGAACCAGAGCGAGACCAGCGCGGCGTTAAGTCCGAGAACCGACAGCGTGGCATTGAGAAAATGATTGCGTCGCCACGCAATGGAGAGCATCACAACCACCACCGTCAAGCCGACGATCAGCAGCGGTAGCAGTGCGATCAGTTGTTGTGGAGTTATTGTCATGGCGAATTACGGCCTTGTAGTAGAAACAGAATTAACAAACCACTGCTGAATGTTGCTCATCGCAGCATGCGAGGTGTCGAGGATTGGCTGCGGGAAGAAGCCCAACAGCACCAGCAGCACCACCAGCAGCAGGATGATAGACAGTTCACGCAGGGACATCCCCGGCAGCGCTTTCGCCGCGATTTCGCTTTTCGCTTTACCGAAATAAGCGCGATGCAGCATCGACAGCGAGTAAACGGACGCGAATACCAGACCAAAGGTCGAGATCACGGTGATCACCGGCACCACTTTATAGCTGCCGAACAGGATCATAAATTCGCCGACGAAGTTACCCGTGCCCGGCATCCCCAGGGTGGCGACGGCGAAGAACATCGACATCGCCGGCAGCCATTTGATTTTGCTCCACAGACCGCCCATCTGACGCATGTCACGGGTATGCAGACGTTCGTACAGCTGGCCGCAGAGAATAAACAGACCCGCCGCGGAGAGACCGTGAGCAATCATCTGGATCACCGCCCCCTGATACGCCAGCTGGCTGCCGGTGTAGATAGCAATCAGCACGAAGCCCATGTGGGACACGGAGGTGTAGGCGATAAGACGTTTGATATCCGTCTGCGCAAAGGCCATCCACGCGCCGTAGAAGATCCCGATCACGCCCAGCCACATCGCGATGGGCGCAAACTCGGCGGAGGCGTTCGGGAACAGCGGCAGCGCAAAGCGCAGCAGACCGTAGGCCGCGGTTTTCAGCAGGATCCCCGCGAGGTCGACGGAACCGGCGGTCGGCGCCTGGGAGTGGGCGTCCGGCAGCCAGCCGTGCAGCGGCACCACCGGCATTTTCACCGCGAAGGCGATGAAGAAGCCGAGCATCAGCAGGTATTCCACGCCGTGGGACATCGGGGTTTTCAACAGATCTTCATAGTTGAAAGTCCACACACCGGTGGCGTTGAAGTGGACGAATGCCAGCGCCAGAATGGCGATCAGCATCACCAGGCCGCTCGCCTGGGTGTAGATGAAGAACTTGGTGGCCGCCGTGATACGCGTTTTACCGTCAGAGGCTTTGTGGCCCCACAGCGCGATCAGGAAGTACATCGGCACCAACATCATTTCCCAGAAGAAGAAGAACAGGAACATGTCGATGGCGAGGAACACGCCGATGACGCCGCCCAGGATCCACATCAGGTTGAGGTGGAAGAATCCCTGGTATTTTTCGATTTCGCGCCAGGAACAGAGCACCGCCAGCACGCCGAGCAGGCCGGTCAGCACCACCATCAGCAGCGACAGGCCGTCGATCGCCAGATGAATGCTAATGCCGAAGCGTGGGATCCACGGCAGCACGAACTCAGACTGCCACTGCGGAATACCCGCGGATTGCGTCAGAGAATAGCCGCCCTGCATCCAAAGCTGCAGGCCAAGCGCCAGCGTCAGTCCCATAGTAATCAGCGCGATCCAGCGCGGCACTTTCACGCCAAAGCGTTCGGTCTGCCAGCACAGGAAGCCGCCGATAAAGGGGATTAATATCAACCAAGGCAATAACATGGTGATTTTTATTCCTTATTTAAGTCCGGTTCAGGCTATCTTACTCGTCATAGCGAACTCCGGCTGTGCTCACAATCCTCACGTACTTTAATACGCTCCGGTTGCTCCGCGCAGGCGGCGTCCACGTTGACTTCGCCGATAATGCCTGTCCTTTACGACCTGATTTTCAACGAATTCTCACAGAAAATTCACTTCGGTTTGAGGCTTGTTTTGTCGGGTGGCGCTAACGCTTACCCGACCTACGGTCCCGTAGGCCCGGCAAGCAGCGCGCCGCCGGGCAACACAATGGTTCTCAAACTCAACGCAATACCATCAGCAGCGCCAGCACCACCACCGCGCCGATGCTCATTGACGCCACATACCAGCGCAGATAGCCGTTCTCGCTCACCAGCAGGCCTTTACCTGCGAAGCGGGAGAGGATCGCCGGGATGTTCATCAATGCGTTCAGCGGATCGCTCTTCAGCAGCCAGGCAATGCCGAGGAATGGCTTAACGAAGACTTTGTCGTATAACCAGTCGAAGCCCCAGGCATGGAACCACCAGGTACCGAAGAAGCGGCCAGGCGCGCTGTTGGCGATAGAGGTCACCAGGGTGCGTTTGCCCAGCCACAGCCATGCGGCGATCAGGATGCCGGCAATGGCGATGATCCCGGAGGCAATCTCCAGCGTCATCACGTTGCCGTGCGCCAGTTCAGTGGTCTGCGGCAGGACGCCTTCCAGCGGCGGCACGATCAGCGCGCCAACGAAGGTGGACAGCACCAGCAGCACAATCAGCGGCAGATGATGGGTGATCCCCTTCCCTGCGTGCGCGTGAATTTGCTCTTTACCGTGGAACACGATGAAAATCATGCGGAAGGTGTACAGCGAGGTCATAAAGGCGCCGACCAGGCCCGCCACCATCAGGTTGATATGGCCGTTGGCCATCGCCCCCGCCAGAATCTCATCCTTACTGAAGAAGCCTGCGGTAATGAGCGGCAGAGCGGACAGCGCCGCGCCCCCCACCAGGAAGCAGACGTACACCAGCGGAATAGATTTGCGCAGGCCGCCCATCTTGAAGATGTTCTGTTCGTGATGGCAGGCGAGGATCACCGAACCCGACGACAGGAACAGCAGCGCTTTAAAGAACGCGTGGGTCATCAGATGGAAAATCGCCGCATCCCATGCCTGCACGCCCAGCGCGAGGAACATGTAGCCAATCTGGCTCATGGTGGAGTAAGCGAGAACGCGTTTGATGTCGGTCTGCACCAGCGCGGCGAAGCCCGCCAGCACCAGCGTTACCGCCCCGACGATCCCGACCAGATGCAGCACTTCCGGCGTCATCAGGAACAGGCCATGCGTGCGCGCAATCAGGTAGACGCCCGCGGTAACCATGGTGGCGGCGTGGATCAGCGCGGAGACTGGCGTCGGACCCGCCATCGCATCGGCAAGCCACGTTTGCAGCGGCAGCTGGGCGGATTTACCGACCGCGCCGCCGAGCAGCATCAGCGTCGCCCACTGCAGCGTGGTGCTGCCGTTAGCGAAGTGCTGCGGCGCCAGCTCAACCATTTCGCGGAAGTTGAGGGTACCCAGTTCGTTATAAAGAATGAACAGCGCGAAGGCGAGGAACACGTCGCCGACGCGGGTCACCACAAACGCTTTCATCGCTGCGGCGCCGTTCTTCGGATCGGTGTAGTAGAAACCGATCAGCAGGTAAGAGCAGAGACCCACCCCTTCCCAACCCAGGTACATCAGCAGCAGGTTATCGGCCAGTACCAGAACCACCATGCTGGCGATAAACAGGTTGGTGTAGGCGAAGAAGCGGGAATAGCCCTCTTCACCGCGCATATACCAGGAGGCGAACATATGGATCAGGAAGCCGACGCCGGTCACCACGGAGAGCATGGTCAGCGACAGGCCGTCCAGCACCAGGTTGAAGCCGATGTTGAAATCCCCAACCGACATCCAGGTCCACAGCGGCACGCTGACCGCCTGTTTGCCGTTAGCGAAAAAGTCAACGCCGACGTAGGCGGTGACCAGCGCCGCCAGGCCTACCGAGCCCATGCCAACGGTGGCGGAAAGGTTTTCCGACCAGCGCCCGCGGGAAAAGGCCAGCAGCACAAAGCCAATCAATGGCAAAAGAATGGTTAAGGCAAGCATGTTCATCCACGCAACTCACTTACTGAATCGATGTTCAGGTTCTGGCGGCGACGATGGAGCTGCAGCAGCAGCGCCAGACCGATACTCGCTTCCGCAGCCGCGAGGCTGATAGCGAGGATATACATAATCTGACCATCAGTCTGGCCCCAGTAGCTGCCCGCCACCACAAAGGCCAGCGCGGCGGCGTTAATCATGATTTCCAGGCTGATCAACATAAACAGCAGATTGCGGCGGATCACCAGCCCCGTCAGACCAAGCACAAACAGGATGGCCGCGAGGATCAGTCCATGTGTTAAGGGGATCATGCGTGTTCCTCCGTTTTTCTTTTGTCGCTGTCGTTCACGCGGTTGCTCAGCACCTCGCCGGCGCGCTCTTCGCGGCCGATATGGAAAGCGACCACCAGGCCCGCCAGCAGCAGCATGGAGGCCAGCTCCACCGCCAGGACGTACGGCCCAAACAGCGCAATACCCACTTCTTTGGCGTTGATCGCCGCGCCGTCGATACCCTGGTCGTTAATCCCCAGGATGGCGTAAACGATAACCACCAGCAGCACCGCGGAGAGGATGGCCGGGCCAATCCAGATCCCCGGCTGCAGCCATTTGCGTTCCTGTTCGATTTCGCTGCCGCCCAGGTTGAGCATCATCACCACGAAGACGAACAGCACCATAATGGCCCCGGCGTAGACGATAATCTCCAGCGCCCCGGCGAAGTAAGCGCCCAGCGAGAAGAACACCCCGGCAATCGCTAACAGCGAAATGATCAGGTACAGCAGCGCATGCACCGGATTGGTGTGGGTGACGACCCGCAAGGTTGCGAGGATGGCGATCAGGCCACAGATATAAAAAGCGAATTCCATTGCCCTCTCCTTACGGTAACAGGCTCTTGACGTCGATCGGCTTAGCTTCGTTTTCCGCTTCGCCCTTATCTTTGCCGTCGATTGCCATACCCGCCATCCGGTAGAAGTTATATTCCGGGTATTTGCCCGGACCGGAAATCAGCAGATCCTCTTTTTCGTACACCAGATCCTGACGCTTGTATTCACCCAGCTCAAAGTCCGGGGTCAACTGGATCGCCGTGGTCGGGCACGCTTCTTCACACAGACCGCAGAAGATGCAGCGTGAGAAGTTGATGCGGAAGAACTCAGGGTACCAGCGGCCGTCTACCGTCTCTGCTTTCTGCAGCGAAATACAGCCCACCGGGCAGGCTACCGCACACAGGTTACAGGCGACGCAGCGCTCTGCACCGTCCGGATCGCGCGTCAGCACGATGCGACCGCGATAGCGCGGCGGCAGATAGACCGGTTCTTCCGGGTACATCCGGGTTTCACGTTTGGCGAAGGCATGCAGGCCAATCATCCAGATACTGCGGACCTGGGTGCCGAACCCCACCAATAATTCTTTTAAGGTCATGTTCAATTCACCCCTTATTGCGCCTGCCAGAGAATGACAGCCGCCGTTACCAACAAGTTGACCAGCGTTAACGGCAGGCATACCTTCCAGCCAAAGGACATTACCTGGTCATAGCGCGGACGCGGTAATGATGCGCGGATCAAAATGAACATCATCATGAAGAACGCGGTTTTCAGCGCGAACCAGATGAAAGGAGGTAACCACGGGCCATTCCAGCCGCCGAAGAACAGCGTGACGATCAGCGCTGAAACGGTGACGATACCGATGTATTCACCCACGAAGAACAGACCGAACTTCATGCCGGAATATTCAATGTGGTAACCATCGGCCAGCTCCTGCTCCGCTTCCGGCTGGTCGAACGGGTGACGGTGACACACCGCCACGCCGGCGATGGCGAACGTCACGAAGCCGAAGAACTGCGGAATAACGTTCCACAGATGCGCCTGGTTGTTGACGATATCGGTCATGTTGAATGACCCCGCCTGCGCCACCACGCCCATCAGGGAGAGGCCGAGGAACACTTCGTAGCTCAGGGTCTGCGCGGAAGCACGCATCGCCCCCAGCAGGGAGTATTTGTTGTTGCTCGACCAACCGGCGAACAGCACCGCGTATACCGCCAGGCCTGCCATCATCAGGAAGAACAGGATCCCGATGTTCAGATCGGCCACCACCCACGTCGGGCTGACCGGCACAATGGCGAAGGCCAGCAGCAGCGAAGTAAAGGCGATCACCGGCGCCAGAGTAAAGATCACGCGATCCGAGAAGCGCGGAACCCAGTCCTCTTTAAAGAACATTTTGATCATGTCGGCGACCAGCTGCAGCGAACCGCCCCAGCCCACCCGGTTTGGCCCGTAGCGGTTCTGGAACAGACCGAGCAGACGACGCTCGCCGAAGCTCATGAACGCGCCGCAGGTGACCACCACCAGCAGAATGACCACGGCCTTCAGGATGCTTAACAGAATGTCGATAAGATCCGGCGTTAACCAGCTCATGCTTTCGCCTCCTGCAGTGAATCAATACGCGATCCGGTCAGTACCGGCGCAATGCCCGGCATGCCCATCGGTAAGCCAACCTGTCCTGCGGTCAGACCTTCAGAGATAACCAGCGGCAGACGCAGGGTCTGGCCTTCCACGCTAAAGGAGAGCATCGCCCCGGCGTTGACGCCAAGCTTCGCGGCATCCGCCGGGTTCAGCTTGATGTACGGCTCAGGCATCCGGCTCTGGAACACCGGCGCGCGCTGTGACAGCTCATCGCTGCCAAACAGGTGGTAGTACGGCGCGATACGCCATTTCCCGTCTTCCGCCTGGAAGCTGGCCGGCACCGCCGCGAAGTATTCCAGCCCGCTGGCGGACGCTTCAAACAGACGGACGCCCGGATCGCCGTGGCGCAGTTTCCCGCCCACTTCATCCTGGAACTTGTTCCATGCCTGCGGGGAGTTCCAGCCCGGCGCCCAGGCGAACGGGATCTGCGAACGCGGGGCGGACGGCTGGTTGTTCCCTTCCATGGAGAAGGCGAACATGGTGTCTTTATCCTGCGGCTGACGCGGTTCGTGGACGCTGATGTTGGCGCGCATCGCTGTGCGGCCGCTGTAGCGGTGCGGTTCACGCGCCAGCTTCTGACCGCGAATGCGGAAGGTCGCATCCGGCGCGGCGTCTTTAATGCCCGCCAGCTGCGGCAGGGCGGCAATCGCGGCATCGATGACGTGGTCCAGCTGCGTCCAGTCAACCTGACGGTTGTTAACGGTGCTGTGCAGGGAATGCAGCCAGCGCCAGCTTTCCAGCATGACGGTTTTCGCGTCGTAGTAGGCCGGGTCGTAGACCTGGAAGAAGCGCTGAGCGCGGCCTTCGTTGTTGACCACGGTACCGTCGCTTTCCGCAAAGCTTGCCGCGGAGAGCACCAGGTGCGCTTTGTCCATAATCGCCGTGCGCTGATGGTCAACCACCATCACCAGCGGCGCTTTGGAGAGCGCTGCGTCGACGCGGGCGGCGGAAGCATGACGGTGAAGGTCGTTTTCCAGCACGATAACCGCGTCTGCGGCGCCGCTTTCCAGTTCGTCCAGCGCCTCTTCAAGCGAGCCGCCGCCGATCATACCCAGACCGACGCTGTTCACCGCGCGGGCAACCATCGTCACGCCGACGTCGGCGCCGCGGCCTTTCAGGGCTTTCGCCACGTTAGCGGCGGCCTGGATGATCTCCATGCTGCCGGCGTTGGTTCCGGAAATAATCAGTGGTTTTTTCGCCCCGGCCAGCGCCTGGACGATGACATCGACTTTCCCCTGCAGTTCGCGGCTCAGGCCGTCAACCGCCGGCGCGCTGTCGTCCAGCGCATGGGCGATGGCGAAACCGAGACGCGCTTGATCTTCCACCGGCGCGCGGTAGGTCCACGCGGCGATGTCATCCAGGCGGGTGTCATCGATGTTGGTGACGAATAGCGGGTGTTTGGCGCGCTGGCCGATGTTGAGGATCGCGGCGATCTGCCAGTCGGCCACTTTCTGCGCCGCCGCCATTTCGCGTGCTTTCCCTTTCACCGCCTGACGCACCGCCAGCGCGACGCGCGCGCCGGTCTGGGTAATGTCTTCGCCCAGCACCAGTACCGCGTCGTAGGATTCGATATCGCGCAGGCTTGGGGTGTGGATCCCACCTTCGCGCAGCACTTTCAGCATCATCTGCAGGCGCGCTTGTTCGCCTTTGGCGATGCCGGTATAGAAGTTGTCGGCGCCCACCAGCTCGCGCAGCGCGAAGTTGCTTTCAATGCTGGCGCGCGGGGAGCCGATGCCGATCACTTTCTTCGACTGGCGCAGAATATCCGCCGCGCCCTGCATCGCCTGCTCGGCGTTGAGGGTAATCAGATCGTCGCCGCGGCGCTGAACCGGCTGACGCGGACGGTCTTTCAGGTTCACGTAGCCATAGCCGAAACGACCGCGGTCGCAGAGGAAGTAGCGGTTAACGGTCCCGTTATAACGGTTTTCGATACGACGCAGTTCGCCATAGCGTTCGCCCGGACTGATGTTACAGCCGATGGAACACTGCTGGCAGATGCTCGGCGCAAACTGCATGTCCCATTTACGGTTATAGCGCTCGGAGTGGGTTTTATCGGTGAAGACGCCGGTCGGGCAGACTTCCACCAGGTTGCCGGAGAATTCACTCTCCAGGGTGCCATCTTCCGGGCGGCCGAAGTAGACGTTGTCGTGGGCGCCATAGACGCCCAGATCGGTGCCGTCGGCATAATCTTTGTAGTAGCGCACGCAGCGGTAGCAGGCGATGCAGCGGTTCATTTCGTGAGAAATAAACGGCCCCAGATCCTGATTGCGGTGGGTACGCTTGGTAAAACGATAGCGGCGGAAGCTATGGCCGGTCATCACCGTCATATCCTGCAGGTGGCAGTTGCCGCCCTCTTCGCAGACCGGGCAGTCGTGCGGGTGGTTGGTCATCAGCCACTCCACCACGCTTTCGCGGAACTGCTTCGCTTCGCCATCGTCGATAGAAATAAAGGTGCCGTCGGATGCCGGAGTCATACAGGACATCACCAGGCGACCACGCGTGTCTTCCGCGTTCTGATATTGCTTCACCGCACACTGGCGGCAAGCACCGACGCTCCCTAGCGCCGGGTGCCAGCAAAAGTAGGGAATATCAAGCCCAAGAGAGAGACAAGCCTCCAGCAGGTTGTCCGCTCCGTTGACCTCGTATTCTTTGCCGTCTACATGAATCGTAGCCATTAGCGTGCTTCCAAAAATAAAAAAACCTTTAGATTACCAGCGCGTCTTAAGCAGGTTCGGCTGAATCCCGTTGATTGCATGGGTATTGCTGAACTGCTGCTTAATGCCAGCCTCGAATTCTTCGCGGAAATATTTAATCGCGCTCTGCAGCGGCTCAACCGCGCCCGGCGCGTGCGCGCAGAAGGTTTTACCCGGGCCCAGGAATCGACACAGTTGCTCAAGGGTTTCGATATCGCCAGGCTGGCCTTCGCCGCGCTCCAGGGCGCGCAGGATCTTCACGCTCCACGGCAGCCCATCGCGGCACGGCGTACACCAGCCGCAGGACTCGCGGGCGAAGAACTCTTCGAGGTTGCGCACCAGCGAGACCATGTTGATCTCGTGGTCAACGGCCATCGCCAGCGAGGTGCCCAGACGGCTGCCCGCTTTACCAATGCTTTCGAACTCCATCGGCAGATCGAGGTGCGCTTCGGTGAGGAAGTCGGTCCCTGCCCCACCCGGCTGCCAGGCTTTAAACTTCAGGCCATCGCGCATGCCACCGGCGTAATCTTCCAGGATCTCGCGGGCAGTGGTGCCGAACGGCAGCTCCCAGACGCCCGGGTTCTTCACGCGGCCGGAGAAGCCCATCAGCTTGGTGCCGGCATCTTTACTGGTGGAGATGTTCTGGTACCACTCAACGCCGTTGGCCAAAATCGCCGGCACGTTGCACAGGGTTTCCACGTTGTTGACGCAGGTCGGCTTACCCCACACGCCGGAGCTCGCCGGGAACGGCGGCTTGGAGCGCGGGTTAGCGCGGCGACCTTCCAGGGAGTTAATCAGCGCCGTCTCTTCGCCGCAGATATAGCGCCCTGCCCCGGTGTGGACAAACAGCTCGAAGTCAAAACCGGTGCCGAGGATGTTTTTCCCCAGCAGGCCCGCCTCGGTGGCTTCGGCAATCGCGCGGCGCAGATGCTGGGCCGCTTCGATATACTCTCCGCGCAGGAAGATGTAGCCGCGGTAGGCCTTCAGCGCAAACGCGGAGATCAGCATGCCTTCCACCAGCAGGTGCGGCAACTGCTCCATCAGCAGGCGGTCTTTATAGGTGCCCGGCTCCATTTCATCGGCGTTACACAGCAGGTAACGGATGTTCATGGATTCGTCTTTCGGCATCAGGCTCCACTTCAGACCGGTGGAGAAGCCCGCGCCGCCGCGCCCTTTCAGGCCAGCGTCTTTTACCGCCGTGACGATCTCGTCCGGCGCCATGCCGGTCAGCGCTTTTCGCGCCCCTTCATAGCCATTTTTGCTGCGATACTCGTCCAGCCAGACCGGCTGCTTGTCATCGCGCAGGCGCCAGGTAAGCGGATGCGTTTCCGCAGTACGAATTACGGTTTTCATTTGTACTGCTCCAGCAGGTCAGGAATTGCCTCCGGCGTCAGATGGCTGTGAGTGTCCTCATCAATCATCATGGTCGGTCCCTTGTCGCAGTTGCCCAGGCAGCAGGTCGGCAGCAGGGTAAAGCGGCCATCAAAGGTGGTCTGCCCTGGCTTGATGTTCAGCTTCTTCTCGATGGCGGCCTGAATTCCCTGATAGCCGGTAATGTGGCACACCACGCTGTCGCAGTAGCGGATCACGTGACGGCCAACCGGCTGGCGGAAAATCTGGCTGTAGAACGTCGCCACGCCTTCGACGTCGCTGGCCGGGATGCCCAGCACATCGGCAATGGCGTAGATCGCGCCATCCGGCACCCAGCCGCGCTGTTTCTGAACAATTTTCAGCGCTTCGATGGACGCCGCACGCGGATCTTCGTAGTGGTGCTTCTCGTGCTCAATAGCCTCACGCTCTGCCGCACTCAGCTCAAAAGCCTCGGTTTGTGGTTGTTGATTCTCGTGCATAATTAGCGGTCCACGTCTGACATAACAAAATCGATACTACCCAGATAGACGATCAGGTCGGATACCAGGCTGCCGCGGATCGCCGACGGGATCTGCTGCAGGTGCGCAAAGCTCGGCGTGCGGACGCGGGTACGGTAGCTCATGGTGCTGCCGTCGCTGGTCAGGTAGTAACTGTTAATCCCCTTGGTCGCCTCAATCATCTGGAAGGATTCGTTGGCCGGCATGACCGGGCCCCACGATACCTGCAGGAAGTGGGTGATCAGGGTTTCGATATGCTGCAGCGTGCGCTCTTTCGGCGGCGGCGTTGTCAGCGGGTGATCCGCTTTGAACGGCCCTTCCGGCATATTGTCGAGGCACTGCTGAAGAATGCGCAGGCTCTGGCGCAGCTCTTCGACTTTCAGCATCACGCGGGTGTAGCAGTCAGAGACGCCGCCCCCGGTCGGGACTTCGAAGTCGAAGTTTTCATAGCCAGAATAAGGACGCCATTTACGCACGTCGAAGCCGATACCGGTGGCGCGCAGGCCTGCGCCGGTGGTGCCCCACTCCAGCGCCTCTTTAGCGGTATAGGCTGCCACGCCGACGGAACGGCCCTTCAGAATGGTGTTGCGCAGGGCGGCTTTTTCATAGGAGTCCAGACGCTTCGGCATCCACTCGAGGAACTCACGCAGCAGACGATCCCAGCCGCGCGGCAGATCGTGCGCGACGCCGCCGATGCGGAACCACGCCGGGTGCATACGGAAACCGGTGATCGCTTCCACCAGATCGTAGATTTTCTGCCGATCGGTAAAGGCGAAGAAGACCGGGGTCATCGCGCCGACGTCCTGAATAAAGGTAGAGATATACAGCAGGTGGCTGTTGATGCGGAACAGTTCGGAGAGCATTACGCGGATCACGTTGACGCGATCCGGCACGGTGATCCCGGCCAGTTTTTCCACGGCCAGCACGTACGGCATCTCGTTGACGCAGCCGCCAAGGTATTCGATACGGTCGGTGTACGGGATGTAGCTGTGCCAGGACTGGCGCTCGCCCATCTTCTCGGCGCCGCGGTGGTGGTAACCGATGTCCGGCACGCAGTCGACGATCTCTTCGCCATCCAGCTGCAGAATAATGCGGAACGCACCGTGCGCGGAGGGGTGGTTCGGACCGAGGTTGAGGAACATGAAGTCCTCGTTGTCGGTGCCGCGCTTCATGCCCCACTCTTCCGGTTTGAAAGTCAGCGCTTCCATCTCCAGATCCTGCTTGGCTTTGGTCAGCTCAAACGGATCGAATTCGGTGGCGCGCGCCGGGTAGTCTTTACGCAGCGGGTGACCTTCCCAGGTCGGCGGCATCATGATGCGACGCAGATTCGGGTGGCCATCGAAGGTAATACCAAACATTTCCCAGGTTTCACGCTCATACCAGTTGGCGTTGGGGAACAGTTTGGTGAAGGTCGGCAGATGCAGATCGTTTTCAGACAGCGCCACCTTGAGCATGATGTCGCGGTTGCGGTCGATGGAAATCAGGTGATAGAAAACGGAAAAATCCGCGGCGGGCAGGCCATCGCGGTGCGTGCGCAGACGTTCGTCCATGCCGTGCAGGTCAAACAGCATCACGTAAGGTTTCGGCAATTTCTTCAGGAAATCACCCACCTCAAGCAGTTGCTCGCGCTTGACCCATACCACCGGTACGCCGGTACGGGTTGGCTGAACGGTAAAGGCATCCGGCCCAAAGCGGTTGCGCAGTTCGCCGATCACCGGGTCATCAAGGTGATCGCGGGTTTGCCAGGCTGGTGCGGCGTCATGCGCGGTTAAATCGGTCATATTGTTCACCATTGCAAAAGGTCCGTGGTGACTGCCGGGCGAGACTTCGCGCTGTTGTAGATTGATTTGCGAAGTGGTTCTCCCGCCCGCAGGCGCAAATTAAATCTCGTCCGGCGTCCGCAGATTGGTCACTGCAATACGTTCGCCGCGTTTACGCTCGCGTTCCGACTGCATATTGGCGCGATAGACGCCCTGATCGCCAACCACCCATGAGAGCGGACGACGTTCTTTACCAATGGACTCCTGCAGCAGCATCAGCGCCTGCATATAGGCCTCCGGACGCGGCGGGCAGCCCGGGATGTACACATCGACCGGAATGAATTTATCCACGCCCTGGACGACGGAATAGATGTCGTACATGCCGCCGGAGTTCGCGCAGGCACCCATGGAGATCACCCACTTCGGCTCCAGCATCTGATCATAGAGACGCTGAATAACCGGCGCCATTTTGGTGAAGCAGGTTCCGGCGACCACCATCAGGTCCGCCTGACGCGGAGAGGCGCGCAGAACTTCGGCCCCAAAGCGCGCAACGTCATGCACCGCAGTGAATGACGTCACCATTTCCACATAACAGCAAGAAAGGCCGAAGTTATACGGCCAAATTGAGTTCTTACGGCCCCAGTTCACCATGTCATGCAGCGCGTGTTCGAGTTTCCCCATATACACGCTTTTGTTGACTTCCTGCTCCAGGGGGTCGGTAACGATCTCCTGTTTCTGCAGGGGGTAACGGTCGTTCTCACCGTTAGGATCTATGCGGGTGAGCGTATAATCCATCTTATTGCCTCGCTTTTACTGCATATGACGGTTAGTGGGACTGTCTGTTTCCGGGTTAACCAGCGTGCGACGGGAACGCGCAGGCGTCCAGTCCAGTGCGCCGATGCGAACGAGATAAACCAGACCAGCCAGTAGCACTAAAATGAAAATTGCGGCTTCCACAAAGCCGACCCAGCCGCTCTCGCGGATGGAGGTCGACCATGCGTAGAGATACAGGGCTTCCACGTCGAAGATCACGAAGAACATGGCAACCAGATAAAACTTCGCAGAAAGACGTAAGCGGGCCGAACCAACGGAGTCGATCCCCGATTCAAACGGCGTGTTTTTGCTTCGCGCGCGCGCGCGACCGCCAAGGTACCAACCGCCGACGAGCATCAGGCAGCACAGACCGATAGCGATGATGAGAAATATAGCGAATGCCCAGTGATGAGCGATGACTTCAGTGGATGTTGACATACGCATTGCTTAACCAAAAAAGTGTAGCGCCAAAACCCTCTGCTCTTACTGGCAGATGAACGCCACAGCGTTTCACGGGAGGAATAAAAAATAACCGTGCAAAAAAGCGTCCCTGGAAGATGTGAGAAGCCCAGATGCCGTGGCTTTTTACCCCTTTCTTTAACCTTTTGTCAACTTTAACAAAAGTTTTCATAACATTAATTTACATTGGAATCTTTTCATTAACATTAAATGCCCTTTTATGCGAAATAACCTTGCATACTGTTCGGTTTTAGTGTTGTTGAATCGTGTCCGTTTCCGTCGTAAATCAAAAATCCCTGCTATTTTGACAGGATTTAGCCTCGATTCCTCCCCCCAAAGAGGGGTATTTTCTTGATCTGCGACACGGTTTTGTTAATTACCCCAGGAAATCGGCAACAATCCATCCGGTTTTTTAACATTAGCAGGAAGTGTTGAAAGTGCAGGAAAAAGTCGACAAGGTGAGCGTCCGGTCACGCCAATATGCTGATTTTTCTGCAAAGAAATAAAAAAAAGATTCAAAACATCAATAAGAGTGCAAAAAAAAGAGCCACCAGACGAGAAACCCACCCCTGAGGCTCTTTTTGGACACTTACATTCTGTTACCAGTTTTTGTGATCTTTGTTAGCAAAATAACCTCACAAAATGAAGGTGCTTCCTCCCTCTTCCGGAGTAAGTACCGGCCCCGCGCGCCAGGGATCGCTCTCCTGGCTCAGAGACTGAAAAATCGCCTGCGGTAGTTCGCTCACCGTCTGCGGATTGCAGCTGACGACGTACCGGGTATCCGGCAGGACCGGCAGGCCATCGCTAATGCCGGCCACGCGCAAATCCGGGCTCATCATTTCGACCGGACGCGCGGTGACCCCCAGCCCGGCTTTCACTGCCGCTTTCACCCCGGAGAGCGACGAGGCGCCGTGGGCCAGATGCCAGGAGACGCGAGCAGCCTCCAGCGCGGCGATGATGTCCTCACGGAACGGGCCAGGCTCTTCGAGCAGGATCAGGGGGATCGATTCCCCTTTCGCCAGCACGTAGTCCGCCGCACAGTACCAGAGGGTAGGCGACGTTCTCAGCGTGAAAGCGGTAAAACCGGGAAGCTGATGGGTGGTTAATGCCAGATCGACCTCTCCCCCGCTCAGCATCGCCATGATGACGGCGTGGGGATGGACTTTAATCTCCAGCGTCATTCTGGGATAGAAGCAGCCGATGCGGTTTAACAGAAACGGCAGGATAGTATCAGCGGTTTCTTCCGACGCGCCGATGGTCAGTCCCCCCTGCAGACTGCCATACATCAGCGACATGCAGGCTTCATCGTTAAAGCGCAGGATTTTGCGGGCATAGCCCAGCAGCTGGATGCCCTGCTCGGTCAGCAGTTTATTGCGTCCGTGACGAGCGAAAAGCTCCTTGCCAACCAGCTGCTCCAGGCGTTGCATTTGCTGGCTGACCGCGGACTGGGTACGGCACACTGCAGCGGCGGCGGCGGCGAAGGTGTTCAAATCAGCGACGGCTACAAAGGTGCGCAGCAGATCGAGATCGAGGTTGAGTATCGGACGTGTTGTATTAATCATCTTTCTTCACTTACAGGTGGCTAACGCTGACCTGCCTTGTTGATGCTTTACGCCAGGTTTCCGGCTATTCCCTGAGCCTTGTGCTCACCGTCAGATGGCGGATAAACAACTGGACGAACGTTATTACATGCCAAAGTACTCATCTGAGCAAATGCGCAGAACACCGGAGTAATATATTGTTCGTATTCCTCATTATTATTAATTACCACGGCCAGCAAGGCGTCATACGTCGCCCCGGGAAATCGCACAGTGGTGGTGAGAAAGCCTCTCTTTCGCCGGACTTCTTTTTGGCGAAAAACGAACAATAAAATTCTGTAATAACAATATATTAGATACCAATTCAGCCGTAAATCATACCGACTACCACTGATATTAACGGCGATATTCTAACCGATTCCCATCCTTTTTATAAGCCTTAATAAGGATTAACTGAGTTAATTTTAAATTTTTTTCAACATTTTATATAAATTAACAAACCTCAGATTATTACCTGTCAAAAATAATAATAATGCGCTTGCGCACAGTTTTTTATTAAAATTACTTAACATCAAGATTACAAATCAACCGCTATTACATTAAGGATAGCGTTTTTTTGCGGCCATCCATTCTTCAGCCCCCCGTTTACCCGACAAACAAACCAGATAAATGATGGTAAAAAAGGCACTACCTCAACATAGACGACCGAAAAAATGCCATGAAAAGGCATAAACCACAGGAAAAATCAGCAAGCAGCAGATAAATCAATTACGCTTAAAATCCTGCGTTAGCAAAATCTTCTCCTGCAAAGCCTTCAAAACAGCGGGGAGGCGGAGTACATTGTTCCGTGCTGACTTCCACGGCAGGGAGTGGCGATAACAGCTAAAAGGTCAAGATTCATGTCCCCCATCGAAAAATCCAGCAAGTTAGAGAACGTCTGTTATGACATCCGCGGCCCGGTTCTGAAAGAAGCGAAACGTCTTGAAGAAGAAGGCAATAAGGTTCTGAAACTGAACATCGGCAACCCGGCGCCCTTCGGCTTCGAAGCCCCTGACGAGATCCTCGTCGACGTCATCCGCAATCTGCCTACCGCCCAGGGTTACTGCGATTCGAAAGGATTGTACTCGGCGCGTAAAGCCATCATGCAGCATTACCAGGCGCGGGGAATGCGCGATGTCACCGTGGAAGATATTTACATCGGCAACGGCGTGTCCGAACTGATTGTCCAGGCGATGCAGGCGCTGTTAAACAGCGGCGATGAGATGCTGGTACCCGCCCCGGACTACCCGCTGTGGACGGCGGCGGTGTCCCTTTCCAGCGGTAAAGCGGTGCACTATCTGTGTGACGAATCCTCTGACTGGTTCCCGGATCTTGACGATATCCGCGCTAAAATTACGCCTCGCACCCGCGGGATCGTGATCATCAACCCCAACAACCCCACCGGCGCGGTCTATTCCAAAGAGCTGCTGCAGGAGATCGTGGAGATCGCCCGCCAGCACAACCTGATTATTTTCGCCGATGAGATCTACGACAAGATCCTCTACGACGAAGCCCAGCATCACTCGATCGCCGCTCTGGCGCCCGATCTGCTGACGGTGACCTTCAACGGACTGTCGAAAACTTACCGCGTCGCCGGCTTCCGTCAGGGCTGGATGGTGCTGAATGGCCCGAAAAAACATGCGAAAGGCTATATCGAAGGACTGGAAATGCTGGCGTCGATGCGTCTGTGCGCCAACGTGCCGGCCCAGCATGCTATCCAGACGGCGCTGGGCGGCTACCAGAGTATCAGCGAATTCATCATTCCCGGCGGGCGTCTGTATGAACAACGCAACCGCGCCTGGGAGTTGATCAACGATATTCCGGGCGTCTCCTGCATGAAGCCAAAAGGCGCGCTGTACATGTTCCCGAAAATCGACGCCAAACGCTTCAATATTCACGATGACCAGAAAATGGTGCTCGATTTCCTGCTGCAGGAGAAAGTGCTGCTGGTGCAGGGTACTGCCTTTAACTGGCCGTGGCCGGATCACGTACGCATTGTGACCCTGCCTCGCGAAGACGACCTGGAGATGGCGATCTCCCGCTTCGGCCGCTTCCTCTCCGGCTACCATCAGCTGTAATCGTGCCGCCGCCGGCATTTGCATCCGGCGGCGATCCCTGCGCACAATGGAACCCGATGTTGTCACTGATTAAGGGTTCCTATGAGTCAGAGTCATTTCTTTGCCCACCTCTCCCGTCTGAAACTGATTAACCGCTGGCCGCTAATGCGCAACGTGCGTACTGAAAATGTCTCCGAGCACAGCCTGCAGGTGGCGATGGTCGCCCACGCGCTGGCGGCGATCAAAAACCGCAAATTCGGCGGCCAGGTCAACGCCGAGCGTATCGCCTTGTTAGCGATGTACCATGACGCCTCGGAGGTCTTAACTGGCGATCTCCCTACTCCGGTGAAATATTTCAATTCGCAGATTGCCCAGGAATATAAGGCGATTGAGAAAATCGCCCAGCAGAAGCTGGTGGATATGGTGCCTGACGAGCTGCGCGATATTTTCGAACCGCTGATTGACGAGCATCACTACAGTGAGGAAGAGCAGTCGATCGTCAAACAGGCTGACGCCCTCTGCGCCTACCTGAAATGCCTCGAAGAGCTGTCGGCGGGCAACAACGAATTTCTGCTGGCCAAAGGCCGTCTGGAAAAAACGCTGGCGTCGCGGCGCAGCGCGGAGATGGATTACTTTATGCAGGTGTTTGTCCCGAGCTTCCAGCTGTCGCTGGATGAAATCAGCCAGGATTCGCCGCTGTAATTTTTCAGGCCGGGCAGCGGTCGCCCCCTACCCGGCCTGCATACCTTAAAACGGGAAGAGCACCGGGATCAGCAGGACGCAGACCACCATTACCAGCACGGTAAAGGGCACGCCAATCTTTACAAAGTCGCTGAAGGAATACTTACCCGGGCCAAGCACCAGGGTGTTGACCGGCGAGGAGACCGGGGTCATAAACGCCGCCGAAGCCGCCATCGCCACCACCATGGCAAAGGGATAGGGCGACACGCCCATCGACTTCGCCGCCGCTAAGGCAATAGGCGCCATCAGCACTGCGGTGGCCGTGTTAGAGATAAACAGGCCTATCGCCGCGCACATCACAAACAGGCAGCCGAGCATCAGATAAGGCCCCTCGCCTCCGGCAACGTCCATCAGTCCCTTGACCACCAGATCCACCCCACCGGTTTTCTGCAAGGCCAGGGCAAACGGCATCATCCCGACAATCAGAATAATGCTCGGCCAGTGGATCGCCTTGTAGGCGCTTTCGGCGTTGATGCAGCGGAATTTGCCCATCAGCAGACAGGCGATGATCGCGGCGATGGGGTTGGGGATTTCATCCGTCAGCATCAGGGCCACCATCAGCACCAGACAGAAAATCGCGTGCGGAGCCTGGCTGTGGGCCGGCGAAGCGTCATCGACCTCAACCGGCATATTGAGCACCACGAAATCCCGACCGCGCTTCGCCAGCAGGGCAATTTGCCGCCAGTTGCCGACCACCAGCAGGATATCGCCGAGCTGCAGCGGCTCATCGACCACGGAACCATCCATCGCTTTGCCATCGCGCTTCATGCCGACGATATTGAGACCAAACCGGGTGCGGAAGGCTATCTCACGCACCGTTTTGCCTATCATCTCTGAATCCGGGATCAGCGCCACCTCCGCCATCCCCACATCCAGCGCCTGATCGGCAAAATACTCGCCGCGCAGCACCATCGGCTCGAGCATTTGCTCGCCGCAGAACTGGCGCAGGTCGACATCGGAGGCGGACATATCGATCAGCAGGACGTCGCGGGCGCGAAATTCCGATACCCCGTTGACGTTAACAATCACCCGACGGAACCGCCGCCAGCGCTCAACGCCGATAACGTTGGCACAGTAGCGCTCACGCAGCTTTAAATCATCCAGCCGCTGACCGATCATCGGCGAACCGGGTCGGATCGCCAGTCGGCGGGCGCGGCCGGTGAGGTGATATTCGCGAATCAAATCGCGGAAGGTGCTTCTTTTTCGTCCATCGCGCGCGGATTCGCCATTATCCGTCTTCAGCATAAAGCGCACCGCCAGCATATAGACGATGCCCAGGATCAGCACCACCAGGCCAATCGGGGTGACGCTGAAAAAACTGAAGCCGTGCAGCCCTTCGCGCAGCAGTTCGCTGTTGACCACCAGGTTGGGCGGCGTCGCCACCAGGGTCATCATCCCGCTGATAAGCCCGGCGAAGCTCAGCGGCATCATCAGCCGCGAGGGGGAGGTATTCATCCGCGCCGAGACGCTAAGGACCACCGGAATGAAAATGGCGACCACGCCGGTGGAGCTCATAAACGCGCCCAGCCCGGCGACGGTGAGCATCAGGTAGATCAGCATTTTGGTTTCGCTGTTGCCTGCTACGCTCACCAGCCAGGCGCCCATCTTGGTGGCTACCCCGGTACGCACGAGGCCGTCGCCGATAATAAACAGGGCGGCAATCAGGATCACGTTAGGATCGCTGAACCCGGAAAAAGCTTCGGTCAGCGTCAGCGTGCCGCTGAGGACAAAGGCGACAATGACCATCAGGGCGATAGCATCCATGCGCACCTTGCCGGTAGCAAACAGCACAACCGCGATGGCCAGGAGGGATAAAACCCAAATCAATTCACCGTTCACAACGTTTCCTTGTCACAAGTGGGAGTCGACATAGTGGCATAAAAAAGCCCCGACGACGCGGGGCGAAATCATGGGTTTACGCTTTAAGACGCACATTCACCACGCCGTCGGCCTGGCGTTCAACCAGCAGATCTTCCAGGCTGCTCAGCACAAGGTCGGCTTCATCCAGACGGGGGGCATCGGCAGGCACCTTGACCGCGATGGTGCGACAGCCTGCCGTCAGCCCGGAGAGCAGACCCGCCGGCGCATCTTCCACCACCGCGCACTCCCCGGCAGGCAGCCCCAGCCGCTCGGCGCCCAGCAGATAGGCGTCCGGCGCCGGCTTGCCGTGCTTCACTTGCTCTGCGGTGACAAACACCTCCGGCATCGGCAGGCCCGCCGCGCGGTGACGCGCGTGCGCAACCGGAATCGAGCCGGAGGTGACAATCGCCCACGGGATCCCAGCCTCATTGAGCGAATTCAGCAGGGCTAACGCCCCCGGCAGGGCGACGATGCCTTCGATATCAGTGGCTTCCATCTGCTCGAGATAACGGAATTCGGCCTGGATATCCTCCTCGCTGCGACCCGGCATAAAATGGCGAATGGAGGTAATGGCCTGCTTGCCGTGAATAAAACTGAGAATTTCATCATGGTCGATGGCGAAACGATCCCCCCACTTGCACCATGAACGCTCCACCACCGGCAAGGAATCCACCAGCGTCCCGTCTAAATCGAACAGGAAACCTTTACACTGCACGGGCACCTCCCTCAGGCATTGATGATTTGGTTAATTTCGTTACTGCTCAGATGATACTGGCGCGGGCAGGCGTGCCAGACGCTCAGCATCCGCTGATATTTCTCCCACATCGGGGTCTGCGAGTTAAAGCCATGGGTGCCGGCGTCAAAGTGGCTGTAACGGCCTTCAACATTGACCATAAAGCGCACGTAGCCGAGAAAACGCGCTTCGGTGGCGGCATCAAAGCCGAGGAAGGTGACTCGACGCTCGTCGATACCCTCCGCGTCTTTCAGGTTGGTCCAGGAGACGTGTAGCGCGTGGTACATCTCCATGATGTCGATAACGGTACGGCAGGTTTCTTCCGTCAACTGGCCGAACTCGCGGTCCAGTTCACGCATCTGCAGCCCATACCCACGCTCAATGATGGTTTGCAGACGACGGTAGCGCTCCGCATTGTCCGGGTCGAGCATCGTCATCATTTTGTACTGATTGGATAAAATCAGACGCTGCGCATTGGTCATTTCCATGTTGTGACTCCTGTAGCACGGTAGGGCGTGAAATAAAGAAGGCGCATAAATCATGCGCCTTCTTTTATATGCGTTTTCCGTAGTGAATTACAAATCATCAAGGAAAGTTTTATCGAGTTGTTTGAAGGCGCGCTTAAGCGTGTCAGCCAGCGCCTGATAATCGGGCTTGCCTTCGACAGGCGCCAGCGCCTGCCCCGCCTCCTGCAGTTTGCCGCGTACTTCGTAGAACCAGTTAAGAATGGAAGGCGGCAGCGGCGTCACTGAACGTTTACCCAACCACCATAACCCCTGCATCGGCAGGCTCAATGCAAACAGCGCGGTGGCCACGGCGGGACCCAGCTGGCCGCCCAGCGCTATCTGCCAGCAAAGGGTGAAAATGGCGATCGGCGGCATGATGCGGATGGCGTAGCGGGTGGCACGAATGATGCGGTTTTCAATAAATACCGGCGCGAGGCGCTTGTCGAGAGGCCAGGTCTTGGCGTAGTGCTGCCCGCGGTTGAACAAGCTAAAGAAGCTAACGGGGCGTTTCTCAGGGGTCGACATGGCTTTACCTCAACTTTACATATAAAACTTAAAAAATTCGTGCAAAACACCAACTATGCATGACATCGTTCAAAAGATTTTGGCAAAGGATGCCGCAATCAGGTATCCTGTGCCCGCCTGAAAGGGCGGATAGACTCTTTTGCCAGGCTAGTCAAATTATCGCATATTCTGCCATTGGCTGAAAATTATGCAAAATGGCATAAAATCAAATGTACTTATCTCATCGTGCCTGAAAACAGAACAAGGCATGATGTTAATCATAAATGTCGAGGTCATCCTGCGCTACGCTAATGACACACTGACGTTTTTTTAGCCACGTATCATAAAAAGGTACTTCCATGTCGAGTAAGTTAGTACTGGTTCTGAACTGCGGTAGCTCCTCTCTGAAATTTGCTATCCTTGACGCCGTGAACGGCGACGAATACCTGTCCGGTTTAGCGGAATGCTTCCACCTGCCGGAAGCCCGTATCAAATGGAAAATTGACGGCGGCAAACATGAAGCCGAATTAGGCGCGGGCGCCGCGCACAGCGAAGCACTGAACTTTATCGTTAACACTATTCTGGCACAAAAACCAGAACTGTCTGCTCAGCTGACCGCAATCGGCCACCGTATCGTCCACGGCGGCGAAAAATACACCAGCTCCGTAGTCATCGACGAGTCCGTGATTCAGGGCATTAAAGACGCCGCGTCCTTCGCCCCGCTGCACAACCCGGCACACCTGATCGGCATTGCTGAAGCGCTGAAATCCTTCCCGCACCTGAAAGACAAAAACGTGGCAGTATTCGATACGGCGTTCCACCAGACCATGCCGGAAGAATCCTATCTCTACGCCCTGCCGTACAGCCTGTACAAAGAGCACGGCGTTCGTCGTTACGGCGCGCACGGCACCAGCCACTTCTACGTGACTCAGGAAGCCGCTAAGATCCTGAACAAGCCGGTTGAAGAGCTGAACATCATCACCTGCCACCTCGGCAACGGTGGTTCGGTTTCCGCTATTCGTAACGGCAAGTGCGTTGACACCTCCATGGGTCTGACCCCGCTGGAAGGCCTGGTGATGGGTACCCGCTCCGGCGATATCGATCCGGCCATCATCTTCCATCTGCACGACACCCTGGGCATGAGCGTTGACGCCATCAACAAAATGCTGACCAAAGAGTCCGGCCTGCTGGGCCTGACCGAAGTCACCAGCGACTGCCGCTATGTGGAAGACAACTACCAGGAAAAAGCCGACGCTAAACGCGCGATGGACGTCTACTGCCACCGCCTGGCGAAATACATCGGCTCCTACACCGCGCTGATGGACGGCCGTCTCGACGCCGTGATCTTCACCGGTGGCATCGGTGAAAACGCCGCGATGGTGCGTGAGCTGTCGCTGGGCAAACTGGGCGTACTGGGCTTTGAAGTTGACCATGAGCGTAACCTGGCTGCCCGCTTCGGCAAGTCTGGCTTCATCAACAAAGAAGGCACCCGTCCTGCCGTGGTTATCCCGACCAACGAAGAGCTGGTCATCGCGCAAGACGCCAGCCGTCTGACCGCATAATTCCACACCGCCAGCCCTGACCCGCAATACTTCGAGCTGCAGGAAGGCGGCGACACAGCAGATCCCCGGCGCGTACAGCGCGTACGCGACCGGGGTGAGCAAGTAGAGCCAACGCACGTGCAACGTGGAGTATGACGGGTCGCTGGTGGTGCTGTTTTGTATCCCGCCTGATACTGGCGGTAACGAAAGAGGATATACCGTGTCCCGTACTATCATGTTAATTCCTACCGGTACCAGCGTAGGCCTGACCAGCGTCAGCCTCGGTGTGATCCGCGCTATGGAACGCAAAGGCGTTCGTCTGAGCGTCTTTAAACCTATCGCCCAGCCGCGCTCCGGCGGCGATGCCCCGGACCAGACCACCACCATCGTTCGCGCCAGCTCCTCCACCACCACCGCTGCTGAACCGCTGAAGATGAACCACGTTGAGTCTCTGCTCTCCAGCAATCAGAAAGATGTGCTGATGGAAGAGATCATCGCCAACTACCACGCGAACACTCAGGACGCGGAAGTGGTACTGGTGGAAGGCCTGGTGCCGACCCGTAAGCATCAGTTCGCCCAGGCGCTGAACTTTGAAATCGCCAAAACCCTGAACGCGGAAATCGTCTTCGTGATGTCGCAGGGCACCGATACGCCAGAACAGCTGAACGAGCGTATTGAACTGACCCGCAACAGCTTTGGCGGCGCGAAAAATACCAGCATCACCGGCGTTATCATCAACAAACTGAATGCGCCGGTCGACGAGCAGGGCCGTACCCGTCCTGACCTGTCAGAAATCTTCGACGACTCATCCAAAGCGAAAGTCGTGAAGATCGACCCGGCTCAGCTGCAAAACGGCAGCGCGCTGCCGGTGCTGGGCGCCGTACCGTGGAGCTTCGATCTGATCGCCACCCGCGCGATCGACATGGCCCATCACCTGAATGCGACCATCATCAACGAAGGCGACATCAACACCCGCCGCGTCAAATCCGTGACCTTCTGCGCGCGCAGCATCCCGCACATGCTGGAGCACTTCCGCGCGGGCTCGCTGCTGGTTACCTCTGCAGATCGTCCTGACGTGCTGGTTGCCGCCTGCCTGGCAGCGATGAACGGCGTGGAAATCGGCGCCATCCTGCTGACCGGCGGCTATGAAATGGACGCGCGCATCAGCAAGCTGTGCGAACGCGCCTTCGCCACCGGCCTGCCGGTATTCATGGTCAACACCAACACCTGGCAGACCTCCCTGAGCCTGCAGAGCTTCAACCTCGAAGTACCGGTTGACGATCACGAGCGCATTGAGAAAGTTCAGGAATACGTCGCCAACTACATCAACGCCGACTGGATCGAATCGCTGACCGCGACCTCTGAGCGCAGCCGTCGTCTCTCCCCGCCAGCCTTCCGCTACCAGCTGACCGAGCTGGCGCGCAAAGCCGGCAAACGCGTGGTTCTGCCGGAAGGCGACGAGCCGCGTACCGTGAAAGCCGCCGCTATCTGCGCCGAACGCGGGATCGCCACCTGTGTGCTGCTGGGTAACCCGGATGAGATCAACCGCGTTGCGGCAGCGCAGGGCGTTGAGCTGGGCGCCGGTATCGAAATCGTCGACCCGGAAGTGGTACGCGAAAGCTACGTGGCTCGCCTGGTCGAACTGCGTAAGAGCAAGGGCATGACCGAAGCAGTCGCCCGCGAGCAGCTGGAAGATAACGTGGTTCTCGGCACCCTGATGCTGGAACAAGACGAAGTCGACGGCCTGGTGTCCGGCGCGGTACACACCACCGCCAACACCATTCGTCCGCCGCTGCAGCTGATCAAAACCGCACCGGGCAGCTCGCTGGTCTCTTCGGTGTTCTTCATGCTGCTGCCGGAACAGGTTTACGTTTACGGCGACTGCGCGATCAACCCGGATCCGACCGCAGAGCAGCTGGCGGAAATCGCGATTCAGTCCGCTGACTCCGCGATTGCCTTCGGCATCGAACCGCGCGTGGCGATGCTCTCCTACTCCACCGGTACTTCCGGCGCGGGTAGCGATGTAGAAAAAGTCCGCGAAGCGACCCGCCTGGCGCAGGAAAAACGTCCTGACCTGATGATCGACGGTCCGCTGCAGTATGACGCCGCGGTGATGGCTGACGTCGCGAAATCCAAAGCGCCGAACTCGCCGGTAGCTGGCCGCGCGACCGTGTTCATCTTCCCGGATCTGAACACCGGTAACACCACTTACAAAGCGGTACAGCGCTCTGCCGACCTGATCTCCATCGGGCCGATGCTGCAGGGTATGCGCAAGCCGGTCAACGATCTGTCTCGTGGCGCGCTGGTAGACGATATCGTCTACACCATCGCACTGACCGCGATCCAGTCAGCTCAGCAGCAGAAGTAATCGCTCGCTGAGAGAAAAACAAAAGGCAGCCAGATGGCTGCCTTTTTTTGTCAGGAGGCGAACAGCGTTTGCTGCCACGCGTTCGCGCGATTATTCGCGCTCGCTCTCTTCCGCGTCATCATACTCGTTACCGGCGTTGCGGGTCATCCACAGCGCCAGCGCTTTCAGGGAGTCGGGCGTGAACTCATCGCAGCGGGCGGTGATCTCTTCCGGCGTTAACCAGCACACCTCGCTTACCTCTTCTTCCTGCAGGGCAAACGGCCCGTGGGAAACGCAGCTGAACAGGCTTCCCCAGACGCGGCAGAATTTATCTTCGTAGTAGAACTGGCCGTGATCGGCAAACGGCACCCCGGCGATGCCTAACTCCTCTTCCGCCTCGCGGCGGGCCGACTCCAGCAATTGCTCATCAGCCTGCACGACGCCGCCGGCGGTGGCATCCAGCATGCCCGGATGAAAGTCTTTTGTCTCGGTGCGTCGCTGCACCAGAATTTTCCCCATTCCGTCGTGAACGACGATATAGGTCGCCCGGTGGCGCAGGCACTGCGCGCGCATCTGCTCGCGGCTGGACTGTGCTATCACCTCATTGTTTTCATTAACAATATCGACCCATTCTGTGCTTGCCAAATGATTCTGTTCCGCCATCAGGAAACCTTACTTTAAAAGCGCTCTTGCGGCGCGTCTTTATGATTGAGGGCTAAATTACGGGTAAATTGCGACCTCTGCAATAACCTGATTATCATTGAGTGCTAAAACCTGCAGACGCCCCTCATCCAGTAGCCCATAGCTGGCGGAATATCCCCCTTTCGGGATACTCACTGAGCCAGGATTAAACAGAGAGATCGCCCCGCGTTTTTCAGCAACCGGAATATGAGTATGGCCATACGCCAGGACATCGCCAGCGGCAAGTGGCGGCAAATTGTCCGGGCTATACAGATGACCGTGGGTCAGAAACAGGCGATAGCCTTCGCCAAGCACCTGCTGCCAGGGTGCGGTCATGGGAAAACGAAGCAGCATTTGATCCACTTCGCTGTCGCAGTTACCGCGGACGGCAATGATGCGCTCCGCCACGCTGTTCAGCCGCTCGGCCACCTCCGCCGGCGCATAGCCCTCCGGCAACGCGTTGCGCGGTCCGTGATTAAGCACATCGCCGAGGATGATCAGCCACCTGGCGCCACTTTGCGCGAACCGTTCAAGCACGCGTTCCGTGGCGGGCAGCGAACCATGAATATCGGAGGCAAACATCAGCTTCATAGGTTCCATCTCCACTGGTTACGATGCCTCTATGATAGCGGAAGCGCAGCGGGTTATCAGCCTCCGCGTTTGGCGGAAAGCGCCACGTAACGCTGGATTGAGGCCCGCTGCCACTGGAACGCCGCATAATCCGCCAGCGCCTCCGGCACCTCATCGCCATTGAGAACCAGACGATTGAGCATCAGCGCCAGGTCGGCGTCGGCTATAGACCATTCGCCGAATAAATTTTGCCCGCCGTGGGCCAGCAGCGTGGTCGCGGTGGCAAACAGTTTTTCCGCCGACCGCTTGCCTGCCTCGCTGAGCGCCGGCATTTTCACTCCGCCAAACACCACGGCGGTGGATCGCTCTTCACGAATGGGCACCAGATCGCTGCGCAGCCAGGCCTGGATCTGCCGGGCGCGGGCCCGCTTTTGCAGATCGTGTGGATAAAGGCGCTCCCACTCAGGCGGCGCGAAACGTTCATCCAGATATTCGGTAATCGCCGAAGACTCGCTCAGCGCGAAATCGTCAACCTCAAGCAGCGGTACGCGACGGGTGGCGGCATAGCCCGTCCAGCCGGCCTGCAGATGTTCGCCGCGGTTCAGGTCGATGGTTTTAAGGCTAAAAGGCAGGCTCTTTTCCTGCAGCGCGACATAGACAGACATCACGTACGGTGAGAAAAAATCGGCATCGGACCACAGGGTAATCACAGGCTGGCTCATAGCTTCCTCAGGGTTGGTAGACAGGGCAATAAACCAACATAGCCTGTCTTACAGGCGATGTCACTGCTCGCCCGCTGCGTGGCTGGCGACAGACCGACGCGCCGCTCGCGGATTTTCTCCCGGGTCGCGCAGCTTCACCTATACTCGATCAGTTTGCGACCCACGACGGCGGGAAATATTATGATCGATCTCTACTATGCGCCCACCCCAAACGGCCACAAAATCACCCTCTTTCTCGAAGAGGCGCAGCTGGCCTATCGGCTAATCCGGGTCGATATCGGTAAAGGGGAGCAGTTTCATCCGCAGTTTCTGGCGATTTCGCCGAATAACAAAATTCCGGCTATCGTCGACCACATGCCTGCCGACGGCGGCGCGCCGTTGAGCGTCTTTGAGTCTGGCGCCATTCTGCTCTATCTGGCGGAAAAAAGCGGCAAGCTGCTGAGCGGGGAGCTGCGGGCGCGCTATACCACCCTACAATGGCTGTTCTGGCAGGTCGGCGGCCTGGGACCGATGCTGGGGCAAAATCAGCATTTTTCCCACTCAGCGCCGCAAACCGTGCCCTACGCGATTGAGCGTTTTCAGGTGGAAACCCAGCGACTCTACGGGGTACTGAATCACCGCCTGGGATCCAGCCCGTGGCTGGGCGGGGACCACTACAGCATCGCCGACATCGCCGCCTGGCCCTGGGTGAACTGCCATGTTCGCCAGCGGATCGATCTGGCGAACTATCCGGCGGTGCATAACTGGTATGAGCGCATTAAGCAGCGGCCGGCGACAGTGGAAGCGATGCTAAAAATTCAGTCTTATTAACCCCCTGCTCGCCCGTCGCGCTTTGTTGTATGATTGCAGGACTTACACCACGGAGGAAGCCTGCAATGTCTCAACCAGACGCCATTATTCGTATTAAGAACCTGCGCCTGCGTACTTTTATTGGTATTAAAGAGGAAGAGATCGCCAACCGCCAGGACGTGGTGGTGAATGTGGCCATTCACTACCCTGCCGATAAAGCGCGCGACAGCGAAGACATTAATGATGCGTTGAACTACCGCACCATTACCAAACGCATCATCAGCCATCTTGAGAATGGTCGTTTTTCGCTGCTGGAAAAATTAACTCAGGATGTGCTGAATATCGCATGCGAACATCACTGGGTCACATATGCTGAAGTGGAGATCGATAAACTTCACGCGCTGCGCTATGCCGACTCGGTATCCATGACCATGAGCTGGCGGCGCTAACCATGTCAGGGAGGTGGTATGAAGATCCTGCTTACTGGTGGTACCGGCCTGATTGGCCGACATCTGATACCCAGATTGCTGGAGCTCGGGCATAGCGTCACGGTCTCCACCCGACATCCGGATACCGCCCGCGCCCATCTCGATCCGCGCGTCACGCTGTGGCGCGATTTCGAGGGCCATCACCACCTCAATGACATCGATGCCGTCATCAATCTGGCGGGCGAGCCCATCGCCGATAAACGCTGGACCGCCGAACAGAAACAGCGCTTATGCCATAGTCGCTGGGATCTCACTCAGCGGTTGGTGGGCCTGATCCACGCCAGCGACACCCCTCCCTCCGTGCTGATCAGCGGGTCAGCCACCGGCTATTACGGCGACCTCGGCGAAGTGGTGGTGACCGAAGAAGAGCCGCCGCACAATGAGTTTACCCATAAGCTCTGCGCCCGCTGGGAGCAAATTGCCTGCGAAGCGCAAAGCAATCGCACTCGCGTTTGTCTGCTGCGCACCGGCGTGGTACTGGCGCCGCGGGGCGGTATTCTCGGCAAAATGACCCCGGCCTTTAAGCTCGGCCTCGGCGGGCCTATCGGCAGCGGCAGACAGTACCTGGCCTGGATCCATATCGACGATATGGTTAACGGCATTCTGTGGCTGCTGGATAACGATCTGCGCGGCCCGTTCAATATGGTTTCGCCCTATCCCGTACATAACGAGCAGTTCGCCCACGCGCTGGGTCATGCGCTCAATCGACCGGCGATTTTCCGCGTCCCCGCCGCCGCCATCCGCCTGCTGATGGGCGAATCCGCCGTCCTGGTGCTCGGCGGTCAGCGCGCGCTGCCTAAGCGGCTGGAAGCCGCCGGCTTCGCCTTCCGCTGGTACGATCTCGACGAAGCGCTAAAGGATGTGCTGAGTTAATGGCTGACACGGGGGGGCATTGGCTCCCCTGATTCCATTCTGCTGGCTAATGCCCCACGCCTGGATGTTCTCAGCCTGGCGCTGCAGTGTCGCCCTATCCCGGACAACCCGCGCCCTGAAGCGCCTGAGTTCATCGCCAGCGGGCCGGTTCGCCGGTGTTAACAGGCGGAGTAAAGTGCTAAGGTAGGCCTTTGCTTCTTTGTATTGACTGCTTTATGACGACCATCACCACGCCTCGCCTTTCGCTTACCCGCTTTGTTACCGATGACTGGCCCTTTTTTCTGCGCCTGCGCCAGGATCCGCAGGTGATGCGTTTTATGGGCGAAATGTTAAGCGAGGAGGCGTTGCGCAGCGTGTTCGCCAGTCGCTGCGCCGATCCCGGCGTGTATGTTCTGCGTAATCAGCGCGGCGATGCGCTGGGCGATATTGGGCTTCGCGTCAGCCCTAAAAATCCGCACGAGGCCGACGTCGGCTATGCGCTGCTGCCCGAGGCTCAGGGAAAAGGGTATGCCAGCGAAGCGCTGCGGGCGATCTGCGATTATGGTTTCAGTACGCTGGGGGTGCGGGCTATCAATGCCTGGGTTTTGGCAGAGAATCGTGGCTCATCGCGCCTGCTGGAGAAGCAGGGCTTTGTACGCACGCAGGTGCTGGAGAAAGCCTATCATCTGAACGGCGTCGATTACGATGACTGGATCTACCGGCTGGAGCGTGGATCCCACCCGGCGCCCGCGGACGCCGGGTGAGCCGTTTATTTCAGCGAACCTTTCAGAAACTGCTGCAGGCGCGGGCTTTTCGGCGCGCCGAACAGCGCGTCCGGATGCCCTTCTTCTTCAATTTTTCCCTGATGCAGGAAAATGACATGCGAAGAGACGTGGCGGGCAAAGCCCATTTCGTGGGTCACCACCACCATGGTTTTCCCCTCTTCCGCCAGCTGCTGCATAATGCGTAACACTTCGCCCACCAGCTCCGGATCCAGCGCGGAGGTCGGCTCATCAAACAGCAGCACCTCCGGCTCCATCGCCAGCGCGCGGGCAATAGAGACACGCTGCTGCTGGCCGCCGGAAAGATGCACCGGGTATTTCGCCTGCTGACGTTCGTCTATCCCGACCTTGGCCAGGTATTTTACCGCCCGTTCGCGCGCTTCCTGTTTGCTTAAGCCCAGCACCTGAATCGGCGCCTCCATGACGTTCTCCAGCACCGTCATATGGCTCCACAGATTGAAATGCTGAAACACCATGGTCAACCGGGTGCGCAGCAGGCGCAGCTGGTTCTTGTCGGCTACCTTCAGCTGGCCGTCTTTATCCCGTACCAGGCCAATATTCTGGCCGCTGACGACGATCGTGCCTTCGCTCGGTTTTTCAAGGAAGTTAATACAACGCAAAAAGGTACTTTTCCCGGAGCCCGATGAACCGATGATACTGATAACGTCCCCGGCTTTCGCCTGCAGCGAGACGCCCTTCAGCACCTCGTGTTCCCCATAGCGTTTATGCAGATCGATAACGTTTAATTTATTGTCGGACATGGCGTTCTCAATGCGTTGAAGAAGGTTTGATATGCTGCAACCAGCGCTTTTCCGCTTTGCGGAACAAGCTAATCAGCACATACGAGATAATTAAATAGAGCACCGCGGCGATGCCGAAGGCGGTGAACGGTTGATAGGTGGCCGAGTTGATATCGCGGGCGATTTTCAGCAGATCCGGCACCGTGGCGGTAAACGCCAGCGCCGTTGAGTGCAGCATCAGGATCACTTCGTTACTGTAGGCCGGCAGCGCAATCCGCAGCGCGGAAGGCAGGATGATGCAGCGGTACAGTTTGACCGAAGAGAAGCCGTAGGCCCGCGCCGCTTCAATTTCGCCCGCCGGTACCGAGCGGATCGCGCCAGCGAAAATTTCGGTGGTATAGGCGCAGGTGTTCAGGGTCAGCGCCAGCACCGTACAGTTTAACCCGCTGCGGAAAAAGGCGTTCAGCAGTTCAGTGCCTTTGACGATTTCCAGGGTGTACATGCCGGAGTAAAAGACCAATAGCTGCACGTACAGCGGCGTGCCGCGAAATATGTAAGTAAACAGCCAGATGGGAAACTGGATGAACTTATTGCTCGAAACGCGGCCGATTGCCAGAAAGACCGCCAGGATGCCTCCCATGACCACCGAAGAGATCAGCAACCATAAGGTAATCGCCACGCCGGTAAAGCGATACCCGTCGGTCCACAGCAGTGATTTCCAGTACTCCTGAATAATTTCAATCACAGGTCAGCCCTCTTCACGCCAACGGTATAGCGGCGTTCGAGCAGCAGCAGTACGCCATTAGACAGGGTGGTAAACACCAGATAAATCAGGCCGCAGACGATGGCGAAGTAGAACGGCTGCCAGGTGCTTTTGCCCGCCAGCTGCGTGGCTTTGACCACATCCTCCAGCCCCAGCAGCGAGACCAGCGCCGTCGCCTTGAGGATAACCTGCCAGTTGTTGCCGATCCCCGGCAACGCGTAGCGCATCATCGCCGGGAACAGGATGCGCCGGAACGTCTGCCCGCCGCTGAAGCCAAAGGCGGTGGCCGCTTCGATATGCCCCTTCGGCACCGCCTGGTAGGCGCCGCGGAAGGTTTCCGTAAAATAGGCGCCATAGATAAAGCCAAGTGTAATTATCCCGGCGATCATCGGGTCAATATCAAACTGCGACATGCCCAACGCGTCGGTGACGCTGTTGAGCGCAATCTGCAGGCCGTAGAAAATCAACAGCATCAGCACCAGGTCGGGGACGCCGCGAATCAGTGTGGTATAGCCTTCAAACACCAGCGCCAGAGGACGGTTGCTCGATAGCTTTGCGCCCGCGCCCGCCAGCCCGATCAGGACGGCGAGAACGACCGAGCTGAGCGCAAGCTCCAGGGTGACGAGCGCACCCTGCAAAATAACCTGTGAAAACCCATACAGCATGCTGCCTACCCTGTCTGTCATCCACCACTGCGCGTGAATCGGACGCGCAGTGGTGAGGCGTGAGAATTATTCGCCGTATACGTTAAAATCGAAATATTTTTTCGCCAGCTTGTCGTAGGTGCCGTCCTTACGCATCTCTGCAAACGCCTTATTCAGCGCTTCTCGCAGTTCGTTGTCTTCCTTACGCAGCCCCATACCGGTGCCGACGCCGAACAGCTTTTCGTCTTTAATCGACGGACCGCCAAACTGGTAATCTTTACCGATAGGCTGTTTCAGGAACCCTTCGCTGGCCGCGACCTCATCCTGGAAAGCGGCATCAATACGGCCGGCGGTCAGGTCGGAATAGATATTGTCCTGTCCCTGATAAGAGACAATCTCGATACCTTTCGGCGCCCAGTGCTCATTACCATAAGTTTCCTGCGTCGTGCCCTGCAGCACGCCCACGCGCTTACCCTTCAGGGTGGCGAGGTCCGGCGTCACGGGGCTGCCCTTTTTCACCACCAGACGCGAATCAGCCGCATACAGTTTGTCGGTGAAAGCGATTTCCTGTTGACGCTTTTCGGTAATCGACAGCGAAGACATAATCGCGTCGATTTTCTTCGCTTTTAAAGAGGGGATCAGCGCATCCAGCGGGTTTTCCACAAAGGTACATTGGGTATTTATACGCTTACACAGCTCTTTTGCCAGATCGATATCAAAACCTACCAATTCCCCCTGCGCATTCTTCGATTCGAAGGGAGCATAAGTCGGATCGGTACCGATACGAATTTTTTGCGGAATAGCGGCAAAGACCGTGGAAACGCTGGAAAGGGCCAGCGCTAAAGAGAGAGACAACGCCAGTTTTTTCATAACTATCCTCGACAGACTGTCATTCTAACGGGTTTATTAGAACTATTAACACCAGTTATCGTGCCATTATTCGCCCCTTGAGGGCAAAGATTTATGCACCAGAAAGGCCATTTTTTTGCATCACAAACGCTTAACTATGCATTTTTTAGCCACAAAAGCGGCCGCCTTTGCACTAAAATGATCCACAGCGTCTGGCGATGCACCTTTTCAGGGCTTTTACACGAGCATGGCGGCAGGCCCACCCGATAGCGCGGGCCTGCGGCAGTCTTAGTCGCCGTAGACGTTAAAATCGAAGTATTTCTTCGCCATTTTGTCGTAGGTGCCGTCTTTGCGCATCTCGCCCAGCGCTTTATCAAACGCGGCTTTCAGCTCGGCGTCGTCCTTACGCAGGCCGATACCGGTGCCGTCGCCAAAATACTTTTTGTCTTTAACCGACGGGCCGGCGAAGGCGAAATCTTTCCCGGCGGGCTGTTTGAGGAAGCCTTCGCTGGCGGCGACTTCATCCTGCAGCGCCGCATCCAGACGACCTGCGGAGAGGTCGGAATAGATCAGGTCCTGGTTTTGATAGGCCACCACGTCAACGCCCTGGCTGCGCCAGCGATCGTTAGCATAGGCTTCCTGCGTGGATCCCTGCAGCACGCCGACGTGTTTACCTTTCAGCGCCTCCAGCGTCGGCTGGATCGGCGAGCCTTTGGCCGCGATCAGACGGGAGTCGGCGGCATAAAGCTTGTCAGAGAAGGCGATCTCTTGCTGGCGCTTCTCGGTGATGGAGAGCGAGGAGATGATGGCGTCAATTTTCTTCGCCTTGAGGGAGGGGATCAGGGAGTCAAAATCACTGCCGACCCAGGTACATTTCACCTTAATACGGGAGCACAGTTCATTGCCTAAATCGATATCAAAGCCAACAAAGTCCCCTTTCGCGTCTTTCGACGAAAACGGCGCATAGGTCGCGTCAGTGCCAATGCGAATGCTCTGCGGCAGAGCAGCGAACACGCTGGCCGTGCTGCTCATTCCCACGAGTAAAGAGAGAGCCAGAATCGTCTTCTTCATACAGTACCCTTAAGTGTCGTGATGTGGTGCGTTGCTTGTTATGGTGATTGCCGAGCAATACTGCAGTTTTTGTGCCATCTTCCCGGTGCGTGCCGGGAACAGGGTTAAATTTGTTAAAATAAAGTTGCAGGATTGTCTTAAAAGGGAAGATACCAGCATTACTGGCGAAACCGCAGCGCCTGAGCGCAAAAAGACGAAATAAATGTCGAGGATTTGATCGGGGCGACAAATTTGCACCACCGCAGCGCAAGCGTACATTTCACGCACCTATTTGGTGCAATTCTGGGCCCCTTGCCAGCGAGTAAACAAGTCTTGTTCCAGGCTAATGTCGAACTGATCGAGCACCCGGTTGACGGTCTGGTTGATAACATCATCCAGGCTTTGCGGCCGATGGTAGAAGGCCGGCACCGGCGGCATAATCACCGCCCCCAGCTCCGCGGCCTGCACCAGCAGACGCAGATGGCCAAGATGGAACGGGGTCTCCCGCACGCAGAGCACAAGCGGACGACGCTCCTTCAGCACCACATCCGCCGCCCGCGTCAGCAGACCATCCGTGTAGCTATGGACAATACCCGAGAGCGTTTTCATTGAGCAGGGTAAAATCACCATCCCGGCGGTTTTAAACGAGCCGGAGGAGATGCTGGCGGCGATGTCGCGGGCATCATGCACCACATCAGCCAGCGCCTGCACTTCACGCACGGTAAAGTCGGTCTCCATCGCCAGCGTCTGGCGCGCCGCCTGGCTGAGGATCAAATGGGTTTCAATATCCGGCACATCCCGTAGCACCTGCAGCATCCGCACGCCATAGATGGCGCCGCTGGCGCCGGAAATGCCAATAATCAGTCGTTTCACGTTCAGTTACCCCTTGCGCGTCGTGCCGCAGACTTTGCCGGATTATAGCCGTTGGCGCAACCATTGACGCACGGTTGCCGGGCGAAAAAAAGGCCCGCCGTCCATCAGGAACGGCGGGCCCGCGATGCGCGAACGGCTTAACCCTCGTTGTGCATCTCGAGGTTTTCGACTTCGTTCTGCAGCTGGACCGCTTTGGCATCATCGTTACGCAGGGAATCGAGGTAGTCGAGGTACTGCTGGTCGACATCCCGGGTGACGTATACGCCGTTGAACACTGAGCATTCAAACTGCTGAATATCCGGATTTTCCGCGCGCACCGCTTCGATCAGATCGTTGAGATCCTGGAAAATCAGGCCATCGGCGCCGATGATCTGGCGGATCTCATCCACTTCGCGGCCATGGGCGATAAGTTCGTTGGCGGTCGGCATATCGATACCGTACACGTTCGGGAAACGAATTTCCGGCGCGGCTGAGGCCAGATACACTTTTTTCGCCCCTGCTTCGCGCGCCATCTCGATGATCTGCTCCGAGGTGGTGCCGCGGACGATGGAATCGTCCACCAGCAGCACGTTCTTATCGCGGAACTCCGCACGGTTGGCGTTGAGCTTGCGGCGCACAGACTTACGACGCAGTTGCTGACCCGGCATGATAAATGTGCGGCCGACGTAGCGGTTCTTCACGAAGCCCTGACGATAAGGCTTGTCAAGGATGCGGGCGATCTCCAGCGCGATATCGCAGGAGGTCTCCGGGATCGGGATAACGACGTCAATATCCAGATCTTCCCACTCGCGGGCAATCTTTTCGCCAAGCTTAGTCCCCATATTGACGCGGGCGCTGTAGACGGAAATTTTGTCGATAAACGAGTCCGGACGGGCAAAATAGACATACTCGAACAGGCACGGGTTGCTGACCGGGTTATCGGCGCACTGACGGGTAAATAGCTGGCCCTTCTCGGTAATATAAACCGCTTCGCCCGGCGCCACATCGCGCAGGAATTCAAAGCCAAGGGTGTCAAGCGCCACGCTTTCCGAGGCCACCATATACTCGGTGCGGCCATCGCCTACGTCACGTTTGCCCAGCACCAGCGGACGAATGCCGTTCGGGTCGCGGAAGGCCACCATGCCATGACCGATGATCATCGCCACGCAAGCGTACGCGCCGCGGATCAGGCGGTTGGTCGCCGCAATCGCGGCAAAGATGTTGTCCGCTTCCAGTGGGTAGTGACGGAAGTTATCCAGCTCACTGGCGAAAATATTGAGGAGGATTTCGGAATCTGAGGTGGTATTGATATGGCGGCGTTTTTCTTCAAACAGCTTTTTACGCAGCTCATGGGCGTTGGTCAGGTTGCCGTTATGCGCCAACGTGATGCCATACGGCGAGTTGACGTAAAACGGCTGCGCTTCGGAGGCGCTGGAGCTGCCCGCCGTGGGGTAACGCACGTGGCCAATCCCCATATTGCCCTGCATACGCTGCATATGGCGGGCTTCGAATACGTCGCTTACCAGCCCGTTAGCCTTACGCAACCGGAAGCAGTTGTTGGCATCAATGGTGATGATGCCAGCGGCATCCTGTCCACGGTGCTGGAGCACCGTTAGCGCATCATAAATCGACTGGTTAACCGGCATAACACCGGCGATACCGACAATACCGCACATACGTCTTTTCCTCGTTCAGCAACGACCCAAAGTCTATACTTTAGGCAAGAAACTTGACGAGCTTTGCAGGTATTCAAAAAACCATCTGATGACGGGGGTAAAATAGGGAATAAACTGCGACTGCTGCCAGTCATCGCTCTTCGCCATCCCGGTAAAGGTGTCAAGGAAGAACAGGATAGCGGCGATGATCAGCACCCCACGTAGCGCGCCGAAGCAGATCCCCAATACCCTGTCGGTACCTGACAAACCGGTCTTCTCCACCAGCTGGCCTATCACATAGTTCACGATAGCGCCAACGATGAGCGTCACGATAAACAGCGCCGCAATAGCAATCCCATTTCGAACCCGTTCATCCTCAAAGCCCGTAAACCAGACAGACAGGTCAGCGTAGTAGTGGCTGGCGACATAAAACGCGCAACCCCACGTGACTAACGATAAAGCTTCGCGAACGAAGCCGCGGATCAGGCTGACCAGGCAAGAAAGACCCAGCACCGCCATAATGGCGTAATCAATCCAGACCATATACGTCCCACGATTTTACGCCCTGTCGTCCAGTTCGGGGCGCATTCTAACAGAAAAAGAAAACGTTTGCGTAGGGATTTCCTTGCCCTACAGAAATAAAAATGGCGCTGAAAAAACATTCAACGCCAGACTGCCTTTCGCCTCTTCAGGGCGGCTGAGACAGGGTTTGCGGGGCGTTTAGCCCCGCCGCGTTCTCTCCGCATGGCGGAAAAAAACCATCAGTTCGGGGTGAAGCCCATCACCACCCCGCTGAGCCCGGAGATCTGTTGCAGATCGCCCAGCTGGCCCTTCAGCTTGTCTTTTGACGCATCCGGGCCGACGAGGATACGGGTAATTTTACCCTGTACCGGCGTCGAAGGCGATGTATAGACTTTGAAGCCCGATGCCCGTAGCTTACCGACGATCTCGTTCACCTTATCGGCGTTCTTCAACGCGCCCAGCTGGACCACATAGGCCTTGCCGGTCGGCGCCGGCAGGGCCGCCTGCTGCTGCGGTGGTTGCTGCTGAGGCTTAGCCGGCGGAGGGGTAGGCGTCGCAGCCTGCTGTTGCGGCTTCGGCTGCGGCTTCGGCTGGGGTTTAGGCTGCGGTTTCGCGGCAACCACCGGCTCCTGAACGTCATCGAAGCTGTTGCTGTTCACCGGGATACGCGACGGATCTAACGATGGCGCAGCGGCATCGCCAGCCCGCACCTCCTCCGCCGCCCCTTCCGGCGGCTGCGAAGGCAGCGCCTGAGTCGCCGCCGGCAGCATATCCGGTTCATCGCGATCGCCGGGTTTCGGCACCAGCGGGATCGCGGCAAACTCATCCTGATAATGCTTTTTCTGCCCGTCCAGCAGCCCTGGCAGGATAATCACCCCCAGCGCCACCAGCACGATTGTCCCGACTAAACGGTTCTGAAACTTACTCGCCACCGATTCTCCCCGCGTCAATCTCTTCCATTACCTGCGCTACCGTATGAAATGAACCACACACCAGCACTGTATCTTCCGCTTTAGCGTCAGCCATGGCCGCGCGCCATGCCTGCGCCACGCTGCTATAGACTGTGCCGCCACGCAAATGTTCCACCAGCTGCTCCGCCGTCGCCCCGCGCGGACCCTCCAGCGGCGCGCAGTACCAGACGTCAACTTCCGGCGTCAGATTGGCCAGCGTACCGGCGATGTCCTTATCATGCAGCATACCAATAACCGCCAGCACGCGTCCCGTTTTCGCTAACGTTTTGAGACGCCCGGCGAGATAAGCCGCCGCGTGCGGGTTATGCGCCACATCGAGGATCACCCGCGGGGCGTCGCAGATTATCTGAAAGCGTCCCGGCAGCATCGCGTCGCGGATCCCCGCGCGCAGGATAGCGTCATCGACGGCAAGGCCGCTGGCGCGCAGCGCCGCCACGGCCGTGGCGGCATTCGGCAACGGCACCTGAGGCAGCGGCAGGCGGCTTAACGCCCCGCCCGCGTCGCGGAAGGACCATGTCTCGCCTTCCACCTCATAGCGCCAGTCGACGCCGCGGCGCTGGAGCAGCGCGCCCTTCTCGCGCGCCACTTCAGCAATGGTATGCGGCATATCCGGCTCCCCTACCACCGCCGGTTTACCGGCACGGAAGATACCGGCTTTCTCCCGGCCGATACTGTCGCGATCCGGTCCCAGCCAGTCGGTATGATCGAGGGCGATGCTGGTGACCACGGCGACGTCGGCATCCACGATATTGGTGGCGTCGAGACGGCCGCCGAGGCCCACCTCCAGGATCACCACGTCCAGCTGCGCCTGCTTAAACAACCATAGCGCAGAGAGCGTGCCGTACTCAAAATAGGTCAGCGAGATGTCGCCCCGCGCAGCTTCAATCTCCGCAAACGAGGCCGTATGCGCTGCCTCCGGCAGTTCCGCTCCCTGAATGCGCACGCGTTCGGTGTAGCGCACCAGATGCGGAGAGCTGTAGACCCCCACTTTATAGCCGGCCGCCATCAGGACCGTTTCCAGCGTGCGGCAGGTGGTGCCTTTGCCATTGGTGCCCGCGACCGTAAAGACGAACGGCGCCGGTTTGACGATATCCATCTGCCGCGCGACCTCGCTGACGCGCGCCAGCCCCAGGTCGATGGTTTTACTGTGCAGATGTTCCAGATAAGAAAGCCACGTAGCCAGGGGCGACGTGGCCTGAGGAATAGGATCTTTTTCCATGATGCCCGCAAGAATTGACGGTTAACGCGTTTGAATAAAAAAGGGCAGCGCCGCCAGGCCCTGCCCTCTGCTTTATCAGGCCTCGGGTTCCTGATCCGGTGCCGGCGGCACCACCACGCCTTCATGAGGCGTTTCCGAAGCGGCAACCGGCGCCGGCAGGTTCATCAGCTTCGCCAGAATGCTGGCCAGCTTGAGACGCATTTCCGGACGGCGAACGATCATATCGATCGCCCCTTTTTCAATCAGGAACTCACTGCGCTGGAATCCCGGCGGCAGCTTCTCACGTACGGTCTGCTCAATGACGCGAGGACCGGCAAAGCCGATCAGCGCTTTCGGCTCGGCAATGTTCAGGTCACCCAGCATCGCAAAGCTCGCCGATACGCCGCCCATGGTCGGGTCGGTCAGCACAGAGATGTACGGTAATCCGCGCTCCTGCATTTTTGCCAGCGCCGCGGAGGTTTTCGCCATCTGCATCAGCGACATCAGCGCTTCCTGCATACGGGCGCCACCGGAGGCGGAGAAGCAGATCAGCGGGCAGTTATCTTCCAGCGCCTGCTCCACCGCGCGCACAAAGCGTGCGCCAACGACGGAACCCATCGATCCCCCCATAAAGGAGAATTCAAAGGCGGCGGCCACCACCGGCATCGCATAGAGCGTACCTTTCATCACCACCAGCGCGTCTTTTTCGCCCGTCTCTTTTTGAGCGGACGCCAGGCGGTCTTTGTATTTTTTTGAATCGCGGAACTTCAGCACATCTTTTGGCTCAAGTTCGCTACCCAGTTCCACCAGAGAACCTTCATCCAACAGGCTATGCAGGCGATTACGCGCCGACATGCGCATATGGTGATCGCACTTAGGACAAACCTCCAGGTTGCGCTCCAGCTCGGCGCGGTAGAGTACCTGACCGCAGCTGTCGCACTTGGTCCATACACCCTCAGGAATGCTCGCCTTGCGGGTGGGAGTGATGTTGCTTTTAATTCGTTCAATCCAGCTCATTGATAACCTTTCTGCCTGAACCTGGTCGATGCCAGTTTTGTCGTAAGGGGCGCATAATGCCATTTTTGCCTCTTACAGACCATGAATGTTGCACATTAAATCATATCATCCCGGAACATGGGATAAAAAAGTGGTCAAACCGCTGCGCGTGACGCTCATGTACCGTCACGCGCAACGCAGGCTAAACTACTTCGCCTGCTTCGCCGCCGCCCGCTTATGGCGAATAATCTCAATCACGCCCGGCAGGACGGAAAGCACGATGATCGCCACGATCAGCAGCTTCAGGTTCTCCTGCACCACCGGCAGATCGCCAAACAGATAGCCGGCGTAGGTGAACAGCAGCACCCACAGCAGCGCCCCGACGACGTTATAGGCCGCAAAATGACGATAGGACATATGCCCCATTCCCGCCACAAACGGCGCGAAGGTTCGGACTATCGGCACAAAGCGCGCCAGGATAATGGTTTTTCCGCCGTGACGTTCGTAGAAGCTATGGGTTTTATCCAGATAGCTGCGACGGAAAATCTTCGAGTTCGGGTTGCTGAACAGCTTTTCGCCGAACAGCCGGCCAATGGTGTAGTTGACCGCATCGCCGACGATAGCTGCGATGACCATCAGCAATACCATCAGGTGGACATTCAGATCGTTGGTGGGCAGGGCCGAGAGCGCGCCCGCGACGAACAGCAGGGAATCCCCCGGCAGGAACGGCGTTACCACCAGCCCGGTTTCGCAGAACAGAATCAAAAACAGAATGGCATAAACCCAGACGCCATACTGGGCGACCAGCTCGGCCAGGTGCACATCAATATGCAGGATGAAATCAATTAAAAAGTGAATCAAGTCCATGTTTGTCTTTACCCTTAATGACCCTATTAGTCCGCCAGAAACAGCGGGCCCATTGGCAGCACCGGTAAATCATAATGGGCCGGGTAATCCACCGACACCAGATACAACCCTTCCGCTTTTGCCGTTGCCGCAGCGAGCGTCCTGTCTTTTGCTGCCAGCAGTTCTGCCATCCAGCTCTCCGGCTGGTTTCCGGCCCCGATTTCCATCAGGCTGCCCACAATATTCCTGACCATATGATGTACAAAGGCATTCGCTTTGATATCCACCACCACATAAGCGCCGTAGCGGGTAACGTTAATATGCATCACGTTGCGCCACGGGGTACGCGACTGGCACTGCACCGCGCGAAACGAGGTAAAGTCATTCTCCCCCAGCAGACACTGTGCGGCACGCTGCATGCGCGCGGCGTCGAGCGGCTGGTGAAAATGCGTGACGCCCTGACTTAATACCGCCGGACGCAGGCGATGATTATAGATGACGTAACGATAGCGGCGCGCCGTGGCGCTGAACCGGGCGTGAAAATCCGCCGGGACATGTTTGACCCAACGCACCGCGATGTCACCAGGTAAATTCGCATTTACCCCCAGCGTCCAGGCGGCATCTTTACGCTGCGCCCGGGTTTCGAAATGCACCACCTGGCCGGTGCCATGGACACCGGCGTCGGTGCGGCCGGCGCAAAAGACGGTAATGGGTTCGTTCGCCACCTGCGAGAGCGCCTTTTCCAGCTTCTCCTGCACACTGCGTACTTCGTTTTGCCGCTGCCAGCCGTAATATTTGCTACCGTCGTACTCGATGCCCAGCGCGATTTTACAGACCGGCTGTTGCTCCATCTCAGACATCAGTACAGGTACTCCTCAATCAGCTTCTCGGCGATCTTCACCGCCATCAGCGCGCCGCCGAAGCGGACGTTATCCGCCACCGACCAGAACTGGACTTGCTCCGGCATGCCGTAATCATTATGCACGCAGCCGATGGAGAGACGGGCGTTGCCGGAAGCGTCGCCAACCTGAGTGGGGAATTCGCCCTCTTCAGAAAGTTCGATCTCCTCGCCGCGGGTAAAGGCGTCACGCGCCTCTTCCGCCGCCAGCGGACGCATCGCTTCAAAGTTCACCATCTGCGCATGGCCGTAGAAGACCGGCGACTGGACGACGCTGGCGGAGATCATCAGCCCGTCATCCTGAAGAATTTTGCGCGCTTCATCGACGATACGGCGCTCTTCGCGCACGCTACCTTCACGATCCGGCAGCAGCGGCAGCATGTTGAAGGCCAGCTGGCGGCCAAAGAAATCGTCTTCATCGATGGGGATGCCGTTCAGCAGCTTGGCGCTCTGCCCTGCCAGCGCATCCACCGCTTTTTTCCCCTGCCCTGAGGCGGAGAGCAGGTTAGTGACGCTAATGCGCGACAGTCCACCCTGATCGATAAGCGGCTTCAGCGCCGTCAGCAGTTGGCTGGTCAGACTATTGGGCACCGCAATCAGATTGCGGTTGCGGTAATCGCCTAACACGAACGGGTTCACGTCCGGCACCACCAGCGGTACGTCCGGCTCCAACGCAAACAGGCCGCTGAGATCGATAACCAGACATCCGGCGTTTGTCGCATCTTCGACATACGCTGCGCTGGCTTCGACGCCTGCGGCAAAGAAAGCCAGCTGGGCCTGGGTCCAGTCAAACTCGGCGGCGTCCTTGACGATCACCGACTTGCCACCAAAACGCAGATGTTCGCCCGCGCTTTCATTGCGCGCCAGAGCAAAAATCTCCCCCACCGGGAACTGGCGTTCAGCGAGAGTTTCGAGCAGGGCTTCGCCTACGGCGCCCGTTGCGCCCAGTACGGCAATATTCCAGCCTTCAGACATGGTGGTTTACTCCAGAAATAAAGCGGCCCTGCCGGAGTATCCGGCAGGGGCATTAAGAAGACATTAACGAACAGGATGATGCACGGCGTTAAAACCGAGCTGGCGCAACAGCGTCGCCGCCTGCTCATCGCTGCACTGCACGTACAGCGAAGACCATTCGCGACGTTCCTGATAATTTTTACGCAGCTTGTCGAATTCACCGGCGACGCCCGCCACCTTCCGCAGCGGCGCATCATCGCGGCGCACATCATACACCAAATGAACCAGTCTTTTCAGCGTCGGCTGATCGAGCGGGCCATGCAGGGTGATGCGGCCAAACTCCGGGGCCGGCAGCAGGGTATCCAGCGCCACCTGCTGCGGATGACCGATAAAGGCGCTATAGGCTTCGAATACCTGCGTCGTCCCGCGCGCCTTCCCTTCAAGGGTGTAGCCGGCGATATGCGCCGTGCCGATATCCACCCGCTTGAGAAGCGCTATGTTGAGATCCGGCTCCGGCTCCCAAACGTCCAGCACCACGCTCAGGGACTGACCGGCTTCCAGGCGTTTCAGCAACGCGGCGTTATCCACCACCGGCCCGCGGCAAGCGTTGATCAAAATCGTTCCGGGCTTCAGGCGGCTAATCAGCGCCTCATCCGCCAGATGCAACGTTTTATATTGTCCTTCTTTATACAGCGGGGTATGGAAGGTGAGGACATCGGCCTGCTGGACCAGATCGTCAAGGGAGCGGAAGTCGCCTTCGTCGCCGCGGTCAGCGCGCGGCGGATCGCAGAGCAGAGTTTTGATGCCCAGCGCCTCCAGACGCTTTTGCAGCCGCCCGCCGACGTTACCGACGCCGACAATCCCGACGGTGCGATCGCGCAGCGCGAAGCCGTCACGTTCGGCCAGCATCAGCAGCGATGAAAAGACATACTCCACCACCGCAATGGCGTTGCAGCCTGGCGCCGCGGAGAAACCAATCCCCGCCTGCTGCAGCCACGCCTGATCGACATGATCGGTGCCTGCGGTCGCGGTGCCGACGAACCTGATGGCCTTGCCGGCAAGCAATGCTTCATTGACCCGGGTGACCGAGCGCACCATTAAGGCATCCGCATCGGTCAGGGCATCGGCCGGGACCGGGCGGCCCGGGATCGCCTGCACGTCGCCTAAACGGCTAAAAAGCTCACGGGCATAGGGCATATTTTCATCAACGAGGATTTTCACAGTTCAGTACCTGTCTGAGAACGAGAGTTAACCGGGGAAGTGTGCCATAATCTGGCCGCCAGGCATACTCATCACCTGGTTCCAGCACCGCGATATCGAAAGGATGAATCATGACGCACCCCCTTGCAGATATGCCAGACCGTCCTCCAGGGCGAGGCCCATCAGGCACTGCCGCCACCGGCGAACCTTCGCTTTCCATGCAGCAACGCACCGTCCTGGAGCGACTGATCACGCGCCTGGTGGCGCTGACCTCGCAGCAGAATGCGGAAGTGTGGGCCTGCGTCAAACATGACCTCGGACTGAAAGGCGACACGCCCCTGCTGGCCCGCCATTTCAGCGCCGCCGAGGCCAGTCTCAACCAGCGCCTGGCCGCCGCGCAGGACAATCATCATCATCGCCAGACCCTGGCGCAGCTCAGCGATCTGCTCGGCCAGGGCAATAACCGCCAGGCGGTGAGCGATTATATTCGTCAGCATTATGGGCAAACGGCGCTGCATGCCCTCAGCCAGTCGCAACTGGAGAACATTCTGCATCTGCTGCAGCGCGGTCAGCTGTCGATCCCGCAGCCGCAGCAGCGCCCGCCGACCCTTCGTCCACTGCTGCCGGCCGAGCACAACACGCTCAATCAGCTGGTGACTAAGCTGGCGGCCGCCACCGGCGAACCAAGCAAACTGATTTGGCAGTCCATGCTGGAACTTTGCGGCGTCAAGTCCGGGGAGCTGATCCCGGCGACGCACTTCACGCCGCTTTCGTACTGGCTGCAGGCGCGGCAGACGCTCAGCGCGCAAAGCGCGCCCACGCTTACCTCGCTGCAGGGGGCGCTCAAGCAGCCGCTGGAGGCCGCGGAGTGGCAGAAGATAGTCGACTTTGCCCGTCGCAACTGGCAGGTCACGCCGCAGACCACGCTGAGCCCGGCGCAGATCCTGGCGCTGCTGAATAAGGTGTTTGTGCTGCGGGTGGCCCGCGCCCAGGAGACGCTGGCGATCCCGCAGGAGGAGCCCGCGACCCGGCAGACATGGGCCGCTAAGCCTTGGCAGCTGGCGCTGGGCGCGGTTGTCCTGCTCCTGGTGCTGTGGCTCCTGCTGTAGCCCAGCAGGCACAGGCGGCGTTCACGGCACCCTTTGATGCCAAACGCCGCAGTGTTTACTACGGCGGTTTCTGGTCTGACAACAACCTAGTGGCGAAATGAGATGAGGGTGACGAGGATCCCCAGCGCCGCGCAGAGGGCGCCGGCAAGGAATACCGACGAGTAGCCCAGCGAAGTGGCCAGCAGACCGGTCAGCGGCCCGGTCAGGCCATAAGAGATATCCTGAAAGGCCGCATAGCCGCCGAGCGCAGTGCCGCGCACCTGCGCCGGGACACGCTTCACCACCTCCACGCCAAGCGACGGGAAAATAAGCGAACAGCCGCATCCGGTCAGCGCAGCGCCGGCCAGCGCCACCCAGACGCCGGGCGCCAGCCCCAGCAGCGTCAGACCGACCGCCTCTATCAGCAGCGAGACCATCGCCACTTTAACGCCGCCAAACCGATCCGGCATCCAGCCAAACAGCACCCGCATCAGCACAAAGGCGCCGCCAAACGCCGTCAGGGTAAATCCGGCCATCGGCCAGTTCTGACTGGCAAAATAGAGAGAAACGAAGGTGCCGATCGCCGCAAAGCCGACGCCCTGCAGGCCCAGGCCAATACCCGGCCGCCAGATCATGCCGATGACGCTCCACAGTGAAGGCCGCTCGCCGCCGTGCGCCGCCACTTTGCGCACCGTGCCGTTGATGAGCAAGGCGACAAGCGGTAGTCCCATGGTGACGCAGGCCAGGACCGCCACGCCAAAGTGGCTGTAAATTAACAATCCCAGCGGGGCGCCCACCGCCAGCGAGCCGTACATCGCCATGCCGTTCCATGACATCACTTTGCCTGAGCGGGCCGGCCCCACCAGCCCCATCCCCCAGCTCAGGTTGCCGGTCAGCAGCTGGCTTTCGCCAAACCCGAGGATCAGGCGGCCCAGCAGCAACAGGCCCAGCTTCGCGAACACCGACAGCGGCAGCAGCGCAGCGGCCAGCCAGGCCGCGCCGGCCAGGGCGCAGGCCAGCATCCCTTGCAGGACGGAGCGTTTGGCGCCGTACTGGTCTGCCAGGCGCCCGGCGTAGCCGCGGGTAAGAACGGTGGCGAGGAACTGGATCCCCACCGCTACGCCGACCATGGTGTTACCCAATCCCAGCTCCTGATGGACAAACAGCGGGATCACCGGCAGCGGCAAACCGACGGTCATATAGGTCAAAAAGACGGCGAGCGTAATGCGAAAAAGCGAAAAATTCGCGGAAGAATGAGATGTTGTTTCAGTGACTGCGGACATGCATTACTCCAGATTCGCAGAGTAAGGCGAGCAAAGCGACACGCCCCCTCCACCTGACTATCAGGGTTAAGGCGCGTTGGTTGACGTTAAACGCTTACGCATTAGTGGAGAGACTAATGGATCCGCCAGCAGTGTGCCTGCGGGCTCTTACCCTGTCAAGATGACAAAAAAGGGGAGCCGGTGGCTCCCCTCAGTGCATCGCGTGCCGATTAGGCGTTGTATTTACGCATCACCAGCGTGGCGTTGGTGCCGCCAAAGCCGAAGCTGTTGGACATCACGGTGGTCAGCTTAGCGTCAGTCGGTTTGGTGACGATGTTCAGGCCGGCAGCCTGCTCGTCCAGCTCTTCGACGTTGATGCTCGGCGCGATAAAGCCGTGCTCCAGCATCAGCAGGGAGTAGATAGCTTCCTGCACGCCAGCAGCGCCCAGCGAGTGACCGGTCATTGCTTTGGTCGCCGAGATAGCCGGGCTGTTGTCGCCGAACACTTCGCGGATCGCGCCCAGCTCTTTCACGTCGCCGACCGGCGTGGAAGTACCGTGGGAGTTCAGGTAGTCGATCGGGGTATCAACGCCGTGCATCGCCATCTGCATGCAGCGCACTGCGCCTTCACCTGATGGGGCTACCATGTCTGCGCCATCGGAGGTTGCGCCGTAGCCGACGATTTCCGCATAGATGTGCGCGCCGCGCGCCAGGGCGTGTTCCAGCTCTTCCACCACGACCATACCGCCGCCGCCGGCGATAACGAAGCCGTCACGGTTGGCGTCATAGGTGCGGGAGGCTTTTTCCGGCGTGTCGTTGTATTTGGTGGACAGCGCGCCCATGGCGTCGAACTCGCAGGCCATTTCCCAGCACAGCTCTTCGCCGCCGCCGGCAAAGACGATATCCTGTTTGCCCAGCTGGATCTGCTCTACCGCGTTACCGATGCAGTGTGCGGAAGTGGCGCAGGCGGAGCTGATGGAGTAGTTAACGCCGTGGATTTTAAACGGCGTGGCGAGGCAGGCGGAAACGCCGGAAGCCATCGCTTTGGTGACCACATACGGACCCACGGCTTTCAGACCACGCGGGCTGCGCATGGCATCGGCGCCGAAGACCTGGAATTTCGGGGAGCCGCCGCCGGAGCCTGCGATCAGGCCGACACGCGGGTTATTCTGGTATGCTTCCGGCGCCAGACCTGCGTCGGCAACGGCCTGTTCCATGGACAGGTAAGCATAGATGGAGGCGTCGCTCATGAAGCGCACTACTTTGCGGTCAATGAGGCCAGTGGTATCCAGTTTGACGTTGCCCCATACGTGGCTGCGCATCCCTGAATCTTTCAGCTCCTGAGAGAAAGTGATCCCTGAACGTCCTTCACGCAGAGATGCCAGGACTTCCTGCTGGTTATTACCGATGCTGGAAACGATGCCCAAGCCAGTAATCACTGCACGTTTCATTAAATACCTCTGTAAGTCGCACTATTTTAAGTTTCGTGTCGCACGATAGCGTACACTTGTACGCCGAACAAGTCCGATCAGACATTTTGTGTATAAATTTGCGCCCTCAGGCACACATCGCTAAGATCGCGCTACGCCTTGTGATTCGAGTAACTTACGTGAAACAAAACGCTATACAACCCGCCAACCTGGAATTCAATGCTGAGGGTACACCTGTTTCCCGAGATTTTGACGATGTTTACTTTTCCAATGACAACGGTCTGGAAGAGACACGCTACGTCTTTCTCGGCGGAAATCGCCTTCCGGAGCGCTTCTCCAGCCACCCTCGCCCGCTGTTGATCGTCGCGGAGAGCGGCTTCGGCACCGGGCTCAATTTCCTCACCCTCTGGCAGGCGTTTGACGTTTTTGTTCGCGATAACCCGGACGTTACCCTGCAAAGGTTACATTTCATCAGTTTTGAGAAATATCCGCTGAAGGCGGAAGATCTCCGCCTGGCGCACCAGCGCTGGCCAGAGCTGGCGCCATGGGCGGAACAGCTGCAGGCGCAATGGCCTTCGGCCTTCGCCGGATGCCATCGTCTGCTGCTCGACGGCGGACGGGTCACGCTCGATCTGTGGTTTGGCGATATCAACGAGCTGACCAGAGAGCTGGATGATTCGCTGAATCAGCAGGTGGACGCCTGGTTTCTCGACGGCTTTGCCCCGGCGAAAAATCCCGACATGTGGACCCAGGATCTGTTCAATGCCATGGCGCGCCTGGCGCGTCCCGGCGGGACGCTGGCCACTTTTACCTCCGCCGGTTTTGTCCGCCGCGGCCTGCAGGAAGCCGGGTTCACCCTGCGTAAAACCAAAGGCTTCGGCCGCAAACGTGAGATGCTGACCGGCGAGATGGCGCAAACGCTGACCTTTCCGGCGCGCGCGCCCTGGTTCGCCCGCCCCGGGAGCGAGGCCCGCGAGGCGGCCATCGTCGGCGGCGGTATCGCCAGCGCCCTGCTCTCCCTCGCGCTGCTACGTCGCGGCTGGCAGGTGACCCTTTACTGTGCGGACGACGCCCCGGCGCAGGGCGCCTCCGGTAATCGCCAGGGTGCGCTCTATCCGCTGTTAAGCCAGCACGATCCGGCGCTGGCGCGCTTTTTCCCGGCCGCCTTTACCTTCGCCCGCCGCACCTACGACGCGCTGCCGGTTCTGTTCGATCATCAATGGTGCGGGGTCACCCAGCTTGGCTGGGATGAAAAAAGCGCACACAAAATCAATCAGATGCTGGCCCTGGAGCTGCCCCCTGATATCGCCTGCGCGGTGACGGCGGAGCAGGCCGCGGAGCTGACCGGCGTCGAGACCGGCTGCGGCGGCATAACCTATCCGGCCGGCGGTTGGCTGTGCCCGCAGCAGCTCACCGCCGAGCTACTGGCGCTGGCGGCGACTCGCGGACTGCACGTGCATTATGGTTATCAGGTCGAGACGTTGAGCGCGGAGGGCGATGGCTGGCTGCTCAACCGGCAGCGCTATCATCAGGCGGTCGTGCTGGCCAACGGCCACCGCATATCGGATTTTGCGCAAACCGCGCCGTTGCCGGTCTACCCCGTTGGCGGCCAGGTCAGCCATATACCCACCACCCCGCGGCTTTCCGCCCTGCGCCAGGTGCTGTGCTACGACGGCTACCTGACGCCGCAGAATCCGCAAAATCAGCAGCACTGCATTGGCGCCAGCTACCATCGCGGCAAAACCGACACCACCTTCAGCGAAGAAGATCAGCAGCACAACCGGCAACGGCTGATCGACTGCTTCCCGGGCGCGGAGTGGCCGCAGGACGTGGATATCAGCGCCAGTGACGCCCGCTGCGGCGTGCGCTGCGCCACCCGCGATCATCTGCCGATGGTCGGCAACGTGCCGGACTATGCGGCGACATTGACGCAATACGCCAGCCTCCACGAACGGCAGGATAACGCCGGTAGCGCGCCGGTCTTTCATAACCTGTTTATGCTTGGCGCCCTCGGATCGCGAGGCATTTGCACCGCGCCGTTAAGCGCTGAGCTGCTGGCGGCGCAGATGAGCGCTGAACCGCTGCCGCTGGATAGCGGCACCCTGGCGGCGCTGAATCCGAATCGGCTATGGGTGAGAAAACTGCTGAAGGGAAAAGCGGTGAAGTAACAGCGTAAGAGGAGAAAAATCCCTGGGAAGCACGACATTCCCGGCCTCATCCGGGCGACCAACACGGTAGCCCGGCGAAGCACAGCGCAAACAGGGTAAATCCTGGTTGCGCCGTTAGCGTGTCGGATGGCGCTACGCTTATCCGACCTACATCATGGATCAGGCCTGATTTTTCGCCTGCTGATACAGGTTTTCCCACATGCCCTGCACCAGAATTTGGTCCGGCGGCGACAGTTCGCCAGCGCCGATGGCTTTCTCCAGGCTATGGCTGACTTTGCTGTGTACCGCTTCCGCTGAATGTTCGCCCTCACCTTCCAGCTCAGCCACCGCCAGCGTCAGGTGGCCGCGCAGATAACCGCCGGCAAACAGTTCATCATCACTGGCGTGGTCTACCATGTTGTCAATCAGCGCCAGAATGCGTGATTCAAACTCCGCGATCATCATCTTACCTCTTGTCATTTAATGTGTGGCCTTAGTGCAGGTCTTCCGGCCACGGAAAGTGTTCTGCCGTCAATGGCGGCGTTTGATAATAGTGTTGTAATGCGCGAATAAGACGCGCCGGACGTTCGGGGATCCCTTGTTCAAGCAGAGTCATCACCCGGGCATGTACCCGGCGCTGAAAGGCGATGCGATCGGGTTCAACGTCACCTTCCAGATTGTCGCAGCTGACGTTAAACGGAAATCCCGCCGCCACGCAGAACAGCCACTCCAGGGCCTGCGGTTTCACCTCCACGTCCTCAAACTGGCTTTGGGTCATCGCATCGCGGCCGTCCGGACAGTACCAGTAGCCAAAATCCACCAGCTCGCGGCGGGCTTTGCCGGCGATGCACCAGTGGGAGATCTCATGCAGAGCGCTGGCAAAAAAACCGTGCGCGAAGACGATACGGTGATATGGCGTGTCATCGTCCGCCGGGAGGTAGATCGGCTCATCGTCGCCTTTCACCAGGCGAGTATTAAAATCTGCGGCAAAGCAGCTGTCGAAGAGGTCAATAAGCTGCTGATAATGGTGTTGCTGTTGCATTAATGAATTCCCAACCACTGCAAAATCTCAGCCCCGTGGCTGTCGTAGAGAAGTTTCGCGCTCATCACCGCCGAAACGATAACGATCATCGGTCGGATCAGCGATTGCCCTTTGCTCAGCACCAGCCGGGAGCCGGCGCGGGCGCCAATAAACTGGCCGGCCATCATCACAAAGCCGGTGGCCCAGATAACCTTTCCGCCGATAATAAACAGCAGCAGGCCGCCGACGTTCGAGGTGGCGTTGAGCAGTTTGGCGTGGGCCGTCGACTTCGCCAGGTTAAACCCGGCCAGGGTGACAAACGCCAGCGCATAAAACGAACCGGCGCCGGGGCCGAAAAAGCCATCGTAAAACCCGACGCTGCCGCCGGCGACCAGCGCAAACGGCAGGCCGTAGAGCCGACGCTGTCGGTCCGCTTCGCCCAGTTTCGGCATCAGCAGAAAATAGAGACCGATGCCGATCACCAGCAACGGCAGGATCTGCTTAAGAATATCGGACTGCACGTGCTGGACCAGCAGCGCGCCGGCGGTTGAACCGATAAAAGTCATCAGAATATTCAGCTTCTGATCGGCGAGATTGACCACCTTGCGGCGGACAAAATAGAGGGTCGCCGACAGCGATCCGCCGCAGGCCTGCAGCTTATTGGTCGCCAGCGCCTGGGCCGGCGGCATACCGGCGGCCATTAGCGCCGGCACGGTCAGTAAGCCCCCGCCCCCGGCCAGTGAGTCAATAAAACCGGCCAGGATGGCGACAAAGAAAAGCACCACCAGCACCAGCGGCGATACGGAAAACAACTCGATAAAACTATCCATTACAGCACATGCTCATCCAGTAGCGCCTGACAGGAAGGCGGCAACGGCGGCGGCGTCTTCTTCACAGGTGGGGTAGACCCGGGTTTAGGTGGTTCGAACCAGCTCTGCAGCTCCGCACCGCAGCCATCGCCGGCCGGCGGCGGCGCCTGATCTTCGCACTCCAGGCTGCCCGCCGGGCAGCGCAGACGGACGTGCATATGGGCGCGATGCTGGAACCAGGGACGAACTTTGCGCAGCCACTGGCGGTCGTTGCCCGCATCCAGACACAGCTGCTGTTTAATCGCCGGGTTGACGAAGATGCGGGTCACTTCGCTATCTTCCGCCGCCAGCTTGATCAGCTGGCTGATTTGCGGACTCCACAGCGACGGCACCACGCGTTTGCCATCGCTGGCGACCAGATCCAGGGCCTGCGGCTTCAGCAACTGGGACGAAGTCCAGCGCGTCTGCGGCAGCTGGAGGAAGATATCGACATCGAGGCCCGTCTGATGGCTGGCGTGGCCGCCGTTAAAGCGGCCGCCTGCCGGCATCCCCATGTCGCCAATCAGCACGGTCCCCATGCCTTTATTGTGCACCTGATTGCTCAGGCGCTGAATAAACTGAACCAGATCCGGATGACCGAAGTAGCGACGCTGATCGGTACGCATCACCTGATAGCCGGCGGCGTTCAGCGGCAGCGCCTCGGCGCCAACGATACAGCCATTGGAGAACGCGCCAATCGACTGCGCGCTGCCGCCGATTGGCTGGGATATCTTCTGCCATGGCGTGGCGGCCAGGCTGCCGGCGCTGGCCAGCAGCGCCAGCAGGGCGATAACGGTGTTTTTCATGGTTACCAGCGTGGAATTGTCGTCGTCACGTCGCCATTCTGCGCGCGCTGACGCATAAAGTGATCCATTAAGACAATCGCCAGCATCGCCTCAGCGATCGGTACGGCGCGTATGCCGACGCACGGATCGTGACGCCCTTTGGTGATCATCTCCACCTCTTCGCCAAAGCGGTTAATGGTATGACCGGGAACGGTAATACTGGAGGTCGGCTTCAGCGCGATGTTGGCAACGATCTGCTGACCGCTGCTGATGCCGCCAAGAATGCCGCCGGCGTGGTTGCTCTGGAATCCGGCTTTGGTGATCTCATCGCGGTTTTCGCTGCCGCGCAGCTTCACCACGTCGAAACCGTCGCCAATCTCCACGCCTTTCACGGCGTTGATGCTCATCAGCGCGTGGGCGATATCGGCATCAAGGCGGTCAAAGACCGGCTCGCCAAGGCCCGGCGGTACGCCGTCGGCGACGACGGTCACTTTGGCGCCAATGGAGTCGCCCTCTTTTTTCAGACCGCGCATCAGTTCATCGAGAGCGTCGATTTTCTCCGGGTCCGGGCAGAAGAAAGGATTCTGTTCAACCTGATCCCAGTCTTTAATAGCCAGCGGAATGTCGCCCATCTGCGTCAGGCAGCCGCGAATGACGATGCCGAACTTCGCGGCGAGGAATTTTTTGGCAATCGCCCCGGCCGCCACGCGCATCGCGGTTTCGCGGGCGGAGGAGCGACCGCCGCCGCGATAGTCGCGCAGACCATACTTTTGCTCGTAGGTGTAATCCGCATGGCCAGGACGGAACACATCTTTGATCGCGCCGTAATCCTGCGAGCGCTGATCGGTGTTCTCAATCAGCAGCCCGATACTGGTCCCGGTGGTGACGCCTTCGAAGACGCCGGAGAGGATTTTGACCTGATCCGGCTCGCGACGCTGCGTGGTGTAACGCGAGGTCCCCGGGCGACGACGATCGAGGTCGTGCTGCAGATCGGCTTCGGTCAGCGGAATGCCCGGCGGCACGCCGTCAACGATGCAGCCCAGCGCCAGGCCGTGCGACTCGCCGAAGGTGGTGACGCGAAAGAGTTGTCCAATTGTATTTCCTGCCATCACGGCTCCATTCTTTGTCGTTATGTTGGCGTGTTGTTTTTTTTAGTCTTTATAAATACCGAAGTGCGCGCGAGCGTCAATCAGCTGCTGTTTGGTCAGCATAAAGACGCCGTCGCCGCCGTTATCAAACTCAAGCCAGGTAAACGGCACGTCCGGATACTGCTCCATCAGATGTACCATGCTGTTACCGACTTCACAAATCAGAATCCCGTCGTCGCTGAGATAATCCGGCGCATTGCCGAGGATGCGGCGTGTCAGCTTCAGGCCATCGCTTCCGGAGGCCAGACCCAGAACCGGCTCATGTTCATACTCTTCCGGCAGATCGGCCATGTCCTCTTCATCGACATACGGCGGATTAGTGACGATCAGATCGTACTGTAGCTTCGGCAGGTCGCGGAACAGGTCGGAACGGATCGGCGTCACGTGATGGATCAGGCCATGGGATTCCACATTGTGCTCGGCGACGGCCAGCGCGTCCGGGGAGATATCCACGGCGTCGACTTCGGCTTCCGGGAAGGCATAGGCGCAGGCAATGGCGATGCAGCCGCTGCCGGTGCACATATCAAGGATATGCTGCGGCTTATGGGTAATCAGCCCGGCAAACTGGTTATTGATCAGTTCGCCGATCGGGGAGCGCGGCACCAGCACTCGCTCATCGACGTAAAATTCATGGCCGCAGAACCACGCTTTGTTGGTCAGATAGGCGACGGGAATACGCTCGTTCACGCGGCGAATCACCCGCTCTACAATGCGGTGTTTCTCGCTGGAGGTCAGGCGCGCAGTGCGCATATCTTCCGGAATATCCAGCGGCAGATACAGCGAAGGCAGCACCAGCTGTACCGCCTCGTCCCATGGGTTGTCAGTCCCGTGACCGTACCAGATATTAGCAGCGCTGAAACGGCTTACCGCCCAGCGCAGCATGTCCTGAATGGTATGCAGCTCATTGACTGCCTCATCAACAAAAATTTTATCCACGACATCCTCCAGGGCACACTCTGCTATAAATTCGGCGGCTAGTGTGCCATGAAGACGGCGATAAATCAGCATTCTTGCGTGGGGTGGCGGGGGAAAAAACAGGTTTTCCTTGCCCGAAGGGATATTGAGTCGGGTAAACTAGCGCAAAGTATTAATGAGAGCGGACAATGAAAAAGAAGACATCGCTTAGCGAGGAGGATCAGGCGCTGTTCCGTCAGCTGATGACCGGCACGCGGAAGATCAAACAGGACACCATCGTTCACCGCCCGCAGCGCAAGAAAATCACCGAGGTTGCCCCTAAGCGTCTGCTGCAGGAACAGGCCGACAACAGCCACTATTTTTCCGATGAGTTTCAGCCGTTACTGAATACCGAAGGCTCGACAAAATATGTCCGCGCCGACGTCAGCCATTTTGAGCTGAAAAAGCTGCGCCGTGGGGATTATTCGCCGGAACTGTTTCTCGATCTGCATGGGCTCACCCAGCAGCAGGCCAAACAGGAACTGGGCGCGCTGATTGCCGCCTGCCGCCGCGAGCATGTGTTTTGCGCCTGCGTGATGCACGGGCACGGTAAGCACATTCTCAAACAGCAAACCCCGCTGTGGCTGGCGCAGCATCCGCACATCATGGCTTTTCATCAGGCGCCAAAAGAGTACGGCGGTGACGCCGCACTGCTGATTCTGATTGAGGTCGAGGAGTGGCAACCGCCGGAGCTGCCTTGACGGCGAGCTCCGGGGTCGTCAGATGGCGTTGGCCATCTTGAGATTGCAGGGGCTTTTCTGCCAGAGGTATTCACCCTTGCCGTCGGCGTCCAGATTAACGCAGGCGATAGCCGAGGTGGTGAACATCGGGGGCGTTTCCCCCGGGCACAGCTCTGAGACCAGGTACCCCACCAGCGGCAGGTGGGAGACGACCAGCGCCGTCGCCACGCCTTCATTTGCCAGCGCCTGCAGATAGGCGCTCACCATTCCCACATCGCCGCACGGCGTGAGTTCCGGCATCACGTCGACATGTTTCGGCAGGTTCATGCACTCCCCAACAATATCCAGCGTTTGTTCCGCACGCAGATAGGGACTGACAAGAACGCGCTCAATATCCACTTTTTGACCTTTCAGCCAGGTTGCCATCTGACGAGACTCATCACAACCGCATACGGTTAATGGACGAACCGAGTCGCTGGCTGCATCGAGGGCAGCGTCGCCGTGACGCATAATAAAAACTTGCATATTGCACCGCTTTTGTTAACCAGAAGCACCGTAGTTTGGCCTGCGAAGACAATACGCAGGTGACCCGGTGGCCGGGCATTGTGCCTGATCCATTCAACGAATGAAACGCTGTTTTTTACCTCAATGGCGTAAGTATAGTCAATGATTGTTTACAAAACAGCCAATCAACAGCGTCATCCGCAGCCGGATTTACCTTCTTTGACCATAACTTAGGTCATCCGTTCATCCGCTGGCCAAAAGGTGGTCCCCTGTTCGGCCATGCGTAATAAAGTGTCACAGGGTGTAAAACGTGGGCCGTACTGGGCGGCCAGGCGCTGCAGGATCGCGGCAACTTCACCCGCGCCGATAGTATCCATATACCGGAACGGGCCGCCAAGAAATGGCGGAAACCCTATACCAAATACGGCGCCGATATCACCATCGCGCGCGCTACGGATAATCTGCTCATCAAAGCAGCGCGCCGCCTCGTTAAGCATCATCATCACACAGCGCTCCGCCACCTGCTGCGCGGACAACCGCGACTGGGGGCGGTCGATGCCCAGCAGCGGATAGACTGCCGGGTCGGGCCGTTTTTTGCTTTTACGCCCTTTTGTCTCATAAAGATAGAAACCACGATTATTTTTTCTACCTTTGCGATCGTCCTTCAAAATCGCGTCAATGATGTTTGCAGGCGGGCTGAAACGCTCTCCAAAGGCATTCTCCAGCACGGGAATAATTTTGGTGCCGGTATCAATACCCACTTCATCCAGCAGTTGAACCGGTCCCACCGGGAAACCGAATTTCACCAGCGCCTTATCAATCACCTCAACCGGTTCTCCCTCCACCAGCAGGCGCATCGCTTCATTTATATACGGCGCGAGGATGCGGTTTACATAGAAGCCCGCTTTGTCCGCCACCACGATCGGCGTTTTCCCCTGACGTTTAGCCAGTTGCACCACCGTGGCGATGGTCTGCGGATCGGTTCCTTTATGCGGGATCACCTCAACCAGCGGCATTTTCTCCACCGGACTGAAAAAGTGCAGGCCGATCACCCGCTCAGGGTGGCTGGCATGGGCGGCTATATCGCTTATCGGTAACGAAGAGGTATTCGAGGCAAAGATAGTCTGCGGCCCGCCGTTTTGCTCCACTTCACTGACCATCCGCTGTTTCAGCGCCAGGTCCTCGAATACCGCCTCAATCACCACGTCGCGATGGGTAAAGCCCTGATAGTCAGTTGTGCCTGTGATCAGCGCCAGTTGACGATCGCGCTCGCTGGGGCGCAGTCGACGCTGGCGAACCTGTTTGTTCAGCAGATCCCAGCTGTACTTTAAGGCGTGGTTGATCCCGCCCGGCTGAATATCTTTGATTCGCACCGGCAGTCCGCCTTTACAGGCGGTCACATAGGCGATCCCCCCGCCCATCAGGCCGCCGCCCAGGACGGCAACGCTTCTCAGCGGAGCGGGTTCCGCCTCGGCGCCACGGTCTTTTTTCAGATCGGTACTGGCAAAGAAGATCGATCGCAGCGCCTGCGACTGCGGGGTCATCGCCAGTTCGCCAAACGCACGGGCCTCTTCGGCGTAACCGCTGCTGCAGCCATGGGCCAGACCATTCTCGACGACCTGCAAAATTCGCTTCACCGCCGGGTAGTTGCCCTGGGTCTTGCGCTGCGTTTGCTTGCCGACGTACTGGAATAACAGATGGCGACCCAGGGGGCCCGCCAGCACGCGTTCGCGAACAGGCACCTCGCGGCTGGCCGGGCGCCCCTTCAGCGCCAGCTCCACCGCCGCCTGCAGTAAAATTGTCTGCGGAACCACCTCGTCCACCAGACCGGCCTTCAGCGCCTGGCGCGGCCGTAACTGCCTGCCGGTGAGCATCATATCCAGCGCCGTACTGACGCCGATCAGCCGCGGTAAACGCTGCGTCCCGCCGGAACCCGGCAGCAGGCCAAGCTGTACCTCCGGCAACCCGAGTCGGGTTTTTTCGTCATCGCTACAAATGCGGCCATGGCAGGCCAGCGCCAGCTCCAGTCCGCCGCCCAGACAAGCGCCATGGATGGCGGCAATGACCGGAATCGACAAGCCATGGATCTCGGCCATAATCTGCTGCCCCTGGCGGGCCAGCGCTTCCGCCTCCTGCGCGCTGCGGCAGCGGGCAATCATGTTGATATCTGCGCCGGCGATAAAGTTATCGGCTTTGGCGGAGATAAATACCACGCCGCGCACCGACTTATCGTCGCGTATCTGGCGTATCAGTCCCCGCACCTGATTGCCGAACTCGGCCTTCAGGGTATTCATTTTTTCACCCGGGGCATCGATGGTAATCACCGCGATGTTATCCGCACGGATCTCAAGCTTAAAAGCGGAAACCGTATCCATTATTCAGCCTCCACAATCATCGCCGCGCCCAGACCGCCTGCCGCGCAGGCCGTCACCAGACCAAATCCCCCTCCCCGTCGCCGCAGCTCATGCAGCGTCTGGGTGATCATCCGCGCGCCGGTGGCGGCAAAGGGATGACCGTAGGCGATAGAGCCGCCGAGGACGTTAAATTTACTCTCATCCACCTCACCGGTGGCTTGCGCACGCCCCAGCACCTCGCGGGCAAAGCGGTCGCTTGCCAGACACTGAAGATTGGCCAGCGTCTGCGCGGCGAAAGCTTCATGCATATCGATAAGCGTGAGATCCGCCAGCGTCAGGCCAGCGCGCTCCAGCGCCAGCGGCGTGGACCATGCGGGCCCCAGCAGCATATCCTGCCAGACGTCGATGGCGGTAAAGGCATAGCTGCGCAGATAACCCAGCGGCGTCAGACCCAGCTCTTTGGCCCGCGACTCGGTCATCAGGATCACCGCCGCCGCGCCATCCGTCAGCGGCGTGCTGTTGGCGGCGGTAACGGTGCCATGTTTACGGTCGAAGGCCGGGCGTAACTTTTGGTAATCTGCGAGGGTTGAATTTTTACGGATGTTGTTGTCCTGCTCCAGCGGCTGGCGGAAGGGGGGCGCATAGGCGGTCATCACCTCCGCGGACAACTTTCCCTCTTCCCAGGCTTTAGCCGCCAGCTGATGTGAACGATGCGCCAGCGCATCCTGTTGTTCCCGGCTGATCCCCCAGCTTTTCGCCATCTGTTCGGCGGTGTCGCCCATCCGTAAGCCGGTTGAATATTCCGCCACCGCCGGGGGGACCGGTAGCAGGTCGCGCGGCCGCAGGCGGGAAAACAGCTTCAGTTTCTGGCTCAGCGTGCGGGCTTTGTTCGCATCGACCAGCGCGCGGGCCAGCGTTTTGCTGACGCCGACAGGCAGCACAGAGGAGGAATCGGCACCGCCGGCGATACCGGCGCGGATGGTGCCGGCCATCAGGCTTTCAGCGACATTCGCCACGGCCTGGAAGCTGGTGGCGCAGGCGCGACTGACGCTGTAGGCGTCGGTGTGCACGCTCATTCCGGTACCGAGCACAATTTCCCGGGCGATATTCGGCGCCTCCGGCATCTGCACGACCTGACCGAAGACCAGTTGCTCAATGGCTTCCACAGGAATGTCGCTGCGCGCCAGCATTTCGCCAACCACCATTTTTCCTAAATCAACGGCAGGAACGCCATGAAATGCCGTCGCCTGACGCGCAAACGGCGTGCGTAACCCTGTGACAATGGCAATGCGATCGCCCTGACGGGTGATAAGCGGTAATGCCTGACTCATAACTCTCCCCTGTTAACCAAGACAACCAAGTGGTCTGACCTGATAGCATTGTTAACTAATTTTTTACATTAAGCCAATCGGGGAAGCGAAAAATTGCGAGCCAAAACACATTGAACAGAAAAGATAACGCCCCGTTCACGGGGCGCTAAGCGCAGGGATTAACGCAGACCCAGCTGGAAGATGAGGGATTCGGCTTCACAGCTAAACACAAAATCGATATCCAGCTTTACGCCGCCGTCAACGTCGGCGAAGACGGGATTAATTTTGCACGGTTCAGATTCCACACTGCGGGCTTTTTCGCTCAGCGCGGCGAGCATTTGCTCTGCTTCCGCGCGGTTGGCGAATACGCGGCTGTATGAGGCGGTGCAGTCGGTGTTGTCGACAATGGTCCCAACATCCATACAGCAGCAAACCGGGGTTTCATCAGCGCTACATTTACTCATCGTAGATTTCCTCTGGATATGCACCTGCGGTGCCAGACAATTAATGTGCCTATTTTACGCCCGCCCTCCGGTTTGCCTCCAGCCGAGAATCGCTATCACGGCGTTAAGTGACAGAAATCACACTTAAAAATGATCTAAAACAAAAATCACCTTTTCTCCGTCGCCTTCCCCCCGACAATTTTGCCAGCTGGATCGCGTTTCTGTTATCACAATTGAAAAACTTCATAAACAAACTTGCAACAACTCATCTGGTCAGACCTATACTCAGCGCACTGGTCTGATTTCTCTGTTGTACCGCAGACCCTACACTTCCGCGCTTCTGTTACGGCATGTAACATAGTTTAAAAAAAAATAACTCAATGAGGTTATGGGCATGAGCCAGAAAACCCGCTTTACCCAATCTGCCCTTGCAGTGGCTGTCGCACTTGTTTCCACCCAGGCCTGGTCAGCAGGCTTCCAGCTCAACGAATTCTCTTCATCAGGGCTGGGTCGGGCCTATTCCGGTGAAGGGGCTATCGCAGATGATGCAGGCAATGCCAGTCGTAACCCGGCATTAATTATGATGTTTGACCGTCCGACTATGTCGGCGGGCGCCGTTTTTGTCGACCCGGGCGTCAATGTCTCAGGCACTTCCCCCACCGGCAAAAGCCTGAATGCGGACAATATCGCCCCGACGGCGTGGGTACCCAACTTCCACTTTGTCGCGCCGATTAACGATCAGTTCGGTTGGGGGGCGTCCATCACCTCCAACTACGGCCTGGCAACAGAGTATAACGATGATTATGCGGCCGGCAGCATGGGCGGTAAAACCGACCTGACTACGGCTAACTTCAACCTGAGCGGCGCCTATCGCCTCGACAGCAACTGGAGCTTTGGCTTAGGTTTCGATGCGGTCTACGCTAAAGCGAAGATCGAGCGCTATGCTGGCGATCTGGGTCAGATTGTCGCTGGCTCTGGCGCGCTGCCGCCGGCGCTGGCAGGCCAGGTGGCGAAGATCCCAGCCGACACGCAGATCGCCCATCTTAACGGCAATGCGTGGGGCTTTGGCTGGAACGCCGGTATCCTCTATGAGCTGGATAAGAACAACCGCTACGGTTTAACCTACCGTTCCGAGGTCAAGATCGATTTCGACGGTAACTATCGCAGCAGTCTGCCAGCGGCCTATAACCAGATCCTTGGCAACTTCGGTCTGCCGGCGGGTACTAACGGCCAGACCACTGGCGGTTCACTGACCCTTAACCTGCCGGAAATGTGGGAACTGTCGGGCTATAACCGCGTGGCGCCGCAGTGGGCGGTCCACTACAGTCTGACCTACACCAGCTGGAGCCAGTTCCAGGAGCTGAAAGCCACCGGCAGCAACGGCCAGACGCTGTTCTATAAAGAGGAAGGCTTTAAGGACGCCTACCGCGTAGCGCTGGGGACGACCTATTATTACGACGATAACTGGACCTTCCGCACCGGTATCGCCTTCGATGACAGCCCGGTACCGGCCAACAATCGCTCCATTTCCATTCCGGACCAGGATCGCCTGTGGCTGAGCGCGGGTACCACCTACGCGTTCAATAAGGATGCGTCGGTTGACGTCGGGATTTCCTATATGCACGGGCAGCATGTGGAAATCAAGGAAGGCCCGTATACCTTCCGCTCCGAAGGGACCGCCTGGCTGTACGGCGCCAACTTCAACTACCGCTTCTGATAAGCAGCGCGCAACAAAAAAGGGTGAACATCATGTTCACCCTTTTTTTATTCGCAGATTACTGTGAATCGATATCTTTCAGTTCATCCTGAATGGCCTGGGCGTTCGGATTGTCCGCCGGGGTCAGCTTACCGCCGTTGGCGATAAAGTCATGACGCTGGAAGTAAGCCTCACGCACCAGAATGTAAGGATCGGAAGACTGACGCAGCAGGCCGTCGGAATCCAGCAGCTGAGCGCGTGTCTCAATCCCTTCTACTGCCCATTTGCCGATCGACATCGGCCAGGTCAGCCAGGAGAGCACCGGATAGAGGCCATCGGCCATATCGCCGCCTTCGTCACGCAGGGTAAAGCTGCCGTAGAATGGCAGTTGCACATACGGGCCATAGCCGACGCCATAGTGGCCGAGCGTGCTGCCGAAACGATGCGGTTCAACGCGCTGCAGCTGCGGATTAGCCATCCCGGCGACATCGATCAGCCCCCCCATCCCGAGGATGGTGTTCAGGAAGAAGCGGGTAAAGTGGACCATACCTTTATACGGGTCGCCCTGCAGGAAGGAGTTCACCATCACCGCCGGCTCTTCCAGGTTGCTGGTGAAGTTGCTTAAGCCATTGCGCGCCGGCTGCGGAACATAGTCACGCCATGCCACCGCGACGGGACGAAGCACGTAAGGATCAACCACGTTAAAGTTGAAGTCAAACATCGTGCGGTTAAACCCTTCTAACGGGTCTGAGCGCCCCTGCGGCCGATCGCCAGAGCTGGAACTGGCACATCCCACCAGCAATGTGGCGCCAAGCGCAAGCGCCGACAGGCGATAATTCATAGATGTCTCCCTGGTTTTTATGGCTATCGCGAGTTGCCATCCATGACGGAAAGACAACGTTTCCGCCCGTACAGATGTGAGCGATTGTAACAGCACGTTGAACGATGTCTATATCACCCAAGTTGTTGATTTGATCATAGCCTGGGAATAACGAGATCGCGGGGCTCCTATTCTAGCGGAGCGACAAAAAACTGACGTTACCATTTTTGCGATTTCAGAGTATGCCCAGCCAGACGCCAGGTAAAGCCGCTACGCTATTACTATACAGAGTGATAGCGAGGGCCACGAAATGGATGAACTTGATGATAACAAATTAAAGCCAGCGGACGACGAACGTGAGGTCGAAAGTGAAGAAAAGCAGCGCGGGGAGGAGATAGAAGTGGATGAAGACCGTCTTCCCTCGCGGGCGATGGCGATCCATGAACATATTCGTCAGGAAGGGGAAAAAGAGATGGAGCGCGATGCGCTGGCCCTGCTGTGGTCTGCGATTGCGGCCGGTCTGTCGATGGGCGCCTCGTTGCTGGCGAAAGGGATTTTTCACGTCAAGCTGGAGGGGATCCCGGGAGGGTTTTTACTCGAGAACCTCGGGTATACCTTCGGCTTTATTATCGTGATTATGGCCCGCCAGCAGCTGTTCACGGAAAATACGGTCACCGCCGTACTGCCGGTGATGCACAATCCCACCCCCGGAAACGTCGGTTTACTCATGCGGCTATGGTCGGTGGTGCTGGCGGGCAATCTCATCGGCACCGCGGTGGCCGCATGGGCCTTCAATTATATGCCTGTTTTTGATGAGCCGACCCGCCAGGCCTTCGTCAGCATCGCCGAAGATGTGATGAAAAACAGCCCGACGGAGATGTTCGCCAATGCGATTATTTCCGGCTGGCTGGTCGCCACCATGGTCTGGATGTTTCCCCTCGCCGGCGCCGCCAAGATCGTGGTCATCATTCTGATGACCTGGCTTATCGCCCTGGCGGATACCACCCATATCGTGGTGGGCTCGGTGGAGATCCTCTATCTGGTGTTTAATGGAAGCCTGCCCTGGAGCGACTTCATCTGGCCTTTCGCCCTGCCGACGCTGGCGGGTAATATCTGCGGCGGGACCTTCATCTTCGCACTGCTTAGCCATGCGCAGATCCGTAACGACATGAGCAACAAGCGAAAAGCGGAAGCCCGCGCGCAGGCCGCTGCAAAAGCCAAAAATGCCGACCGGGCATAAAAAAAGCGCTTAGAATGGCGAGGGTTTAAGCAGTCAGACGGTATAGCTCTTACTCAGGCGGGCGAAAAACGCTATACTCGTGCCGCCTTGTCCCCTTAGTTAAATGGATATAACGAGCCCCTCCTAAGGGCTAGTTGCAGGTTCGATTCCTGCAGGGGACACTTTTCTTTAGTCCCCCATAGTCTCACCTAGTTCACGAATCATCACTAAAATCACCACCCTCACCGCCACAACAGTCTCCTGTAGTTTTTCTTAGTGCATTGACAGCCACGCCTTTTGGCGGGTAAAAAACGAGTAAAACAAATTTACCCACCGGAATTTTACCCATGCTCACTGTTAAGCAGATAGAGGCCGCCAAGCCTAAAGACAAACCCTACCGAATGCTCGACAGCAATGGCCTGTACCTGTACGTTCCGGTGTCTGGCAAAAAGGTGTGGCAGTTGCGCTATAAGCTCGACGGCAAAGAGAAGGTGCTGACTGTGGGCAAATACCCTCTCATGTCACTGCAGGAAGCCAGGGATAAAGCATGGACTGCAAGGAAGGATGTTTCTGTCGGGGTCGATCCGGTTAAGGCCAAAAAGTTGTCTGTGAAGGACAATTCATTTTCAGCTATTTATCATGAATGGTACGACCACAAGCGGCAGGTTTGGTCCGAAGGATATGCGGATGAACTTTCTCGCATGTTCCGTGACGATATTCTGCCGATGATCGGATATCTGGAAATACAGGACATCGAGCCGATGCAAATACTGGAGGTGATCCGGAGGTTTGAAGAGCGAGGGGCAATGGAGAGGGCAAATAAAGCCAGAAGAAGATGTGGCGAGGTATTCAGGTATGCGATTGTTACAGGCCGGGCCAAATATAATCCGGCTCCTGACCTTGCTGATGCCATGAAGGGATATAGAAAGAAAAACTACCCTTTCCTCCCTGCAGATCAGATACCAGCATTCAATAATGCGCTATCTGGCTTTTCCGGAAGCATTATTTCTAAAATTGCCACACAGGTTTTGCAATATACAGCGCTGCGCACAAAAGAGCTCCGTTCTATGCAATGGGAAAACGTCGACTTTGAAAACAGGATGATAACCATCGACGAAGAAGTAATGAAGGGGCGCCGCGTTCATGTGGTTCCGATGTCAGATCAGGTAATAAATCTCCTGAATACTCTCAAACCGATCACAAGCCCTGTTTCCTCTTTTGTGTTCGCCGGGCGGAATGATAAGAAAAAGCCCATCAGCGAGAATGCCGTATTATTAGTTATCCGACAGATTGGCTATGAGGGGCTGGCGAGCGGGCATGGATTCCGCCATCAGTTCAGCACAATAATGAATGAGCATGGCTGGCCGGCGGACGCGATTGAAAAACAACTCGCGCACACCGCCAGCGGATCAATACGCGGAATTTACAACCATGCTCAGTATCTGGATAAACGCAGAGAGATGATGCAGTGGTGGGCTGATTACATCGATGGTCGCGCAGGTGAGTAAGCCATTACGCGAATTCTTCCAGGATCAGGATGCCATCCGCGCCATCGCCGCCAGTATAAGCCGTGCTGGTGAACCCGAGGTCATACGCGCCACCACCACCGGAGCCGGGAGCTGCTCCAGCAATACCGGCCTGAGCCCCTGCCCGGCCACCGCCGCCAAAATACGACGCCCCACCGTTACCCGTAAGAAGGCTCGTCCCTGTCTGGCCATCTGACCCAGTGCCACCGTTGATCCTGATGTCTCCGGCCGCCGCCGTACCTCCGGCACCGCCGGCGGTATTGGACACGCCTGACTTCACGCCGCCTTTCCCGCCAGGAGCTGAGAATAGGCTGGCAAACGAGGTGGCCCCACCATCTGCACCACTTACTGCGCCAACTCCTCCCACACCGCCCTTTCCGACAGTAATCGCATATGAACTGGCAGCAGATAAGTCAACCCATACTATAATGGTCGCGCCCGCGCCGCCGCCAGCACCGGAGAAGGTTTCTGTATTGTTGGAGGCCTGGCAGCCGCCACCGCCGCCACCGGCACCGGTCAACGTTACTTTTGCATAACGGGCCAGAGGAGATCGCGTATAGGTTCCGTTTGCATAGAAAGCTTTTGGGGCGCCAAGAGAACGCCCGACAAAACCAGAGGAATCAGATATTCCGAGGTTATAACGGGCTTCATTTACCGCATCATCACCGGCATCTTTAATTTCTGACAGGTTATTGCTGATCTGAAGGAAAGATAACAATGACCCGGCGGTCATTAAATTCGCGACAATGTCATTCGTTGACCATACGCGTGCCGTAGTCCCTTCCTGACCACGAATAACTGTCATCACGTCACCGGATACAGACGTGACGTGCATAATTTCAGAAATTGTTTTCGTGGCCGCGTCGGTTATCGTTAATTTGAAATAACTCTGTCCAGATACAGGGGAAGGGAATAAAGACCCCGCTCCAGTACCCACGGTAATAACGGTAGCGGACGCGCTAATACCCGCAGCGAGCACACTCTTTGCGTTATTATTGGCTAATAGCTTCAGCGCCATATATACCCCAGTTAAATAATAGAATTATCAGAACGAACATCGCAGATAGTAAACGTCACTACACCGATGACGGCGACATCGTCCAGTGCTTCGCCCTCGATCGCTTCTCCATCTTCGGTAATCAGCGACTTTCCTCTCAGCGTGGCAAGCTCCGTCCCGCCGCCGTGCTGGATCAGAACCTGACTTCCCTGCCTTGGTTTCAGGGAGATATCCAACACAACGTAACCGCCAGACCGCTCGAAGAGCAACGTATTAGGACCAACATTGCAGATCGAGTTAACCGTTAATCGCTGTTCCGTGTAGTCCGTCGCGGGTGATGGAAAGCCCATTACAGAACCCTCCCCATGTTGGCCATCATCCACAGGCGGTTTTCGCTGTGCTCTGCCGTTTTGTCGACGAAATAAGACTGCTCGCGTGCGATCCAGGCGTTAGCCTCCACCTCGGAAAAGTGGATGCCACGCCGGCGCAGCGCGGTAACGAAGTCTCGGGTGTGAAGGTACTGAAACCCCTTGGAACTGCGCAAAATGGACTCGCGGAAAGCCGCGGCGATGTCTGACTGCCTAAGCATGATCTGCCCTCCGATAAATACTGTTTTTATATACAGTATTTTTAATGAAGAA
>NZ_JBMEZS010000005.1:0-430956 GCF_048822555.1 Klebsiella sp. C283
TCTCAAGCATGACACGCCCGTTAGCATCGAGAATATAAAATGCAACATCCGGGTTCTGATACGTTTTAACGATTTTGATATCACCCAGCAGGGCCAAGTCAGCATACATTCGGCCGTTTTCGTCCCACTGCGCATATTCCAGATCGCCTACGTATTGGCCTGCAAGATTCCATGATGCAAAAACTTTATTCAGGGCATCTTTAAATCCGATCAGCAAGTCAGGATTGCTGCCATCAAAATGCCGGGCCAGCGCATCAACCGCCTCCTGAGAGGGCATTGCTCGCCCTGTAGGTTCAAGCACTCCGCCATTGTTCATTGCTTCTAATGCCAGGGCTTTTTCGCTAGGACTTCTTATATAGGTCGTCGACCCCTCCGGGATATTAGCGATATCCGCCTGCGCCGCCGCCAGCGTCGCATACTGGCGGCTGAGAGGAATCAGATTCTGTCGTGTCTCCTCTGTAAGGGCTTCATTTTTCGCCATCATTCCGCGCCAGGTATCCAGCTCAACGCCAGCGCGATCTGGCTCAGTCAGCTCGGGCCCATTGACCAGCTTATCCAGACGCTCGGCGTTATCGAGCAACACAGCGGGAGACGTGCTCCCCAGCTCCGGGTTAAAGGCCATGTTTTTTGCTCCAAAAAGAGGCTTCGCCCAAACGAGGGTTTGAGCGAAAAGAGTTAATTAGGGGTTGTTATGGGGTATTACGCGACGTCGCCGGGGTATGTGGCGTCGTCGTACTGGTAGAAAATTTCTTTATATTCAGGTGCAGTAATCTGACAGTTGCTGTCACCTGATGGGGCAACCTCCTGGACTATCCCATGCCGCACCCCCTTTTCACTGTCGCAGAACAATAACTTCGGCAGATCAATATCTGGGTCGTCCATAATCCAGTCGTCGGGATGCAGGTCGTCGTTGTACGGCACCGTGAGCGTGAAATCATCCACCCGCTGCGGCGTAAGCATTCGCGATGATGGACGACCGTTCTGAAACTGTATCCAGCAGCGGGGATTCGCGTAGCTCCAGTCCAGTGGCTCCGTGACGTGCAGCGTGATTTCCTGGAAGTCGTAAATCATCGCGTCAATCAGGCAGCTTTGGGTTTTCCCGGTTGGAATATCGTCTGACAAAATAATGTGATCACCGAAGTCATGACACCATCCCAGCATTGAAGTCGTAGCCGTATACGTTCGGCGTTGGTGGAGATATTTCATTAACCGACGCATCCCGATACGCCAGGCGCGATCTGCAGTCATGGCAACATCAATGGTGTATGCCTCCGTTTTGCGCGGAAAAGGATTTTCCGGCGTCCGGCACTGTACGGTTTCCTCCGCCCAGGTCACAGGGTTGATATATTTCACATCCACGCCATCAAAATCATCCTCCGACGGGACCCTGAATGACGTCTGCATTTCCTCGACGGTATCCTGGGGAGTAATGATTCCGGTCCAGCTTTTGACGCCCTCTCTCCCGACAGAAAGCAACCCGTCAGACAGCATAAAATACCCCATGCCAGCCTCTGCAATTTTGTCGAAAATATCCTTTGCTGACGTGCTGTCACTGCTTGCCTGGTGATCAAAATATTCTCCCCTTGGCGTCCAGTAGGTAGCCTCCAGCGTACTGAGCGCCGCAATGTCGATCTGGTCGTCGCGATATCCCAGACTGCGGGCAAGATGCAGGAACGCACCGCTGATTGTTCTGTCACCACCGCCATCATAGTTTCGCGTGGCGACAACACTCACACGCTTGTCTGACTGCGCCGCCAGCTGGCCGCCGGTTTCAACCGTGATCCCTATTGTTGATATCCCTGCGTAGGAGGTTGGATGGGAAAGCAAACGACCTCTGAGCGCCAGCCAGAACATCGAATCCCTGGCATTGTTTGAGCCCTGCTCATTGCGCCGACGGCAGCGAACCTCCACCAGCCCGGGAGAGGACAGATCAAAACGCTCTGTAAAACCGAGGCCATTAATGTTTTTAAGCGCGTAAACCCCTGGCTTACTCGTCCACCCTGATCCGGAACCATAAACGCGATACTGGATTTCATACTCGACATGGCGGACCCGCTTATTCCCGTTGTTCTGGAACCCGCAAATTCCGTTTGGGAACGCAAAGTTGACCTCGAAGGCATCCACAACTTCATTTTGCGGACAGGCCAGAAAGGGGCCGAGCCAGGTTTCATTATCGTTAATACCAGACGCGGCAAAATCCACGACGGTACGGATCAGAAAGCCTGACCAGGTACTGTCAACGACACCGTTCACCACACGCTGTACGGTCGCAGAAGGGCCATCGGTAGACGCTATCTGGTATTCGTTGCCACGGTGCGCCAGGGAAATCCGCTGAGTACCTTCCGGCAGTCCTGAAAAGGCGGTGCCAGAATCGTAAGCCAGCGTGACGCTGGCTGTTACCGCAGGGCTTCCGCCGCTGGATGCTGTACCAGCTGTAAATACCGGGCTGTCGCCAAATACTGACGCAGGCAGAAATGATGACGTAATGGAACCGCCACGCCAGGGGCTGGAGATCTCGACGATACGTACCACGCCGCCATCATCCTGAGCAATGAGCCCCGAACCATTCAACCCGCCATTAATCGCTGCGAGCAAGCCAGACATTGTGCCGTAGTTGGCGACCAGAGATATGGTATAGGTGATACCCTGCCAGGTCAGAGAAAAGGTCTGGCTGGTTGTCGTAAAGTCATACGTTGACGGCGACGCACTGGCGCGTAATACCGCAGTCGCTCCTCCTGTTCCCGGAACGGCGTCCTGGTGAGGGGTATGCGTGGAGATCTGCAGATCATAGTCAGTACCGTTAAACGTTAGGGTGACAGGCATTCCGCTGAATGGCGCAATCTCTGACACGACGTCGCCTGTCAGCACGTTAAAGCCGCCCTCGATGGATACCTGATAATTCACTGGCGCTTTCAGGGTGACAATTGCACCGGCGATCCAGCCAGGAGGAAGTTTGTTCTCATCCTCGTCTTCATCATTATCATCATCGACATCGAGGCCAGAAAACGAGACAGAGGCACCGCTGACGGTCATGGCATCAGCAACGATATCACTGGCTTCAGGGGCAGTCTGAGCCATATCGAGGCCGCTGCCGCTCGACGTTCCCCCAACTTCCGTTGAGTTGAACCATATCTCACTGCGACGATCCCCGGCCACATTATCGCCAGGCCCATAGCTGGTATATGAAAATCCGGCGCCCAAGGTCAGCGCTGGAGTTTCACCTACCCGAAAATCTCCGCCGGTATAGGAGAAACGCCCATATCCAAGGCAGACAAACATTTCGACCGTCATTCTGGTGGGATCAGCAGGGTCGAATCGCGTTACCGGCTGCACCAGGTAATCCGGGTAAATCCGGTTTCGCCCGAAAGCCTCCCTAACGGGATCGCCAAGCTTCGCTGTATTGGCTTTAGCCGGATTCAGATCCAGCGATGAAGCGTTACTGGATGAAAAGCCGCCCAACTCTGGTTTAGGGGCAAAGAATAATGCATAGGCCGTAGACGCAATGGATACGGCCACCGAAACCCACGCGGCAATTTCAAGACCCGTGCCATACGGAATGGGATATATCCGCACGTCGCTGTCTGGCCGCAACAAACATAACGGCCATTCCGCCGGGGGGACTGCCTGGCCGTTCAGCTCGATCACGACAGGATGAGTTTTATCCTGTGAATAGCTCGGGACATTTCTGCTCATCCACTCATGCAGCGTCAGCACACCATGCTCGTGCGTTTCAAGGGGTTCACCCGGTAGCCGGGACGGGTAAAACTTTATCGTCATTGCCAGAACTCCACGCGGTTAAAGCGACGGATAAATCGCGACAGTGGCAGAAACGTAACCCCCGAGCCTGGATTGCATTCCGCGACCTGCAGCTGGTTATCGAGCATTACAACGATCCCGACATGGGAAACTGTTGAGCCCGAATAGCAAGCCACTCCGGCACCTTCACAGGGTTCACAACGTTTCAGCGAAAGCATCAGCTTTCTCGCTTCCCGGTCGAGGCCCCCGCCGTCTTTGGTCACACCAGCAAAATCCGGCCATTCAGGTAGCCCCAGGTCGCTGCGTATTTCATTCACAATGCCGAAGCAGTCGAGTAGCGGGTAGGCTCTACCGCCCTTCTGCCATTTAACAGAACGGTATTTATCAGGATTAAACATATTTGCCTCAGATTAGTAACGTAAGCCCGGATGCTCGGCGAGGTTGTAACGTTTACGGGGCCAGGCTGTTTTGAGGACATTCATATAGCCTGCCGTGACCTGAACTGCTGTCGGCGTCCAGGAGCCGGATTTGATATCGAGCGTATACGGTGATGATGCCGGAGCAGACAGATCGGATGAAATGTACCGCCGGAATGTCAGCGTGGCTGATTTCATTTCATCCAGGATTTTATCGATCGCCTCAGAAACCCTTCCGTCAATATTGCTGATAGCAAACTTTAAATCCTGTGTCCCGTCGGCGTTCCTGGCTGGTAAGGCGATATCTATCGCGCTGGCTTCAAACGTCGCCGGCTGACCATTTTCCAGCATCACGGAAACGTCATCCCAGCCACTGGTTAGCCAGTAGTTATCATCGCCTGCCGATATCTGCAACGTGTCGTGAATAACCTCCGATCCGCTGCTGGCATATAGTCGCTCAAGAATTGTCATGCTTCGGCCACTCTCTGTTAAGCGCAATATCCAGTAACGACTGGCCCGCCAGCCATTCCGGGTAATTTCCCCAACCAGAAGGCGGTAATGGGCGCTCCCATAATTCCAGCGTTGCGCTGTACTGCCAGTATTTTGGCGCGACCAGCGTCGGCCCTTCGTAAATATCCACGAACCTGGCTTTATAGGGCTTTACCCCGACTGGAGTCTGGAGTTTAAGATAGAACCAGGACTGGCCATCTTTAAGCGCATCCCTGAAAAACGCCTCAAACACCTGCGCCAGAGCATCAGTTTTAAAAATCCATTTAACTGATGCCTGGGTGGGTGTTGAGGTATATCGCCTTCGTTGTTGAGCGCGACCGGACGTCATCTCCGTTCGCACTAAAGGTGATATGGGCTTAAACCCGTACCCGTCCATAAGCGGCATGGGCAGGTATTCATCCGGGTAGAAAATATCTGCCATGAATATTCCCTCCGGGCAGGTCTATCTTGGTTTTTTAGATTGGAGATTTGAATAAATAGCCCGACCGAATTTCTTCTGGGGGTTATTTACTTCGGCGGTTAAGGTGTTAACTATCCGCTGTTCCAGAGCGTCATTCCTTCGCTCAATTGCCTGCATCGTTATGTCATCCGGTTTACCGGTGAACGTACTTCGGGCATCTACGCTGACAGCAATTCGTGGCTGTGCCTGGATCTGCTTCGCAGCGTTCTGTACCGCCGGTGATTCCCGCCCAACAGCTCTGACCCCCAGCGAACCATCAGCGCCACGGGTAAGCGGCATGATGGCTTCCGGCCCGGCCTCGCCGAATACACCTGCCCCTTTCGCAAACGCAAAATATTGGGGAGTGCTGTACACGCCGTTGCTGTAGGCAGAAAGTGACGGAGAATCGTAAACGCCTCCGAGAGCGTTGAATGAAAAATTAGCGCCCGCGCTTTGAATAGCGGTACCACTACTTGCCGCACCGCTGGCACCGCCAAAAAGACTACCGAACAACCCACCCGCTCCGCCGCCGAATGACGCCATAATCGCTTTGGTGATTAATGCCTGTGTTGCCATCTGGATCAGCGTCTTAATCACCGTTTCGCCAAGGGAGGAGAAAATATTCGACATCCCATCTTTAAAAGAAGCAGCGCCTGTCAGGACGTTTGTCAGGTTGTTGGAGATAGAGTTAGTGGTGGCATCCAGAATTTCGCTGGTAGCAGTGGCAGCCATTGAACTCAGATCAGAAGCCTGATCGGCATAGTTCATCAGGGAATCGCTGATCCCTGCCCGCCAGTCTGACTGCTGTTCATCGGTTTTTTTGTAATACTCCTCCTGAATATCCAGGCGTTCGGCAAGCGCTGTTTTAAGCGCTTCCGTTTGCTTTTTATACAGGTCTTCGGAAATCTGCCCACGACTGAAATCACGCTGTAAGTCACGCTGCTGCCTGAGAAAATCAGCGCGAATATCCGCCATTTCCTTCATTCGGTCACGGGCTTTATCCCCCTGTCCTGCGCCGAGGAAATCGATATTCCCCCTTTCCCGGGCGGCAGCATTACTGTCGGCCAGACCTTCGCGGAATGTTTTTAACTGTTCAGCGATATTTTTCTGTTCAATAAGCGCCGCATTGTGCAGCAACGTTTCCTTTTTGGATTTTTCAAGCGAAGATAATTCCCCCTGAGTAACCTGATATTTCATCTTTGCCAGTTCAGTGTTTTGGCTGGAAAGAGCAATTTGCTCCCGTTGCTGTTTAATCAGCCGGGTATAGGTATCTTCGGTTTTCTCCGCCTCGGTTTTCCCATGCCTTCCTTTTGGCTTGGGTTTATTTTCCTGGTTGTTTCTCCATTCATTCAGGCCGTTATTAATCAACTCCTGCCGTCCGGTCTGAAACTGTGGGTCGTTAGTTAACCCCAGGTCATCCGCAGCATAACCCAGTCGTGCGCGCTCTTTGTCCTCACCTTTGAGTTTTGAAAGCGCCAGATCACGACGGCTTTTTTCAAGTGCAGCCGTTTGCTGGGTTGTCAGGTCTACCTGTGGTAAGCGTACTGGTGCGTTTACCAGCCCCTGCCGGGCCATGAGGAGATTATTTCCGAGACCCAGAAGACGGTTAAATTCCGTATGCTCACCGTTCATCATTATTAACGATTGATAAGCCGAATTCTGTTCTGCAGCCTGCTGCCGGATTAATGCTATTCGCCTGTTCTCTATCCCCTCCAGTACCGACTGGATCGACTCAGACTTAGCCTGCATCTGAGCTAACCTCTCCTGTTCAACGGCCAGAGCGGAAGTCGCATCTTCCAGACCACGGGTGACCGCTTCGACCGAGGTCAGGTGGTTTATCATGAAACCGCCACTGGTTGTTGGTCCGGGGTTAGACAGGACATACTGATAGCCCGCGATCTCTTCCTTCAGGCTTTTTACTTTTGATGCCTGTGCATCAACAAGACGGTTTTGCTCCTCCAGCGCCTGACGGGTTTTGGTCTCATTATCAGAAACTTCGGGCAGGGACATTGATTTTGTCTTTTCACGGACTGCATCAATGGTATTTGCATATTCCTGAGCGGATAATCTGGCCTGCTCCTGATTCTGGTACATCGTGTACCAGGCACCGGCACCAAGCAAAACCAGCCCTGGAATACCACCAACGAGGCCTAATGCCCCACCCATGAGCCGGGAACCTACAGCAGTAACCGAGTTCAGTGCAGTCTGAGCGGATACTCTGGCCTGAATATTACGGTTAAGTGACTCCTGCGCCAGTGAGAGCCGTTTTTCTGCGGCGGCCTGCGCATCTGTACCCCGCGCCGCTGCCAGTGCCTGCTGGGCACGATAAACTGCAGCACGCGCACGAGCTGTCGAAACCTGCGTCCCTCTGACCTGGGCTTCAGCTAAAGCTACTTCGCTTTTTGCGGCGTTAATAATCCCAGCCGTTGCAGAGCTGGCACCAAGAGCCATATTTCCCAAATATCGGGCTGCACCAACGGCAACAAGCGCTCCGGCAGCAGTGGCGGCCTGATCAATATTGTTGGCTACGCCATCAAGTAATCCGGTCAGGGTACTTGTCGCGCCACTAGCTTCATTAGCTCCACCGACCCATTGCATAAACGCGTTTTCAACTTTTGTTGCCGACGATGAAACAGTCTGCGGCAATTCACCATATTCATTCCGTAGCTTACCAAGCTGGCTGATGAGGGCTGGCACTACTTTATCAATGGTTAACTGCCCCTGATCCGCCATAGATTTAAGGTCTTTACGCGCAACCCCCATCCCTGCCGCAAGCGCCCGTATAACCCTGTCGCCGCTCTCGTTGACGGCATTGAATTCTTCGCCTCTCAGCACGCCCTGGGCCAGGGCCTGGCTAAACTGAGTGATGACCGAACTGGACTCCTGAGCATTCGCGCCAGAAAGTTTTAAACCAGTAGAAATAGCCTCAGTAATATCCAGCACCTGGCTGGAGCTGTAACCATATTCCCGCATTGAGGCTGCTGAACGGGAAAATAAATTAGCATTGTCAGAAAAAGATGTACCGGTTTTCTGACTGATATCCATCAGCTGTTTTTGAGAGCTGGTAAAATCATCAGTTGATTGAGATGCCTGTTTTAGGCGGGCGTTTACTGAATTCCATTCATCAGCCAGGGATATCAAATGCCCCGTAGCAAAAGCACCAGCAAATGCCCCGGTTAATCCCAGTGCGGTAGCCTTTGCTGACTCCATCTGGTCAGTTAGCTCAGCAACAGAACGGCGAGTTTCCCGAACTGAAGCCGCAGCCTGCCTGCCGCCATTCTGCATTGTCTTATAATAATCAGCCCCCATACGTGACGCGCGGGCTATCTCGGTCTGGAATGACTGAGAGTTAGCAGAAACTTTAATGATAAGTTCACGCAGGGTTGCCATTTCATTTCCTCAGAAACAAAAAGCCCCACAATGTGGGGCTTTTTTATGATTTCAACATTATTAAATTAAACCAGCTTTTTTCCTTGCTTCTTCCAGATAATCTTTTTCTGGTTCCTCTTTTTTATGAGCAAGTGCAATCAGAAGATCAATTTGAGCACTTTGCTTTTCAGAGATTTCTTTAAGCATAGCGATCTGATCATTAGCTCTTACGCTTCCTCTGTTCAGGAAATACCAGATAACAAGATCAATAAGGCGAGCAAAAACAAATAATAATATCCAGCCAGTAGTAGTCATTTAAAGCACTCCGTGTGTCAAAAAAAACAACATAACACCTGTTATGAGTGGCATCCACACGAATTATTACTGGCTATGCTGACGCAGCCAGCAGCGCCGCTTCCAGCCCTGCAAAGGGATCTCCGCCGTCGTTTACCTCAATCTCTTCTGTGCTCCACTGAAGCTGAGCATCTTCAATGGTGACTTTAACGCCCTGCGCTCCGTAAACCGCAGATACCAGCTGAGCATTGAGGATATCGCCGCGAATATCGCCGATTGGGCTGATACGGTCGTACTCAGCCCACATCCTGAATTCGCCAACCGTCATGGCTTGTCGCAGTTCGCCCAGCGTGCGGCCCATCCGGAGCGCCAGCGCCATCAGGAACTGCATGCCAGGCATTTTTACTTTGCTTTAGCATCATCCGCGTCACGAATGAGATCAAGTGCCTGCTTCAACAGCCGGGAATGCACAGGGCCATAGATCGCTTCAACCTGTTCGGTGTCATCGACAGTAAAGACGGGCTGCAGGTCGGTATCCAGCAAAATATCGATGAAAAGCGTGACGTCGGCCCGCATCGTGCGGAAGGCTCGTTCTGAAGGGGTCAGTTCTGGTGCCTCCTGGGGCTCCTGCCCTTCCGGTAGTTTGGGTGGTTCCGGGCTGGCAATGCCCTGCCAGCGAATCCAGGCTTCTGCTGATGGCTCACGAATGATGACTTTGGCGTTATCCCACTCCGGAACGGAGACTTCTTTTTTACGAAAGCCCGCCATCGGTGCCAGTGCCAGTGCTTTAAGACTCGGTTTTGACATTAATTTTATCGCCGGTCTCCCGGCGCTCCGTTAATTGATGGTGACGGTGCAATCAGAAGAAGTGATCACAGTGCCATCGGCATCAGTAACCACGCAGGAATAAACCCCGGCATCACCGGATACAGCGCTGGCTTTCGTAAACGTTGCGCTGGTCTGGCCGCTGACCGTCGAGGTGCCCTTTTTCCAGGCGTAGGTATAAGGTGCCGTACCGCCCTGGACGACCACGCCCATGGTCAGGGCGCTTCCTGCCGCGACCGTTTGGGACGCCGGAAGGTCAGTAGCAAACGACAGAACTCCTGGGGCGTTAATATTGGTGGGTTTACCTTTCAGACGCAGCGAGAACGTTGCAGCAACCACGCCATTGGTTTGAGAATCCCAGGTGTGCTGACGTACCTCAGCACGCATCAGGAATCCATTACCAGACGGGAAAATAACCTTAAACCCATAAACCCCGTCGTTATCATATGCTTCACGAAGTGCATCCTGCGCCGGGTTGCGGTAGAAGTTACCGGAAAGTGACATTTCAGACGGAGCAGGAAGGCCGTTGATATTTTCCGTTTCATCCGAACAGAGCGTTGTCACGTCAATATCGTTTTTCTGACCAGCGGTAAAGCTTGCCTGTTTGATAGTGCAACTCAGGTTTAACCAGGTTGCGGTATCCAGCTCTGCCGCGGTGACCGGCACAGAGGTAATCATTACTACCGTTTTTTGGGCACGTTCAAATTGTGCTGACATCGCAGCCTCCATAAATGAAAAAACCGCCAGCGGCGGTCGGATTGGAATGGTTTTTGTCAGGCAATGACCGTTATTTCGAGGGTTGCCCGATGAAGATGGGTTGTCGTGTCGTAGCCAGGAATTTTTGTCACCTCGACAGGTGAAAGAACCTGCAGGCGAGCCAGGGCGTCCAGGCGTAACGCCCGGGCTTCGTCATTCGTTTCAGCCCATACATCAACCTGAATACGCAACGTTGACTCTGCCTGACCGCAGAAAACATCCCCGGATACATCAGTCGGTATCGAGAAAATGATGTAAGGAGCGGCCACCGCGGGTAAATCGTCGCTGCCAAGCGGCACCACATACGGATAAACCCGCCCGTCTGCCAGCGACGACAGCAGGTCATAGAGATCATCTTCTGTCATTTAGCCAGCACCTCATCAATAGCCTGATTCATCCGCTGCATCGCCACCTGCGCAGCCTCTTCCATGCGGGTATCAAAGGCAGGACGAACAAACGGATGTGCTGGCGCCGTAGATGTTCCCAGCTCCACGAAGCGCCAGTAGAAAGCATTCCGAGTGTTACTTGCCTTCATGGTGTTATCGCTGTTCCCCGTTCGCGGGTTAACGCCACGAATATGCACCCCGGATGCGATTTCCCCACGGCGGCGGCTTTTCTGGGTGACGACAACAACGTTTTTCTTCAGCTTACCGGTCTGTTCGGGAGCACGATCAATCACTTCCTGCCGGAGAACTTCAGCCCCGGCGCGGGTCGAATCCCGGAGGACTTTATTGTTTTCGGCTTTGCTGAGGGTTTGCAGGTCTCGGGCGATATCCTGCAAACCGGAAAAATCCAGATTCACATCAATCATTTTTCGGTCCCCTGTTTGCAGAGAATTTCCAGCCGGGTACCTTTGATATCCGGAACCGGAGGGCCGGTAACGTTAAGAACGGCACCTTTAAACGGGCCGATGCGTACTTTCAGGCGGGAAGAAGCTGAGATATCTGTACGAAAACGCACCCAGACTCGAATGGTGGCATCGGCACGCTCAGCGCCAGCGGCTAAAAGTTCACGACCGCTTATACCCTTAACCTCGGCCCAGATGGTTTTCCCATCTTCCCATTTTTCAACCGGCTGACCTGAAGGCGTTCTGGAGGTTGTGAAGTTTTGGATGGTGACCCGGTGCCGTAATCGTCCTGCCTGCATAATTCCCCCGCTTAAATACCATAAATTTTGTAAGGCTGGAGAAGTGCCTCGACAGTAAACGGAATATCTGTAGCAGCCTGACCGACAGAGACCGTTTCACGGTTTTCGTACCAGTGACTGATAAGCAGAAGCATTGCTGCTTTCACATCATCGCCAGGGAGAATTGAATCAGGATCATCTGCATACCCCTCGCTGGTTTCGGACTCATAAATTTTGCGACGAGTCCATGTTTCGACGTAACGAGAAGCAGCTCCGATGTAGAGGGTCAATAGTGAGTCTTCATCGGTAAAGTCAGGCTCAATGCGACAGTGCTCTTTAACCACTTCAAGTTCTAACATTATTTTTTAGCCTTCTTCTCTGGCACGGTTTCCGGCTGTTCCGGCTGTTCCGGCTGTTCCGGCTGCGCAGAATTATCAACATCCACCAGCCGTGCATAACCTTTTTGAACCAGCTCACGTCCATGCTGTTCCAGCGTCTCCAGTGACTCGCCTTCCGTCACCACTACCCCGCCAAAATAAATCGGTTTCACCGCGATAAGTTTCATCGTATTACCCCGAAAATTGCGGCCCGGAGGCCGCCAGAGAAATTACTGACCGCCGGAAGCCGGTACAGTAAAGGAGCCATAAATAAATGCCTCAGGCCGTTTTACCGCTAATGCCAGTCGTTCTTCGCAGCGGATCGAGATCATGTTTTTCTCGAAGTCGTCGGCGTTCTCAGTGGAAATAACCACGTTGGCATCTTCACGATCGAAGAGTTGTGCCGCTGCGTTGAATGCACCTGTCAGGAACTTGCCCTGGAATGCCGGAGCTTCGGTCGCTACCACCGGAAGCCCCCACAAGGTGGGTCCGGTCAGCGCCGCCGGGTTAGCCAGGATATAGCGGCCCAGCGTGTCCTTGGTGAGCTCAATTTTCGCCCAGTCGATAAAGTGCAGAACGTGACCGGATGCCGGGAAGCGCGCCAGTTGCGCCTGAAGCATGGCGAGACGCAGATCATCAATGCCGTTCTGCTGCTCGACTTCAAAAGCGCCAGCAAAGGCAGTGGCCTGGGGAACAATACCGTGCAAATGAACGCCGGTACCGTCACCGAACAGAATTTCCTGTTCTTCAACATACTTCAGGCCGTAGCGCATTTCCGCGTCGACCGTCGACTGCAACTGGGCAAAGTCATCCAAGATCTGCTTGGACGCCTTGAACATGTGCGCGATGGTGGTGACTGGGGTAATTTTGGTGGCAAACTGAATATCGCTGTACGACTTGGTGGTCCCCTCAGCGACAACTTTTGCCGCATTAGTAAACCCGGTTTGCTGCACCCAGAAAATTGCAGGCGCGCCGGTACGACCTGGAGCAATCAGATCACGGATAAACAGTCGCTGTTTGGGCGTGGTATCGATACCCGGCAAACGCTGAGGTTCAACAACACCATCAGCAACGCCTGTTGAGAGCAGGGCTGCGTTAACCGGAATACTGAGGCGCTTTCCGCCTTCAACGCTCGCCGAGAAAGTTTTCAGAGCTTCGGAGTTAATCACCACCTGGCCAACGGTTTCGACCACTTTTGCAGCATTTGACAGCGGCATCTGAGCTACGTGCTGCTCCAGTTCTCCGAGTGCGGCTTTGAGGGACTTTTCTGCTTCGCGCATGGCGTTCAGTTCAGTCGCCATCTTATCCACTGAAGCCTTTGTCTCTTCAGAAAGCTTGCCGGATTTCTGCGCTTCCTTCAGCGCATCCTCAGCCTTGGCGTTGAATTTGCTAGTCGCATCTTCAATGGAGGCTGTAACTTTTTTCAAAATCTCGTTTACATCAGACATAAAAGGTCCTTATTTGACTAACGCCGCAAGGGCGCTTTCAAGTGAATTGAGGGTTTCAGGTTTGATATCTTCGGCAGCGCCCGGCGTACCGTCTTTGGTGGTGACAGCGCCAGGCATGCCACCTGATAAGGCTTTAATGAGTTTTCTGCGCTCAGCGCGTGGGGTGTTGGTCTTGGCCAGCAATGCATCAAGTTTGCGAAGCGCAGCTGCAGGTGATTCGTCGCCGTCGCTGACCGCATCAGCAGAAAGCAGGCTGTCTGCCAGTCCCTTCGCCACAGCATCGCTGCCACCGATATAACTTTCGCCGTCCATTAGTTTCTGAACGGCGGCAATATCAAGGCCGGATCGCGCCGCGTAAATATCAGCCATTGCGGTATCGAATGGCTCCAGTGACTGCGCCAGTTCAGCGAAGTCATGGCGGTTTCCCATCGCGTACACCCAGCAGTTGTGGATCATCAGAAAGGCACCGCGGCCAATCTGAATATCATCCCCGGCCATCGCAATTATTGAGGCGGCACTGGCGGCAATGCCCAGCACCTTCACCGTTACATGGCCTTCGTATTCGCGGAGAAGGTTATAAATAGCCAGGCCTTCGAACATGTCGCCGCCCGGGGAGTTGATATTCACCGTAACGTCGGCACCGTTCATCGCCCGAAGCGCACCGGCAATACGTTTGGCTGTTATCCCTTCGCCCCAGTAGTCCTGACCGATAACATCAAAAACAGAAATGCTGTTATCGTCAGTAGCCGCCGCTTTGATACCACCGTCCCAGCGGTCCAGTGCGGACGGTAATGTTTCACAGGTAACGCGCGCGCAGGGGCGACCCGCCGGCGCTACCGGAAGTTGTTTTTTGCTCATCAGGAAAGTGCTCCTAAGCGGCCTGTTTCAGCGGAGATTGCTCAAAGGAAATATCGGGGAATACGTGGTTATGCAGCTCTCGCAGAGCCAGCGCCTGAACAGCAGGGTTGCTGCTTTCGAGATTTTTCAGTTGGGTCAGGTTGAGCTGAACGGTGTAAATATCGCCCCCTTCAATCGGCGGCATGTTCTCAAGACGGCGAACGTCATTGCGAGACATCCAGCCATTCTGCAGTGCGCTGGTATAGTAAGCAGCACGACCCGCGCTATCGGCGCGCAGAAGCCCTTCAACGGAGAACTCAGCAAACAAGTCCTCATCACTGTTCAGAAGACAACGCGATATTTCCTGCTCAATATTGACCAGGAGAGGGCGCAGGGTATGAGTCAGGAACAGCATGTTCATTCCTTCAAGACTCGATGCCCAGCTGGATTGTTTTGTTGTATGGCCGACCATAAATGGCGGTACACGAAACCAGCGACAAATTTCCTCAATACTGAATGAACGGCTTTCAAGGAGCTGCGCGGCCTCCGGGTTCATAGTGACATTCTGGTAAGTCAGTTCATTTTCCAGAACCATCAGTTTCCCGGCGTTTTTAGAACCAATAAAAGACTGAAGGTTTTGACGCAATCTTTCTCGCTGTTCCTTATTAAGCGCCGTTTTTGAAGACAGGAAACCAGTACTTTGCAGGCCATTTTCGAAGATTTTTGCCGCGGCTTCATCAACCGACATAGCAGCGCCGAAAACGTCAACCCCGGCCATTGTCGGCATCATGCCGCACACGCCATCGAGACCAAACCCACGAATATGCATCATCCTGTCTACAGGAATGATCCGCGGAACGCCATTTTCCGTGTAGGTGTACTGTAATTTTCCGCTATCGAGTCGCTTTACAACCATTTTCTGAGGAAGAAGCGGAACCATTGATACCAGCTTGTTACCAATGAAAAACTTTTCGACAAAAGCGTTACCACGCAGACAAATACTGGCCACGATCATCAGCATGAAACGGGAAGGTGTCATTTCCGGGTTAGGGCGCCTGCATAATATCTGGTATGCAAGATTATTCTGGGCCAGCTTTCGCGATCCATCAGCCTGCCGCTCGTAAATTTTTAGCGGAAGTGTGGATACCGACTCACTCAATAGCCTCACGCACGCCCAGACGGTAGAAAGCCTGATAATTTTGTCAGCGGTGACCACTTTTCCGCTACTGCTGGTCCCGAACCACTCCTGCCAGAATTCACCGGTAGTCAGGCCTATGGGAACACCAAGCCAGTTTAAAAGGGCGCTCTTAACGCGCCCTGGTTGCTGTTTATTCTTAGCCATCAGATACCCACTATGATCGGATCGTCAAAAAAGCCCTCAATATCACCATCATCAGGCTCGTAACCTTCCGCAGCACCAATTGCCATCGCTGACGCAACCACACCATCTATTCGACCAGTACTCTTTTTCTTGGCGAATATGCGGTTTTCTTTTTGGTCGGCTTCGGTTACGGCGGAAGCAGCGTTCCATCGGAGGCAGGGGTTAGTTTTAATAATGATTACGCCATCATCCAGCATCTGTTCAAAGAGTTCGATGGAATGAGGCATCCACAGTCCTGAATCCTGCGCCTTGTAGTATCCCTGCCCGTGAGGAATAAGCGGTACTGATACAGAAGCGTTTTCCAGTTCCGGTTCAAGATATTTGATGCGGTACTGGTCGAAGGCGATCGCCTTGATATCGAACAACATGGAAAGATCAGCAATGCGCTCGGCAACAAAGCCATATTTCACCGCCTTTCCGGGAGTGGTATGAATATGGCCTCCCCGTTCCCATGCGTCATAAGGTACGCGGTCTGTTTTCGCTCTATCCAGCAAAGTATCTTTTGGTGTCCAGAACTCCACCAGCAGCTTTCTTTTTTTAGGGAAAAAGAGCGCCAGAGACGTAAGGTCGCGAGTTCCTGAAAGGTCCAGGCCGCCATAACATTCTTCTCCCTGCAGCTCCTGCAGGTCAAAGTCCTCTTCGCACCCCATCCACACATCGCTACTCATCCAGGGGTTATCGGCATCCACCCACTGACAGAAGTTTAACCGCCGAACAATGCTTTCTTTCGACGGCATCCCCCGAGCCTGAGTAACCTGCTCACGCAGGTAGCGATCGGTAAAAGTATGACCAAGAGAGGGGTTTGCTTTTTTCCAGCAGGACTCGTCCTTGAATGGGTCTTCTCCTTCGTCCAGGGAGCAAATGAAAGAAAAGAAACTGTCATCCTCAATCGAGCCTTCGGCAACTTTACGCCCATACTCGTGATAGTCGTAGCAGACGCTGGTTTTGTCGTGGCCGCTGTTAGTGATCATGAAAATCAACGCCTGGCGACGACCTTTCGTCCCGGCGCGCATCATTTCCACAACCTGGTTGTTTTTGTGCTCGTGAATTTCGTCAATCAGTGCACAGTGTGGGCGTGGCCCTGACTGCCCATCATCCGAACTGATAGGCCGGAAAAATGAGCCGGTCTGAAGAAACGCAAGGTTCCACTCTTTCCCGGCGCCGCCTGATTTATTTATTCGCTGTGCTAACGCAGGGGACTGATCCACCATCGCGACAGCATCACGAAAAAGGATCATGGCCTGGTCTTTTTTCGTTGCTGCTGCATATATCTCGGCACGAGGCTCCTTATCTGCTGTTAGACAGTAAAGCCCCACTCCGCCAGCCAGTGGTGATTTGCCGGAACCCTTACCAGATTCAACGTACACCATGCGAAATCTACGATAACCATCCGAGTTCTTCCAGCCGAATATCGACCCTACAATAAAGCACTGCCACGGTAGCAGGTTGAAGGGTTTTCCCTCATGCTCACCGCCGTTGAGCTTCAGTACCTTGGCAAAAAAGTCGATGGCGCGCTGCGCCGCTGCAACATCCCATACCAACCCGCGAGCATGGCAGGATTCCAAATCTTTGAGATGTCGCTTACAGGAATTCCTGATGTCAGGCCCGGCGATTTCTTTGCCGGAGTCTACATCCCGCGCATATTGCGTGGCGGGATCAACCGAAGAACTGGTTGAGCGGGTCTTCTTCTTTTTCTCCACCATCCACTTTCACCTTCGTTCTGGCGGCCGGAGTCAGACCGAATTCAACCAGGTAACTTTTAAAACGTCGATCAGCATCCGCCAACATTGCTACTGCCGGGTTAGCCTTAATCAAAAAACCGCCCTCGGTCTGCACGGTGTAAGTTCGCCCCTCGTCAGCAATAGTCAGGCGAAGCTGCAGAATGTCGGCGTAAATATCGCAGAGTCGTTCGAGCGCCAGCGTATCGGCAATGGTTAAAATGCCCATGCCATCCAGCAGCACGGTCAGCTTCCCCCACGCCACCTTTCCCCAGTCAGTGAGGTGCTCTGGAGGGCTTGGTATTTCTCGCGCTGGCGATGGTTCTTTGTCGTTAAGTTTGCGTTTGCCCGGGTTGCCGGTAACCACTTTGAGGTGGGTCGGTTTCGGGCGTCGTCCTGCCATCGGAACCTCCCGGAAAAAAACTTTTCATTTCGCGGTTGTGCACAAAAAGGACTGGCGGCGGTCATTTGGGTTCGAGGTTCTGAACTTTTGACCCGCCCCTCCCACTCAGATGAGAATCGATATCATTTGAATGCTAATGATTTCAAATGACAATCAATTTTGAGATGTATTGATAATGGTTATCACTTAAACCAATGAGAAGCCGGGTCCAGTGGCATCCCGTTTTCATCGCAGCCGATCACGGTGCCACGCTTCTCCATTCGCTGCTTCGTTGAGTCGTGGTGCTGCTTACACAGCCCTTGCCAGTTCTTCCGGCTCCAGAAAAGCTTTTGTGCCTTCGCTATTGCCTGGCTGTCAGCAGAGCGCAGAGCCTCTTTCAGTTTGTGCGGGATGATATGGTCAACCACCGTTGCAGCTGTCACCCTGCCTTGCTCCTGGCACATGACGCATAAGGGGTGCGCACGCAGGAAGATAAGACGCTCTCGGTCCCACTTGCTGCCGTAGATGCGGGGCTCTTTGTTCACGTAATCGCTCCTTGAGCATTATCACAGGCGCTCAACGAGTGCCTGCTGTAATGCCTTAGCTGGCCTGCTCAGCGCCGGTATCAAAAAGCGCTAACGCTTCCGTCGACTCCTGAAGCGCTTTGATAGTCCGTGCCACCACTTCAGTTTCAGTTACCACGCGGTTGTACTGCTGGATGAACAGCTGATATTTGAGCGGGCTATCCTGGACGAACTCAATAGCCTTAGCAGCGGCTGCGGTGTCGTAGTTCAGGGTGGAAAGCAGATTCAGTCGAATCTGTTCTGCTGGTGTAATCTCTGACATGTCTTACCTCTGTGCGATGTGGGGAGCATTATTGAAGCCACTCGGCAGAATGGCTCCTGTAATGCCTTACTTAACTGTTTCGATGGTCGCGCCGTGGCTGTTGGTGATGTAAATCTGATCGCCTTTGTAAAGAAATTGGTATCCAACACCACCAAGCTCATGTATGTCCGGGAAAGCTGGCGAAGGAATCCCTGAACAAATAATGGCAATGCAATCAGCCCGGTTTGCTCCAGTACGCTCGACCGTTAATTGATGCTCATCGCCAACTGGTTTCGTCATATCTTGGTCCTCATAGGACATCGGGATATGCTCAATGATGTCAGGCGCCATAACATCCAGTTCATCAGCAAGAGCAAAAGCCTGACGCCATTGCTCAGAGCCAGGGCGAGCAACGGTGATTTCTTTTGCCTCATACAATGAGGTGGCGTTGTTAATAATCTGCTTAACGGTAAACATTGTCTTCTCCTGCTTCTGGTAATAAAAAGCCCCGCTATTGCGAGGCATCGTATTTACTTGTATTTGATATTCATTGCCAACGAATCAACCTGGTAATCCGTCGATGTAGCTAAATATAAAACTGGCATCCATCATATTACTTTGATTAAAGCGGCTTCTTTTTATTGCCTCAAACCCTTCCTGCTTACTAGGCCAATTATTGCAACAATCATTCATATTGTTGTTTTTTTCAAACCACAGTTTTTTGAAACTGAACTCTTCAGCAACCTTTTCAAAAGCAACAACTGTTTTCTTCTGAGTTCGTGTAGCAGTGATGATCACGTTGCATCCCATCTCAGCTAACTCTTTGGTAGATTTTTCAACCTGAGAGCCCAAATCCCCCAAAGTGGATATCCCAATCTTAAGTCCATCACGCTCAAATACAGCTATAAGATCCTTTTCTCCACCAGGGTGGGGTTTTGCTGCCATAAAGGATGCATAGCGATCACTTTGCTCAAACAGTTTTATCAGAAATATTAGCGTTTCACTTTTTCCCCTGTTGCTGGAACCGAATACACCCATCATTAAGTTCATCTTGCAGCACTCCTTACTGTGTCGTCTTCCCTGATATAATGCTCATGCTGTGTTGATGCAACAGTTTTTATTAGATATTAGTAGCCTTGTCGGTTTGTTGCGGGCAGCTCACCAGCACTGATTTGTTGTGCGCCAGAATGTCGCGCTTGGTCTGCTTATCCAGCACGTCGATATCGTGGTCGGTCAGGTAGATGATCCGCACCCAGCTGCAGCCGGTATCAACGGATGCCGATAGCTCAAGATATCCTCCGGCATTTTCATGAACCGATTGTTACCGTCCTTCGCTGTTACAAAAAAGCTATGAATGCCGCATACGTCCGTTTTGATTTTGTCGTTATACTCAAACAGCAGATCTGCTTTCTAACCTTGCCACACTGCAGGCATGGCCTCCATGAAAACGCAGGGCATCACGCAGAAGCTTGCATACGACAAACCAAACCACAATTGTAGGTCTTTACGTGAATTATCATTCATCGTCTTAGCTCTTCCTTTGGGTTATGATAGTCTTGCAAAACAGACATGATTTTTTGTTTTCATCAAAATTAATGAGGCATGAAAATGGAAGAAAAATTCGAACCTGGTACCCTTGTGCAGTTGAAGTCTGGTGGTCCAATAATGACAGTGGAAAGATTCGATAAAAGTCTTGATAAATATTGTTGCGAATGGTTCTCTAATGGAAAAAGAAATAGCGAAATGTTTAAAGGAACATCAATTCAAAAATTTAAACCATCTGTTGGTATCTTGTAATTTCGCCAAGGGAGCTCTGCTCCCTATTTCAGGCACTGGTTTCTGATGTATTCTTGCAAAACCCTTAAGGATGACTGGTCTTGTTTGATTCCGGATCGGATACCGAGAACGTTTCGTCCAGCAACTGCAGAGAGTTCGACGGTGACATCATCGCCCATGCTGGCGGCGCCGGGGGCTTGGGTTGTGGCTGACACTGGACACTTGCCTTTGACGAGCACCCGACCACCATTATCAAGCTTGCGCTGCAGAGCATCATTTTCAGCTTTTGCATCGGCTAATTCCTTCGTGTATTTGGCATCGAGCGCTGCGACGTCTCTCTGCCTTACATGCATGTCAGCGATGGTGTCTTTCGCCAGGCTGAGCTGCTCGGTCGCTTTATCGCGCTGCCTTTTGAACTCTGTGGCGTTGTCGTGGTAGTGACTGACCAGCCAGCCGAGGCTGACTATCAGGCAGATCACAACAGCGATGATAATGGCGGTTAATCGGCTCATTGTTTTATCCGCCTGTCGAAATAGATTCCCACGTAGCCAGCGCCCCAGCGGGTGTACATCCACAGACGCAGCCCATATGAGGGGCTGCAAACTGCGATCGGCACTAGCCCGAAGGAAACCCAGCGCCACCACGGCCATTTCTGGGGGCCATGCGTCGGTCTCAGGTCTTTGGCGAAATGCGCAACAGAATGCTCAAGCTTTATCTTCATTTTTGCCCCCAAAGACAAACTTCGCGCTCAATCTCTCGGCGAGTTACCAGGCCTTTCCACTGCCTGCCTTTGGCGTAGGTCCAGCGGCGCAACTGGTCGCATGCACCTTTCTGGTCGCCCTGGTTGATTTTGCGCAGCAGAGTGGAGGTCTGGAAGTTTCCGGCGCCGACGTTATAAGCGAACGAGTACAGAGCCCCGCGCATTGTTTCGGGGATCGGCTTCTGGATGTACGGGTTGATCTGGCGAGCGACGGTGTTCAGATCTTTGTTGAGCAGCGCGCGGCATTCAGCCTCGGTGTACTTCTTGCCGAGCATGATGTCTTTGCCAGTGTGGCCATAACAGACAGTCCAGACCCCTACCACATCCTGATAGGGGTCGTATCGCACACCCTCAAGGCCATCGTTACCGGTCGGGCCGGTGATGAGCGCTGAAGCAATGGCAATCGCCCCACCACCCACAGCGGATAAAACATATTTTCGCAGTGCAGGACTCATCATTCACCTGCCTTTTGCAGCGCCTTCACTACCACCATCGCGGCAGCCGGGCGCTCATCGTGAGGTTTATCGCTAACACCCTCCAGATAGTCATTGACCATTTTTGTGCGCTTCTCATCTTCTTTGCGCTTACGCCTGGCATCTACACGGCCGTTGATGTACGAGGCCAACGAGAGAATCAGCCCAGCAGCACCAAAGAGCATGTAAATGAGATCCTGCGTGGTAAAACCAAATGCCGCAGCGAAGGCCGCCACCCACGCAAAAAATTGCGTAAAAATGTTCCCTTGCTGATCGTGCATTTTCATAGTCTCCACCTCCGTTTATCGCGGGGTGCTGTGTTTGAAAAGGGTCAGGCCCGTCGGGCTGGATTTAACAACGAAACGTGTCGATGATGATTCTCGCGGGCCTGAAAATAGAAAAAGCCAGCACGGCGACTGGCAGAGGGTAAGCAAGAGGCGCTTAGAAATTGGCGCACCATTCAGGACTCGAACCTGAAACCGATAGCTTAGAAGGCTATCGCTCTTTCCGGTTGAGCTAATGGCGCAGAATGAAAAAGGCCACGCTAATGCGCAGCCTGTAATTGTCGTGGGTAATATTTTTACGTCACTTAAGGAAAGCTACCACTGAAATAGCCAGCATGTAGGTTCCCTTCCCGATTACTTACCAAGTGCTTTTTTTACCTCTTCTGGCATGGAATCACGAAGTTTTATCGCTTCCAATAAATATGATGTCAGCATTTTGGTTACATCCAATTCCAGCATGCTTTCTTCACCGCCTCGTCGAACCCTGGCAATAATCTCCTTTACCTGGGCCATTGGGGGAAACACCGGAGCCAGATGTTTAACCATTGCTTCTGCTGCTATCTTTGCAGTTTGATTCGGATCTGATGGTTTATTTTCCATAACTGATATCTCCTGATCTGGGAGAGTTTGTTATAGCGCGTAATCTGTCCCCAGAAAAGAAAAAACCCCGCCGGTTGGCAGGGTTCAGAATCAGTTTCATTTGGATGTAAGTGTCAATGATTAGAAGCATACAGGACACTATTATGCAAAGTCAACTCTATCGTGCAAAGATTTGCCGCCATTTGCTCCGATCACTTTAGTAAGTTGTTGCCTTCTCGAATTCTACCGCTGCTTGTCGCTCACCCTGACGCAGCATATCCACCAGCACCTCATAGAACGGTTTCCAGTTGCGTGACCACGAAGACTGATGAAGATCCGGGAGACGCTTCAGTATGGTGCGATGTACCGTCGCTGAGGGTACTACAGAGAAGCCATTACCAGAGCAGCGTTCACATGTTTTGAAAACCGGCGCGCCAAGTTCTTTGGTCGCTTTACGATCTAACACCTCCCCTTTACCACCACACCTGCATCGCGCATGGATAACTTTCTTTCCTCCGCACACTCCACAGACCCTTTTTACCAGTTCATTTTTAATTTTTGGGGCCTTCACTTCGACACCGTCAGCATCGAAAATACCCGGGTGCTTAATTACATCTTCATGCCGGGAAATAAACCCGGTTCCGCTGCAGCTGTGACACGTTGCGCTGGTGGCCGCCGAACGTGAGTATTCCGCAAAGGCAAATTGCGCCAGCGTCGACATGCAGGCTCCGAGCTTGTCACCAGCAGCTTTGCGGACATTTTTAGGAGCGTTTTTGATGGCGAACTGCGCCAGCGCCTGAACCGCCAACTGCTCATCTGTCTTACTGATGCCAGCCTTACCGAAGAACGCCGCCAGCCCGAACCGTGCCCGGCTGCTGGTCACCCCGATCCCGGTCATAACGTCGGTACCGTTCAGGCGATTCGGCGATGTGCTTTTCACGTCGTCGCTGATATGCATGCCCTGCGGGCTGAAATGCTTTAACGATGCTTCAAGTTTCATGCAGCCACTTCTCCGATATCAGAAATTAAAATTTGTCCGTATTCACCCCAGATTTTTGTGACACGAAAGTCCCAGATATGTGCATCATCAGTAAACAGAGCATCCATCAGCGCTTTAATCATGTTATCGGCGTCTGGTTTCTGCTGGTGTGCCTGCCCATTCATCGTTACTCGCTTCTTCTGGCTCCAGCTCTTTGGCATGGGAACTACGAAGGTTATGTGTCCGCCCTGCTCCGGCATAGCAACGTTCTTCAGGCGGATCTCATCGCAGAATGCCCGGTAGCGCATGACCACTTCCCGCTGTTTCCATTTGTCTGCCCGGGTCATCCTCGGTTTGCCCATTGGTGTAATGTTAAAAATCTTCATGACCAGCCCGGCTCCCTTTCGTGTAACGGCGTTGATGTGCCTTTGGTTGCGGCGTCGATCGCTGGCGAGCTTCCTCCTGATCAATTGGCAGGAAATGACCGTTGTAGAACCGACGGTAGATAGTCCCCAGCTCCCCATTCCGCTGTTTTGTCACGTTAATTTCAGCAATTCCCTTTGCTGGCGATTCAGGGTTATAAACCTCGTCGCGGTACAACATCAGGATCAAGTCAGCATCAGCCTCAATTTCTCCCGAGTTTTTCATATCGGAGTTCATTGGCCTCTTATTGGGTCTGGATTCCACACCGCGCGACAACTGGCTCAGCGCGAGTACGGGGGTTTTATTGGCTTTAGCCAGGCTTTTAAGCCCCTTGGATACTTCGCCAACGGCCAGGTCGTACCGCGCAGCACTCTGAATTTTGATAAGCGCCAGGTAGTCGATGACCACCAGCGCGATTTCAGGATGCGCTATCTGATAGTGTGTTGCGGTTTGCTGGATCTGGTCGATAGTTAGGCCGGTGGCGTCGGTGATCCAGATATTGCGGGTAGCCATTCGCTCCATGCCGTTAAAAAATCGAGCCCAGTCTTCGTCCTCGAATTTATCCACTGCTTTCAGGCGGGACATCGGCATGCCCCCTGCGGCGGATACCATACGTTTGGCAATCTGGGTATCAGACATCTCCATGCTGAAAAACAGCACCCCATGCCCCTGAGCGGATACTTTGTCGATGATATCCAGTGCCAGTTCGGTTTTGCCCATCGATGGCCGCGCGGCAATAAACACCAGATCAGTGGATTCAATACCGCCGGTCTTGGCATCAAGCTCCTCAATTCCGGTAAGCAGGCTTAGGGTCTCTTCTTTCCCCTGGCTACGGGATTCCGCTTCATCGGCCACCGCGGTGAGTAGTTCAGAGATGTGAACGGGCTGAACGGTATCCGCTGAAATATCGATAGCCGATACAGCCTGTTTAGCGGCTTCCAGTGCCACCAGGGCTGCATCGCCGTTGTTAGCGTTTCTGATTTGTTCCAGCACTTTTTCCAGTGCTGCTTCAGCATCACGAACGCCAGCATTGCGACGCAGAACATCAACGTAAGATAACAACGCGGATTTCGCCCAGCTGATACGGGTGGCTGCAAGAATTGTGGTTTGAAGCGCGGGCAGCGATTCGCACAACAGCAGTGGATCAATCACGCCACTACTGCGAGCCTGTCGGCAGATACCAGTGTAAATCTCCCGATACTGGCGAACTGAGAAGGTGCCCGCAGGCAGCCGGGAGAGAACATCCAGCACCTCAGGATCAGCTCCGCGCAAAAACAATGCGCCGATAACCGCCTCTTCAAGTTCGTCGTTACGCCAGACTGGTGTCATGCATGCCCCCGTTATTCCCACGAAAACTCGTCCAGTTGAAAACCAGGTAGTTGCGCCCACCATCAGTAACTCGGTCAAAAATGCGGTCGCTGATAAACTCTTTCAGTTGCTCACGCGGCAGGTTGCTAATCAGGATCGTTGGCAGAACACTTTCATAGCGGGCGTTAATGATCTCATGCAGGATTGTCATCTCTGTCGGGCTACCAAACTGCACACCCACCTCATCGATAATCAGCAGATCCAGCGAAGCGTAGTGATCCAGTACGCTCTCTTCGGTTGTGTCCGCATTGTGGCGCCAGGTGCTTTTCACCGCGCGAGTCAGACGCATCACGTCGGTCAGTTCCACACTGGCGAGATGGTTGCGGATGATGTTTTTAGCCAGTGATACCGCCAGATGGTTTTTCCCCGTCCCGCAGCTCCCTGTTAGCACAAGGCTTTTCCCGGCCTCCAGAACAGCTGGCCAGTTGTTTGCGTAGCGCTTGCAGGCTGCGAGGTTGCGTGAGGCTTCCTGATTGATCTCCAGGTAATTATCAAACTCGCAATCACCAAAGCGTCGAGTGATACCTGCGTCGTCCAGCAAGCTGCTAACGCGAAGCTCTCTCAGTCCAGACTCAACACTTGCCTGCTCCGACCGGATGCACGCAGGGCAGCGGGAATGCTTGAATGTCTCCCTACCGCGAAAATCCTTACCCACCAGCGTGAATCGCTCGTAGTCTCCATGCTCCGGACATGAAGCCATGCTGGTGTGGTTCGAGTTCCAGCCCCCGAACCCCCAGGGAAGTGTATGCACTTCGGCGAAAGCGAGTTCATCGCCGAGTTTTGCCTGCTGCGCCATCAGGTCTTCACGCTCTTTGAGCTGATTTAAATTCAACATATCCACCTCACTCAAAAATTCAGGTTCTCACCAGATTCGCCAAAATCGTCAGACATGCGCCCCAGTCCAGACAGGCGGGCAATAGTGCCGTTGTGCCCACCTCCGGGAGCGGATGGCGCCTGCCAGGATTCTTCGAAATGGCGATCTGGCCCAAAGAACGACGCGGCCTGCTTGACGTACTGGGTGCCAACACTGCCGGTTGCACGTGCGTAGGCTGCGTAGCGTTTAACACCCGCCAGCATGACCTCAGGTTTAACCCCTTCTTTCAGACGAGTCTTCCACGCCTTGAAGGCCGCAGCCTTGGAATTACCACCGGCGCGTTTTGGGTATGCCTGCCAGGCTGTCTCAAACTCAGGGGAATAATCCTGTTTTGCAGAACGAGCCGCTGCAGAGGCGGTAGCCGAAGCGCCGGTATGTTTTATAGGTTCATTGACTGGTTCATTGACTGGTTCAAAAGAGTGACTGATTCTGGGTGCAGCTCCTGCACTACCCCCTGGTGAATCTCCTGCACCAGGTAGTGAATCTGTTGCACCAGGTAGTGAACGATTTGCACCCCCCCTTGGTGAATCTCCTGCACTACGTAAATTGAGCTGATACACGTTGCTGGAATTCCCCTTTGGTCCCGTCCGTAGCTCTTTTTTTATCAGGCCGCACTCACATAGCGCCTCGATGTGATTCATCACCGAACGCTTGCTAATTTCACACTGGTCAGCAATGTGCTGGTAACTAGGCCAGCACTCACCGAGATCACTGGCGTTATCCGCCAGCTTAAGAAGAACCAATTTGCGCAAAGGGTTTCCGACCTTAATTTTCATAGCCTGAACCATCAGATCCATGCTCATACCAAAACCCTCGTGAAGTACTGTTGAAACTTCCAGACCGGCTGCATGCATTCATGCGGATAATCCGGCCTGGTAAAATAAACTTGCTGCTTTTCGCGATCCCAGCCGGTGACATGCACGACAACACCTCGCGGATCGTGATACAGCCTGTCCAACGCCTTAATGCTGCCAGTTTCTGGAAACACTTGGCTCACCTGCGCTTGATTTGTAATCAAATTGTCTGCTAAGGTCTTTCATGAAATCTCCCTCCAGGTCATTTCAAATCAAATGCTGTGTTGGAAGTCAGAACAGGCCGGGAGAAGTGCCACCACCTTTTCCCGGCTTTTTCTTTGCAGCTTTCCGCTCTGCCGTTGTTGTCTGCCCAAGAGCCCACTGACGGGCACGATACAAACAGTCATCAAAACAACTCCCTTTTTTGGTTGACTGCGACATGCAGCGGTAATGTTCCAGCCCCTTTGCTACCCCCCCCCCCTGAACCACCGACGGTGAGAAGCCTTCAGCTGTCAGAGCGGCTGTGATGTGCTTACGGATAAAATCAGTCGGGTTCACAGTGATCCTCCAGTTGGTGCCGAACCTTCCCCCGGTATATCCTCATGGTTCCTACACCTTAGGGCCGAGGAGGTTCGACATGTCTGAAAAAGCCATTCCCCTGTTTTGCTACAGAGATGAAAGCCAGTACGAAGAATTTCTGTCAGTTTTTGCCGACGCACACGCGCTGCCAGTGACCTTTGAGGTCTGGAAAAGAAACGCCGAAATAACTATTCAGGTGCTCCAGCACCAGGGAATTGTCGTTAATCGCGCGTATGCAGACAGCAAAGAGGAATTCATCGAATTTTGTCGGATCTTTGGGTACGTCCCCGATAGCAAGGCCCGATTCAATTTCGCTTTCCTCAAGTCCCAGCAATAACTGACTCGAAGCAGCAAACGTCACCGGGGAGACAATTAACAACTCCCCGCCACACTTCCCGAAGTAGCTAATCGTTACTTCTCCGCTCATGTGGGCTCCTGTTGTTTGGCTTTAGGGATCAGGTAATACACCCTACTTATCGGGTCGTACCTGATGCTGCGTGGCAGCAGCGGCTGGAAGTAGCGCGGATCAGGCATAGCGGTTGACTGTTGTGACATGTCACACCCTTTTATTTCGTTACAGCCCTGGGTGGCTGTAGGGAATGTCCTCGTCAAGATGGCAAAGGATTGCGACATCTTCCGGAACCCCGCGACTTTCCCATTTCCCAACCGCCTGACTACTCCTTGGTTTGCCCTTGCGAGGGAACCTTCTTCCGATTGCAGTGTTTGTTTTGAATTTCTGCTTGAGGATTTCAAACAAAGTCATATTCATTTTCCGTTAGCGAAACTATTGTATCAATAGATACTAGCAAATAGAATCCAAAGTATCAAAAGTAAATGTTACTTTAGTTTCTTTCGGGAGGGACTATTCATGAGCTCGTTAGCAGACCGTTTGATAAGCCGACGTGAATTGTTGGGTTTAACGCAAGAAGCTCTCGCCAAGAAGGCTGGCGTTACGAGAGTGGCCATCAGTAAGGCTGAATTGGGGCTAACCAAAAATTTTAACAGCAATACTCTCTTCAAGATCTCGTCAGCACTTGGGTGTGAACCAGAGTGGCTTTCGACAGGCAAGGGAACACAAGAGAAACTGCCAAGAGCCCCACAGCAACAGAAGCCTGTTAGTGATACGTCTTGGATTAACAATGTAGCTGAGACCGTGCAGCCGCAGCGCAGATATAGCTATCCGAAGTTGAATTGGGTTCAGGCCGGACAGTTTGCGCAATGTGGTGATAACTATAATATGTATGACATTGAAAATTGGATTGATTCTGTAAAATACGCGGGCGAGAGAGGTTTTTGGCTGGAAGTAAAGGGCGATTCAATGACCTCTCACACTGGCATTACCTTCCCTGAAGGTATGTCCATACTCATCGATCCGGAAAAAGAGCCATACCCTAACTGCTATGTCATCGCACAAAAGAGAAGCAGCAAGGATGTCACATTTAAAAAATTCGTAACTGACATGGGGTCTGGTTATCTGAAACCACTTAACCCCCAATATCCAATGATCCCCCTTGACGATGAATGCGAAATTATCGGTGTAGTGGTCGATGCGAGATGGGATATCTTTTAATTATTTATCAAATACATGCCGGGCCTACCGGCTTTTTTTTGGCTCATGAGCGAAAATAAAGTATCAAAAAGACTTGCACGCATATGATACTTTAGTTACCTTTAATTCACCGATTAAACACACTCGTGGTGAATATGAAGATGATCACAGAAACCGAAAAGGTAATTTGCTGCTCGGAAGGCTTGAGTAAACTTGGACATATTTTGTCGATGCTGTGTCATGCTGTAAAAGATAACAGCTGTGATCCCGATGATATTGAGGGGTGTCTTTGTATCGCATGGGATATAGTGAACTCAATGCAGCAAACTATTAAAAACGAAAATAAAGAGGTGGCAGAATGAAAGCTAATACCACCAACCACCCCAACATCATTAGCGCAATGGAGTTCACTAATAACGTATGCGCCCTTCTTGTGGCAATTGAGTTAAGCGCTGAGCAACTCGATACGGATACAATTAAAGACGCGTCTAATGGTATTCGTTACCTGGCTTCGCGTGCATATGAAGAACTCGAACACCTTAAGAATTTAGGGACGGAAAAATGAAGACTCCATTCCCAATTGAAATACTTGAGACTATCGCAGCGGGTATTGCAGAAAACACCGTGCTTCTTGAACTGATTTATAAAAACAGCAATGAAGATCACGAAACTGATTGTGCAATAGCTTGCTTAATTCGCTCAATGAAAAAGACACTAGACACAACTAACGAATATATCAAATCATTAAGCGACGCACCTGCCCCCCCCCAACGGGAACATGGTGAAAGCGATATTACTGATGACATTTTTCACGCGACCATCACAGCCAGAAAGCTCGAAGAGCTTGCGCATGTTTATAACGAGGTTTACTTCACAGATGGCGATAATGGTAAACCCGCCATGTATATGGCCTCTGCAATTTTCGACTATGCGATTAAGGTTTGCAGTGAACTGAAAAACATCGAAGCAAAACTGAATTAATCAAAGCAAGTTTAATTAACACCATAATCGGTGGGGAACCTTACATTCTAAATTTATCGAGAGGTCTATTATGAGCTTCATCGTCGACCGTAATGCATATAAAACAGCCCTGCTTTTTGCAGCCAATTGACACGAAATCATAGCAGGACTTTATCTGCGCAAAGCCTATGGGTGGTAATTATGTGGGACCCTGAAAAAGATACAGGCATTGAGGAGGCGGTAACTCAAGCCAATAGCCTGAACGAACTGTTGGATTTGATGCATCTTTGCTTTAGAAAAATGAATTCGTGTCAAACCGAGGCATTAATCGGTCTTGCGCTGAATATGTCGTCTGACATTTTCACCTGGATTAGCGAAGAGGAAAAGCGGCGTGAAAATAAATCTGATTGAAACACGCCGCCGTCACCTTGTGCGGGCAAAGCTCGATTCAATGATGCGAAGGACTGGGAGTTACTTTCAGATAGTAGAACTGGAAGATGGCGCAACGTTACCAGTCGAACTCGATGAAGATATTTTAACGAAAGCATTAATCAAGCTGTTTGAAACAATGATTTATGACAACCACAAGCGCGAACAGGCAGAGCATTTAATTGCTGAGCATTATTCGAATTGTATGGGTGTTAATAAATTAACACCTGACGGTGTGGATTTTATGAATGCGCTTATTGCAACACTGGCTGAGCAGTCATTAAAAGCGGAGGAATCAATTAATGGCTAATTTACCCCCCCCCCATTACACACGAAAAAGTGCAGGTCGTTATGACGATTGAAAACGGCCAGGTAATAGATACCCGCAAAGTTCGCGATAACGAACTGATCGCCAGTATGGATACGTTCTTCTGGATGGCAAAGAAAGCAGGTTATCAGGTAATTGCCCCTCACCAGGAGGAAATCAGTGGCACTAACAGCAATACGCATTCCTGAGCGGGTACACCTGCAGGCGCTGCAGGTCCTGCTGCGGTACCGGAGGAAGCGCGTCTACGCACGCCGCATGCGCCGCACCGGCTACCTCAGCCTGAAGGTTAACCCACGCTGGCGGCTGTTATCGAAAGACGACGGCCGGAACTGGGAAGTTATGAGTCATGAAACCTATAACCGGGAGAAAGACAAATGATCGACAACCGCACTGCCAGCGCTATTGATCTGGCGTTACAGAAGCACCACACGCCAGTCGGCGACCTTTTCGTCGCTATTCGTCACGGCCGAATGAAGCGCTGCTTCAGCCGCGGTACCGCTATTAGCTGGCTGGCCCACTTTCTGACGTCGCATGCTTTCGCCCGATCCGGCTTTACGCAACGTCATCCGGATGTACAGGTAGTCCATCCGCTGAAACCTGAGTTGACTCACTGGCAACGTGGCGCCGTCACCCTGGAATATTTTAACGCCCACCAGCGCACCGTTCGCCGGGTGCGCCGCATCCTCGCCCGCAAACGAGAAATGCAGAAGTGGTGCGAAAAGTGGGATGCCATGCACGACCGCTACGTGAAAGAGCGCGAAGAACTTAAAGCCAGCAAACCAGTAGAGGTGCGCAATGCTTCACAACTTTCTTAACCCGGAACCAACCTCAAAAGGGATCCGTTCTGGAAACCGGATGATTGGTTACTCTGCTGCCATTCGCCTGCTGGATAACGGTCGCTATGACAAACACCTCGCCAAAGGAATGGAGATTCTGGCCTGCATCATGGAAGCGGTAGAAAGCAGCTGGATCACGCTTAATATCGAGAAGCAAATCATCGTCTGGCGCTGGTTGCTTGCCGCAGTATTCATCACTGAGGAGCGGGAGAAGAATGGGAATGTCGACGTTCCGAACGACGAGGGCGGTGTTGACACTGCTGTTATCTATTCCGGCGAGCATGGTGCCATTAGCGTTTACCCAGGGCCGGAACGCTTTGCGCTCGCAAACCACATTGAGGCTGGCGCCATTGAGAAGTACGGGCCTGATGTTGGCCTGCAGCTGGCGCTGCGGATGTATCAGGACATGGTTGTTGCTGATGAAGAACACGGCTTCAGGTTGTCGGCCATGGGTCGGGAAGGTTTCAACATGCTACACGATGGCTTTATCGAGCAAATCCAGACCGAAGGTGTGCCAGAAGCACCAATTATACATTGAGGGTAATGATTGATGACTGCAAACGATGAGTAACGTGGTCGGCTGGAACTGGAACTACCGGGAATTAGTTATGAAGTCTGGTGCCACTGTTGTGGCCTGAAAGTGGTGTGAGGTTGATATGATTTATCTGGATGTCGTACCGATTACAAAGTACTGCGAAGAGATGGGTGAGACGCTGGATGCCGTTAACAAACGGTTACAACGTGGAGTGTGGCAGGAAGGTGTTCATGTTTTAAAAGTCGATGGTTCCAAAGAACGTTGGATCGACTTAAAGGAGATTGCAAATTGGGCAAGACAAAACAAGTATCACTATCTCTCCCGAGAGGGGTAACAATCCGTCAGCATAAAACCGGTGCCACGCTGGTCATCACCTTCACGTACAAAGGGGTTCTCTGTCGAGAGCCCCTATCCCGGATGGAAGCCAATGCGCGCGGCATTAAATATGCCGAGCGCCTGTTGGGGGAGATACATAACCAGATCGCCAGCGGCACATTCGATTATGCGAAATACTTCCCCACCTCCAAAAAACTGGAGCTGTTCGGGGTAGTGAAGAAAACTAAAAATATTAAGTCCTACCTGGACGAGTACCTGAAAATCTGCCAGAACCGCAACCTGTCCCCGTCGACTATCAACGGTTATGAAAAATGCCTGTCGGCGCTGTCAGCTCTGCATAAACTCCACGTGTCAGAATTGACGCCAGCGGTTCTAAAAAACTGGATAGCCAGCCGGAAAACAAAGCTGAAAACGACCCGGAATAACCTTTCGTTTCTGCGCAGCGCCATAGATGAAGCGGTGACAGACGGCCTGCTGACCATTAACCCGGTAAGCCTCGTCAGCGCCAGCCGGTACCACGTGATCGACAGCAGCCCGAGCGCCGACGATTACGAGGTTGACCCGTTCACGCCAGCGGAAACACTCGCTATTTACCAGTGCTGCAGGTACCCGGAATGGGAAAACCTGTTCCGCTTTGCCTTCAATACCGGTCTACGGAGCTCAGAACTGTGCGCGCTGCGCTGGCCTGATCTCGACACCATAGGGAACACTGCTCACGTTCAGGCGGCCAGTGTCGTAGGGGTACTCAAAGGCACAAAGACAAAAGCCGGTACCCGCAAGGTTGAGCTGAACAGTGAGGCGCTGGCAGCCCTGCAGGCGCAGAAACAATACACCTTTATGAAAAGTGAGTTCATATTCAGCGATCCGAAAACGGGGGAACCCTGGGCGAACGCCGACGCTATCCGTAAAAAAGCATGGGTGCCGACCCTGACAAAAGCTGGCGTGCGCTACCGTAACCCTTACCAGACACGGCACACATTCGCCACCAAGCATATCAGCCAGGGTGTTAACCTATTCTGGCTTGCCGGACAGATGGGCCACAAAGGGCCGGAAATGTTGTTCCGCAATTATGGTAAATACCTTGCAGTATATGATGGAAAGACGTCTATAAAGGTAGTGTCAACCTGAGTAATACTGCCTGCGTCTGAAGAAAATTAAGAATGAGGCTACCATTGCTTTTTGTGAAATGAGCTATCATCTATGTAATTGATAGTTGTACTATTGCGTTTACATAAACGTAAGTGTTTTAAAAACAACAAGTTAGGCCATAGCAATAAACGCAACGCAAATATTTACCTTGACAATATATAACATATTGATTTTTGTGTAGTTAAAATTTCATTAGGACAGCGCAGGGATACTGATAGTACTTGAAGAGTTACGGTACAAACTGTTATCCTGTGCTCCACTAATACAAGAAATTTTATGTTTTTTTAATTTTCAATAGCTTAACGTAGGTACTGGCGCAGTATTACAACTGGAGTGACCACTATGAAAAACACACTAACTGTAGGTTTCGGTGAAGGTTAACTACGACCTAAATTTGTAACACAAACCTCCATTAGCACAATAAGGCCTCCCTTGCGGAGGTCTTTTGTTATAGGAATCAATAAGATGGCGAGAACACTTGTAAACGTCAGCGCTACAATTTTTGCTCTCATGTTGATTGTCAGAGCACTATTTACTTATATCTACCCTGGAAGACTCCCCTTTAACCTGGCCATAATTGATTGGCTGGTAGTCATTGCTGGATCTGGCGCTGCCATTTCTTCTATCTTCTGCTTTATCAAAAAGCGCTACCCAGACACTGCAGAATTTCTTCCAATGTTCAGTACTGTTTGTTATGTGATAGTCCTGATCGGGTATGCAATCCTGAGATACACTCCTGCTTATCAAACATCTCTTTCGATTATGGTTACAGGTATGCTCGTTGGGATGGGGTGGTGGATCCAGTGCATAACGTCAGCAGCGAATACGCGCAGGTCACATACCCTTAACATGATCATTAACACGCGCACCAGTCCCGAATACCAAAAACAGTTACGGAACAGCACAAAATTTTATCGGGGTATGCGTTATGTGCCGCAAGAACTCTCTGAGTGGCGCTGCAACCCGGATAAAGAAGAATACAAGAACATGAAGGTACCCGACGAGTATAGAGATGCCATTAACGGACTTCTGTACATTCTTAATTATTTCGAGTTTCTTGCGCAGGGAATCAAGTTCAAGGATTTGGATGACGAGTTGCTGAAGGAGTGTTTTTCCAGCTTCTTACGCGGAATAGAACGCCGTGGATTCCACATGATTTTAGAATCTCAGAAACAGGATCCAGCGGCCTTTGAAGGAATTATTTATCTTTCGAAAAAATGGAACGGAACCTCGTTTGTTGAAACCCACCGTTCAAACCCAAACACAGTAGAACTCGGGGTTCCATATCCTTCAAACGAAACTGTAGAAAAAATGGTTCAAGGTCAGCCGTTAATTGATAGCGACACGGGTCCAGAGCTTCAAGTGGCCACTTAACATTGATGCATGGACTTGGAGCGGACAACAAAATGCACTTAAAATGCACGCGCTGGAAAGTAAAATATACATAACAATATTTTTCAGTAAGTTATATCGTTTTCGGACGCGAGTTCAACTCCCGCCAGCTCCACCAAAATTCTCCATCGATGATTACCAGAGTCATCCGATGAAGTCCTAAGAGCCCGCACGGCGCAAGCCCTGCGGGCTTTTTTGTGCCTGTTGTTGTTCGAGAACATCCGGCTAAATCCTGTGATTATTGGTATACGATTTCACAAAGGAGTGTCTGTCGATCACGGCTGCTTTCGGTATTTCAGGTGTTCAGGTCACGCATATTCTGGACAGCATCGCACTATTTCGGGGCTACCCGGCGACAATAAGAACCGATCAGGGCCCGGAATTTACCTGCAGCGAACTGGATCAATGGGCCTTTGAACATAGTGTTGAGTTACGCTTAATCCAGCCGGGCAAGCCAACTCAGAACGGATTTATTGAGAGTTTCAACGGTCGCTTTCGGGATGAATACCTGAATGAGAACTGGTTCAGCGAAGTTCTTCATGCCCGGAAAATAATTCATGACTGGCGGCATGACTATAACGAGTCCAATCCTCATTCATCGCTGAATTACCAGACGCCAGCTGAATTTGCAGCAGGCTGGCGAAACAGGAAACATGAAGAAAAATCAACCTGAAGGTTATATCTAATACTGGAGGCAGATCAATAAAACGAAACACCAGCAGGCAGATGATTTCCCAGATAAAAGCAACAGCCATTCAGGTTACAGCCTGGAATTGCGATCATTTATCCCCAGAGATATCTATAGATTTAATTTTTTCAATAGCAACAACATTTCCAGACATCGCTTCATTGAGAACTTGTACAGCAGAACTAGCATCGCGGTTCTTAATGGACATGTAGACCTTAATATGAGCCTCCACGCTCTCAAGAGTAATACCCAGTGCACGGTTGAGCTCTTCAAGATAATAGTAATAGATATCTTTAATTGAGCTCATAACATTGTAAAAGACACTATTATGAGAGGCCTTGACAATGGCCAGATGGAACTCGTAATCCGCTTCTGAATACTTTTTATAGTCACCCTTGTTGATCAGCATATTGTTCAATGCTTCTTCGAGCTGACGAATATCGTCTTCGGTAGCGTTCAAGACCGCGAGTTCCACACATTTAAATTCCACGGTTTGGCGGAAAATCATCATATCGTGAAATTCTTCGCGACTCAGGTGCATGATTGGGCGGGGCTCGTTACTCAACATGTGTGGAGTGAAGTTTTCGCTCACGTAGCTGCCGCTACCCTGCCGTGTCACCACTATCCCAAGATCACGAAAACGCTGTACCGCACTACGTACACTGACACGGCTAACGTTAAATGAGGCAGTTAGCTCCGCTTCCGAAGGTAAACGACTACCTGGCGCCCAGCTGCCGTCCAGCAGCTTGCTGCATATCTGATCATAAATTTCATTTACAACATTTTGTTTTTGAATGGATTTTATGCTCAAGATGGGTATCCGTAATCTGTTCAGGAACTCTATACAATATAACATTTTTAAAATTAAAGCGCCCCGAAAGGCGCCCTAACTTAGCAAGTTTGTGCTTTCGCTTGCCTGGATTCTTTACTACTAAACGAAGTAAGGGAGGTGAGCAGCACTGCCAGCACCAGTGAGATTCCCATAAAGGCATAAGAAGCACCTGGGCCGCCAGTTATACCATTCAGATAACCCACTATCCATGAACCTACAAATGACCCCAACGCGCCAAAACTCACGATAAATGCCATCGCGCCAGCCACAACATTACGCGGGATCATATCTGGAATGGCCGCAAAGAATGGTCCATAAGGGGTATACATCGCGCCGCCAGCAATCATCAGCAGAACATATGAGAGCCAGAAGTTTGATGCTCCAATGGTAAACGAGCCAATAAAGCAGATAGCACCAAGTCCTAAAAACAACAGAACAATAATTTTACGGTTAAGAAATTTATCTGAATACCATGACGCAGCTAGCATCAGTGGAACGGCTAATAAATAGGGTGCTGCTGATAGCCAACCTGTTGCGACTATGCCCAGCCCAGAAGCCGATTTCAAAATAGAGGGTAACCACATGATGAAACCATACATCCCAATATTCCAGAAAAAATGAACAAATGAAAGGGACAAAACTTTACCGGAGCGAAATGCTTCAGTGTAGTTTTTTATTTCTTTAATATTGGTTTGTTCTGCTGCCAACGCTGCTTCAATATCTTCTTTTTCTTGCGCTGTTAACCATGTTGCATCTTTAGGTCGGTCAACAAATATCACCCACCAGATAATTGCCCAGATAATCGCAGGTACGCCTTCGATAATAAACATACCACGCCAGCCAAAAGCATCCACGAGATACCCTGATAATACCGACATCCAGAGTACCGTGATGGGGTTACCCAGAAAAAGGAATGTATTGGCTTTGGACCTTTCTTTCTTGGTGAACCAATGACTTAAGAAAACAAGCATAGCGGGCATTACCACACTCTCGGCAACACCAAGCAAGAATCTGATGACTGCCAGGGTTTTAACATCATGAACCATACCGGTTGCCGTGGCTAATATCCCCCAAAGAATTAAACTCCAAAAAATAAGTTGTTTAGCACTTCTTTTTTCAGCGTAAATCCCGCCAGGCACCTGAAAGAAAAAATATCCTAGGAAAAACAATGCACCTAATAATGAGGAAATCCCTGGCGTGATATTAAGATCTTCAGCCAGACCGGCAGCAGCACCAAATCCGTAATTGGCACGATCGAGATAGGCAAGGCTATAGGTAATGAAAGCCAGTGGAATCAGTTTCTTCCAGCGAATCGGAGCTAATTTTTTTTGCATACTATGAATCATAATTTTTTCCCGTGTATTTACTGCTGGGCAAAAAAAAGGATAGTAAAAAATATTAATTACAGCACGGCGAGCCAGCCACCATCGACGTAAATAATCTGCCCGTTGATATAATCGGATGCTCTGGATGATAAGAAGACGGCCGTGCCGATAAGCTCATCCGGACGACCCCAGCGCTGAGAGGGGTTGCTGCTTTTCACCCAGGCGTCGAACTGTTTGTCTTCGATAAGTGCAGTGTTCATATCCGTCAGAATGTAGCCCGGCCCAATGGCGTTGGTCTGGATATTAAACTGCGCCCATTCTGCGGCCATCGAGCAGGTAAGCATTTTGATACCGCCTTTTGCCGCCGTGTACGGGGCAACGGTCGGTCGTGCAGCCTGGCTGGTAAGCGAGCCAATATTTATGATTTTGCCGCCACTGTTGCGGGCCATCATCCGTTTTGCCGCCGCGCGGGACACCAGAAATGCGCTGGTCAGGTTAGTGTCGATCACCTTCTGCCACTTTTCCAGCTCCAGTTCGACCATCGGTTTACGGTACTGAATACCGGCGTTATTGATCAGGATATCCACACTGATCCCTTCTGCATCGAGTTTGCTAAAAGCCGCCTCAATCGCCTGTTCATCGGTGACGTCAAAAGCCACGCCTTGTGCGTCGTAACCCTTGCTTGTCAGTGTATCCACGGATTCGGCCAGCAGTGTGTCGCGAATATCATTCAGGATGACCCGTGCGCCTGCAGCGGCAAGGCCCTCAGCGTAGGCAAAGCCCAGTCCGCGTGCAGAACCCGTCACCAGCGCCGTTTTCCCGGTTAAATCAAATAAAGCGTTCATGTTGTTTCCTCATTCGTTTAATTTGTATGACGACTGTCTTTTTTAAGGTTGAATTTTCGTCCTGATAAAATCAACAGTTCACCTATGAATTTGCAACAAGGATCACAAACAGCTCCACTTCGCGATCATATTATTACGATTAACAAATTGAATTATAAGTGTTTGTTTAATTTTCATTGAACGCAATTTGATCGCTATCACAGAATGGCACTCTAAGCGATCCTTTGTAAAAGAAGCGTGATATAACAGCACCAAGTTGTAGGACAACTTACAAATATGCACCATGTCATCCACAACGGTATGACATGCGGTAAATTCGCTGAGTTGAGGAGAGAAAGTGAGTAACCTGAAAATCACCAATGTGAAAACGATTCTGACGGCGCCGGGCGGCATTGATTTGGCGGTCGTTAAGATAGAAACCAATGAGCCGGGGTTGTATGGGCTGGGATGCGCGACCTTTACGCAGCGTATCTTCGCGGTAAAAAACGCGATCGATGAGTACATGGCGCCTTTTCTGATTGGCAAAGATCCGACCCGTATTGAGGACATCTGGCAGTCAGGCGCGGTGAGCGGTTACTGGCGCAATGGCCCGATCATGAACAATGCATTGTCCGGCGTGGACATGGCGCTGTGGGATATCAAAGGTAAGCTGGCGGGGATGCCGGTTTATGATCTGCTGGGCGGCAAATGCCGTGATGGGATCCCATTGTACTGTCACACTGACGGTGGCGATGAAGTTGAAGTGGAAGATAACATCCGCGCCAGAATGGAAGAAGGCTACCAGTACGTTCGCTGCCAGATGGGAATGTATGGTGGTGCGGGGACCGATGACCTCAAACTGATCGCCACGCAGCTGGCACGTGCGAAGAACATTCAGCCGAAACGTTCACCGCGCAGCAAAACGCCTGGCATCTACTTTGACCCGGATGCCTACGCCAAAAGCGTTCCGCGTCTGTTCGACCACCTGCGTAACAAGCTCGGTTTTGGCATCGAATTTATTCATGATGTCCATGAGCGCGTCACCCCGGTGGCCGCCATTAACCTTGCAAAGACACTGGAACAATATCAATTGTTTTATCTCGAAGACCCAGTCGCACCGGAAAATATCGACTGGTTGAAAATGCTGCGCCAGCAGTCTTCCACGCCAATATCCATGGGCGAACTGTTTGTCAATGTTAATGAGTGGAAGCCGCTCATCGACAACAAACTGATCGACTACATTCGTTGTCATGTGAGCACCATCGGCGGTATCACGCCGGCGAAGAAACTCGCTGTCTATAGCGAACTGAACGGCGTGCGTACCGCGTGGCACGGTCCTGGTGATATTTCACCAGTCGGGGTCTGCGCCAATATGCATCTGGATCTGAGTTCACCGAACTTCGGCATTCAGGAATACACGCCCATGAACGACGCGCTGCGTGATGTCTTCCCGGGTTGCCCGGAGATTGACCTCGGCTATGCCTACCTGAACGATAAGCCTGGCTTGGGTATCGACATTGATGAAGCCGAGGCGGCGAAATACCCGTGCGAGGGGGGGATCCCTTCCTGGACAATGGCGCGCACACCTGACGGCACGGCTTCAAGACCGTAAATAATAAAGACCCGGCTTAAATCTGCCGGGTCTTTATTAGAGCTAGCCACTCACAATAATGAGTCCGACGAATCACCATAAAAATCCAACGCATAAATACGCTTTTCCCTATCAATACCGTCACCACTCTTTTTGCGCCTTCCCTTCTAAGCAACCTATAAACATCCCCAACAGAATTGATCTACTCCTGCACTAATTACGCCGCTGCCAGCCCATCGGTGATTACCAGAGTCATCCGATGAAGTCCTAAGAGCCCGCACGGCGCAAGCCCTGCGGGCTTTTTTGTTACCTGTGCGGTCATATTCTCTGTATAAATCTCGAGCATCATCTATGCTTGTTTTGCACTACGATGCCATATCGTAAAAAACCATGGTGCAAAAAGATACCTAACCAATTGAAATACCAAACTAATACCGAGTAGCAACTACGCGATGGCGACGGGCTGGCGTTGTTGATTAAGCCATTCGGCAGAAAGATCTGGTTCTTCAAATACACTCCCCCGGCGCTGAAAAAAAGGGCCACCATCAGCATTGGCCCCCACCCCGCTTGGTGCCAAATGCCAACGCTGCAGCCATAATGTCAACATGGCGTGATGTAACAGATGCGACTGATGGTTATCTTCGTCAGGTACGTGCTGGTTCTAAAGACAAAGAAAGGCGAATCATGGGCAGATTTCAAGGTAAACGCATCCTTATCACTGGCGGTACCAGCGGTATGGGATTTGCAGGCGCACTGCGCATTGTTAGTGAGGGCGGCAATGTTGCCATTACGGGCCTCAATGATGAAAGGCTGAAGCGCGCCCGTAGTCTACTGCCTGAATCATCTCTCATTCTGAAGAACGATGCAGCCAGCGAAGCAGATATAAGCGTTCTTCAGGCAGCGATAAGCGGCTGGGGTTCACTCGACGGACTATGGCTTAATGCTGGCTTCGCAGAAGTAGGTGCTCCGGAATCGGTGACAGCGGATGCTTTTAACCGCATGATGAATGCTAACGTCCGCGGCCCGATGCTGCAGCTTGCCGCTCTTTCTGGATCCCTCAATTCAGGCGCATCTGTTCTTGTCACCTCATCTTCATCTGTATATGAAGGTGCGGCAATGACCAGCCTCTATGCAGCAACGAAAGGCGCAGTTGTCGCAATGGTTAAAAGCTGGGCCTCTGCGCTGGCTGTGCGGGGTATTCGCGCCAATACGCTGGTACCGGGTCCGATCGAAACGAACTTTAGACATTTCATGCCGGAAGAGTCGCGTCAGCAGTTTGAAGATTTTGTTGTCAGCCAGGTCCCCCTCGGCCGGGCAGGAACCGCGGAAGAAGCCTCTGCTGTCGCACTTTTCCTGCTTTCTGATGATGCATCCTATGTCACCGGCAGTCAGTACGCGGTAGATGGCGGGCTGGTGCATTACTAGATATGGCAACACCGGCATCATTTCCTGATACAGATCCTCAAACCCCCACTGTAGAAGTGGGGAAAATAACGGCCCCTGCATACATCAATAAACAATCCGTTACTCCAGAATCGTCCATTTTTCGCTTAAAACAGCCCGGCAACATCCGAACGCAACGAACAGATTCAATGTGCAATATCTCCCGTTACCCAGACAGCCCATCAAACCGGGAAACACCAAAATGATTCATTTGAAAGGATAAACGTGGTATTCAGGCATGGCGGGCGCGTGAAGAATCACTGACTGTTGATGCAGCGATGACATATCAGGCCAGCGACAGCAGTGTTATGTCCCTACCGCAATCTCAACTGGGCGGGGCGTTTATTCGGATGAGAAGGACTCACTCGGGGAGGGAGGCAATAATGGCAGATTCAGAACGCGATAAACCAGCTGCGTTGTCATTAAACATCGGCAGTAAAATAAGACGACTACGGCAGTCCCGGGGGATTTCGTTAAACGATCTGTCTAAATTGTCAGGGGTTTCAAAGGGAGCGTTATCCAAACTGGAATCAGGATCTTCCAGTCCCCGAGTTGATACGCTGGACGCTATCGCCACCGCGTTACGTTTACCGGTCGGTGATTTGCTAAGCGGCAGCAGGATGTATCCCCGCTTTGAAAAATATCGCCCTGTGCCGGGCGAGTATTCGCAAATGATGAAATTCCGCATCGGCCCCGGCAATACCTCCGAGATATGGTTGCTGCAAATGGAACCGCGGGTCACCATCCACAGCCCCGGACATTCAGAGGGGGCGCATGAACATATTCTGGTACACAGCGGAACTCTGCGCCTGCGCTTGAGCCAGTATGAAGTCATCACCCTGGAGCCCGGGGATTTTTATGCCTTCTCTGCGGAGATTGCGCACACGTACAGCGCAACGGAAACGGCGGTTAGCGCGACGGTGGTGATGACTCACCTCGAGCCCGGTTAACTCCGCCGCGCCATTATCGAACCTGGAGACCTGAGATATGGCGCCGGCGTTTCGGGCATCTGTTCACTTAAAGAAACAAAAACGGTCCGCTGAATGCCTGAGGGAAAATTATTTTAAAAATAAAATTAATTAAATTCAGTCGATTGATTGCGAACTGATCAATATCTTCCCCCGTCATAGGGAAACCCGTTGTTCAGTTTGCGGGTTAACTGTATTGTTATTTCGAACAGCAGAACCGGCCTGCTTGCGCTGTATTTTCCCACAAAGCAAAGCAGGCGTAATAGCCGGAAAGCTGGCCATAATACGGTCACTTTCCTGATGATCCTGGCGTCTTTTTATTAGCGATCAATATCGCCTAACCCGGCTGTGCGCCGTGCGGCCCAATGCCTGCTCTTTTTTTATGACGAAATCAACCCACCCGCATTAAATATGTGTGACGGAGAAGATGAATGCGTAAAGTTAATTTAAAAGACAGTTTTGCTCTGTTCAGCGATTACTGGAGCCCGAAAATTGTCGGCGAAATGAATAACGAATATGTCAAACTGGCTAAATTATCCGGAAAATTTGACTGGCATCATCATGAACAGGAGGACGAGCTTTTTCTTGTGGTCAGCGGCCGCTTGCGAATGGGCTTAAGAACAGGCGATATCATTCTTGATGCCGGTGAGTTTATTATTGTGCCGAAAGGAACTGAGCATTGTCCTGAAGCGTTAACCGAAGAGTGCTGCGTCGTTTTACTGGAGCCAAAATCGACCCTGAATACGGGTAATATCGTCAATGAACGTACGGTGCGTGAACTGGATAAACTCTAATCGTCTGGCGGTGCGGAGCAAACCGGGCCAGGGGAAGTTTTAGCGTTACCGGTTACCCGGCCCCCTCTCAGGATAAGCCCCCCCACGACATCTCGCGCCCCCCCTTACACACTCCGGCCGCGTCAGCGGCCGGAGGGATAGATTTACTCCTTGTCAGAATAGGCGTCCAGCATGGCAAAGACCGCCCACCGCGCCGCATCGTCTGCAATATTGTCAGGCAGCGCATCAGCCCGCAGATTGACATAAGCGTCGGCAGCCCTTCGGATGGCAATCCAGACAGAGTGACGATCGTGCGTTGCCAGAGTGGAAGTCAGCAGGCCATCGGGATCAATGCCGAGGGCTTCTATTCGGCGAACCCCGCGTTGCGGTAGATTGGCGCGACGGAACAGCATCGGTCCCAGCACTTGTTCGCGGAAGAAGGACAGCATCCCCAGCGCTTCGAAGAGTTCGCCCCGGCCCAGTTTAACCCCGGCATAATGCAGCCAGATCCAGGCTCGGGACTCAAACCACTCCGGCGTCATGTTCGGCCAGTAAGCGCTAAATTTTGCCAGCTGGCGCTTGAGAGCATCGCTATCACGGGTAAATAGCACGGCAGGCTCCTCAACGCGCTGAGTGAGCATGTCCAGGGTGATAAATTTGAGATCGACATGCAGAAGTTGCGGGCCAAACAGACAGATCAGCAGGCGAGGCTCGCCGACGTGTTCCCCGGTGAAAGCATGTAGCAGATGGCCGAGGGTTCCGGCGAACGCCATACGCTGAGCCATGATTTCGTCATAATAGAGAGGGTCGACCACCACCACGAAATCGAGATCGGAGTATTGATCAAACCCGCCATGGATAAACGAGCCGCCGGCGAGAAGGGCGAGGATCCGCGGGTCAGACTGTAATTTAAGCTTCAGTTGCTCTGCAAAACTTCTGTGTAAATCGGGGAGCGTATTAAACATACTTTTTCCTGTTCACAAAAAAGACAAAGCATTACAGAATATCGAGTGATTGATCGGCAGACCAGATATTTCTACAGGAGCCCTGCGCTCCCATGAGGGGCTCCCGAAACGATAATCCCCTCAAACCACCTCGCTCATCCACTCAGCAAACGCCCGCACGGCGGGAGAGAGAAAGCGCTGGTGCGGATAGAGCAAAGTGACGGGTACCGGGGGCGGCTGCCAGTCCGCCAGCACTTCCACCAGCCTCCCCTCCCGCAGGTGGTCAGCCACGATATTCTCCGCCAGCTGCGCCAGCCCAAATCCTGCCAGGCACATTTTTATATAAAGCCCCGTTTCATTCACCGCGGCGGTGCCGCTGACGGGTACAGAAAAAGTCTCGCCGTGGCGAAGGAAGCGGAACTCATCGGCCCGCCTCGCCTGGCCGGAGAAATAATGCACGGCCCGGTGCTGAGAGAGCGCCTCCGGTGATGGCGGCACGCCATATTCCCTGAGATAGTCCGGTGACCCGCAGGTGACCCAGCGAAAGCGGCCCAGAGGCCGGGCCACCAGGCTGGAGTTGTTCAGCTCTCCCGTGCGTATCACGCAGTCGACGCCTTCCTGAATGAGATCGACCTGCCGATCGCTGACCCCGATCATCAGGTAGATATCAGGGTAACGTCGGTAAAAGTCTTGCAGATGGGGCATGACGATGAAATGCGCGATGCCCGCGGGCATATCAACCCGCAGGCGCCCCTGAGGCCGCGCGACAGACTCGCTCAGGCTGGATTCGCTATGTTCGATGAGGGCGAGAATTCCCCGGCACTGCGCCAGATACTGCATCCCTTCCGGAGTCAGGCTCACCCGCCTTGTGGTCCGGTTCAACAGTCGCACCTTCAGGTATTTCTCAAGGTTTTTAATGGTACTGGTGACAGTGGAGGCCGGCAGGGAAAGGGTTTCCGCGGCACGCACGAAGCTCCCTGCCTCCGCGACGCGCATAAACATCTGCATAGCCTGGATACGATCCACCTTCTTTCTCCCCTGTAGCGAGCAGCCTACCGACAGGCGGCATGATTATTCGTTGATTATGAATAATGAAAACAATTTACGCATCTTTTTGCGCTTAATCGCCTGGCGTATCGTTGCGCTGTGGATATCGCGTGAGGGGCCAAAGATGACCATGCCCTCAATAAATATCCATAGAATCAACACGTTAAATAACACGCATAAAGGAAAAATAATGTCCGTTCAGCCTGTCGAATTACGTAAGGCGTATCGTTTATTGCAGGTCGGGTCCACCACCATGATTTCCGCAAAATATGATGGCGTCGAAAATGTCATGTCAGCCGCCTGGGTTGGGCTGGCAGGCGAGCGAAAAGTGGTGGCCTATATCGGCCCCCAGGCCTTCACTCGTCAGCTGGTGGAAAAGAGCGGCTATTTCGTCGTGCAGATCCCCGTAGTCAGCCAGATGGCAACCGTCCTCTACGCTGGCGGGCGCAGCTATGCCGACGCGCCGGATAAAAATGACACTATCCCCTTCTTTTATCAGCCGGGGTTCGATCTCCCCCTTGTCGCCGGCTGCGCGGGCTGGCTGGTGTGCAAAGTGATGCCTTACCCGGACATCCAGCAACAGCACAATCTGTTTATGGGCGACATCGTCGCCGCCTGGAGCGATGACCGGGTATTCCGCAACGGACACTGGATCTTTGATGATGCGCCGGACGAGCTGCGGACCGTTCACTATGTCGCAGGCGGGCAGTTCTATGCCATCGGCAAAGGCAGCAAATTCGATCATGGACCGGGTAAGGACTGACCCTCCCCGGTCATGAGCATCACTGACGAGATGTCTGCGCGGCAGAGCGGCTGATACTCCGGCGCCAGACGCCGGGCGCCTGGCCAAACTGGCGCTTGAAGCTGCGGTTGAAGGACTGCTGGGAGTCAAAGCCGAGGGCGATCGCCACGTTGAGGATCGGCTCGTTGCTGTGGGCTAAGCGTTCGACCGATTTTTGCAGCTTTTGCGCCCGGATATACTCCCCGAGGGGGTGCCCGGTATGTTCTTTGAAGATCCGCTGCAGGTGCCACTTCGAATAGCCGGCTCGCCGGGCAACGGTATCAATATCCAGACGGCTATCAAGATGGTTGTCGATCCAGTCGATCAGATCCTGAATGATGGCGCCAGTGTTCATCATATTTCCCCCTCGCGGCCGGTTAAAAGCATCTTTAGCAGTTGCATTAAAAGGTGGCCTGGTTTTACACAAAATGCAAGTTTTATTGTTGCATTTAAAACCCTGCCAGGATCGCGCCTTTTTTCTCCGGTGAGGATCGCACATAAAGTGCAACAATTATTCTTGCACTTAGTTAAGCGCCTTCCTACAATCGCCGCGATAGTGTATTCGAAATTGTTACAATTTTGTGGCGATGATCGACACAAATGGCCTTAAGCCAGCCCGGACAAAGGAAGTGGCGCAGCCTCTCAGGCTGCGTCTTGCCCGGCGGCTACAATGACTGGAATAAAAATAATGAGCCTGCAAAAAACCTGGGGAAACATTCACCGGACCGCGCTCGGCGCGATGATGCTCTCCTTTCTGCTCGTCGGCTGCGACGACAGCGTCGCGCAAAACGCCGCGCCGCCCGCGCCGGCCGTCAGCGCCGCTAAGGTGTTGGTGAAGTCGATCAGTCAGTGGGATAGTTTCAACGGTCGCATTGAAGCGGTGGAGAGCGTTCAGCTCCGTCCCCGCGTCTCGGGATATATAGATAAAGTGAATTATACCGACGGCCAGGAGGTGAAAAAGGGCCAGGTGCTGTTCACGATAGACGACAGAACCTATCGCGCCGCGCTGGAGCAGGCGCAGGCGACGCTGGCGAGAGCCAAAACGCAGGCCAGCCTGGCGCAAAGCGAGGCGAACCGCACCGATAAATTAGTCCATACCAACCTCGTCTCCCGTGAAGAGTGGGAGCAGCGCCGGTCAGCCGCGGTACAGGCGCAGGCCGATATTCGCGCCGCGCAGGCGGCGGTGGATGCCGCGCAGCTTAACCTCGACTTCACCAAAGTGACCGCCCCTATCGACGGCCGCGCCAGCCGCGCGCTGATCACCAGCGGCAACCTGGTCACGGCGGGCGACACCGCCAGCGTGCTCACCACCCTGGTCTCGCAGAAGACGGTGTACGTCTACTTTGACGTCGACGAGTCAACCTACCTCCACTATCAAAATCTCGCCCGCCGCGGGCAAGGCGCGTCCAGCGATAATCAGGCGCTCCCGGTGGAGATTGGCCTGGTTGGCGAAGAGGGCTACCCCCATCAGGGCAAAGTGGATTTTCTCGATAATCAGTTAACACCGAGCACCGGCACCATCCGCATGCGCGCCCTGCTGGATAACTCGCAGCGGCTGTTCACGCCGGGTCTGTTTGCCCGCGTGCGTCTGCCGGGCAGCGCGGCGTTCCAGGCTACGCTTATCGACGACAAAGCGGTGCTCACCGATCAGGATCGTAAATATGTCTATATCGTTGATAAAGATGGCAAAGCGCAGCGACGTGATATCACGCCGGGGCGGCTGGCCGACGGTTTACGCGTCGTGAAGCAGGGTCTGAAGCCTGGGGATAGCGTCATCGTCGACGGCTTACAAAAAGTGTTTATGCCGGGTATGCCGGTTAACGCCAAAACCGTTGCCATGACCCCCAGCGCCGCCCTCAACTGATCCCTAATCAGAGAATCCAAGACATGGACTTTTCCCGCTTTTTTATCGACAGGCCAATTTTCGCCGCGGTGCTGTCGATTTTAATTTTTATCACCGGGTTAATCGCCATCCCGCTGCTGCCGGTGAGCGAATATCCTGACGTCGTTCCCCCCAGCGTGCAGGTGCGCGCGGAGTATCCCGGCGCCAACCCGAAAGTGATTGCCGAGACCGTGGCGACGCCGCTGGAGGAAGCGATCAACGGCGTTGAAAACATGATGTACATGAAATCGGTCGCCGGCTCCGACGGCGTGCTGGTGACCACCGTGACCTTCCGCCCGGGTACCGACCCGGATCAGGCGCAGGTTCAGGTGCAGAACCGGGTCGCGCAGGCGGAGGCGCGTCTGCCGGAGGATGTGCGCCGTCTGGGGATCACCACCCAGAAACAGTCCCCGACGCTGACCCTGGTGGTGCATCTGTTTTCGCCAAACGGTAAGTACGACTCGCTGTATATGCGCAACTACGCCACGCTGAAGGTGAAGGATGAGCTGGCGCGCCTGCCCGGCGTCGGCCAGATCCAGATATTTGGTTCCGGCGAATATGCGATGCGCGTCTGGTTGGATCCCAATAAGGTGGCGGCGCGCGGGCTGACCGCCTCGGACGTGGTCACGGCGATGCAGGAGCAAAACGTCCAGGTCTCCGCCGGGCAGCTTGGCGCCGAGCCGCTGCCGCAGGAGAGCGACTTCCTGATCTCCATTAACGCCCAGGGCCGTCTGCATACCGAAGAAGAGTTTGGCAATATCATTCTGAAAACAGCGCAGGACGGCTCGCTGGTCCGCCTGCGCGACGTGGCGCGCATCGAGATGGGTTCCGGTAGCTATGCGCTGCGCTCCCAGCTCAACAACAAGGACGCGGTCGGGATCGGTATCTTCCAGTCCCCGGGGGCTAACGCCATCGATTTGTCGAACGCCGTGCGCGCCAAAATGGCCGAGCTGGCCACCCGCTTCCCGGAAGATATGAAGTGGGCGGCGCCGTACGACCCGACGGTGTTCGTGCGCGACTCCATCCGCGCGGTGGTGCAGACGCTGCTGGAGGCGGTGGTGCTGGTGGTGCTGGTGGTGATCCTGTTCCTGCAGACCTGGCGCGCGTCGATTATCCCGTTGATCGCGGTGCCGGTATCGGTGGTCGGTACCTTCAGCATTCTCTATCTGCTGGGCTTCTCGCTGAATACCCTGAGCCTGTTCGGGCTGGTACTGGCGATTGGTATCGTGGTGGATGACGCCATCGTGGTGGTGGAAAACGTCGAGCGCAATATCGAAGAGGGGCTTGCGCCGCTTGCCGCGGCGCATCAGGCGATGCGAGAGGTCTCCGGGCCGATTATCGCTATTGCGCTGGTGCTGTGCGCGGTGTTCGTGCCGATGGCGTTTCTCTCGGGCGTGACCGGTCAGTTCTACAAGCAGTTTGCGGTGACCATCGCCATCTCCACGGTGATCTCGGCCATCAACTCGCTGACGCTCTCCCCGGCGCTGGCGGCCCTGCTGTTAAAGCCGCACGGCGCGAAAAAAGACCTCCCTACCCGGCTGATCGATCGTCTGTTCGGCTGGATTTTCCGTCCGTTTAACCGCTTTTTCCTGCGCAGTTCGAACGGCTATCAGGGGCTGGTGAGTAAAACCCTCGGCCGCCGTGGCGCGGTGTTTGTGGTGTACCTGCTGCTGCTCTGCGCCGCAGGGGTGATGTTTAAAGTCGTCCCCGGCGGGTTTATTCCCACCCAGGACAAACTGTACCTGATTGGCGGCGTGAAGATGCCGGAAGGTTCGTCGCTGGCGCGCACCGATGCAGTGATCCGCAAAATGAGCGAGATCGGGATGAATACCGAAGGGGTCGATTATGCGGTCGCCTTCCCCGGTCTTAACGCGCTGCAGTTCACCAACACGCCGAATACCGGGACGGTCTTTTTTGGCCTGAAACCGTTCGACCAGCGCAAACACTCGGCGGCGGAAATCAACGCGGAGATCAACGCCAAAATTGCGCAAATCCAGCAGGGATTTGGCTTCTCCATCCTGCCGCCGCCGATTTTAGGATTGGGTCAGGGCTCCGGCTACTCCCTTTACATCCAGGATCGCGGTGGGCTGGGCTATGGCGCGCTGCAAAGCGCGGTGAATGCCATGTCCGGGACGATTATGCAGACGCCGGGGATGCACTTCCCGATCTCGACCTACCAGGCTAACGTGCCGCAGCTGGATGTCCAGGTCGATCGCGATAAGGCGAAAGCGCAGGGGGTATCGCTGACCGATCTGTTCGGCACGCTGCAGACCTATCTCGGCTCGTCTTATGTCAATGACTTTAACCAGTTCGGGCGTACCTGGCGCGTGATGGCCCAGGCTGACGGGCCGTACCGCGAGAGCGTGGAAGATATCGCCAATCTGCGCACCCGCAATAATCAGGGCGAAATGGTGCCGATCGGCAGTATGGTGAATATCAGTACCACCTACGGGCCGGATCCAGTGATCCGCTACAACGGTTATCCGGCGGCGGACCTGATTGGCGATGCCGATCCGCGCGTCCTCTCCTCCTCGCAGGCGATGACGCTGCTGGATGCCATGTCTAAACAGGTGTTGCCGAATGGGATGAATATTGAGTGGACGGATCTGAGCTTCCAGCAAGCCACCCAGGGCAATACGGCGCTGATCGTCTTCCCGGTGGCGGTGCTGCTGGCGTTCCTCGTGCTGGCGGCGCTGTATGAAAGCTGGACCCTGCCGCTGGCGGTGATCCTTATCGTGCCGATGACGATGCTCTCCGCGCTGTTTGGCGTCTGGCTGACCGGGGGCGATAACAACGTCTTCGTGCAGGTGGGGCTGGTGGTCCTGATGGGCCTGGCCTGTAAAAACGCCATTCTGATCGTCGAGTTTGCCCGCGAGCTGGAGATTCAGGGCAAAGGCATCATGGAAGCCGCGCTGGAGGCGTGCCGCCTGCGACTGCGCCCGATTGTCATGACCTCCATCGCCTTTATCGCCGGGACCATTCCGCTGATCCTCGGCCACGGCGCAGGGGCGGAAGTCCGCGGCGTCACCGGGATCACGGTGTTCTCCGGGATGCTGGGGGTGACGCTGTTCGGTCTGTTCCTGACGCCGGTGTTTTACGTGACGCTACGGAAACTGGTGACCCGCAGTAAGCCGGTCGAGGAGGATCTGCCCGCCTAGCCTGCGGCAAATAACAAAAAACCGTCTTCAAGCTGAAGGCGGTTTTTTTTCGTCAGGACCAGGATTAATGCGCTTTTTTAAAGCGGGCGATCATTTCCGGTACCGGGTCGCAGCCGCTGGTATCGGCGTTTTTAAGCGCCTCCAGCGCGCTGGCCACGGTATGGCGAGCGAGGACGTTTAGCGAAGCCTGCTCCGCTTCGTCAGCGACCGATTTGAAGTACCAGCAGGCGTTGGCGCTGACCACGCAGCGGGCCGGGACGTCAGGGCGCGACGCCCACAGTTTTTTATCTTCGATAACGGAAAGATAGATATCACGCAGAGTGATTTTGTCCGCCGGGCGGCCAAGATGAATAGAGCCGTTGCGGCCAAGCGTGGAGACAATGATGCCGTCACGGGTGAGCGGAACCATTAATTTGCGGATAAAGCTCGGGTTGGCTTCCAGGCCGTAGGCCAGAATCGCACTCGTCGAACGTTCACCCATCTGCTCCGCCATTGCTACGCTGAGAACCATCTGCAAAGCTGTCGGGAAGCGGTAATCTAACATGGTATTGTCCTGGGTTGCGGTGAATCTTGTTCTTTTTGGCACCGCAGAGGTGAGTAATCAATGAACAACAATATAACAAATACGGGAATTTTTTTGAAGCAATCTGCGGTTAGCCTGCGAAGTAAATTTTCCTATTTCGTCTGCACAGGCGGGCTGGGAAACCGCGCTCTTCCGAAGCGGTTTGACTGGACGGCAATCTCCTCAGCGCTGCCCGGTGGCTGCCCGGTGGTATAGAAATCCGCTGCCATAACGGCAGCGGATCTGCGGGAGGTTACGCCGTTAACTCCAGCTCGGTTTCAAAGGTGGTCACCGGCACAAACGGCAGATAGGAGATCCGCAGCCTCTCGGCCACCTTCAGGCGATGCCAGCCGGCCGGCAGGCCGCCGGGTTTGAGCACCGTGATGGTCGCCTTTTCACCGAAGTTCCACCGGTCGTCGTAGACGCTCTCCAGCTCGTCGAGCGTCCACTCCCGGCCGCGCAGCGCCAGGCGGATCGCCTGCCGCGGGATGGCTTCGCCGTTGAGGGTCACGGCAATATCTTCCACCATCGACAGACCCAGACCGCGGTAGTAAGGCAGACGGGCCAAAAAGCGCACGCCGATAATTTCCCCGTCGCGGGTGACGTTGCCGAAACCTTCGCGGCAGATAATATGCTGATCAAACATGATAATGCTCCTTACTGACCCAGCAGCGCCGGGGGTGGGGTTTCATCTAACAGGCGACAGAACATCAGCTGCTGGCGGCGGACCTGCTCCAGGCTGTCCACCTCCTGCGCATCTTCCACCCAGCGGTTGCCTTCATACTCGGAGCACACATACCCCTCATAGCCGCCCTTCTGCAGCACGCGGAAGATCTCATCGTAGGGAATTGACCATTCGCTTATCTCGTCGGTCATTTCGTAGAATTTGGCATGAATGTTGTGGATCCGCGGCATAAAATCGAGCATCCGCTTCGGCTCGAACGCCGCGTTGTGGCGCAGCGTTTCCGCCATCGCCAGCTGCGGGCCCGGCCCCCATTTTTGCATCACATCCAGGATCACGTATTCGCTGAGCGTCCGCTCCTCATAGGCTTTCTCGATAAAATCCGCCGCCGCCTGCGGGCAACCATTACGAATAAAGCGCTCTTTCCACACCCGCGGGAAGCGGGCTAAAAACATCCCCATATCCGGCAGGAAGCCCAGCGCCCGGGTGTTGGCTTTTTCATAGGCTTCGGCATGGCGAATAATCCACGGATGGTCGAAATGCAGCGGGGCGTGCACCTCCAGCAGAATGGTGATCCCTTTGTCTTCCGCATAAGGCGCCGCCGCCACCAGCACCTCCGGCGCCACGGAAACCAGAGAGCGGATAAAGCGCATGCCCAGCCGGGCGGCAAAATCGATGTCGTTTTGCACGCTGCGCACCTGCTCGTCAAACGGCATCGGCCGGTCTTTATAGCGTTTATAGTCGAGCATAAAGTCATGGCACACCGGCACCGTGTCATGGCGCTGCATCAGACGGTGCCAGTCGGCGATCGCCGCCTCCGGCATGCCGCACTCCGGCCAGCCGGCGAAGGTCTGTTCGCCGACGACTTCAATGCCGCGGGCGCCGAACGCCGCGCAGTGACCGATCGCCTGATCGAGGGACATCTTGCCGAGATAGGTCTCATTCTGAAAGCTGTACAGACTGACGCCGCGTTTTATTTTCTGAGTCATAAAAGTACCAGGTAAGTTGGTTAACAGGATAAGCCGGTCGCTTCGCGGGCGCGGGCCACCGAGGCCGCTGCGGGCAGCGACGGTTTATACTCCAGGCCAATGGCCCCGTTGTAGCCCAGGCGTTGCAGCCGGGCGATCACTTCTGGCCACTCGCCGCTGCGCGGATCCGGTTCGTTACGTTCCGGCGCCTGCGCTATCTGCACGTGTCCCACCCGGTGCATTCTGCCGCCGAGCACCTCCTCCATCTCCTCTTCCATCACCAGCGAGTGATAGACGTCAAACAGCAGCTGCAGCCGCGGGCTGTCGACCGCCTCGATAATGTCCAGCGCCAGCCGGGTGTCGTTTAAGAACATCCCCGGATGATCGATGCGGGTGTTGAGCGGCTCCAGCAGCAGAGTGACCCCGGCGGCTTCCGCCAGCGTCGCCGCCTGGCGCAGGATGTGGATCGCCTGCGCCTGCTGTTCGGCGATCGCCACCCCTTCGCGGCTGAAGCCGGAGGCCACCACCAGCGGCGGCGACCCCAGCTGGCGCGAGGCCGCCAGGCTGTCGCTCACTGCCGCCAGAAACTGCTCATGCTCCGCCGGATCCACCAGGCTGCGCCGGGGCTCCACCACGAAGCTCGACAGCCTCACGCCGGTCTCCTCCAGCGCCTGCGCCAGCGCCGTCAGCGGTTTATCACGCCAGAGATGAAACTCAACGTGGCTGAATCCCTGCGCTTTCGCCGCCCGGACCCGATCGCTGAAATCGGGATACTCTTCACGAAACAGCCATTCAATACATGCGGACAAATACATCCGACCCCCTTCTCTACTTGCCAGATCAAAACAAACAAAATTAGAATAAGAATTCTTATTCTGTTTCGGAGCGGCAGTGTGACGCCTTCCCTTCTGGCTTCGCGGTCAACAGCAGGATCTGACGCGGCATAACCAGAATGAGTGCTCTAATTCTAATCTCTGGTTGCTATAAATTGTCAATATTATTTAACAAGTTTTTAACCAAATCTGAAGGTACATCATGCTCAATAACGCTTCGGCGGCCGCGGTTCAGGCGCCTCCCTATACCAGCGAGCGGCAGCGCACGCTGGCCACGCTGGTGGTTTCGATAGCGCTGGTGCTGGAGATCATCGACGTCTCGATCATTAATGTCGCCATCCCGGTGGTACAGCGGGATCTGCTCGCCAGCCCGCGGCAAATTGAATGGGTGGTCACCGGCTACCTGTTCTTTTTCTCCATTCTGCTGCTCACCGGCGGTCGGCTCGGCGATCTGTATGGCTACCGGCGGCTGTTTATCAGCGGACTGCTGGCGTTTGGCGCTGCGTCGGCCGGCTGCGGGCTGGCCGCCAGCCCGGAGATGCTGGTGGCGATGCGTATTGCGCAGGGGGCCAGCGGGGCGATGATGGGCCCGCAAATCCTCTCCCTGATGCAGGTTCTGTATCGCCCGCACGAACGTTTCCGGGTGATGAGTATTTTCGGCCTGCTCGGCGGCGCCGCCGGGATCCTCGGCCCGGTGCTCGGCGGGATCATCATCGAAAGCAATATTTTCGGCCTCAGCTGGCGGCCGATCTTTTTGATCAACGTGCCAGTGATCGTCGTCGCCGTGATACTGGCCTGGCGGGCGCTGCCGGCGGTGCGCAGCCCGGCGGCCAAAGGTATCGATCCGCTGGGTACCCTGCTGGCGGTGGTGGGCGGCGGCGCGCTGCTGCTCACTCTGATCGAAGGCCCCGCCCTGCGCTGGCCGCTATGGATGGCGCTGCCGCCGCTGCTGTCGCTCATCACGGTGGCCCTCCTCTGGCGTCATCTGCTGGGCCGTGAACGCCGGGGCGGCACGCTGTTGTTACCCCCCGCGGTGCTGCGCGACCGCTTCTTTCGCGCCGGGATCGTCATCACCCTGCTCTATCAACTGACCACCGCCTCGCTGCTGCTGGCCACCGCGCTGGTGCTGCAGAGCGGGCTGGGCTTCAGCCCGTTCCATACCGCCCTGCTGCACATCCCCTTCGCCCTCGGGGCGATGTTTTCCATCGCCGTCGCCGGCCGCCGGCTATCGCCTCGTCTTGGGCGTAACGTGACGCTGGTCGGGGTGGCCGTGCAGATGAGCGGCCTGCTGCTGATGGGCTACGGGATCGCCGCGGCGCCGGGGACGCTGCTGCTGACCGCGCTGGGTCTCGGGTTCGGCCTGTGCGGCTGTGGGATGGGGCTTATCTCCGCCCCGCTGCCGGCCTTTGCCATGGCGGCGATCCCGGTGGCCCACGCCGGCGCGGCGTCGGGATTATTTCGCACCGGCCAGCAGTTTGGCGCCGCCCTCGGCATGGCGACCCTTGGCGGTTTCTATCTGGCGCAAAGCGCCTCCGCGCCGGACGCCTGGCGCGGGGCATTTATCACCCTGCTGACCCTTGGCGCCCTGATCCTGCTGGCGATTGCCGCCCTCAGCCGCCTGCTGCCCGTCTCGGTGCTTCCCCCGCCAGGGAAGCCATGACCTATCGCGTCCGGCAATGGCTGCTATCATGAGGAACCATTTATCAGGACGCACAAAGCTGTAGTACCTATTTTCTGTACACCTGCAACGGGCATGCGCCCGGAGAACAACAAAGGCAAGGACTGATATGGATGAGAACATCGATGTACTGATTATTGGCAGCGGCCCGGTAGGCGCCGCTTTCGCGCGGCGGATTGCCGACCGCCGCGCCGCGCGGACCCTGGTGGTGGAAGCCGGCGAAGCGCTGACGCCCGCCACCGGGGTTAATATCCGCAACCTGGCGCCAGCGCAGCGGGAAACGGCCTACGACCGCGCCCGGGCGTTTCCGCTGGCCGCCCTGCCGGAAAACCTGCCGGCAGACGCCCTGCAGGCGCGGCCCGGCACCCATCTTCTCGACCCGACGGCGCCCCACAGCGGCATGCCAGCCGCCGCGCTCTCCACTAACCTCGGCGGCATGGGCGTCCACTGGACCTGCGCCTGTCCGCGACCGGGCGGCAGCGAAGTCATTCCCTTTCTCGATCCCCGGGAGATGGCCGACGCCTGGGAGTCGGCAGAGCATTATCTGCAGGTGACCCGCGAAGGATTTCCGGCCACCGCCATCGGCCGGCAAATCGTCGATGCCCTTAATCAGCACTTCGCCAGCGACCGTCCGCCGGCGCGGCTGGCGCAGCCCATGCCGCTGGCCTGCGCCGCGACGCCGGAGGGCAAGCCGCGCTGGTCCGGCGTCGACGCGGTGCTCGGCGAGCTGGCAGAGGAAGAGACCCGCCGCCAGCGCGGGGTGGAGATCCGCACCGCCACCCTTTGCACGCGGATCCTCAGCGAGGACGGCGTCGCCCGCGGGGCGGAGCTGCGCGATCTGCGTACCGGCGAGCAGTATGTGGTGATGGCCAAAGCGGTAGTGGTCGCCGCCGATGCGCTGCGTACGCCGCAGCTGCTGTACGCCTCGGGCATCCGTCCGCGGGCGCTGGGGCGCTGGCTCAACGATCAGCCGCAGGTGATCGCCCTGATTGAAGTGGACGCCCCGCCGGCCGCCGTCGCGCCGACCTCCCCGGTGCGCGACGGACGGGACAATGTCTCCGGCGTCACCTGGCTGCCGTTCCATGAGCCCGATTTTCCGTTCCACGGTCAGCTGATGCAGATGGATACTTCGCCGATCGCCTTTGCCCAGCCGTCGGGTACCCCGGCGAAGCCGGTGGTGGGCCTGGGGCTGTTCCTCGCCAAGGAGCTGCGCGAGGAGGATCGGATCGTCTTCAGTGATGACACCGACGCCGTAGGGCTGCCGAAAATGCAGCTGAACTATCAGTTAACCGACGGCGATCGCCGCCGTTTACAGCAGGCGGTGGCAGTGACTGAACGCGTCGGCGCCGCGCTGGGCCGCGTGGCGCCCGGCGGGGAGGCCATGATCCTGCCGGCGGGCACCTCGCTGCATTACCAGGGAACCTGTCGCCTGGGAGAAGCGAACGACGGCAACAGCGTGGCCGACCGCCGCTCGCGGGTCTGGGGTTTTCACAATCTGTACGTCGGCGGCAACGGGGCGATCCCCACCTCAACCGCCTGCAACCCGACGCTGACCAGCGTCGCGCTGGCGATCCTCGCCGCTGACGATATCGTGACGCGGCTGCTGTAGCGCCTCTGGCTCACCGGGGCACAAGCGGCCCCGCTCCCCGCGAAAGGCGACACCGGTCGCCTTTTTATTGCCGCAATAACCACATAAAACCAATGGTATTTTTGTTTGTGATGGATCACATACGTAATCACAATTTTTCCCCGCGCCGTTCCTGCTCCTACTCTTAAATCCGCGGCTATTCCCGCCGCCACCTGTATCCCTGACCTGCATACTAAAAAACCGCGCCGCCGCCAACGACAGGCGACCCGCGCGATAAAAGGAGAACGTCGTGAGCCATAGTCTGAATCCGCCCCACGCGCCGCAAGCCGGCGCGATCCAGGGCATCATCATCGCCCTGACCGCCTTTCTGCCCATCCTGGCGATCGTTTCCCTGGCGCCGGCGGTCCCGACGCTGATCCAGCACTTTGCCGGCGTGCCTTATGTCGAAACCCTGGTGCCGCTGATGCTCACCGCGCCCGGTCTGGTGATCGCCATCGCCGGGCCCTGCACCGGCTGGCTGGCGGATAAATTTGGCCGCCGCAAACTGCTGCTCAGCGCCACGCTGCTGTATGGCATCTGCGGCACAATGCCGCTGTACATCACCTCCCTGACCGGCATCTTTTGCAGCCGCCTCGGCGTCGGACTGGCGGAGGCGGTGGTATTGACCATCGCCAACACCATGCTGATCGATTACTTTGACGACAAACAGCGCCGCTTCTGGCTGACGGTGCAGGGGGTGATTGGCCCGGCGCTGGCGGTGCTGGTGCTGGCCAGCTCCGGCTATCTGACCGCCCTGCGCTGGAACGGCGCCTTTATGATCTACTTTGTCGCCATCCTGCTGTTTCTGGCGATGTACTTCTGGATGTTCGAACCCGCTCAGGCGGCCCGTCCGCAGCACGCCGCCCAGGCGGCGCAGCATAATCCGTTTCCGTGGCCGCGAGTGATCGCCCTCAGCGTGCTCACCTTTGTCTGCGCCATCATTTATTACGTGTACACCATCAACGGCGCCAACGCCTTTCATACTCTGCAAAACACCAGCCCGCAGCGTATCGGCCTGATTATGTCGCTGGTCAGCCTCGCCGTGCCGGTCGGTTCGCTGCTGTTCGGTCTGGTCTCCCGCCGCTTTACGCCGGAGCGCGTGCTCGCCATCATGCTCTGCCTGATGGGGATCGGAATGCTGGTGGTGGGCGAATCGCGGACGCTGATCGCCATGGGGATCGGCTCCGCCATCCAGCAGCTGGGTGCCGGCATGGCGATTAATGCGATGATTTACTGGGTAGGATCGTTGATTCCGCCCGCCTACTGCGGCCGGGCGATGGGCGCCTGGTCCGGGGCCTTCTTCGCGGGCATGTTCGTCAGCCCGATTATCGTCGGCGCGATCCGCCTGCGGGCCGGGAACGATGTGCTGAGCGCCTTCCTGACGCTCGGCATCGCGGCGCTGGTGCTGGCCGCCGCGATATTTCTTTATACCTTCTCCCGCCATAGCCAGCGCCTGCGTCAGCACAAGCAGGCCAGCGCCTGGCAGTTAGCGAAGTAAAATCCCGCGGCTTAGCCGGCCTCGACGGGGGTAACCAGATAGCTCAGACACATCATGCCCAGATGGCGTTTGAGCTGTTCCCAGTCGCCCTCGCCGGCGGCTTCTGCCGCCGACCCCAGGCCGAGGAAGCGCGCCAGCACGGCATACGAAACCGTAAAGCAGAAGCGGGCGGCCTGCTCTGGCTCCGGGTGGCGGATCTCCGCCGCGGCGTCGAGCAGCTGATCGATAAAGGTCTGCTCATTTTTCTGGTAAGCGGCTTTACCAATCCCCGCCACGCGCTCATCATCCGCCCGCGCCATAAACGGCCGCAGGATCCCGGCATGGCGACGCAGATACTCCGCCTGGACATCCATCAGCGCCGGAAGCCGCTGGCGCAGCGGCAGATTGCGCGCGTGCAGCTGCTGGATCAGCTGCTGCCATTCGGCGTCCAGCTCCTGCATCACCTCCATCATGACGGCGATAAACAGATCTTCTTTGCCGCCGAAGCGGGCATAGATCGAGCCGACAGAAACGCCCGAGCGTTTACTGATTTCAGCAATGGTCAGCAGCTCAAAGGTGCCTTCATGCAGGATTTCACGGCTGGCGGCCATCAGCCGCTCCAGCGCCACCCGGCTCCGGTCCTGTTTCGGCTGGCGCATCGCGGGAAGATCGGTCATCGCAGTTCTCACCTCTTTATCCATAGAAAACCCCCGCAGTGTATTGCAGTTAGCGACCACGCTGCAAATTGCCCACCCGACTCCCCCGTCGGCGATGTGACAAAAGTGTGATGGCGGTCATTTTCATTCTTTGATAAACAACTAGAATCATAATTCTAGTTCTATTTAATAATAACAACCACCACACAACCCAGGAGTTGCTATGCGTTTCTCTGTTTTCCTCGTCGGCCGTTCCACCGCCCCCGAGCAGGATCGTTTTGTCATGCAGTCGCTGATCGATCATGCGCGCCAGGCCGAAGATCGCGGCTTCGATGCGGTCTTTATGCCAGACCATCACTTCACCGGCTATGCGCCGATGTCCAGCGATCCGTTTGTCTTCGCCGCCTACCTGGCCGGCCAGCTGAAAAAGATCCACTTCGGCATGTCGGTGACCACCGTCCCGCTGCACCACCCGGTGCGCTTCGCCGAGCGCGTTAACCTGCTGGATCAACTCACCGAAGGCCGCCTGCTGGTGGGCATCGGCAGCGGCACCACGCCGGAAGAGATGATCGGCTTTGGCGTGAACTACAAGGACGCCTCCAGCTTGCTGCAGGAGAACCTCGATCTGGTCCAGCGGCTGTGGGAGAAAAATATTGAAGACGATCCGATCATTTTCGAAACCGGTCACTATAAGGGCGCGGTAGTCCAGCGCATCGTTCCTGCCCCCTGGCAAAAACCGTTCAACCGCATTATGCCGGTGGCGCTGCGTGAAACCAGCATGCAGCGCGCCGCCGATAACGGCTGGCCGGCCTTTATCCCCGCGTTTACTCCGCCGATCCCGGCCAGCAACGATCCGTTTGGCCAGCTGACCCACTATTTCACCCGCTACCGCGATGCCCTGCTCAACGCCGGCCATAGCGACGAGGTGGTGAACCACTGCCTCTCGTGGACCACCCACACCTGGCAGTGCGTCCATATTGCCCCCACCGACGAGCAGGCCCGCGAAGAGATGCTGCAGATCATGGGCTGGTACCAGCAGGCCATCGACCGGGAATATGAGTACAACAAGCGGGCGGAAGAGTTCAGCGGCGTTACGCTGCACCGCCATCCGGACTGTTTCAGCGAAGAGTGGATCAAAACCTGGTGCCTGTACGGCAGCCCGGAGACCGTCGCCGAGGAGCTGGAACGCCATCAGCAGCTGGGCATCGGCAACGTGCTGCTCGGCTTCACCAACGGCCCGCTGACCGAGGAACGCCTGCGCCTGAGCCAGCAGTCGATCTCGTTGTTTGCGGACCAGATCCTGCCGCGCTTTCGCTAATCCGACCGGGAGATCCTGCTATGAATAAACCTGCTTTCTCACGCCCGCCGCTGCTGATCGGCATCGGCGGCACCACCCGCCCGGGCTCCAGCACCGAGCGCGCCCTCGCCGCCGCGCTGGCCCACGCCCGCACGCTCGGCGCGCAGACCCAGCTGTTCGGCGGCGCTGAACTGGCGGCCCTGCCGCCGTTTAACCCGGAAGTCACCACCCGCACGCCGCAGGAAACGGCGTTTGTCGACGCCGTGCGCCAGGCCGACGGCATTCTGCTGGCCTCGCCGGGCTACCACGGCGGGGTGTCTGGTCTGGTGAAGAACGCCATCGACCTGCTGGAAGATTTGCGCGGCGACAGCCGGGTCTATCTTGATGGCCGGGCGGTGGGCTGCATCGTCACCGCCGCCGGCTGGCAGGGTTGCAACACCACCCTCGGCGCCATGCGCGGGATCGTTCACGCCCTGCGCGGCTGGCCGACTCCGCTGGGGGTGACCCTCAACACCGCCGGCGTGTCGCTGTTCGACAGCGAGGGCCGCTGCACCGACGACGCGGTCCAGCGCGCACTGGCCACCGTAGCCGAACAAGCGCTGGCCTTCGCCCCCGCCGCCCCCTTACGGAGACATGCCGATGCCTGCGCTCAGTCTGTCGCTTAGCGTTGCCGAAAAAGCGCGGCTCACCGCCGGGATGGGGATGTGGTCCACCCACCCTATCCCCCACTCCACGCTGGGTTCAGTCACCCTGTCCGACGGCCCGATGGGGATCACCGGCGGCCGGGTTGACGAGCGGGATATTGCCCTGCTCAGCCCCTGCGGGCTGGCGCTTGGCTCCAGCTGGGACCGCCAGCTGGTCAGCCGGGTTGGCGGCGTCATCGGCGAGGAGGCGCTGCGCACCGGAACGCAGGCGCTGCTGGCGCCTAACCTGAACCTGTTGCGCAGCCCCCTTGCCGGCCGCGCGTTTGAGCTTTTCGGCGAAGACCCGCGGCATATCGCCGAGCTCGGCGCGGCGTGGATCGACGGCGTCCAGCGCCAGGGGGTAGGCTGCATCGTCAAGCATATGGTCTGCAACGATTCGGAAACCGATCGGCGGACCATGAACGTGGTCGTCGATGAAGCCACCCTGCGCGAAGTCTATTTCTGGCCGTTCGAAGTGGCGGCCAGCCGCGGCGTCTGGGGCATGCTGACCGCCTATAACCGGGTGAACGGGATCTATTGCGCCGAGCAGCATCAGGCCATCAGCCAGTGGCTGAAGCGCGATCTCGGCTGGGACGGGCTGGTGATGTCCGACTGGTTCGGCACCCAGAACGGCCCGGCCAGCTTCCGCGCCGGGCTGGATCTGGAGATGCCGGGCCCGGCCCGCCATATGGGCGAGCGCCTGCTGCCCGCGCTGATGGACACCGACAGCGACGCCCGGCGGCTGGACGATGCCGCCGTCCGGCTGGCACGGCTGGCCGAACGGGTCAGCCATCCCCTGCCCTGGGATGGCTCTGCCGCCGCCGAGGCGCAGCGGCGTCACACCCTCGAAGAGGCGGCGGCGGCGGGGTTTGTCCTGCTACACAATCGCCAGCGGCTGCTGCCCCTCGCCGCGCAGGCGGGACAGCGGCTGGCGGTGATTGGCCCCAACGCCACGACGCCCTGCTTCCAGGGCGGGACCTTTGCCAGAGTGGCGCTGATGCCGGGGCTGATCTCTCCTCTGGAGGCCATTCGCCAGCGCTTTTCCGCCGCCGGGGTCGAAATAAGCTATGCCCAGGGGGTGGAGAGCGATTACCGCATCCCGCCTCTGCATCATCTGCCGCTGCGCACCGCCACCGGCGAGCGCGGCCTGGACGTTGCCTACGCCACCGCCGACGGGGGCGTGGTTCATCAGGAGGTGCGCGACGCCTCCTCGCTGATCTGGTTCCGCGATATGCCGGGCGTCGGCGACATGCTGCGCCTGACCGAACGCGCCACCGTGACGGTAAGCTGCCATTTCACCGCGCCGGTGAGCGGCCGCTACGGCTTCTGGATCGGCGGCACCGGGGAGATCGCCCTGCAGCTGAACGGCGAGCGCATGGCGACCTTTAACGGCGAGGCGCTGGAGGGGGATATCATGGGCAAGCTGATGCAAGCCCCGCATACCCGTCTCGACTTCCCGCTGCAGGCGGGGGAAACCCTGACCTTCCGGGCCGAGATGGCGCTGGGCAGCAGTATCGCCCACGGCATCTGGTTCGGCTGCCAGCCCCCGCAAACCATCGATCTGCTGCAGCAGGCGGTCGACCATGCCCGGGCGGCCGACAGCGTGGTGCTGGTGATCGGCGAAACGGCCGATGCCGGTCTGGAGAGCATCGACCGGGACGCTACCGCGCTGCCGGCGCATCAGGTCGCCCTGATCCGCGCCGTCTGCGCGGCGAATCCGCGGACGGTGGTGGTGCTCAACGTCGCCCATCCGGTGGATACCGGGTGTCTCGCCGACGCGGCGGCGGTCATGGTCGTCTGGTATCCGGGCCAGGAGTTTGGCCCGGCGCTGGCCTCGGTGCTGGCCGGGGATCGTGAGCCTGGCGGTCGCCTACCGGTGACCTTCGCCCAGCGTCTGGACGACTATCCGGTGCGCAGCCTGACGCCGGACGCCGCAGGGGACCTCTGGTACCACGAGCGCCAGCAGGTGGGCTATCGCTGGTTTAACGCCCGCGAACGCCCCGCCGCCTGGGCCTTTGGTCACGGTCTGGGGTATGCCGATATCACCCTGAGCGCCGCCGCGCTGACAGGCGACGAGGTGGATGCTATGCAGCTGCGCTGCCGGCTGGAAAACCGCGCCGCCCGCGCCGGAAAAGCAGTGGTCCAGCTCTACCTGCGGGGGCCGGAGACGGCCTGGTCGGCGCTGGCGGAGTTTGCGGCGGTCAGCGTCCCGGCGCACGAGGAAGCCTCCCTGACCCTTGCCCTGCCGCGTCACGCGCTGCAGCGCTGGCAGGTGCCAGCCCAGGAATGGCGCCTGGCCAGCGGCCCCTGGCAGCTGGCGGTGGGTTTCGCCAGCGACGATATCCGGGCAACCTTCGATTTCGTGCTGACTCCCGACGGGAAAATCAGCCACCGGGGCTAAGCCCGGATCGATGTCAAAGAGGGTCGGCAACATGCCGGCCCTCTTTTTTTATTCCTGCGCCAGCCGATTCGCGAAAAAAAACCGCCCGGCGGCAGCGTACCGGCGGGCGGGGTTAAAAGCCTGAGGCGATCGGTGTCAGAAGTTCCAGTACATCGAGGACTGCCAGAGGACCGCCGACTCATGCTTCGGCACCAGCGTCGGGTTATCCTGCCAGGTGATACCGTTGATCCAGTAAATACCTTTCGTCACGCGCAGGGCGTGCGACAGGGAGATGGCGTTGATGCTCTGCGGCGCTTCCATCCCCGCCTCGCCGACATAATCGCGGAACTTTTTACTGATAAAGGAGCGGGTGTAGCCCAGCGAGGTCATATCCTGCTCGCGGCCGGGAAACAGGCCGATGTCAAAGAAGGTCACCTGAAAGTCGCTGGTGTAAGCATTGCGATCGTCCGGCGCGTAGTCCGCTTTCACATCGAGATACAGCCCCAGCGGAAGCCCTTTTTTCGGCTGGGTCAGCTGCATGGTGTTGGCGACGTAGAACGCATAGTTACTACTGCTGTCGCCGGGCTGGTCAAAATACTGGTAGTGCGAGGTGTTATAGATAGCCCCGGCGCGGAACCACAGCGATCGCTGCGACTCGCCCGCCGCCTGCTTAAAGCCAAACTCATTCACCAGGATCGGGTTGGCGCCATCGACGTGCCATTTCAGCCCCGAGGGGTTCTGCTCCACGTCGTCGAGATGTCCGGCAGGCGACATACTGCGGCTGACGGCAAAGTTGTTATAGAACTTCTTATCGCTGTCGCGGACGATGGCGGTGAAGGTCGGCGTCGGCGCGTTGAGGCTGATCCCCACCTGCACCGGGATCACGCTGGTCGGCCCCAGCGCGGCGGAGGAGGAGTTCCCCCCCAGCACCATGCCGTAAAACTGACGAATTAACGGATAAAAACCATACTGCAGTTCCAGCTGGCCGTTTAATAAGGGCTGGTTCACCGCCAGCACCGCAATATTATGCAGTTCCGGATAGCTATCATGATAATTCGAGGTCGCCCACTGGGGAGAAAAGGTAAATTGCGCGTCTTTGCTAAAACCAATTCGGCTTAAATCGTAGGTGACGTTCAGCGACATATTTTGCGACCAGGTAAAATTCTGCCCGGCATATTGTTGCGGGTCAGCGGACTGGCCTTTCAGATCGTACATCACCATCGGGTTCCAGCTTAACTGGACGCCCCACCCGCGGTCGGCCAGCGCGCTGCGAAAGCCGCCAATATCGCCGATGAGCGATTCGCAGGTCGACGGAGGGCTGACGACCTGCGCGGAGCGGGTATTCAGTTTATCCAGTTGCTCACAGGTCCAGGTATCGGCCAGCGCGGTGCTGGAGAATATCGCCAGCGTCAGCGCCGAAAGTGGAAACACTATTTTCTTACTTACGTCGGTACAGCAGAGACTCATAATAAACCCTCATTTTTATTTTTTGCAGGTAAGATGCGCCATATCGTGAAAAATAAATTAGTCACAATACGTTTATTTACAGGGATTAATTAGGCTGAAAGTTAACGCTAAATAAGGTGTACGCTTTTTCTAAATAATGGCCTCCCCTTCCCGCCGGGAGACCGGCGGGCGTGTGGTAATCATGTCGTCAGGTGAAATTAACGAGCCAGCGCGCGGCGGCCCCCCATCCGGGCGCTGGCGATACCCGTCGCGCCGGCGATAGCCAGCGTCAGCAGCGCAAACAGCAGCAGGCTGTCCTGCATGCTGCCGGTCATGCCGTTCAGCAAGGTCATCAGAACCGGGCTGATGAACATGCCGAGGAAAAAGAAGGTGTGCCAGATGCCGATCCCCGTCGCCCGGTGCGGCGCCGGCAGGGCTTCCAACATCCAGGCCAGCATCAGAGGGATCAGCATTCCGTTACCAACCTGCGCGACGAACGCTGCCGCCACGCCGGCCAGCGGATTGTGGGCCACGGCGATAAACAGCAGACCGAGGCCAAAAATGGCGTAAAAAAGGAAAAACTGCCTGTCGACACGCTGCCTGGCGCTACGGCCATACAACCAGGCGCCCAGCGGCACGCCAATGCCCGCAACGGCGGTGGCGATGCCGATCTGGCTGCTGGAGGTCAGCCCGAGCTGACTGAACACCTGGCTTATCTGCAGCGGCTCGAGAAAGTAGAGGATCGCGCTGGCGAGGGTAATCAGGCCGATCGTCGCCATTTTGCGCCGTGGAAAAGCGACAGGCTCCTCGTCAGCGACGCTGTCCGCGCGACGGCGGGTCGCCGGCTCAGCGGTGAACAGGCACAGGCCGATAAAGACCGGGATCGCCAGCGCATACAGGTAGATCGGGCCATACCAGCCCAGGGTGCCCAGCAGGCCAGCGCCCAGCACGATCAGCGTCGACAGTATCGAACCGATGCCGCTCTGCACCGCCAGCCATTTGCTGCGCGCCTCGCCGGCAAAGTAGTCGCCAATCAGCGCATTGGCGGTGGTAAAAATAAAGGCGTCGGCGATGCCCATCACCAGTCGCGCCAGCAGAATGGCATACAGATCGTCGAGCATCACCGGCAGCAGGCCAAACCCCGCGTACAGAGCGGTGGCGGCAATCAGCAGGCGACGACGGCTCAGGCGATCGCCCACCCGCCCCGCCAGCGGAGCCAGCAGCGCCATGCTCACCGCCGGTATGGTGATGATCATCGGCACCAGCAGCTGGGCGTGCGGCTGCGCGGCAAAATGGCCGAACAGGAGCGGCATCACCGGCAGCATGGTCAAGGTCCCCATGATCGGTAACAGGGCCGCCAACATCAGTAAAATCGCCTGTACGGCCCCCGCCTCGCGCGGGGTTGCTGAAACCTTGTGCATCACCATCTTCCGCTCTCCGTCACTGCTTTTTATTTAGAATATGAATTACAGTTCTATTTTTTATCGATAAAGAAAGGCGCTCTGTCGCCCCGGTATCCTGGCTGAACACGCCGCAGCGAACTCAGCACACATACCGTTCTACCCTACCGGATGCAGGTGGCATGGACTGCGATTGCTATCACAATTAATACAATGCATTCACATTAAATTAACATAACCATCGACTCCCTCAGGCGTCGACAATCGCCACCGCGCGGATAAAACCGGCCGAGCCGCGGCGGATCTTGTAGGGAAAACAGCTCACCCAGAAGCCGTGGTCGGGAAGCTGCTCCAGATTGCTCAACTTCTCCATTTGCCCATAGGCGATCTCCCTGCCGGCTTTATGTCCTTCCCAGATCAGCCCGGCGTCGCCGCTGGCCTGAAAGCGTTCGCGGGTAAAGTGGAAGGGCGCATCCCAGCTCCAGGCGTCGGTGCCGACCACCCGTACCCCCTGCTCCAGCAGCCACAGCGTTGCCGCCCGGCCAATGCCGCAGCCGCGCTGCAGATAATCCGGCTGGCCGTAGCGGGCGCCGGCGGCGGTATTGATTAACACGATATCCAGCGGCGACAGGCGATAATCGATCCGCGCCAGCTCGCGCTGCAGATCCTCCGGCTGCAGGATCGCCCCGTCGGCGACATGGCGAAAATCCAGCCGGACGCCGGGGCGCAGGCACCACTCCAGCGGCAGCTCATCGATGCCAAACGCCGGTTCGCCGCCGTTGGTGGTTGAGCTGTAGTGCCAGGGAGCATCCATATGGGTGCCATTGTGCGGCGTCACGGTCAGGCGCTCCGAGGCCCAGGCCTCCTCTCCCGGCATCTGCGTTTTTTCCAGTCCCGGAAACATCGCCGCCATTTCCGGCCATCCCTGCTGATGATCCTGATACTCAATGTTCGGCAGCAGCGGCGGCGGGTCGGTCCAGGGATTGTTATCCAGGGTGACGGAGAGGTCGATCAGCCGACGCCCCTGTAAAAGATTGATCATGGTTTACTCCGTTAACATCACAACATGTTGATCCAGCACGCCAAACAGCGGCCGGCCATCGGGGGCGTGGGCTTCCATCGTCACCCGCTCCCCCGGGGACAAAAACGGCGTGCGCGGCTCGCCGAAGGCCAGCATCTCTATGGCCCGCACCTCGGCGATACAGCTGGCGCCGCGGCTGGCGTCCGGCCCGGACACCGTACCGGAACCCACCACCGTCCCGGCGCGCAGGCGGCGGGTCTGCGCCGCATGGGCAATCAGTTCGCCAAAATGGAAATGCATCTCGCTGCCCGACTGGCAGCCAAACGGCTCGCCATTGCGGGTCACCTGCAGCGTCAGCGCCGCCCGCCCGTGCTGCCAGGCCTCTCCCAGTTCATCCGGGGTAAGGGCCACCGGCGCAAAGGCCGAGGCGGGTTTGGCGTGAATAAAACCAAACCCGGTCTGCATCTCGCGCGGCGCCAGCGCCCGCAGACTGATATCGTTGAGCAAGACGATCAGGCGGATACAGCTCAGCGCCTGCTGCGGCGAGCACCCCTGCGGCACCTCGTCCACCACCACCGCGAACTCGCCCTCAAAGTCGAGACCGTCCTCGACCCGGCGGCAGACTATCCCGGCGTGGGGAGCAAGAAAGTCGTCCCCGCTGCCCTGATACATCAGCGGCGTCTGGTCGGCGCCGGCAATCGGCGGCAGATGAAAGGCCCGCTGCATGCGCTCGCCATGGCTGAGGAAGGCCGAACCGTCCAGCCACTGCCAGGCGCGGGGCAGCGGCGCCAGCAGGCGCCGGGGATCATAGGGCTGCGCCGCCGGGTATCGGCGCGCATTGAGCGCCTGATAGCGCGCCTGCAGCGCAGGCCAGACCCGCGCGGCCTGCTCCAGCGCCTGCTGAAGCGTCGGTGCGATATCCGCCGCATCGGCCATCAGCGTCAAATCGCCCGAGACCACCACCAGGCAGCCGTCGCGTTCACCGTTATCTCGTGTTGCCAGTTTCATAACCTGCCTCCTCCAGCAGACAGAGCCAGCCGTCGGCGTCCACCTCGCCAGCCAGCGGACTCAGACGTTGGCCTACGCAGGCGCCCTGCACGCAGAGGCCGCTGTCCGGCATAAAAATCGCCCCGTGGGCGAAGCAGACCAGCCGGTCGCCCCGGGCGTTGAAAAAAGCGTCCTGCCGCCAGTTCATCGGGGTATCCAGATGCGGACAGCGGTTACGCCACAGATAGAGCGTTCCCTGATAGCGGCAGGCAATCACCGTCGCCTGCCCGCTGCCCGTAGGGTCAAATCCCCGCGCCTGGCCCTCGGCCAGGCTGTCGGCACGGCACAGGCGAACCATCAGCGGGCGTTATCCGGACCGGGGGCCCACTTCTCGCGATACCCCAGCAGGAAATATTGCGAGTTATCGGCTCCCGGCAGCGCTTCGCGCGGCTGCCAGTGGTCATCGTGCTGATCCATATCGGCGTCGTATTCGATGTGACACCCGAGCGGGCTGTTGAAGTACCAGAACCAGTTCGATCCCAGCTGATGGCGCCCCGGCCCCCAGAAGGTCTGATACCCCTTCTGCTGAAAGCGGCTGCCGGCCATCATCAGCTCGGTGGGGCCGCCGAGATGAAAGGTAAAGTGTTCAATACCGGTCATAAACGGCGGGGCCTGGATCAGAAACAGGGTATGGTGATCCTGGGTGCCGGCGGGCCGCAGGAAGGGGCCGACGTGGGTGAAGCGATCGGTACAGACAAAGCCCAGCCGTTGATAGAAGGCTTCCGCGCGCGCGGCGTCCGGCACAAAATAGACCACATGGGAGAGCGAGCGCGGCTCTGCCGCCATGTCAGCGCTGGCCCCGGTCTGGTTGACCGGCCGCCCGGCGCGATCCCCCGGGGCGTTGATTTTCTCCCCTTCCCGCTGCAGCGGCTGGCGCTGGCTGACGCGAAACCCGAGGGCAAAGCCGGCATCATCGACGCAGCGCAGCACGCCGTCGGCGCCGAGCTTCACCTCGCGATCGCGGCGCAGCGTCTCGGCGATCGCCTCAAGGGTGGCGCTATCCGCCACGCCATAGACGGTTTCCCGCAGCTGGCTGCCGCTGGGCAGCGCCGCGGGCAGCGACGGATCGTCACGCTCCCGCAGCAGCACCCCGGTGCCATCCAGCGCGCTAAAGAAACCGTTCTCCTGCTCCCGTAAACCGTAGTCGAGAAGAAACTGTCGGCAGCCCGCCAGGTCATCGACGCCAAATACCAGATAATCCGGACCAAGAATATTCATCGCGGTTGTTCCTTATGCGTGTTCAGGCCACCCGGCCGCCGAGGGCTTCCGCCACCCAGTCAGCGATGTAGTGCCCGGCGTTAATCGAGTTGTCGAAGCTGGAGTGCTGCACACCGCCCTCGCGGTCAGTAAAAATTTTCAGCTCGCGGCGTGGACTGTTCACCAGCTGGTCGTAGGTGCGCTGCGCCCATTTCACCGGGATCTGCGAGTCCTTTTCACCATGGGTGACGAGGAAAGGCACCCGTATGCGGTCGAGAATGCCGTCGAGATGGACGTTCTCCGCGATGCGCATAAAAGCGTCGATATCCTCGCCCCCCCACACCCAGCGCACATGCTGCCAGTAGTGCGGTACCGGAAAATCGCCTTCGCGTTCGCGGCGGCGCTGCTGTACCTCCCGCCAGTCGTGATTGGCGCCCCACACCACGCCGCAGGCGAAGCGCGGCTCAAACGCCACCGCCCGCGGGCAGTAATAGCCGCCCAGCGAGACCCCTTCCATGCCGATACGCCCGGCATCCACCTCCGGGTGCTGTTCCAGCCAGTCAACGATCCGGCTGGCCCAGTGCTCGCTGTCATAGCGGGCCTGCATGCCGTGAAGACGCAGCGCTTCGCCGGTTCCCGGCTGGTCGACCACCAGCGAGGAGACCCCGCGCCGCGCCAGCCACTGCGGCAGCCCCACCAGATATTTCATCTCTTTGGTGGAGTCGAGACCGTTGACCTGCACCAGCAGCGGCGCGCGGCCGGTCGCCCCTTCGGCGCGGACGTAAAGCGCCGACAGGGTTTTGCCCTCGTAGGGAATAGTCACCCGCTGACAGTTGGCATGGGTATGGTGCAGCCCGGCGGCAAAGACATCGAGAAAGCGGCGGTACAGCGCATCGCGGTCCGGCGCGCCATGCGCCTGCAGGCGCTCGCAGGTCAGGTAATAGTTGGCCGCCCGAAGATATTTCTCTCCTGCCGACAGCCGCCGCCCCCGCGCCTCATCTTCGCCGGCCAGCGCGCATAATTTATCGGCCATGCGGGACCAGGTTTCCCGGAACGCGCGGGTGCCTTCGGCGTCGGGATGCTCGGACGCGGCCAATAGCGGCGCGCACATCTCTTCGATCTCACCGATGCGGGCGCCCATCTCGATGGAGAGATCCACCGACAGGTTCCAGACATAGTTTTTAGGGAAATAGCGAAACATAGGGTCATCCTTCAACATTCAGTCGCAATCGCTGTAGCGCAGGCACTGTCACATAAAGCACCTGCGGGCGACCAATCATGTCTCAGGATGTCAGGTATCGACGGGAGCAATACCAGTGGGTTAGCGTGCGCTGGCGACGATTTTCGCTTTCAGCCAGCCGAAGATAGGATCGTTATCCAGCGAGCGGTGCCAGCCGATAAATTCGCGCATGACCGGCAGCGTCACCGGGACCGGGAAAAGACGCAGCGGCAGCATCGCCGCGTACTGCTCCGCCAGCCGCCGGTGCAGCGTGGCGATCCGCGAGGTGCCGATCAGCAGCTGCGGAACGCAGTGGTAGCTGTGGGTCACCACCTCGATACGGCGGCTCAGCCCCGACTCGGCAAACAGATTGCCCTCCAGCCCCGGCTGCCGCTCGCGGCCAAAGACCACCGACACATGCCCCAGCTGTTGCCAGGCTTCAAGGGTCAGCGCCTCGCCGGTGTGGGGATTGTCCGCCCAGGCCAGGCAGACAAACTCTTCGTCAAACAGCGCTTCGGCGGGATGGTCGGCGGCCATAAAACGCTCCGGCGCCACGATGATATCCAGCTCGCCGCGGTTGAGCATGCCGGTGGACTGGGCGTCCGGCGAGAAAAACTCAAAGGTCATATTCGGCGCCTGCAGATGTACCGCCTGCAGCGCATCCTTCAGCATCACGTTGATAACGTAATCCGAGGCCATAATGCGGAAATGGCGCTTACTGGTTGCCGGCTCATCCACCGGCCGGCGGGCAATGGAGGTCTGAATTTTCATCAGCACGTCGCGGACCGGCTCCCGCAGCTCTTCCGCCAGCGGCGTGGGCCGCATCTTTCTGCCCACCTGGGTGAGCAGATCGTCCTCAAAGTAGGTGCGTAGCCGGTTGAGCACCCCGCTGGTGGCAGACTGGGTCATATGCAACCGGCCCGCGGCGCGGGTGATGTTCTGTTCATCGAGTAACACATCCAGTGCCACCAGTAAGTTCAGATCAAGATGTTGGTAACGCATGGGTCCCCCGGCGAGAAATGGCGTGCTTATCCTGTGGCTTAATTTAACTTTTCTGCAACTTTTTGTTTTCAATTTCCACGGCGATATCGTTTTTTGCGATAGCGATCATTCTTTATCGCGATTAGTCAGCGCGCCGCTGGCCTGGTTAACGTCCTCTACTCTGTACCCTGGAGAAAACAGCTACGATGAACATCAATAACGTATTAATCGTTGGCGGCGGCATCGGCGGTCTGTGCACCGCCATCGCCCTCCGCCAGGCCGGCGTCGCCGTCGACGTGGTGGAGATCCAGCCGCAGTGGCGGGTCTACGGCGTCGGTATCATTCAGCAGAACAATGTCGTGCGGGAAATGCAGCGGCTTGGGGTGCTGGAACGCTATCTGGACGCCGCCTGGCCGTTTGACAGCGTCTCAGTGCACACCCTGAGCGGCCACCAGCTGGCCAGCTTTCCCGGCCAGCGGCTGGCGGGTGAACAGTTCCCGGCCAACGTCGGCATCTCCCGCCTGGCCCTGCACAACGTCCTCTGTTCCACCGCCCGGGAGCTGGGGGTCCGACTGACCACTGGCGAGAGTATTGACGCCATCCGTCAGGTTGACGATGCCGTGGAGGTGAGCTTCAGCCGCGGCGGCCAGGGGCGCTACGATCTGCTGGTAGGCGCCGACGGGATCTACTCCCGGGTGCGCGGCATGCTGTATGGCGAGCGCTATCGTCCCCGCTTTACCGGTCAGGGCGTTTGGCGCTACAACTTTCCGCGTCCGCCGGAGGTGGACCATCTGATGTGCTTTATGGGCGAGAGCTGCAACTGCGGGCTGGTGCCGCTGGGGGAAGATCTGATGTATCTGTTTATCACCTCCCACGAAGCGGATAACCCCCGCTACGCCCGCTACCAGCTGGCGGCGGAGATGCGCCGCCGTCTGCCGCCCGGCGCGGGGTTACCGGGGAGCCTGCGGGAGCATATCGTTAACAACGACGAGGTCGTCTATAAGCCGCTGGAGGAGCTGTTCGTCGACGATCCCTGGTATCAGGGACGAGTCGTACTGGTGGGCGACGCGGTTCACGCTACCACCCCACATCTCGGTCAGGGGGCGGGCATGGCAATTGAGGATGCCATCGTGCTGCGCGAAGCGCTGCAGCAGACCGACAGCGTCGCAGCCGCGCTGGCGCATTTTGACGCCCGCCGTCGGCCGCGCTGTCAGCAGATCTGGGCCGCCTCGCTGCAGGTGGGCGAGAGCGAGATCCACCGCGATCGCCATTTTGACCGTCAGCGGGCGATCGGCGATATGATGACCCTGACGGCGAGACCGATATAAACGACGCCCCCTCCGCCGGCCAGGCCGGCGGAGTATTCTCTTGTTCATTCGTCGACACGACCGCCCTCTCCCCTCTTTCACCAGACGCTCACCTTTCGCCATGGAAAATATACCGGCGTGCCTCGTGATATTTGACACCCCTCCATCATGATGGCTAAGGTATATTTCAGCCCGCCTTTATCATGGATAAGGAAAATACGGAGATGAATATTATTCCGACTGTGATCTTAAAATATGCTATCGCTATTATCCCGCTGATTATTCAAATTTTTGCCGTGCGTTCTGGCTGGGTATTCCCTAAAGATAAAATATTCACCTCGCGCAAAAACATCAGTGAGTTCGCCGCTGCGCTGCATAAAAACAGCGACGACCCCGATCTGCAACGGATCGCGTACGAATATGGTATCGCCGCGCTGACCAAAGATAAAAACCTGACCATGGAACAACGAAAAATACTGTTGAAATGCAAAAATCCGGTCAGCGATATTGATAATTACAGCAAGTGCCAGCATTTAATTTCCGTCAATAATGAAAAGCGGATATTCAAATGGAAAAAGCGGGGCTATCGCTTCTGGCTCTATCGCAAATGCGTCGAAGTCATCAGTCTGGCGCTCTATTTTATTGGCGGCTTCTTAACGGCTCTGCCTTTCCTCTATGAAGGCCTCGCCAGCCCGGCGGTGATTGAGCGGATTAATCATTTATCCCGTCTGCAAAAATTCTGTATGGCAAGTTATCTGTTCGCCTGCGGGGTTTGTCTGGCGCTGATCTGCCTGCATAAACTCTCCACCCTCTCGATCGCGGAAAAAACCATCAAAGCGAATCGCTAACCCGCCCACCGCCCGGCGACCTGTCCACATCAGCGGCCCCTAACCCTGTGGATAACCTGGAGGCAGTTGCCCGGCAGCCCCAGCACAAGCGGGCTACCGGCCACCGTTCGTTTTTTGAACAGGAAAACACCCCCGCCGGACCGCGCGCTGAGCGCGAACCCCGCCACCACGGCGGAGGGAAGCGTCCGCCCCGCTTAATAATTCCACTTCGGCCGCGCCACCGTGTTTTTCTTCAGCAGATCGCGGAACGCTTTCAGATAGGGTTCATTACTGCGCCCGCGCTTACAGATGGCCGAGAACGGCGACTGAAAGCCAAACTCGTTGGGCAACAGCACCCGCAGGCGGTTCTCTTTGATCCACGGCCAGGCGTAATGCTCCGGCAGATAGCCAATATATTTCCCCGAGAGGATCAGCAGCAGCTGGGCGTCGACGGTCTCAACGGTGGCGCTGCCTTTGCTGAAGCCCCGGCGGCGGAGATCGCTGGTGTTCCAGTAGCTGCGGGTCACCAGCGGACACTGGCTGATCTGCTCTTTATCGAGCTGGCGGCTGAAGAACATCGGGTGCAGATCGCTGCAATAGAGCCAGTGCTGCTCGCGATACAGTGGCTCGCTGATGATGTTATGCACCTGCGAGTTGTAGCTGCCGATGGCCAGGTCGATATGGTTGTTCAGCACCCCGTTCAGTTGCTCCGCCGGGGTGCGAATAATCAGTTTGATATGCACATGGGGAAATTTGTCGCTGAAGCTGCGCAAGACCACCGGCAGCGAGAGCGCCGTTTCGGTCTCGATGGAGTCGAGCGTCGAAATGCACAGGGTGCCGCTGTGCTCCCCTTTGAGCAGGGCCGACTGCCGCTCCAGCTCATTGAGTTCGCTCAGCACGCGGATCGCCTGCTGTAAAAACTGCTGTCCTTTTTCCGTTAAGGAAAAGCCGCCGCGCCCGCGCTGACAGAGGGTGAAGCCGAGCTGCCCCTCCAGTTGCGACATCGCATTGCTGATGGCGGAGACGGAAATGCCCAGCTTCTGCTGGGCCCGGCTGTAGCTCTCCAGGCGGGCCACCGCCTCGAAAACCTGCAGCTGGCGAATATTGAGGCTGGCGTCGTGATGCATCGTATTTAGTTCACCAATAAATGAACTGAGTATTTACGCCAGACGATGTAAAGTCCAGCGCGGCTTGCGCACTATCTCTCCTGTTACGTTTCATCCGTCAGATTCAGGAGCAGACATGGATAACCTCTTTCACCAACCGCAGGGTGGCAATGAGATGCCACGCTTCGCCGGCCGCGCCACGATGATGCGCCTGCCGTTTATCGAAGATTTACAGGGACTTGATGCGGCATTTGTCGGCATTCCGCTGGATATCGGCACCTCGCAGCGCTCAGGCACGCGCTACGGACCGCGCTATATTCGCGCCGAATCGGTGATGATCCGTCCGTACAATATGGCGACCGGCGCCGCGCCGTTCGACTCGCTGTCGGTAGCCGACATCGGCGATGTGCCGATCAATACCTACAGTTTGCTCAAATCGGTGCAAATTATTGAAGATTACTACACCGGTTTGAATAGTTATACGCTGATCCCCCTCACCCTCGGCGGGGACCACACCATTACCCTGCCCATCCTGCGGGCGCTGACCAAAAAACATGGGCCGGTGGGGCTCATCCACGTCGACGCCCATACCGACACCAATGATGAGATGTTCGGTGAGAAAATCGCCCACGGCACCACCTTCCGCCGCGCCGTTGAGGAGGGACTACTCGACCTCAAGCGGGTGGTGCAGATTGGCCAGCGCGCCCAGGGCTATGCCGCCGGGGACTTCCAGTGGGGCGTCGACCAGGGCTTTCGCCTGGTGCAGGCGGAGCAGTGCTGGCATACCTCGCTGGCACCGCTGATGGCCGAAGTCCGCCAGCAGATGGGCGACGGGCCGGTGTATCTCAGCTTTGATATCGACAGCCTCGATCCTATCTGGGCCCCGGGAACCGGGACGCCGGAAGTCGGCGGCCTGACCTCCATTCAGGCGCTGGAGATCGTCCGCGGCTGCCGCGGCCTGAACCTGATTGGCGCCGATCTGGTTGAAGTCTCGCCCCCCTATGACGTGAGCGGTAATACCTCCCAGCTGGCGGCCAACCTGCTGTACGAGATGCTCTGCGTCCTGCCCGGCGTGAAGTACGCCTGAGGAAGCCGCCATGGAGCTGAAATGCTTTCGCACCCTCTGGGGAGTGACGACCCCCTGGCCGCAAACGCTGGATGAACTGCAGCGCGTCGGCTGCTGCGGTATCGAAGCCCGCGTCCCGTTAACGGCGGAGGAGCGGCGGCAGCTCGCCGACCGCCTGCAGGCGTCGGGGCTGGAGTATGTCGCCATTCTCTTCAGCGGCGGCGGGGTGCTCCCCGCTCAGCATGAAACGCCGGAGCAGCATCTGGCACGCCTGCGGATCCGCTTCGCCGAGGCCAGCGGCCTCAACCCGCGCTTTGTCAATCTGCTGGCGGGCAACGATCGCTGGCCGCTGGCGCAGCAGGTCGATTTTCTCGGCAAGGCGCACGAGCTGGCCGCCGGGTTTGGGTTGACCTGCAGCTTTGAAACCCATCGCGCCACCTCGCTGTACAGCCCGTGGCTCACCCTGGAGATCATTCAGCAGCTCCCCCAGCTGCGCTTTACCGCCGACATCAGCCACTGGGTGGTGGTCAGCGAGCGCCTGCTGGATGACCCCTGCGATGACTTCAGCGCCTTTATCGACCGCGTGCATCACGTGCAGGCCCGGGTGGGCTACGACCAGGGGCCGCAGGTGCCGCACCCGGCGGCGCCGGAGTATCAGCCGGCGCTGTCCTTTGCCGAGCGCTTCTGGGAGCAAATCTGGCATTCGCAGCGCCGGCGCGGCTACCCGCAGACCACCCTGACGCCGGAGTTTGGCGCCGACGGCTATCTGCACCATCTGCCGTTCACCAACGTTCCGGTGGCCGACCTATGGTCGCTCAACGCCTGGATGGCCGCGCGCCAGCAGGCCCACTTTCAGCAGTTTTTAACGCTCACTGAACAGGAACCGCAGCCATGACCGCCGTGAAGCACGCTTTTACTGAACTCCCGACCATCGATATCCGCGATCTGGCCGGCGACGATCTCGCCAGGCGCCAGGCGGTGGCCGACGCCATCGGCCGCGCGGCGCGCGAGGTGGGCTTTTTCTACATCACCGGCCACGGCATCGACCCGGCGCTGATCGCCGGCGTCCGCGAGGCGGCGAAGCAGATCTTCGCCCTGCCGATGGCGGAGAAGATGAACTATTACATCGGCCGCTCCAAAAGCCATAAGGGCTACGTCCCGGAAGGAGAAGAGATCTACGGCGCCGGCAAGCCGGACCATAAAGAGGCCTTCGATATTGGCTTCCAGGCGGCAGACGACCATCCGCTGGTGCTCGCCGGTACGCCGCTGATCGGCGCCAACGAGTGGCCCGACCTGCCGGATTTCCGCGCGCGTGTGCTGGCCTACTACGACGCGGTCTTCGCCCTCGGCCACCGCCTGTTCGACGCTTTCGCCCTCGCGCTCGGTCTGCCGGAAGGGTATTTCAAACCGATGGTGACCTGCCCGCCGGCCAAGCTGCGGCTCATCCATTACCCGTTCGACGCCAGCGTCGAAGATGTTCCCGGAATTGGTGCACACACCGACTATGAGTGCTTCACCCTGCTGCTCGCCGACCAGCCCGGGCTTGAAGTCCTCAATGAAGAAAGCGTGTGGATCGACGCGCCTCCCGTCACGAACGCCGCCGGAGAAGAGGCGTTCGTGATCAATATCGGCGACATGCTGGAAGTGCTCAGCGCTGGCACATTTGTTGCTACAGCCCACCGGGTGCGCAAAGTGCCGCAGGAGCGGTACTCCTTCCCGCTGTTTTTCGCCTGCGATTACCACACGCTGATCCGCCCGCTGCCGACCTTTCTCGCCGCCGGCGAAGCCAGCGAATATCAGGAGCTGAGCATCGGCGAGCATATGTGGAGCCAGGCGCTGCAAACCTATCGCTATCTGCGCGAGAAGGTCAATCGCGGCGAGCTCCAGCTGCCGGCGCGCGCGCGCGGCACCCATACCTTTGGCCATCTGAAAAAACAGGCACAGCAAAAAAAACCCTAACCACCCGTGAGGATCCATGATGACTAGCACCCTGAAAAAAATCTCGCGCCGCGTCGCGCTTACCCTCGCCGTCAGCGCCTGTTTCTCCTCTGTCACCCAGGCGGCGGAACTGCTGACCGAGGGCGTCTTTAAGGTGGGGATGGAGGTCACCTACCCGCCGTTTGAGTCCTATGACAGCAATAACAATATCGTCGGTCTCGACCCGGAGTTCGCGACGCTGATTGCCGAGCATCTGCAGGCCAAACCGCAGCTGATCGACACCAAGTTCACCAGTCTGATCCTCGGCATCGGCAAGAAATATGATGCGGTGATCTCCGGGATGTACGTGACGCCGGAGCGCCAGAAGCAGGCCGACGCCATCCCTTACGCCCTCTCCGGCGCGTCGATCATTGCCCTGAAGGGCGGCGCGGCGCAGCCGAAAACCGAAGATGAGCTGTGCGGCGTGAAGGTCGGCCTGCAGGCAGGCACCACCTGGGTGACCAGCCTGAAAAAACACTCCGATGAGTGGTGCCTGAAAAACGGCAAACCGGCCATCACTATTCAGGAGTTCCCGACGGCGCCGGAAGCCTCCCAGGCGCTGCTGTCGAAGAACATCGACGCCCAGCTTGAGATAGCCCCGGCGGCGCAGATTATCGTCGATAAGAGCCGCGGTCGCCTGGGGATAAGCTCGACGCGCCTCGTCTACCCGCTGCCGCTGGGGATCTATGTCGCCAAAGGCAACACCGAGCTGGCGGAGGCGATCAAGGCCACCCTCGCCACGCTCAAAGCCAACGGCAAATATGCCGCGCTGATCAAAAAATACAACTTAGAAAGCATCGATTAAGACAATAAGCACTGCGCAACAGGAGTCAGTATGGCGTTCGATTGGGGATACTTTTTTTCATTATTTAGCATTGGGGCATTCTGGCAGGCGTGCGTGACGGTTATCGTGATCAGCACCTTGTCCTGGGGGATCGGCCTGGTGGTCGGTTTTCTGCTAGCCTGCGCGAAGCTCTCGGCGCCGCGCTGGATCAAGATCCCCGTCGAACTCTATATCTGGTTTTTCCGCAGCGTGCCGCTGATGGTGCTGCTGGTGTTTGTCTACAACCTGCCGCAGCTGTTTCCGCTGACCCAGCCGCTGCTCGGGGTGCCGTTTATCGCCGGGCTGGTGTCGATGACCGTCACCGAAGCGGCCTATATGGCGGAGATCCACCGCGGCGGGCTGTTGTCGGTGGCCAAAGGGCAAAGCGAGGCGGGCCATGCGCTGAGCTTCAGCTTTATCGGCATCCAGCGGCTGATTGTTATTCCTCAGGCGTTTCGCATCTCGTTGCCGACGCTGATCAATGAATACATCACCATCATTAAGCTGAGCTCGATTTTATCGGTGGTCTCCTTACCCGAGCTGCTGCTCACCGGCCAGCGCTTGTATGCGCAAAATTTCCTCGTGATGGAGACGCTGCTGGCGGTGGCGGTGTACTACGTCATGGTGGTTACCGTCTTCACCTGGCTGTTCCGGGCGCTGGAGAATAGCCTCGATATTCAGCGCAAGCGTCCGCAAACGCTCAGCGAGGCGGAATGCCAGGCGCAGCGCCAGAGCCTGCCGGCGCTGACGGAAGCGATCAACACCCCGGCCGTCAACGGCGCGCCGCCGGCGCTGGATCTGCGGGGCATCCGCAAATCCTGGGGCCAGCATGAGGTGCTGAAAGGCATCGACCTGCAGGTAGATAACGGGGAGGTGATCAGCATCATCGGCCCGTCCGGCTCCGGCAAAACAACCCTGATCCGCACCATCAACGCCCTCGAAAGCATTGATGGCGGGGAGATCATTCTCTACGGCGAGGACTATCTGAAAGGCGGAGCCATCGTCGATAAGCGCCAGATGCGCGCCGGGGTGCGGCGCATCGGCATGGTCTTCCAGAGCTTCAACCTGTTCCCCCACCGCACGGTGCTCGACAACGTGATGCTGGCCCCGCGCTACCACCAGCTACTGGATCAGCCGGTCGCCCGCGAGCAGGCCCTGGCGCTGCTCGACCGCGTCGGTCTGCTGGCCCATGCCCACAAGTACCCCGGACAGCTCTCCGGCGGCCAGCAGCAGCGCGTGGCGATCGCCCGGGCGCTGGCGCTGAAGCCGGACATCATGCTGTTTGACGAACCGACCTCGGCGCTGGATCCCGAGCTGGTGGGCGAGGTGCTGAAGGTTATTCAGTCGCTGGCCCGCGAAGGTATGACCATGCTGATTGTCACCCACGAGATGGACTTCGCCCTGTCGATTTCCGACCGCGTGGTGCTGATGGAGAACGGCGTGGTGCAGGCCGACATCGCCCCGCAGGTGATCCGCAGCCCGCTGGAGGCCCCTTCTCTGCAACGAATCCGTGAATTTATGGGAGTGCACTAAATGGCAACTGAGCAACACCTGCGCCAGCAGCTGGCCGCCGCCTACCGTCTGGCGGCGCTGTTCGGCTGGGAGGATACCCTCTACACCCACTTCTCCGTGCGCCTGCCCGGCGACGGCGAGCCGCGCTTTTTAATTAATCCCTTCGGCATGATGTTTGATGAGGTCACCGCCAGCAATCTGATCGTGGTGGATATGCAGGGCAAGGTCGTAGAGGGCGAGGCGCCGGCTAACTCGGCGGGCTTCACCATCCACAGCGCGGTGCATATGGCCCGGGAAGACGCCCACTGCGTGATCCACACCCACACCCTGCCGGGGATGGCGGTGGCCGCCTGCGAGGACGGCCTGCTGCAGCTCAACCAGATCAGCACTGAGTTTTACCAGCGCGTCGGCTACCACCCCTATGAAGGGGTGGCCTTTGACCTCGACGAACGGGCGCGCATTCAGCGCTCGCTGGGGAATAATATCGCCATGATCCTGCAGAGCCACGGCCTGCTGTCGGTGGGCCGTACCGTGGCTGACGCCTTTTACATCATGTTCTACCTCAATCGTGCCTGCGAGATCCAGATGGCCGCCGCCCAGCTGGCGGCCCTCAGCCCGATCCACACCATCGCCCCGCACCTCAGCCAGCACGCCTGCGAGCAGCTGATGGGCGTGGAGCATGAACGTCAACAGGTCTGGCAGGCGTGGTTGCGCCGTCTTGACCGTCTCGATACTTCTTACAAAGACTAACGCCTATGTCCGATATCACTATCGTGGTGGATTGTAACGACGCGGATTTCGCCCGCGATATCTGCGCCGCCCTGCAGCAGTTTCCCGACGTCACCGCGCTCCTGCCCCATCACCAGGCGGCGCGCGACGCGCAGTACGCCAGCTGCTGGTTCCCTAGCCCGCAGCTGTTGACCCGCTCGCCGGGGCTGAAGCTGATCCAGGCCGCGTCCGCCGGGGTCGATCATCTGCCGCCCGCGCTGTTCGCCAGCGATATCCCGCTGTGCCGGGTGATCGATGAGGACTTTCGTCACGGCATGTTCGAATATGCCCTGTGGGGCGTGCTGTGGTTCCAGCGTTATTTTGACCGGGCGCTGGCCCACCAGCGGACCCAAACCTGGAAGCTCTATCCCCAGCGCGCCGCCGCCGACTTCCATATCGGCATTATGGGCCTCGGCGAAATTGGCGGCTATATCGCCGACCAGCTGGCCCGCCTTGGCTATCGGGTCTCCGGCTGGTCGCGCAGTGAGAAGCAGCTGGCTGGCGTCACCTGCTACCGCGGCGAGGAGGCGCTCGACAGCTTCCTCGGGTCGCTTGACGGGCTGATTAACCTCCTGCCGCTCACCGCGCAGACCCGGGGTATTCTCGCCGCGCCGCTCTTCAGCCGGCTTCCCGCCGGGGCGGTGTTAATCAACTGCGGGCGTGGAGAGCATATGGTCAATGAGGATGTGCTGGCGGCGCTGGAGAGCGGCCAGCTCGCCGGAGCGGTGCTCGACGTCTTCCCGCAGGAGCCATTGCCGGCGGACGATCCGCTGTGGCGCCATCCGCAGGTGGTGATCACCCCGCATATGGCCTCTGCGGCCCCCGCCGAGGTGATCGCCCGCCAGCTGCTGGAGAACATTCAGCGCCAGCGTCGCGGGCTGCCGCTCAAAAACCTGGTCAATAAGTACGCCGGTTACTGATCCCCACCGATACCGCCGCTGCTACGCTTAATGGGAGATCCACAACCAGAAGGCAGGAACATGAAGATTGATTTATCGGGGAAAGTCGCGCTGGTCACCGCCTCCACGGCGGGTATTGGCTTTGCTATCGCCAAAGGCCTGGCGGAGAGCGGCGCAGAGATTATCCTTAACGGGCGCAGCGAGCAGAGTGTGAACGCCGCGATCGCCCGCTTGCAAAATGAGGTGCCGGGGGCGAAAGCGCGCCCCGCCGTCGCCGACCTCAGCGGCGCCGACGGCGCGGCACAGCTGCTGCAGGCCGTGACCGGCGTCGATATTCTGGTCAATAACGCCGGGATCTACGGCCCGCAGGATTTTTACGCCACCGATGACGCGACCTGGGAAAACTACTGGCAGACCAACGTCATGTCCGGCGTGCGCCTGTCGCGAGGGCTGCTGCCGGCGATGGTCAGTAAAGGCTGGGGGCGGGTGGTGTTTATCTCCTCGGAATCGGCGCGCAATATCCCGGCGGACATGATCCACTATGGCGTCACCAAGACCGCCCAGCTGTCGCTGGCCCGCGGCCTGGCGAAATATGTCGCCGGCAGCGGAGTGACCGTTAACAGCGTGCTGCCGGGGCCGACGATTTCCGACGGCTTTGCCGAAATGCTGAAAGACGAAGTGGCGAAAACCGGCCAGTCGCTGGAGGAACTGGCGAAAGCGTTTGTCATGACCCATCGTCCGAGTTCGGTGATCCAGCGGGCGGCCTCGGTGGAAGAGGTCGCCAATATGGTGGTTTACGTCTGCTCGCCGCAGGCGTCGGCCACCTCCGGCGCCGCGCTGCGCGTTGACGGCGGCGTGGTGGATGATATTCTCTGACGTCCTCTCATTCAGGGGAGTCCCCCTCCCCTGTCGTCTTTCCCGGCGCTAAAAAGCGCAAAACGTTAAAAAACAGCCGCAAAGTCGCACAAAGTGAACAGGAACATGTATTCCCAAAACTTATGATATTTGTTTTAAAAATAAGTTGTGGTGTTAATGTCTCTGTTACGAAGCTTGCTTTTCTTTCTCGGCGCGGCGGTCGCGGCCGCCATCGCGGTACTCTGCCTGTGGGTGGATATTCGGGTATTTGGCAACGACATCCCGGAGGTGTCGCTCACCGAAGTGGTTCAGGAGAGCGTGCTGGCCGTCATCGTGCTGGTTCATCTTCTGCTGGCGCGCAAATATGCCCACCTGCGCTATAGCAATATCCTCATCGGCGGCTTCTTCCTCGCCATGCTGATCCGCGAACTGGATGGCCTGTTTGATTTACTCTCCCATGGCAGCTGGGTGTGGTTTGCCCTGCTGGCTACCGCAGGGTCCCTGCTGATGCCGCTGCGCCATTTGCGCCAGACCCTGTCGCAGCTGGCGGATTATACCCGCACCCCGTATTACGGGATGATGATCAGCGGCCTGCTGGCGATTCTGGTCTTCTCGCGGCTGTTCGGTATGCACGGCCTGTGGTACGCCGTGCTGGATGAGAACTACGCACGGGTGGTGAAAAATACGGTGGAGGAAGGCAGCGAGTCGTTTGGCTATATGCTGTGCCTGACCGCCACCCTCGGCTACGCCTGCTACTTCCGCGACCTGGCGCGACAGACGCTGTCGCCGCAGCGCTGACCGCGGCTGACAACCACCGCCGGACGCGCCCGTCGGCGGTGGGTGCCTCAGCGCTTAACCGCGAATTTTCCACTTCCGTTTGAGAACCTCTTTATCCTGGCTATCCAGCCACTGGTTCACTTTCTCCAGCAGCGCCGGATTATCTTTACTCATCATATACACCTTGTCGCTGGCGGTGCCGGCGAACGGCGTCTCGTTGGCGACGCAGAACACGCCGGGCTCTTTGCTCTGGTAATAGTCGCCTTCGATCAGATCGGTCACCATCATATCGGCCGTTTTCTGCCGCAGCGCCTCCAAGTTATCGACGTTGTTCTTCACGCGAATGATCTGCGCCTGCTTAATATGCTCATCGACAAAGCTCTGGTTGGTGCCGCCAGGGTTGACGACCACCTTCACCTCCGGACGGTCTATCTTCGCCAGCGATCCAAGCCGGGGGGCGGCCTGACAGTTGGCTAAGGCGATTTTACCGTTCGCCACCACCGGGTGGCTGAGGGCGAAGTCCTTCGCCCGCGCCGGGGTCTGCGTCACGCCGCCCATCGCAATATCAAACTTGTCCGCCTGCAGATCGGCGGCGAGCGCCGGCCAGCTGGTGTAGACGAAGCTCACCTTCAGCCCCAGCGTGCGCCCGAGATCGCGGGCCATGTCCACGTCATAGCCCTGCAGCTCGCCGGCGGTATTGCGAAACGCCAGCGGGGCGTAGTCGCCCGGCACGCCGACCTTCAGTTCACCGCTGCGCTCAATGGTTTGCATATCGCGCGCCTGGGCGCCGCAGGTCATTATCGCCAGCGTCAGCGCCAGCCCCACCGTCAGTTTCATCTCGCCATCCTTATTGTTATCGGGTTTTCGCGCCGGGGTGGCCGGCCGCTTCTCAGTCAACATCATCCGCAGCGCGTAACAGGGAATTCATCCTATTTTTAAACATCGGGACATACAACCCGACGATCGGGTTGCCGATCGCAAATCTGACAACGAAACAGGGCTATCGCCCGGTGAATGATTTCTCATCCGCCGGGCGTAGCTTTACGCCAGCGATCGTATTTTCCAGACTGACATCGTGCCGAATTAAGCACAAAAAACAGCAGCAAGAGAGAAGTAACTAATTGAATTAATGAATAATTTATTTAAATGCACGATATTTCGCGTTCAGACACCGATAACTACCGTCTTATTTACTCCAGCATTCCTCCACAGTACTATCCCGGAAAACGCAGGTAATAAATAACAAGCATATATTAATTCCAGGCGACAATATATTTGCCAAATAAATGAATTAATAAAAAACATGCCCGATTAAAATCATTTTGTGCCGTATCTGACCCGTAAAATAATGACCCTGGCGCCAGGTTTACCGGCACGACAGGAGGAATGAACATGAAAATAACCACCCTGGGTCTGGCAATGCTCTTCGTCGGACTGGCCGTCGGCCCGGTTTACGCGGCAGACGGTACGCTAAATTTCATCGGCAGGGTCGTGAACGGCGCCTGCAAACTCGAAGGGGCGGGCAATAACGGAGCCATCGACATCAGCATGGGCAATATTCCGCTGTCGAGACTGAAAAATAGCCAGTCGGGTACCGGGCCAGCGGTCGGCGTCGATATTCGCGTCAAAGATTGCGAGAAAGGCACCTACTACATTGTGGTGGATGGCCCCTCTCCCACCGCCACGCCTGAAAATCATGTGCTGGCCCTCAACGATAGCGGTAAGCCGGCCGGCAGCGTGGGTATTCTGCTCACCGACCGTACGGGGACGCCGCTCGGCCTTGATGCACACCTCGATCCGCAGCACGATCCCCGCATCGAGATCCCGGTGGACGGCGGCTCCGGCACCTTCAGGCTGAAAGCCTTCTATTATACCTGGGATAAAGCCCACGTCCTCCCCGGCGACGGCAACGCAACGGCCCGGTTCACCATTATGCAAGAATAGCTTCCCGGTCAGGGATGAGACGCAAAGGGAGCGAAGATGAAAATACAGCTGGCTGTTCTGTTTAGCGTCATGACCTTTCAGGCCTGCGCCGGGATCTCCATCGATGCCACGCGGGTGGTCTACTCAGGAAAAGACAAAGCCGCCACCCTGAACATTCATAACCGCAGCCGCACACCTTATAAAGTGCAGATCTGGCTGGACGCCGGGCTCAACAGGTCGCGCGTCGACCTGCCGATGGTGGCGACCCCGCCGCTGGTCTATTTATCCCCCCAGCAAAGCGCCCAGCTGCGCTTTATCTATCACGGCGGCGGGCTCCCCGCCGATCAGGAAAGCCTGTACTGGGTCAATATTCAGGAGAATCCGCCGCCGTCAGACGCTAACCATACGCTGCAGTTTATCGTCCGCACCCGCCTGAAGCTGTTTTATCGTCCTCCTGCCATCGCCACCACCCTCGCCAGAGAGGTGCAAAAGCTGCAGTGGCAGCAGAGCGGCAATAACCTGCGCTTGACTAACTCAGGCCCACTGCATATCACCCTGGTCAACGGGGCGCTGATCGATAATAAAGGCCACATTTCGCCAATGAGAAACGTGATGCTCCGGCCGTACAGCAGCTATACCGTGTCAACGACCGACAGCGCTCGCCTGTACAAGCTGAACTATATCGACGATGACGGCGCGGTGGTGGCGATCCCCCTTCTGGCGGCCTATGCTCCGGCCCCACGCTAGTTATACTCGAGGGCGAAGGTCACCATGCTGTCGGCTGTGCCCGCCGTCACCGTGGCGTCAGTTTGCACATACTGGGCGTTAAAATTAATGGCCTCAGCCGTGCCGGCGTTACTGCCGGTTACCCTTTTCAGGATCGGCAAGTTGCTGGCCTCATTGATTTTAACGCTGGCGCCATCGGACACGGCCGCGCCGGGGTTATTGCCGTAGGTCAGCTTCACGCCGACGCCGCTGGCGCTGTTGCTGGCCTTGCTTAGCGCCAGGGTATCACTCTCCACGCTGACGCCGAAAAAGCCGATGCGCACATCGGTCGGCGTCGGACAGAACACCGGGATCGAAAAGCGCTTCGCCTGGCCGCCGGTGCTCCCTTTACCGTGAAACTCCGCCCGATTTACCGTGCCCAGACTGACCTGGATCGTTGAGGTCGCCACCTGGCAGCTGCCGCTGCTGCCAATGTCCACGTTCAGGGCGGCGATATCAATGCTGACCGGCGCGCTGGCGACAAAGCCGGTGTTCCCGTTGGCCTGCTGTTCAATGGTCACCTCCCCCACCTGCGGCAGCGGCGGCGAGTTGGTATGCGTCCCGTCAGCCAGCTGTACCGTACCGGTCTTATAGAAGGTTACCGCGATCCTGACCGTCGTCTGCTGCTGCGTCATGAGCGCCGGGAGCATCGTGCTGTCGCAGACCACCACCGACTCGCCGCCAGCGGAGTGGCTGCCGTCGATAGCGCGCATCGGGCCGCCGGCGCACTGGAAGCTAAGCGCGTAGCCGATGCCGTCGATGGCGCTGGGGTAGACGTGCTGTCCGTTAATCACCACAGGCGAGCCGCCGGTTTTCAGTTGTTTGTAGACAATGCGTTTGGCACTCGCCGTCGGCAGCTGCAGGTCGCAGGAAAAGGGGATCCCGCTGCCGTTATCCGCCATCGCGCTGGTCATCTGGGTATTGACCGGCAGCGTGGGCAAATACTTGATATTGGGAATATTGACGGTGGTCTGGCCGATATTCGCGCGGCAGTTTTCAGCCCGCGCGCCGGGAAGATAGCCGCTCAGCGCCAGCAAAAAGAGAAAAGGAAGTAGACGAAAAACAGATTTCATAGCCGCCTCAGCGTGACTGGCACAGCCCGGAGACGGTTTTCACCGTATTCAGACTCTGCTGTGGGTTATCCGCAAGATGAAAATGCATCGTGCAACTCTGCGACTGGTTATTGACGACCCAGCTCACCGCCAGGGTTCCCTCCTGCGGCACGCCGCTGAGGTACACCTGACCGCCGTCGGCTACCATGCCGCCCGGCGCATTGCCGCTCTCCTCCGTCCCGACCAACCGTGCGCTGGCGCCAAAGGGTAACGGCCCCTGCGCGTTGCGCAGGGTAAATAGCACCCGGTTGCCTATGCGGGTCCGGTAGTTGGCCATCACCACCGCGCCGCCGCCGGGGATCACCGTCTGACCCTGCTGGTCGACGTCGGTATCATCCGCCATCGACTCCGTGTCGAGGGTAATGACATTTTTCCGGTAGGTGGTCAGAGACGGCACCACGGCATAACCGCGCCAGTCGGTGTGCACATTGTTGCCGTTTTGCACCGCCACGCCGGCAGCCCCCGGCGCGCGGACGATGGCGAAGCTCTCGCCCACCGTCTGACCGAAGGTCACGCCGTGCGGATGCGCGACCACCGAGCCGGCGCCTCCCCAGGTCAGCTGATTACTGGCGGCGTCATGGCGATAGCCGAGCTGCGCGTTGCCGAAGCCGCCGTGGTAGTCCAGGGCGACGCTGCTGTTGGTGCCCCGCCCCTGGTTGCCGTAGCCCTGCTGAACCGAGTAGAACAGATTCGGCCGCGTCGGCACCGCGCCATACAGCGACACCTGCTGCGAGGTATAGCCATTGCTGTCCGAGGTGGTGTTGTAGCTCACCGCGCTGTCGGACAGCGGACCGCCCAGCGGAATATTGATATTGAATGACCAGGAGCGGTCATTTTTTTGCTGGCCGCTGGCGCGAGTGTAGTAATAGCCCACGCCCCAGGAGATCCCTTTCCAGGCGCTGTAGAACCCGAGATGCACCGTCTCATCCCGACTCTGCCGGTGCCAGTATTCCTGCGACCAGGCGGAAACCGCCAGACTGCCCAGACCGCCGAGGCGTTGTGACACCGACACTTCCTCCCGGCGGCGCCGGTTGTCCACCTGCCCCTGCGCGCTTTCGAGGGCGCTGGCTTCGGCAAAATCGTAATAGCCGCTGGAGGAGTAGCGATAGCTGGCGAGGCTGAACGTGGTGCCCGAGCTGACGAAATCTTTCTGATACTGAGCGCGCAGCGAATGGCCCGCATAGCGCTTGCCCGACGGCGTACGGGTGACGGCCTGGGTGACGTCGCCCCCCAGCGAACCGAACTCGCCAAAGCCGCGGCCCAGGCCCAGCGCCCACGACTGATAGTCCTGGGCCAGCTGCGTGCCGCCGTAGAGGGTAAATCCCGCCGACAGACCATAGAACAGGGTGCCCTGCAGGAATTCCGGCGAGCGCACCGAATCCGCCCCGGAGTGGTAGCGACCGGCGCTGAGGCTGAATTTGCCGCGCCCTTCGCGCAGCATATACGGCACGGCGGAATAGGGCTGGGTAAAGGTGCGCACCGAACCATTGCTCTCGGTCACCTTCACCTCCAGATCGCCGCTCTGCGAGGTGGGATAAAGATCGCTGATGGCGAACGCCCCCGGCGACACGAAGGTTTCGTAGATCACATACCCGTGCTGGGAGACGGTCACTTTGGCATTGCTGTGCGCCACGCCGCGGATGGTAGGGGCAAAGCCGCGCTGGCTGTCCGGGAGCATCTCATCGTCAGACATCAGCTGGACGCCGCGAAACGGGATGCTGTCAAACACATCGCCGGTGGTGTAAGTATCGCCGATCCGCAGCAGACTCTTCAGCGAGCGGACGTCGCGCTGCAGCCAGGTGCTCTGTGAATCCCAGTGCCGGCGCTGCTGGTCGTACTGCATTGAGGAGATATTGCGCAGCCGCCAGGCGCCCAGGTTCACGCCGCTGCGTAAATTGAGATAGTTTGAGCGGCTGCTCTCCCCTTCATCGGCATTCTTTATTTGCGCGCCGGAAAAATAGTAATCGACAAACGCGGCCGGCACGCCATCGTCCCAGCGCGAGGGATCGACATAGCCGCGGCTTTGCACGTTCATCGCCGCCTGGGGAATGCTCAGCGTCAGGCGCTGGTTAGCGAAGGTGAAGCGGCTGCTGGCGTCGGGAATAAACTTCTCGATCCGGGTGAAGGTCTCACCTTCATGCAGCGTTTGAAAAGCCGGAAACGCGCTGACGTTGACCCCATAATCCGCCAGCTGCCCGGGCGTCAGCACAGGCTGCAGCTGCCCGCCATCGTCAACAAAGGTGATATTGGCCTGGCCCAGCTCCTGGTCGTTAACCACCACGGTGACAGGATAAGTCCCCGGCTGCTGCCCGCCGGGTTTGGCGAAGTAGTGCAGATCGGAGGTTTGCTGCTGCGGGTCGGCAAACTCCAGCGCCGCCGGATCAAAATAGTCGTCGGCCAGCGCCCGGCTCAGCGGGCTGAGACAGCACATCATCGTCGGCAGCGTCGCCAGCGCCAGCGCCCGTCCGGCGGTGACGGGCAACGCGGCATACTCCCGCACCCTGGCTGTTGTTATTCTTTTCATGCTGGCGCCGTCCGGTAAGCTCATCACAAAGGGGAATTACTGCTGGGCGTAATCGCTGACGCCGCCGTAGTCGTTAATCGCCCGCCATTTGACGGTGCCGTGCCCGCTCACCGGCCACGTTTTCTCGCCAAAGGGGGCCACCATGCCAGGCTCGTCGATTGCCTGCCCGCCCACCTCGACGGCGTAAAAAGAGACAAAATAGGGAGTGGGGTTTGCCACCGTCAGATGGCCGCCGGACTGGCTAAACTTCAGCTGCTGCCAGGCTTTAGCCGGGTCGCCCACCAGGCCGTTGGGGCGATAAAAGATTTTGAATTTCGACTTAATATTGACCTGCAGCTTGTTCACCTCGCCCTTGGGCGTCGGGGCGATACTTTTGACGTTCAGCCAGTAGACCGATTCACGGTCGCTGGGCAGCGAGGCGCCAATAAAGTTAATGCGCAGGACGTTATTTTGCTCCGGATCGAGACGGAATAAGGGCGGCGTAACAATAAAGGGCACCTTGGCCTTATCGTTTTCCGCGTAATTTTCCACCCACGACTGCACCAGATAGGGCGTATGGGTATCGGCATTAGTGACTGAAATAGCGGCTTCACGCTTCCCTTCCTGATAAATCACACGGGTTCCACCCATGACAATACCGGCCTGCGCTGCCGTGGAGCACAGCAGAAAGGCCGCAACGGCAATTATTTTCTTCATCATGACTTACCATCAGGTAAAGGTTGAACAAACAGTAAAATAAAGCAGGGATTATCAGAGCCAGTACCCGTCGGGATAATTAGCAAAAACAACTATACCGTCACGAATATATTTCGTGACTTTATGACAGTTATCACTTTAGCTATCTGCAATTAATCAGGACGCAGTGGACTGACTCTGAATAGCGCGCAATATGATTAGTTATAAATCATATTGAAATTAGCCGTACCGTTGGCATTGCCAGCCTTCACCGCACCGGTGGAGATATAGTTGGCGAAAAACTCGAGGTCGGCAGTGCCGGTGCCGGCAGTCGCGCCCGCAACGACATTTTTGGCTTTCGACACGCTGCCGAGGCTGACCGCCGTAGACTTGTCATCTTCATACAGCTTGATCGCCACGCCAGCGGCGCCGCCGGTGGTCGCCAACAGCGTGTTATCAGACTGATCGCGCGCGCCGTCAAACAGCACCGCGACATTTGTCACGCTGGCAGGGCAATCTTTTACTTTGATATGGAAAGGCGTTTTGGTGGTTTCAAAACCTGTGCTGGTAAAATAGGTGCTGGCCCATTTGCCCAGATCCACCGTCTGGCTGGTGGATGCGCTGTCGATATTGCAGGAGCTGTCGGTGATTGATCCATTGAAGATAACCTGTCCGCCGGTACCCTGGGTACCCGCGTTGGAGCCAGGGTTAACGTTAATGGTTGGCGTAGTAACAGAAATTGCAGCGCCAGAAACCAGCGCTCCCATGAGAATTGCCATAATACGAAGTTGCGTTTTCATTATTTATCTCATCGTTAACGAATATATTTTCCCGTGATCGACAATAGCCCCATGGCTATCGCGAAACGGCTCGTCCGTTCCTCCCTGTAAATGTTCATTGCGTTCCTTCCGCAGGATAATCGGCACACGTCCTTTAACTCCGCTTTATTTCGCCGAAAGGTGGCCATGAATAACAAGCAGAAGAAAAAGAGTTATTTTGATGTGCGAAATAAATATATTACCCGATGTAAAAAAAGGCAACCTGATGAAATGTTACATACAGGTTAACGACTATACTCGGCATAAAGTTATTTTTTGAAATGGCATTTCAATGTTAATTTACATATCTATACAAAAGAAAATTAAATACCTCTCAATAACAACACGTCCATTTTATTAACAAATTTAAAGGTAATTGCTCAAAAAAGCGTCTTGTTTTATTGTGCCCAAACCCGTTGCCACTAAAAAATTAGGAATTTTCCTGGTATTAATCTTCATCATTTCTACACAAATTAAGGCAAAGCGCTCCTGACCCGCGCTGTAATTTCTTGTTCTGGAAGTGTTTTTGTTTTCAAATGAAAACCATTACTTCATTAACCCAAATGTATTGCCGTTATCCGCCACCGTAACCGCTCGCTTTCACAGGGTTATTTTGACGCAAAAAAAATCCGCAACCCGAACGGATTGCGGACTGAGGATCAATCAGTAATGAGATGGGCTTCAGAACAGGCCCAGCGGCGCGGTGCCGTAGCTCACCAGCAGGTTTTTGGTTTGCTGATAGGCATCCAGCGCCATCTTATGCGTTTCCCGCCCGACGCCGGACTGTTTATAGCCGCCGAACGCCGCATGTGCCGGGTAGACATGATAACAGTTGGTCCATACGCGACCGGCCTGAATACCGCGCCCCATGCGATAGGCGAGATTGGTATCGCGCGTCCACACCCCAGCGCCGAGGCCAAACTGGGTCTCATTGGCGATAGCCAGCGCTTCCGCTTCGTCCTTAAAGGTGGTCACCCCGATCACCGGCCCAAAGATCTCCTCCTGGAAGGAGCGCATATCGTTGCGACCTTTAATCAGCGTGGGCTGAATATAAAAACCATTATCCAGCGCCGGCGCGATCGCCGCCCGCTCGCCGCCGGTGAGGATTTGTCCGCCCTCTTCCCGGGCAATCTGAATATAGGAGAGGATCTTGTCGAACTGCTGGCGGGAAGCCTGGGCGCCGATCATGGTGTCGGTATCTAACGGATCGCCGCGACGGATCTGCGCCACCTTCTCCATGACCCGCGCCATAAAGGGCTCATAAATGGATTCATGGATCAGCGCCCGCGACGGGCAAGTACAGACCTCACCCTGGTTGAAGAAACCGAGCACCAGCCCCTCCACCGCCTTCTCAATAAACTCCTCTTCCCCCTCCATCACGTCGGCGAAGTAAATATTGGGCGATTTGCCCCCCAGCTCGACGGTGCAGGGGATAATATTCTCCGCCGCGCAGGCGAGAATATGTCGCCCGACCGGCGTGGAGCCGGTAAACGCCAGCTTGGCGATACGCTTGCTGGTGGCCAGCGCCTCGCCCGCCTCTTTGCCGAAGCCCTGCACCACGTTCAGCACCCCCGCCGGGAACAGATCGCCGATCAGCTCCAGCAGCAGGGTAATACTCAGCGGCGTCTGTTCCGCCGGCTTGAGCACCACGCAGTTACCCGCCGCCAGGGCCGGAGCCAGCTTCCACGCGGCCATCAGCAGCGGGAAGTTCCACGGGATAATCTGACCAACCACCCCCAGCGGTTCATGGAAATGGTAGGCCACCGTAGTTTCGTCAATTTCGGCAGTGCTTCCCTCCTGGGCGCGCAGGCAGCCGGCGAAGTAGCGAAAATGATCCACCGCCAGCGGCAGGTCGGCATTCAGCGTTTCGCGGATCGGTTTGCCGTTGTCCCAGCTCTCCGCCACCGCCAGATATTCCAGATGCTGTTCAATACGGTCGGCGACCTGCAGCAGCAGCCTGGAGCGCTGTTGCACCGAGGTTTTGCCCCACGCCGGCGCCGCACGGTGGGCGGCGTCGAGGGCGAAGTCAATGTCTCTGGCATCCGACCGGGGAAACTGCGCAATGTTGCTGCCGTCTACCGGGGAGGTATTCATAAAGAATTCACCGCTCAGCGGCTCGACAAATTTACCGTCAATAAAGTTGCCGTAAGCGGATTTCAATGAAACCAGGGCGCCGGGCTGGCCAGGGTGTGCATAACGCATCGCAAATCTCCTTCTGTAGGGTTGAGACGCAGCGGCATATTGATTTTTTAAACTTGCCGCCGAACGCTTCTCACTTTGCAGGGGTTATGCCAGTTTTTCATTTTCTCTAAATAGGTTTATTTATTAACAGGTTGTATTCACTGGCTGGGCAGATGGTCAGCCACTGTCGCACGGGTTTCCACTTATGTGTTGCAAATCGCAACACCAAATAAACCAAATAGCTACAATATTGCAACACAGCAACATCGACCCAGAGGTGCCCTGTGCCAGGCAATCCCTTTCTTCTCGCCCCAGAGGTTAACGCCAATCCCCTGCTGAGCGATTCATGGTCTCGCTGCCAACGCTACGGTCTGGATCCCGCCACCGAGGATTTTCCCCGCCTCGACGCCGGCGAGCTGGCGGACCGGCTCGCCAGCCACCGCAGCCTGCAGCAGCTGGCGCAGCCGGTGGTGGAAGCCCTGTCGCGCCAGGTAGCGGACCTGCAGTCGGTGGTGATCCTCTCCGACCCCGGCGGCCTGGTGCTCCATACCGTCGGCGATACCCAGGCGATGCAGAAGGCTCAGCGCGCCGCGCTGGCGCCGGGCAATCTGTGGAGCGAAAGCGGACGCGGGACCAACGCCATCGGCACCGCGCTGGCGATTGACGACGGCTGCGAAATCGATGGGCGTCAGCACTTTCTCACCCGCAACCAGAATTTGTACTGCGCGGCGATGCCGCTCCAGCGGCCGGACGGAAGCATCGCCGGCGTGCTGGATATCTCCGGCCCGGCGGATTTACCCCACCAGCACACCTTTGGCTGGGTGAAAGCGGCGGCAAAGCAGATTGAGTATCTGTGGGTGAAGCAGAGCCTGCATCCTGAGCAGTGGCTGATGAGCCTCCACCGGCAGGTGGACAAACTCGACAGCGTGGAGGAACTGCTGTTGGTCTTTTCCGACAACGTCCTTACCGCTGGCAACCGGCTGGCGATGCGCGAGTTCGGCCTGAGCGCGGCGCAGTTTGGCCAGCTCACCTTTGCGTCGCTTTTTCCGACGCTGACGCAAACGGCGGTCAGCGTTCCCCTGCCCCTGACCACCCCGCAGGGCCGCTATCACTATCGCCTGCGCGAGCCCACCCGCCGCCGGGTGGCGGTGAGTGCCCCGCCGGCCATGCAGCTCCCCTTCACCAGCCCGCGGGAAGGCGAAAAGCTGCTCCGGCTGCTTAACGCCGGCATCGCGCTCTGTATTGAGGGGGAAACCGGCAGCGGCAAAGAGTATGTCAGCCGCACGCTGCACCAGCACAGCCGCTGGCGCAGCGGTAAATTCGTCGCCATTAACTGCGCCGCCATTCCGGAATCGCTGATCGAGTCCGAGCTTTTCGGCTACCAGCCAGGGGCGTTTACCGGCGCCAGCAAAAACGGCTATATCGGCAAAATCCGCGAGGCCGAGGGCGGGGTGCTGTTTCTTGATGAGATCGGCGATATGCCGCTGGCGCTGCAGACCCGCCTTCTGCGAGTACTGCAGGAGAAAGAGGTCGCCCCGCTCGGCGCCAGCCGCAGCGTGCCGGTGAACTTCGCCCTGATCTGCGCCACGCACCGCAACCTGACCCAGCGGGTCAGCGCCGGCGAATTTCGCGAAGATCTGCTGTGGCGCCTGCGGGAGTACGCCCTGGCGCTGCCTCCGCTACGCGAGTGGCCGGCGCTGGAAACCTTTATCGCCACCCTGTGGCGCGACCTGGGCGGCGCTTCGCGCCGGGTGACGCTGTCCACCGCGCTGCTGACCCACCTCAGCCAGCTGCCGTGGCCGGGAAACGTGCGCCAGCTGCAGAGCGTCCTGAAGGTGATGCTGGCTCTGGCCGATGAGGGCGACACGCTGACGCCCGATGCGCTGCCGGACGCATACCGCGCTGCGCCTGCGCCGCTGCCGCGCGGGGGGTTACAGGCCCATGACGAGCAGTTGATTGTCGATACCCTCGCCAGGGTCAACGGCAACGTCAGCCGGGCGGCGCAGATGCTGGGCATCGCCCGCAGCACGCTATACCGCCGCGCCGCCCGTGCCGGACGGCCACGCCGCTGAGGCGATGGCGTAAAGCGCGCCGGGCGCGGACGCTACGCCAGACCCAGCCCCGCCCGCAGGGCATCGATCATCACCCGCGTTTTTTGCGGCAGCCACGGCCCTTCCGGCCACACCGCGTGGATGGCGAAACGCACACGGTCGCTGGGCGCCAGAACCTGCTGCAGCGTCCCGTCGGCGAGCGCCTGCGCCACCAGCCAGTCCGGCAGCCAGGCGATGCCCATTCCCTGCTGCGCCGCCGCGGCGATGGCGGCAAAGTCATCCTGCACCAGCCACGCCTCCGGGGTGAAGCGCACTTCGCCCTGCTGCGGGTCGTAAAGTTGCCATTTTTGCAGCTGACCGTTATGCAGATAGCCGAGGGTGCGGTGCTCGCTCAGCCCGGCGATGGTCCCCGGCGCCGGCTGGCGACGCAGGTACTCCGCCGCCGCGCACAGCACCATGCCATGCTCCCCCAGCGCCCGCGCCCGTAGCGACCCGGTGTCGGCCAGGCTCCCGATACGCACCGCGAGATCAAACCCCTCTTCCAGCAGATTGACCTGCCGGTCGCTGTAGTGGAGCTCGAGCTTCAGCAATGGATAGCGCTGGCTCAGGCGGAACAGCAGCGGCGCCACGCAGCGCTGGCCAAACAGCACCGGCAGCGAAATCCGCAGCCGTCCCTGCACCTCGCCTTTGCCGCGCTGCAGCGCTTCTTCGGCCTCGCGAATGCGTCCCAGCGCCTCCCGACACTGGTGATAAAATTGCTCTCCCTCTTCCGTCAGCAGTTGCCTGCGGGTGGTGCGCTGGAATAACGCCACGCCGAGACGCGCTTCCAGCCGGGCAATGGTTTTTCCCACCGCCGATCGCGTCACGTGGAGGATCGTCGCCGCGCTGGCAAAGTTACCGCTCTCGACCACAGTGACAAACACCGGGATCGCGTTCAGATCGTCGCGCACAGATTGGTTCCTTACGGGATACAATAGAGGAAAATAATGTCACTCCAGAGAGAAAAAAGACAGTGTTAGTCTCTGCTTCTATCCTTCACTTGAGGCACTCATCATGGCTAACGTTCTGGTATTAAAGTCCAGCATTAATGGCGAAACTTCCCTGACCAATCAGCTGATTAACGAATTTATCGCAGCGCGCCAGGCGGCGGGCCGCCACGATCGGATCCGCGAACACGATCTCAGCGCTATGGCGCTGCCGACGCTGGATGGCGCGCTGTTTGCCGCCCTGCGCGGGGCGGCGGATCCGCGGCCGGCCATCCGCGCGGCGGTAGCGCTCTCCGACCAGTTTATCGCCGAGTTAAAAGCCAGCGACCTGCTGGTGATCGGCGCCCCGATGTATAACCTCAACGTCCCGACCGATCTGAAGAAATGGTTCGACCTCGTGGCGCGGGCGCGGGAAACCTTTCGCTACACCGACAACTGGCCGCAGGGGCTGGTCGAGGGCGTCCGGGCGGTGGTCGTCAGCAGCCGCGGCGGTGTTCACCAGGGAGAAACCACCGACGCCGTTACCCCCTATCTGCGCGCGGTGCTGGGGCTGATGGGGATCCATGAGGTGGAATTTATCTATGCCGAAGGGCTGGATAACCGCCCGCACGGTCGCGACGCCGGGATCGCCAGCGCCCGGGCGCAGATAGCCGATCTCGCCGTTCCGGCCTGAGTCGCGGGGAAAAAGGGCTGGCGCTGGCGGCTTTTTTATTTTAGAGTTATCTAAATTTAGAAAAAGCTAAAATACATGACCACACCCGAAGACCTGCAGGCCCGCGCCGGCGAAGCCGCCGCGCTGATGAAAGCGATGAGCAACCCTCACCGCTTGCTGATCCTGTGCATGCTATGCGACGCGCCGCGGGCCAGCGCCGGTGAACTGGCCCGCGCTACCGGCCTGAGCCCTTCCGCCACCTCGCAGCACCTCGCGCGGATGCGTGACGAGGGGCTGATCGACAGCGAACGCGACGCTCAGCGCATCCACTATTTCATCACCCATCCTGCGGTACAGCAGGTGATCAACACGCTGAAAACGCTCTATTGCCCGTGAGGATCCTATGACCATCGCCACCTTAACCCCTGCCGAAGCCCGGGTGCAGATTGCCCAGGGCGCCAGACTGATAGATATCCGCGATGCGGATGAATACGCGCGCGAACATATTCCCGATGCCGAGCTGGTGCCGCTCGCCACCCTGAACGGCGGCGCGACCCTAAACGCCCGGGCCGGCGAGCGCGTGATCTTCCACTGCCAGGCCGGCTCCCGGACGCAGAATAACGCCATTCGTCTGGCCGCCGCTGCCGCGCCGGCGCAGGTCAGCCTGCTGGCGGGGGGGATTCAGGCATGGAAAGCCGCGGGGCTCCCGGTTGAGGAAGATAAATCGCAACCGCTGCCGCTGATGCGCCAGGTGCAAATCGCCGCTGGCGTTCTGATTTTACTGGGGGTGCTGCTGGGCTATACCGTGAACGGCGGCTTTTTCCTGCTCAGCGGCGCGGTCGGCGCCGGGCTCACTTTCGCCGGGATGACCGGCTTTTGCGGCATGGCGCGCCTGCTGGCGATCATGCCGTGGAACCGGCGCCAGGGGAGTTAAAACGCACTCCAGATAAGCCAGGCAATGCCGCCGAAAAGCAGCCATTTGACGACGTAATAGACCGTCTTATTCCATTTTTTCAGCCGCTTGCCGACAATGCGGATCTGGTAAATATAGCGAAACGCCCGGTTAATTCCGCCGGTGCGATCGCTGGCGTCGTTGGGCGCCGAGGCGGCGCTCATCAGATAGCGCCCCAGCCAGTGGTTGACCTTCTGCGCCCAGCGGTAGCGCATCGGCCGTTCAATATCACAGAACAGAATCAGCCGATTCTCACCGCTGGTATTTTCCGCATAGTGGATATAGGTCTCGTCAAACAGCACCCCTTCCCCGTCGCGCCAGCTGTAGCGCTGACCATCCACCTCGATAAAGCAGCGGTCATCGTTCGGCGTCGCCAGGCCAAGATGAAAGCGCAGGGAACCGGCGTAGGGGTCGCGATGGCGCGGCAGACGGCTGCCGTCCGGCAGGGTGGCGAACATGGCCGCTTTCACCGACGGAATATCCCGCAGCAGCGCGGTAGTTTGTGGGCAAAGCTGGCTGGCGGAGGGATGGGCATCCTCATACCATTTCAGATAAAAGCGTTTCCAGCCGGTTTTAAAAAATGAGTTAAATCCGGCATCGTTATATTTATCGGCCGCTTTAATCTGCTCCAGCTGCTGGAGGCGGATGCCTTCCTCGCGAATAACCAGCCAGTTTTGTTGCAATATCGCCAGCTCGGGAAACATCTCCGGGCGCAGATAAGGCGTATTCGGCACGCGGGAAAATAAATACATAAATCCATTCAACGGCGCGGTAAATGTGGAATGGTCGGAGAGCTGTCGCCAGAAACGATAGCGCACCCGTCCGCGGTAATGGACATACAGCACAGCAATAACAATGATAAACAGAATGATATACTTCATGGTGTCTTTCCTGACCTGATTGATGGTAACCCTACCCTCGCCGTCCCCCTTGTCAGCAGCGGTATGGCGCCAGCAAAACATTAACAACATTAATACATATACCTCCAAATTGTTTTAACAAAAAAGAGCACACCCGGTGTTCAGTGCGCGGGCGTTGAGCTATGGTTTAGGTTCATCCGTGGTATTAACAGTGAGGAGTGAATGATGTTTTCTGTCGGCGATCTGGTACAACCGCGTGCGGGCGGGCCAAAACTGAAAGTGGTCGAAGTGCAGGGCGAGGCTCTGGTGGTGGTTCAGGCCGCGCAGGAGCAGGGAGAACGCTATACGCTGAAGTCAGACGAGGTGACGTCCTATCAGGAAGAGGGGGACTTCGGCGTCTGCTGAAGCCCCTCGCTGCAGGTCATAAGGCCAGGCCGGGCGGTGGGTCTCCCCGCCGTCGTGGCGCTGGCCGCATCGGTTTTAAATCAAAAAGCTGTCCAGCGATTTCCCCTCGGCGACCGCCTGGGCAATCGGCTTCGGCATTCTTCCCTGGCCGGTCCAGGTTTTCTCGGCGCCGGTATGATCGGTATAACGATATTTCGCCGGGCGCGGTTTCCGCTTTTTACCGCCCGCCATCGGCGGCTGAATATCGGCCACCAGCTCGTCAGGAGAAATACCGTCGGCGCGCATCAGCTCAAGCCAGGTATTCACTTTTTCCTGATATTCCGCCTGCTGCTGCGCCGTCAGCTGCTGTTGCGTACGTATTTCTTCAGTGACGATCCTGAGCTTTTCCAGCATCTCTTCAAGCACGTCAATGGAGAATTCACGGGACAGCGCGCGCAGTGAACGGATATTATTCAGTTTGTGTAACATTGAAGACATAAAATTAAAAATTTCCAAATAGCAAATTAAAAGACACAACGCGGCAAGTGTAATAGAAACGTTTATTTATTTCCAGCCTTCGGTTATCCAGATAAATATATTATGCAGAGAGTAAACCTTTTCCACTTACTTTATATCGGGAAATCCCCGGTTCTTTTTCGCCAGCACAGGCCAATAAGACCCTGAATAAATAAAAGCGGCGGATGGTGAGATAGGAAAATATATCAAGAAGGCGATATTACCTTTATAGTCAGCGGGTTATCCTCTTATCGTCAGTGAAGGCGCAGGCCCTCTCCGCGTGGCCGAATGAATAGTTACTCAGTCATTAAGAATAAAACGCCACATACCATTTTAGAATTTTTCACCACAAAAACCGGCATAATGGCATAAAAACATCTAAACATGACACTAATCACAGACTAACGCGATTTTGCGCCACAGCGGGCGGTCAGATGCCGACCCCCTGGTCAGATACCATGGCGAAAAACAACACAACCATTTGAAATTAAAGGAATTTAACAAATCCAGCAATAAATGTAGCGTAACGGGCAAAAAACCGACCTTCGCAGAGTATTTTATCGACAAAAAGGCAATAAATAAAAATTTATAGCTAGTTGCCACTTTTAATGCAGAGATATACTCTACGCACATCAAAACAGGCAGCCCAAAAACGCTATACCAACGCGCATTTTTCGGCGTTATTGACTTCATTTTCGAGGAGCACTCCGATGTTCTCTGCGCACTCCCGCTTGCGGCATGCGGTTGCAGACACCTTTGCGATGGTGGTTTACTGCACCGTCGTCAACATGATGATCGAAATTTTTCTCTCTGGTATGACGTTTGAGCAGTCGTTATCGTCGCGCCTGGTGGCGATCCCGGTCAACATTATTATCGCTGTCCCTTACGGGATTTATCGCGACTTCGCGATGCGTCAGGCCCGGCGCATCACTCCGGCCGGCTGGATGAAAAATATGGCCGACGTGCTGGCCTACGTGACCTTTCAGTCGCCGGTTTATGTCGCCATTCTGTGGAGCGTGGGTGCGGACTGGCACCAGATTGTCGCTGCGGTGAGCTCGAACCTGGCGGTTTCAATGATGATGGGCGCCGCTTACGGCTACTTCCTCGACTATTGCCGCCGCCTGTTCCGCGTGGCGCCCTACCAGCAGGCAAAAGCCTGACCGACACGTTAACAGCGACTGGCTCTGCCAGTCGCTTCCTCCCGCCAGCCAGCTTCGCCCGGGTCTTTATCCAGCGAATTAATTCGTCGACATGGCCGGCTGGGCTTCGCCAAACAGTCCATTAAGAAAACGCTCAAGCGCCATGCGTGAGCTAAAGCCGTGCGGAATACCATAATGCTGCTGCGCATCCCCGGCTAAATACAGCGGAAACTGTTCATAATGGTCGCAGGTTTTGATATCTGAAGCCGGTTCAGCCAGCATATTGCTGCGCTCTTTTAACGCTGGATGAATAACTAACGCTGTTCGCCCCATGCGCGCTTCGCGGTTCACATAAACATAATTATCGCCGCGGCGATAGCCGTACGCTTTTTGCGTCACAACATCCATGGTGAAGCCGGCTTTTTCAAGAACACGCGCCACCTCATCGGGTCTTAAATACATACTGATTCCTCGTTATCTTTTACCGCACATTGACCTTACCTTATTCATTAAGGGCAGTGCTTTCGGAATATTCCAGAAACCACAGCAGTAAGCATAATTCAAAATCTTGTCCTACACTTACTCACTCGATGGAATTAAGGGAGATAACGATGGCTAACCATGTGAACCGCAACAATTTTGACGAGAACGCCGAAGATATTCATAACGATGTCAGCCAATTAGCGGACACGCTGGAAGAGGTGCTGAAATCGTGGGGCAGTGACGCGAAAGAGGAAGCGGAAGCGGCGCGTGCCAAAGCGCAGTCGCTGTTAAAAGAGACCCGCGCCCGCCTTAATGGCCACAACCGGGTGCAGCAGGCGGCGCTGGATGCGCGCCAGGCAGCGTGCGATGCGCTGGGCTGCGCCGACACCTACGTGCGCAATAAACCGTGGCACAGCGTGGGCGCCGCCGCCGCCGTCGGGGTATTTATTGGCGTATTGCTCAATTTACGTCGATAATAGCTATAGCGTTTGCTGCCGCCGCGCGATAAGCGCGCGGAAGCCCGCCAGCTTCACGGAAAGCAATGAAGATAACAAATACGCGTCAGCCCCTGCGCGCCTCTGGCCGCAGGGGTTTTTTATGCGCCAGCGGGCGTGACGCCGCCGACGCCGATCGCCTCCCTCAGCCGCCGGGCCAGCGCGCCAGCCATTGCCGGCGAGCGAATATTGGTAAAACTCATCAGTAATCCCCCCTCGCCGGTATGGCGCATCCGCCAGTCGCTCAACGCCTGTACCGCCAGCCCGGCCGCCACCGCCCGTTGGGCCAGCAGGCGATCGTCGCCGTTGACCGGCATGACCAGCTGAATCCCCCCCTGCTGCGGCGTGACCTGAAAGCCCTGCGCCTGCAGAGCCGACTCCAGCCACTCCCTGCGCTGGCTGTAGCTGGCGCGCATTTTTTTCAGATGACGCCAGAAATGGCCCTGCTGGATAAAATCCGCCAGCGTCTGCTGCCACAGGGTGGGAACGGTGCAGGGCTGGCGCTCCACGGTCTGGTGAAAGCGCGCCGCCAGCGCGGTCGGCACCACCAGCCAGGCGGTGCGCAGCGCCGGAAACATCGACTTACTGAAGGTGCCCGCGTAGATGACCCGCTGTGGCGCATCAAGGCTTTTCAGCGGCGGCAGCGGTTTGCCGCGATAGCGAAACTCGCTATCGTAATCATCCTCAATTATCCAGGCGTCACGCTCTGCGGCCCATGCCAACAGCTGGCGACGCCGGGGCAGCGAGAGCGCCACTCCCAGCGGACTCTGATGCGCCGGGGTGAGCAGGGCAAACCGCGCCTGCGGGTGATGGCGCTGGCCCCAGGCGATATCCATCCCTTCGTCGTCCACCGGGATCGCATCCACCACCAGCTGCCCGGCCTCGACCACCGGGCGGATAAAGGGATATCCCGGATCCTCCATCCACATATGCTGCCCCGGCTGCGCCAGGGTACGCAGGATCAGGTTCATGGCGGTGGCATAGTTGCCGGCGATCAGGACCTGCTCCGGCTGGCAGTCGATACTGCGCGACAGGCGCAGATAGTCGACGATCGCCTGACGCAGAAGCGGGTCGCCGCCGGGATCGCCGGGCGCCAGATCGAACCGCGACTGCGTCCGCAGCCGGCGCCCCATCACCCGCGCCCACAGCCCGCGCGGAAAGAGATCCAGCGCCGGGAGCCCCATCTGAAACGGCAACGGCTCCGCCGGCGCGGCAGGCTGCGCTGGCGGCACAGGCGCCAGCTGGCGCGGACTGAGCCGCTCGCTAACAAAGGTTCCCGCCTGCCCGCGTCGCTCGAGCCAGCCCTGGGCGACCAGTTCGCCCCAGGCGTTTTCGATGGTCGCCCGGGAGACGCCCTGCTCCTGGGCAAACACCCGGCTGGCGGGCAGACGGCTGCCCGGAGCCAGTTCGCCACGTTCAATGGCGGATTTCAGCTGGCGGGCGATGCGTTGATAAAGAGGGAGGTGGCTGGCTTCCATTATGGTCTGCTTTTTTCATCACAATATGGCTATCTTTTGCAGTCCATTATAGTGCTATTTTGGCTGCCGTATTAGAGAGGAGAACACCATGAGCCAATTACGTCAGCCATTCAGTGAACTGAGCCCGGAAGTCTATAAAGGGCTGGTGCAGGCCAGCCTCGCGATGGAGAAAAGCGAGCTGGGCAGCGCCCTGGTGGAGCTGGTCTATTTACGCGTGTCGCAGATCAACGGCTGCGCCTTCTGCCTTGAGAAGCACAGCCAGGCGCTGCGCAAAGGCGGCATGGCGCAGAGCAAGCTGGATGCCCTGGCCGGCTGGCGGGTGAGCGACCATTTTACCCCTGGCGAACGCGCGGCGCTTGCCTGGGCCGAGTCGGTCACCGACATCGCCGCCAGCCATGCGGAAGATGAGGTTTACCTGCCGCTGCGCGAACATTTTACCCCACGTCAGATAAGCGATCTCACCTTCGCCATCAGCCTGATGAACGCCTTTAACCGCCTCGCCGTCGCCATGCGTCTGTAGTTTCGCGCAGCCTTCCCCCTCCTCCGCCTGGCCACCCCGGCGGGGGAATACTTTGCTAAAAACGCTATATATTGAGTGGTTGAAGTTTTAAATTACTACATCTAGTATTTCCTTATCGAATGGCCCACAACGTTCGACGCTACGTTTAGCGCCGTGTTGTTATCTTAAATGGAAATACGAATCATGCGCATTATTATTTACACTCGAAATGACTGCGTGCAGTGCCATGCCACCCGACGAGCCATGGAGAGCCGGGGACTGGCCTTTGAAATGGTCAACGTCGACCAGCAGCCGGATGCCGCCGACACCCTGCGCGAGCAGGGGTTTCGCCAGCTGCCGGTGGTGATCGCCGGCGACCTGCGCTGGAGCGGCTTCCGCCCGGATATGATCAATCGCCTGCGCCCCTCCGTCGCGGCGGCCAGCGCATGAGCCTCATCGTCTACTTCTCCAGCCGTTCGGAGAACACCCATCGCTTTGTGCAGCGCCTGGGGCTGCCGGCGGTGCGCATCCCGCTGAACGAGCGTGAACCTCTGCAGGTAGACGAGCCCTATATTCTCATCGTTCCCAGCTATGGCGGCGGCGGTACCGCCGGCGCCGTGCCGCGTCAGGCGATCCGCTTTTTAAACGACGTACATAACCGTCGGCTGATCCGCGGGGTGATTGCCGCCGGCAATCGCAACTTTGGCGACGCCTGGGGGCGCGCCGGGGATGTCATCGCGCAGAAATGCGCCGTGCCCTATCTCTACCGCTTCGAGCTGATGGGAACCCCCGACGATATCGATAACGTGCGTAAAGGAGTCAGCGAATTTTGGCAACGACAACCGCAGAACGTATAACCGCCGCCGTGGATTTTCACGCCCTCAATGCGATGCTGAATTTGTACGACAGCGAGGGCCGCATCCCGTTTGAAAAAGATCGCCAGGCGGTTGAGGCTTTTATGGCGACCCAGGTTCAGCCCAACACCCTCGCCTTTGCCAGCCAGGAGGATAAACTCAGCTGGCTCGTCCGCGAGGGGTATTACGATCCCCAGCTGCTGGCCGGCTATGATCGCGGGTTTGTGCTGGCGCTGTTCGCCCATGCCCGGCGCGCCGCGTTTCGCTTCCAGACCTTCCTCGGCGCCTGGAAGTTCTATACCAGCTACGCGCTGAAGAGCTTTGACGGCAAGCACTACCTCGAGGATTTCGCGGAACGCAGCGTAATGGTGGCCCTGACGCTGGCCCGGGGCGATGAACAGCAGGCGCTGCAGCTGACGGAGGAGATACTCAGCGGCCGCTTCCAGCCGGCTACGCCCACCTTCCTTAACGCCGGCAAACAGCAGCGCGGGGAGCTGATCTCCTGCTTCCTGCTGCGCATTGAAGATAATATGGAGTCCATCGGCCGGGCGGTGAACTCGGCGCTGCAGTTGTCGAAGCGCGGCGGCGGCGTGGCCTTTTTACTCTCCAATCTGCGCGAGGCCGGGGCGCCGATCAAGCGCATCGAAAATCAGTCCTCCGGCGTGGTGCCGGTGATGAAGATGCTGGAGGACGCCTTCTCCTATGCCAACCAGCTCGGCGCCCGCCAGGGGGCGGGGGCGGTCTGGCTGCACGCTCACCATCCCGATATTTTGCGCTTCCTTGATACCCGGCGTGAAAATGCCGATGAGAAAATCCGCATCAAAACCCTGTCGCTGGGGGTGGTGATCCCTGACATCACCTTCCAGCTGGCGAAAGAAGACGCGCAGATGGCGCTCTTCTCGCCGTATGATGTCGAACGGCTGTACGGCAAACCCTTCGCCGACTGCGCCATCGGCGACCTCTATCCACAGCTGGTAGCCGACGATCGGGTTCGCAAACGCTGGATCCGCGCCCGCGACCTGTTCCAGCGCCTGGCGGAGATCCAGTTTGAATCCGGCTACCCGTACATCATGTTTGAAGACACGGTGAACCGCGCCAGTCCGGTGGCCGGGCGGGTCACCATGAGCAATCTGTGTTCCGAGATCCTGCAGGTCAGTACGCCGTCCGCCTATAATGAAGACCTTAGCTATGCCCATATCGGGGAAGATATCTCCTGCAACCTCGGCTCGCTGAACATCGCCCACACCATGGACTCGCCGGATTTCGGCCTCACTATCGCCACCGCAGTGCGCGCCCTGACCGCCGTGTCCGACATGAGCCACATTCAGTCGGTCCCCTCCGTGGCGGCTGGCAACGCCGCCTCCCACGCCATCGGCCTGGGGCAGATGAATCTTCACGGCTACCTGGCGCGGGAAGGCATTGCCTACGGCAGCCCGGAGGGGCTGGACTTCACCAATATCTACTTCTACACCGTGACCTGGCACGCGCTGCACACCTCGATGCTGTTGGCCCGCGAGCGCGGCCAGCGCTTCGCCGGCTTCGGGCAGTCGCGCTACGCCAGCGGGGAATACTTCGACAAATATCTGCAGGAGTCGTGGCAGCCGAAAACCGAACGGGTCCGCGCGCTGTTCGCCCGCGCCGGCATCTCCCTGCCCGACCGGGAAAGCTGGCGCCAGCTGCGCGACGACGTCATGCGCTATGGCATTTACAACCGCTATCTGCAGGCGGTGCCGCCCACCGGCTCGATCTCGTACATCAACCATGCTACCTCCAGCATTCACCCGATCGTCTCGAAGATTGAGATCCGCAAAGAGGGGAAAACCGGACGGGTGTACTACCCCGCGCCGTTTATGAATAACGATAATCTGGCCCTCTACCAGGATGCGTACGAGATAGGCCCCCGGAAGATCATCGACACCTACGCCGAGGCGACGCGCCACGTCGATCAGGGGCTGTCGCTGACCCTGTTCTTCCCGGATACCGCCACCACCCGCGATATCAACAAGGCGCAAATCTACGCCTGGAAGAAAGGCATTAAGACGCTGTACTACATCCGACTGCGCCAGCTGGCGCTGGAAGGCACTGAAATTGAAGGCTGCGTGTCCTGCGCGCTGTAAGGAGAACAGGATGACCCATTTAACGCGCGTCAGCGCGATCAACTGGAACCGTATCGATGACGATAAAGATCTGGAGGTGTGGAATCGTCTCACCAGCAACTTCTGGCTGCCGGAGAAAGTGCCGCTGTCGAACGACATTCCCGCCTGGCAAACCCTCAGCGCGGCGGAGCAGCAGTTGACCATTCGCGTTTTTACCGGGCTGACCCTGCTCGACACCATTCAGAACACCATCGGCGCGCCGGCGCTGATGGCGGACGCTCTGACCCCGCATGAGGAGGCGGTGCTGTCGAACATCAGCTTTATGGAAGCGGTTCATGCCCGCTCTTACAGCTCCATCTTTTCCACGCTGTGCCACAGCAAAGAGGTGGATGCCGCCTTCGCCTGGAGCGAAAGCTGCGAACCCCTGCAGCGCAAAGCGCAGCTGATGCTGGGCTACTATCAGGCCGACGAGCCGCTGAAGAAAAAAATCGCCAGCGTGTTCCTCGAATCCTTTCTCTTCTATTCCGGCTTCTGGCTGCCGATGCACTTCTCCAGTCGGGGAAAACTGACCAACACCGCGGATCTGATCCGCCTGATCATTCGCGATGAAGCGGTGCATGGCTATTACATCGGCTACAAGTATCAGAAAGGACTGGAGATCGTCAGCCCCGGTAAGCGCGAAGAATTGAAAAACTTCGCCCTCGATCTGCTGATGGATCTGTACGACAACGAGCTGGCCTACAGCCGGGAACTGTACGGCGAGAGCGGCTGGTTCGACGACGTCAGCGCCTTCCTGTGCTACAACGCCAACAAAGCGCTGATGAACCTCGGCTACGAGGCGCTGTTCCCGGCGGAGATGGCGGCGGTTAACCCGGCGATCCTCGCGGCGCTGTCACCCAACGCCGATGAAAACCACGACTTTTTCTCCGGCTCCGGCTCCTCCTACGTGATAGGAAAAATGGAAGAGACCGCCGACGACGACTGGGACTTTTAACCGTACTTTCATCAGGAATATCGCCCGCATATTCCTGGTGATCAATTTCACAGAATCGCGATTAATCCACCAAATATTCTCTCCATGGTCTAACCGTCATCACTTCGTCATATTTAGCAGAAAACCGGTCCATTTCAGTCGAATTATCCAAAGATAATCAAAAAATATTACCCACAACAAATTACCGCTCAGCCCTTATATCACGGGGGCTGTGCCGCCATGTCCCTCACTCCATTTTGCCGAGAGTTCGCCATTGAGGGTTGTCACAGAATCTGAGTATGTTAGGGTGTAAAAAGATCATTATCACCATTGGGTACCATATCGCAATAAACAAATAACAGGAACTTCTCTATTGCATGGCAATTAAATTAGAAATCAAAAATCTTTATAAGATATTTGGCGAGCACCCTCATCGTGCTTTCAAATATATTGAGAAAGGACTCAACAAAGCGCAAATACTGGAAAAAACGGGGCTGTCGCTTGGCGTCAAAGACGCCAGTCTGGCCATTGAAGAAGGCGAGATATTCGTCATCATGGGGCTCTCGGGCTCGGGGAAATCCACCATGGTTCGCCTTCTCAATCGCCTGATTGAACCCACCCGCGGCCAGGTGCTGATTGACGGGGTCGATATCGCCAAAATGTCGGACGCCGAGCTGCGCGAGGTGCGTCGTAAAAAAATTGCGATGGTTTTTCAGTCCTTTGCGCTAATGCCGCACATGAGCGTGCTCGACAATACGGCGTTTGGCATGGCGCTTGCCGGCGTCCCGGCCGCTGAGCGAGAGCAAAAAGCGCGGGAAGCGCTGCGTCAGGTGGGGCTGGAGAATTATGCCCACGCCTGGCCGGATGAACTCTCCGGCGGGATGCGTCAGCGCGTCGGTTTAGCCCGCGCCCTGGCGATTAATCCCGATATTCTGTTAATGGATGAAGCCTTCTCCGCGCTCGATCCGCTCATTCGCACCGAAATGCAGGATGAGCTGATCAAATTACAGGCTAAGCATCAGCGTACTATTGTCTTTATTTCCCATGACCTTGATGAAGCCATGCGAATTGGCGATCGTATCGCCATTATGCAAAATGGCGAAGTGGTTCAGGTCGGCACTCCGGATGAAATATTGAATAATCCGGCCAATGATTATGTCCGCACCTTCTTCCGCGGCGTCGATATTAGCCAGGTCTTCAGCGCAAAAGATATTGCCCGTCGTAGCCCGGTCGGCCTGATTCGTAAAACGCCAGGTTTTGGCCCCCGCTCTGCGCTGAAATTATTACAGGATGAAGACCGGGAATATGGTTATGTCATTGAGCGCGGTAATCGCTTTGTCGGGATTGTCTCGATCGATTCTCTGAAAACCGCGCTCAGCGCCGGCCAGGGGATCGAGGCGGCGCTGATCGACGCCCCGCTGGCGGTGGAGGCGCAAACGCCGCTCAGCGATCTGCTCTCCCACGTCGGCCACGCCCCGTGCGCCGTCCCGGTGGTGGATGAAGAACAACAATATATTGGCATCATTTCCAAACGAATGTTGCTCCAGGCTTTAGATCGCGAGGGGGTGAATCATGGCTGATCAAACCAATCCGTGGGACAGCGCCCCGGCAACCGACAGCGCCGCTCAGGCTGCAGACGCCTGGGGTGGCGCCTCAACTGCCGCGCCGACTAATGGCGGCGGCGCCGACTGGCTGCACAGCGCCCCGGCGCCGCAGCCGGAACAGTTCAATATCATGGATCCGTTCCATAAGACCCTGATCCCGCTCGACAGCTGGGTGACCCACGCCATCGACTGGATCGTGCTGCACTTCCGCCCGCTGTTCCAGGGGATCCGCGTGCCGATCGACTACATCCTCAGCGCCTTCCAGCAGCTGCTGTTGGGGATGCCGGCGCCGGTGGCGATTATCGTCTTCGCGCTGATCGCCTGGCAGATCTCCAGCCTCGGCATGGGGGTCGCCACCCTGGTCTCGCTGATTGCCATCGGCGCCATCGGCGCGTGGTCGCAGGCGATGGTCACCCTGGCGCTGGTCCTCACCGCCCTGCTGTTCTGCATGATCATCGGCCTGCCGCTGGGGATCTGGCTGGCGCGCAGTCCGCGAGCGGCGAAAATTATCCGCCCGCTGCTGGATGCCATGCAGACCACGCCGGCCTTCGTCTACCTGGTGCCGATCGTGATGCTGTTCGGCATCGGCAACGTGCCCGGCGTGGTGGTGACGATTATCTTCGCCCTGCCGCCGATCGTCCGTCTGACCATCCTCGGGATAAACCAGGTGCCTGCGGATCTGATCGAAGCGTCGCGCTCGTTTGGCGCCAGCCCGCGCCAGCTGCTGTTTAAAGTTCAGCTGCCGCTGGCGATGCCCACCATTATGGCCGGGGTTAACCAGACGCTAATGCTGGCCCTGTCGATGGTGGTGATCGCCTCGATGATCGCCGTCGGCGGTCTTGGCCAGATGGTGCTGCGCGGCATTGGCCGCCTGGATATGGGCCTGGCCACCGTCGGCGGCGTGGGGATCGTGATCCTGGCGATTATTCTTGACCGCCTCACCCAGGCCGTCGGCCGCGACGCCCGCAGTCGCGGCAACCGCCGCTGGTACACCACCGGCCCGCTGGGGCTTCTTACTCGCCCTTTCTGTCGATAAGTCGATAACAGCGCCGCACCCCGGCACCAGCCGATGCCGGGGTGCCGCCTTCCCGTTAAACAATAAGAGGAACCACCATGCGACATAGCACGATGATGGCCACCGCCGCCTTTGCCACCCTGATCGCCACCAGCGCCTTCGCCGCCGACCTGCCGGGCAAAGGAATTACCGTCAAGCCGGCGCAGAGCACTATCTCCGAAGAGAGCTTCCAGACCCTGCTGGTCAGCCGCGCGCTGGAGAAGCTTGGCTACACCGTCGAAAAACCGAGCGAAGTGGACTATAACGTCGCCTATACCTCGATTGCCGCCGGGGATACTACCTTTATCGCCACCAACTGGCAGCCGCTGCACGATGACATGTACGCCGCGGCGGGCGGTGATAACAAATTTTACCGCAAGGGGGTGTACGTCTCAGGCGCCGCCCAGGGCTATCTGATCGATAAAAAAACCGCCGAGCAGTACCACATCACCTCTATCGATCAGCTCAAAGATCCGCAGATCGCCAAACTGTTTGATACTAACAACGACGGTAAAGCGGACCTCACCGGCTGCACCCCGGGCTGGGGCTGCGAAGCGGTGATTAACCACCAGATTGACGCCTATGGCCTGAGCAAAACCGTCACCCATAACCAGGGCAACTACGCGGCGATGATGGCCGACACCATCGCCCGCTATAAAGAGGGTAAACCGGTGCTCTACTACACCTGGACGCCGTACTGGGTTAGCGACGTGCTGAAGCCTGGCAAAGACGTCGTCTGGCTGCAGGTGCCGTTCTCCTCCCTGCCGGGCGAGCAGAAAAACATCGATACCAAACTGGCCAACGGCGCCAACTATGGCTTCCCGGTCAACACCATGCACATTGTCGCCAACAAAGCCTGGGCGGAGAAAAATCCGGCCGCCGCCACTCTGTTTAGCGTCATGAAGCTGCCGATCGCCGACATCAACGCCGAGAATGCGATGATGCACGAAGGCCATGCTTCCGAAGCCGACATTAACGGTCATGTTGATGGTTGGATCAAAGCCCACCAGCCGCTGTTCGACAGCTGGGTGAAAGCCGCACTCGCCGCGCAGCAGTAACCCGCCCCCGGATAAGGCCCGGCGCCTTATCCGGGCCCCTTCCCCGCCTTTCATCCCGTCAGGGTCATGGAAAAGCGGATTGCGGGCATTTTCATAGTGTTAAGGCGCGTCGCGCTCTGTTAAGGTGGGGACATCGGTCAATTTGCCACCTTCACATGGATCCAGCGATAAGTTATTCATATGGAAAACCCCGCGCCCTTAACCTGTGCCTTATCTGAACGTGTCGCTACCGTCGGCGAAGGCATTAAAGACAGTCTCCCCATCGTCATCAGCTACCTTCCGGTGGCATTCGCCTTCGGACTGAACGCCACCCGGCTGGGTTTCACCCCGCTGGAAAGCCTGTTTTTCTCCTGCATTATTTACGCCGGCGCCAGCCAGTTTGTGATCACCGCCATGCTGGCCGCCGGCAGTTCGCTGTGGGTCGCCGCCCTGACGGTGATGGCGATGGACGTCCGCCACGTGCTATATGGCCCCTCGCTGCGCAGCCGCATTCATACCGCGTTGGACAAAAAGAAGACCGCCCTCTGGGCCTTCGGCCTGACCGATGAGGTTTTCGCCGCCGCCACCGCCAGGCTGGTTCGCGACAACCGACGCTGGAGCGAAAACTGGATGCTCGGTCTCGCGTTTACCTCGTGGGCATCGTGGGTGTGCGGCACGCTGGCCGGCGCCTGGTCCGGCAACGGCCTGCTGGTGGATTATCCGGCGGTGGAAGCCGCGCTCGGCTTTATGCTGCCGGCGCTGTTTATGAGCTTCCTGCTGGCCTCTTTCCAGCGCCAGCAATCGCTGTGCGTCACGGCGGCGCTGGCGGGCGCGCTGGGCGGCATTCTGTTATTTTCCATTCCGGCGGCGATCCTCGCCGGGATTGTCTGCGGGTGTCTGACGGCGCTGGTCCAGGCCATGCTGAAGGGGATGCCGGATGAACAGTGAGGTCCTTCTGCTCGGAGTGATTGTCGGCGGCGTGAACTATCTGTTTCGTTATCTTCCCCTGCGTCTGCGCGCGGGTCATGCCCGGCCTGCCCGTCGTGGCCCGGTCAGCGTGCTGCTGGATACCATCGGCATCGCCTCGATTTGCGCGCTGCTGGTGGTCTCCAGCGTGCCGGAGATCCTCGCCGATGCCCATCGCCTGGCGCCGACGCTGATCGGCTTCCTGGTGCTGGGGGGCGCCTTCTGGAAAACCCGCAGCATTATTATCCCGACCCTGCTGTCGGCGTTGGCCTACGGTCTGGCCTGGAAAATCGCCAGCGGGCTCTAAGCTTTGCGTATCAATTTTGGTCAATAATTCATTTGATTTATTTGTCACAATAGTTATTATATCGGCTGTAATTAATGAGGTCATACCCAAATGGATAGTTCGTTTACTCCCATTGAGCAAATGCTCAAGTTCCGCGCCAGCCGCCATGAAGATTTCCCGTTCCAGGAGATTCTGTTAACTCGTCTTTGCATGCATATGCAAGGTAAGCTGCTGGAAAATCGCAATAAAATGCTTAAAGCGCAGGGAATTAACGAGACATTATTTATGGCGCTGATTACGCTGGAGTCGCAGGAAAACCACAGCATTCAGCCGTCCGAGCTGAGCTGTGCGCTGGGCTCGTCGCGTACCAACGCCACCCGTATCGCTGATGAACTGGAAAAACGCGGCTGGATTGAACGCCGCGAGAGCGATAACGATCGTCGCTGTCTGCATCTGCAGCTGACCGAAAAGGGCCATCAGTTTTTGCGTGAAGTCCTGCCGCCGCAGCATAACTGCCTGCACCAGCTGTGGTCTTCACTCAGCACCAGCGAAAAAGATCAGCTCGAACATATTACCCGCAAACTCCTGAGCCGCCTTGACCAGATGGAAGAAGAAGGCGTGCTGGCGGACTCTCTACGCTAAGGGCGGCGTCGCTCAGCCCATTTTTACGTTGCAAGGAAAACAGCCAGGCCAGCAGATCTCTGCTGGCCTTTCTGATAAACAGGTCGGCTCAGCCGATGTGAAATAATAAGATCGTGGAGAATAACATGAGCGCAAATGCGGAGAGCCAAACCCCGCAGCAACCAGGCAGCAAAAAAGGGAAGCGTAAAGGCGCCCTTCTGTTGCTGACATTGCTCTTCATTATTATTGCCGTGGCATATGGGATTTACTGGTTTCTGGTACTGCGTCACTACGAAGAGACCGACGATGCCTACGTGGCAGGGAACCAGGTACAAATTATGGCCCAGGTCTCGGGCAGCGTGACCAAAGTCTGGGCAGACAACACGGACTATGTGCAGAAAGGCGATCCGCTGGTCACTCTCGATCAGACCGATGCCCAACAGGCGTTTGAGAAAGCCAAAACGCAGCTGGCCGCCAGCGTGCGTCAAACCCGTCAGCAGATGATCAACAGCAAGCAGCTGCAGGCGAATATTGACGTCAAAAAGACCGCCCTCGCCCAGGCGCAGGCTGACCTGAACCGCCGCATCCCGCTGGGCGCTGCGAACCTCATCGGCCGCGAAGAGCTGCAGCACGCCCGCGACACCGTCGCCAGCGCGCAGGCCGAGCTTGACGTGGCGATCCAGCAGTACAACGCTAACCAGGCGATCGTGCTGGGTACCAAACTGGAACAGCAGCCGGCGGTGCTGCAGGCGGCGACCGAAGTGCGTAACGCCTGGCTGGCCCTGCAGCGTACGCAGATCGTCAGCCCGATTAGCGGCTACGTTTCCCGCCGCTCGGTACAGCCTGGGGCGCAGATCGGCACCACCACGCCGCTGATGGCGGTGGTTCCGGCGACCAACCTGTGGATCGACGCTAACTTTAAAGAGACCCAGCTGGCGCATATGCGCATCGGCCAGCCGGCCACCGTAATCAGCGACATCTATGGCGATGACGTGAAATACACCGGCAAGGTGGTTGGTCTGGATATGGGAACCGGGAGCGCCTTCTCCCTGCTGCCGGCGCAGAACGCCACCGGCAACTGGATCAAAGTGGTACAGCGCTTGCCGGTCCGCATCGAGCTGGATGAAAAACAGCTGGCGGAACACCCGCTGCGCATCGGCCTCTCGACGCTGGTGGAAGTTAACACCACCGATCGCGATGGCGAAATGCTGGCAAGCCAGGTGCGGAGCTCCCCGGTCTACGAGAGCAATGCCCGTGAAATCGCTCTCGATCCGGTCAATAAACTGATAGACGAGATCATTCAGGCCAACGCCGGATAATTCGGGGTGAGTGTAATGCAACAGCAAAAACCGCTGGAAGGCGCGCAACTGGTCATCATGACCATTGCGCTGTCGCTCGCGACGTTCATGCAGGTGCTGGATTCCACTATCGCCAACGTGGCGATCCCGACCATCGCCGGTAACCTTGGCTCATCGCTGAGCCAGGGGACCTGGGTCATCACCTCGTTCGGGGTCGCTAACGCCATCTCCATTCCGATCACCGGGTGGCTGGCCAAGCGCGTGGGCGAGGTGAAGCTGTTCCTGTGGTCCACCACCGCTTTCGCCATCGCCTCCTGGGCCTGCGGCGTCTCCAACAGCCTGACGATGCTGATCTTCTTCCGCGTCATTCAGGGGATTGTTGCCGGGCCGCTGATCCCGTTGTCGCAAAGTCTGTTGCTCAGCAACTATCCGCCGGCGAAACGCTCTATCGCCCTGGCGCTGTGGTCGATGACGGTGATCGTCGCTCCCATCTGCGGCCCGATCCTCGGCGGCTATATCAGCGATAACTACCACTGGGGATGGATCTTCTTTATCAACGTGCCCATTGGCGTGGCGGTGGTGCTGATGACCCTGCAGACCCTGCGTAACCGGGAAACCAAAACCGAACAGCGGCGTATCGACGGCGTCGGCCTGGCGCTGCTGATCATCGGTATCGGTAGCCTGCAGGTGATGCTGGACCGGGGTAAAGAGCTGGACTGGTTCTCCTCCAATGAAATTATCATTCTGACCATCGTGGCGGTGGTGGCGATAAGCTTCCTGATCGTCTGGGAGCTGACCGACGATAACCCGATTGTCGATCTGTCGCTGTTTAAGTCGCGCAACTTCACCATCGGCTGCCTCTGTATCAGCCTGGCCTACATGCTCTACTTCGGGGCCATCGTGCTGCTGCCGCAGCTGTTGCAGGAGGTCTACGGCTACACTGCGACCTGGGCCGGCCTGGCGTCAGCGCCGGTGGGGGTGATCCCGGTCATCCTGTCGCCGATTATCGGCCGCTTTGCGCATAAGCTCGATATGCGACGGCTGGTCACCTTCAGCTTTATCATGTACGCCGTCTGCTTCTACTGGCGCGCCTGGACCTTCGAACCGGGGATGGACTTTGGCGCCTCGGCGTGGCCGCAGTTTATCCAGGGCTTCGCGGTAGCCTGCTTCTTCATGCCGTTGACCACCATCACCCTCTCCGGCCTGCCGCCGGAACGGCTGGCGGCGGCGTCGAGCTTGTCGAACTTCACCCGTACCCTTGCCGGCTCCATCGGGACCTCGATCACCACCACCCTGTGGACCAACCGCGAGGCGCTGCACCATGCGCAGCTCACCGAATCGGTGACGCCGTTCAACCCCAACGCGCAGCAGATCTACGATCAGCTGCAGGGGATGGGAATGACGCAGCAGCAGGCGTCCGGCTGGATAGCGCAGCAGATAACCAACCAGGGGCTGATTATCTCCGCCAACGAAATCTTCTGGATCTCAGCGGCCATTTTCATCCTGCTGTTGGGACTGGTGTGGTTCGCCAGACCCCCGTTCAGCGCCGGCGGCGGCGGCGGCGGCGCGCACTAAGCCTCACATTAAGGGACCTGCGGGTCCCTTTTTTACGGCGTCAGGTTGTCCAGTTCTCGCTAGTTTCTGTCTTGTTTGCGAAAGCCCGCCAGCCGGCGCTCGGGCAGGATAGAGGCTGACTATTAAGGAGAACACTATGCTGAGCCATCCTGCTGAAAAGTACCGTCCCTATCCGCCGATTACCCTGCCCGACCGCCGCTGGCCGGACCGGCAAATCAGCCACGCCCCGCGCTGGCTGTCGACCGACCTGCGCGACGGCAACCAGGCGCTGGCGGAGCCCATGGACAGCGCCCGCAAACTGCAGTTCTGGGATCTGCTGCTGGAGTGCGGCTTTAAAGAGATTGAGGTCGCCTTCCCTTCCGCCTCGCAAACCGATTTCAACTTTGTCCGCCGGCTGATTGACGAACAGCGCATCCCGGAGGAGGTCACCATCCAGGTGCTGACCCAGGCACGGGACCCGCTGATCCTGCGTACCTTTGAAGCGCTGCGCGGCGCCCGCCGGGCCACCGTCCACCTCTACAACGCCACCGCGCCGCTGTTCCGCGAACTGGTTTTCGGCATGGACAAGGCCGAGGTGATCGCCCTCGCGACCCGCGCCACCCGGCTTATCCGCCAGCAGTGCGAACAACAGCCGGAGACCCGCTGGCAATATGAATATTCGCCTGAAACCTTCTGCTTCACCGAACCGGCGTTTGCGCTCGAGATTTGCGAAGCGGTGGCGGACGTCTGGCAGCCCTGCGCCGAGCGACCGATGATCGTCAATCTGCCGGCGACGGTGGAGGTCAACACCCCCAACGTCTATGCCGATCAGATCGAGTACTTTTGCCGCCACTTCTCCCGCCGCGGCGAGGTCTGCATCAGCGTGCATCCTCACAATGACCGCGGTACCGGCGTCGCCAGCGCCGAGCTGGCGGTGATGGCCGGCGCCGACCGGGTGGAAGGCTGCCTGTTCGGCAACGGCGAACGCACCGGCAACGTCTGCCTGGTGACGCTGGCGATGAACCTCTACAGCCAGGGCGTCGACCCTGAGCTTCGCTTCGAGCAGATGAACCGGGTGGTGGAAGTGGTGGAAAACTGCAATCAGATCCCCGTGCACCCGCGCCACCCGTGGGCGGGAAGTCTGGCCTACACCGCCTTCTCCGGTTCCCATCAGGATGCGATCAAAAAAGGGTTTGATGCCCGTCAGCCTGGCGACCCATGGCGAATGCCCTACCTGCCCATTGACCCGCAGGATATTGGCTGCAGTTATGAGGCGGTGATCCGCGTCAACAGCCAGTCGGGGAAAAGCGGCAGCGCCTGGCTTATCGAACAAAATCATGGTCTGAAGCTGCCCCGCGGGCTGCAGCAGGACTTCAGCCAGCACGTTCAGCAGGCCACCGATAGCGACGGCAAAGAGATGACCCACCATGCGCTGTGGCAGCTGTTCCGCACGCGCTACGGGCTGCAGGCGCAGCCTGCGCTGACGCTGGTCGATTATCAGAGCGCCAGCCAGCAGGATGGCCAGCTGTCCCTGCAGGCGACGCTGCGTCACCACGGCGAAACCCGACGCCTGCAGGGCCAGGGCAACGGCCTGCTCTCCGCCGCCGCCAGCGGCCTCAGCGCGCTGTTTCGGCAGCCGTTTATGATCAAGGACTATCATGAGCATACCCTCGGCGCGCGCAGCGACAGCCGGTCGGTGGCCTATATCCGCTGCGTTTTTCCGCAAGGAGAAAGCTACTGGGGCGTGGGTATCGATAATGACGTGGCGCGCGCCTCGCTGCAGGCGCTGTGCAATGCGCTCAGCGCCGCCGATCAGGCCGGCGGACGAAAATAGTCGCTGGGGGCGACGCCCATTACCCGACGAAACATGGCGCTGAAGGCGCTGTGGCTGCCGTAGCCCAGCTCCAGCGCCACCCGCAGGACGGAGTGGCCCTGCGCCAGGCGAATCAGCGCTTCCATTAGCTTCGCCCGTCGCACCCACTCGCGCCACGTCAGGCTAGTCTGCTGCTGAAAATGGCGGTTCAGGGTTCGCTCGCTCATGCTGCACGCCTTCGCCGCCTGGCTGCTGCTCCAGACGTCGCCCGGCGCCTCGCGCACCTGCTGACACAGCCGGCGCAGCGTTTCGCTTTGCGGCTCCGGCAGGCCAAACGGCAGGATCGCCATCCCGCGGATCTCATCGAGGATCAGCTCATAAATCCGTTCGTCGCGGCTGGCGGGGGCATAGCGCTCGGCCAGCGCCAGCGAAGAGACGATCAGTTCCCGCAGCAGCGGCGTGATCTGTACGATCTGGCAGCCCGCCGGAAGATCGGCGCGCGCCAGCGGATCGATAAACAACGTGCGCGCCGCGACGTTGCCGGTCATGCGCAGCGCGTGGGGCGTTCCCGCCGGCAGCCAGACGCCGCGCCCGGGCGGCACCACCCAGTAGCCTGCCGGCGTCGCCACCCGCACCACGCCGCTTAAAATATGCAGCAGTTGGGCGCAGTCATGCTGATGCCAGTCTTCCTGGTCACCGTGAGCGTAATCATGGGCAAAGGGCACCAGCGGGCGGTGCTGAAAGGAGAAGGTGGTGGTGGTCGTCATGGCGGCGTCGGGAGAGCGGCCCGGCGACAGGCGTCGGGCCGCGGCGGAAGCACTAGATGTGCAGTTCCTGCAGTTTTTCTTTCGGCAACGCCAGTTCGTCGTTGCTGTTGATGCGCACATCGCGCTCAATGATATGACGAGCGATCTCCTGCGCCTCTTCCAGCGAGTGCATGGTATAGGTCCCGCACTGGTAGACGTTCAGCTCCGGGATCTGGTTCTGATCTTGCACCTTCAGCACGTCGGCCATCGCCGCTTTCCAGGCGTCGGCGACGCGCTGCTCGTCCGGCGTACCAATCAGGCTCATATAGAACCCGGTGCGGCAGCCCATCGGCGAAATGTCGATAATTTCCACGCCATTCCCGTTCAGGTGATCGCGCATAAAGCCGGCGAACAGGTGCTCCAGGGTGTGGATACCGCGCTCCGGCATCACTTCCTGGTTCGGCACGCAGAAGCGCAGATCGAATACGGTGATTTCATCGCCATGCGGCGTGTTCATTTTCTTCGCGACACGCACCGCTGGGGCTTCCATTCGGGTATGGTCGACTGTGAAACTATCTAACAACGGCATTCGTCACCTCCGGGAGTGAATTTTTTTAAAATAAAATGAACTCTTTGTTCAGCCGCGAGTCTCAGTATATGAAATACGCGCATTTATTATCATCATCATCCCTGAATCAGAGATGAAAGTTTGGCCACAGTGATGTGGCCTTTTTCTTTTCCAGCGCTACGCGTGCCGCGCCAACAGCGCCTCAAACGGCTCGCTGTCTTCCGCTTCTACTTTCTTCTGTCGCGCCACCGACGCGTCGCGCTCGGCGATGAAATCTTCTTCGCTCAGAATCTCCAGCGGCTCTTCACGCAGCTGGGTCCGGTAACGATCGGCCAGCGCACGGCCGGTTCCGCCAATCCCTTCTTCAATCATAGAACGCAGAATGCGGGCTGAGAAGGTTAATTCCGGATCGTCAAAACAGGCCAGCAGCTCATCGCAGACCTGTTGATAGGCCTCGCCGCCGTGAATGCTGTCCAGCGTCTGCGCCACGCGGCGTAAATCGCGGAACAGATCTTTACCTACCTGCGCCAGCGGGAACTGCGCGCTTTCGCAGCCGATGCCCAACGTTAAGCCCGGCTTACGGCCTTCCAGAATCACCCGATTCCAGTTGGTGCGGGTGCACAGCAGCTCATCGCTGCTCATCTCCGGCGCGTCGGCCAGCGCGCACCAAACCATAAACAGATCGAGGAAACGCACCTGCTGGGCGTCAACGCCGATCGGCGAGAACGGGTTGATATCCAGCGAACGCACTTCAATGTACTCAATGCCGCCGCGCAGCAGCGCATCGGACGGGGTTTCGCCCCGACGGGTGACGCGTTTCGGGCGGATCGGCGCATAGAGTTCGTTTTCAATCTGCAGGATATTGCTGTTGATCTGCAGATACTTACCGTCTTTTTCCAGCCCGATTTTGGCGTACTCTTCCGACGGCGTTTTAATCGCGCGCTTCAATCCTGCCACATACTCGTGCAGATCGTTAAACGTAATTCCGAGATTGCTTTGCGACTTATTGGTATAACCGAGGTCGCTGAGGCGCAGCGAGGTGGCGTACGGCAGGTAGTACATGCCGTTGCCCGTCTCCTCAAAGGGCAGCGTCGTCGGCTTTCCTTGCAGGAATGAAGAGCAAATCGCCGGCGAGGCGCCGAACAGATACGGGATCACCCAGCCAAAGCGATAGTAGTTACGAATCGTGCGGAAATAGCCTGCCGAAATGGCCTCTTTCCCGCTTTCAGCGTCTTCCACACCGCACTTCGCCTGCCAGAACGTCATCGGCAGCGAGAAGTTATAGTGCACGCCGGAGATAGTCTGCATCAGCGCGCCGTAGCGGTTCTTCAGCCCCTCGCGATACAGCGTTTTCAGGCGTCCCACGTTAGAGGTGCCGTACTGCGCCAGCTCAATATCCTGACCGGGGGCGATATAGCAGGGCATGCTCAGCGGCCACATCCGCTCGTCACCAAGCTGACGCGCAGTATAGCGATGGACATCGCGCATAAAGGTCAGCATATGCTCAATATCGCCGTCCACCGGCGTAATAAACTCGAGTAAAGCTTCGGCAAAATCGGTGGTAATCCATTTATGCGTCAGCGCTGAGCCTAACGCCAGAGGGTGACCGGTCGTCGCCAGCGTACCGTCTGCGTTCACGCGCAGCGTCTCCCGCTCCAGACCACGTTGAATACCCTGCAGGGCCTGCGGATGTTTTTCCAGCCAGGCCAGCGCCTGTGATACGTCCGGGATCAATTTGACCTCCCGCCTGTCGAAATCGTTTGAATAAGCATAATTGTAATGGATGAACTATCAGTCCAATTAGTGCCACCACGTCATGCCCTGAAGCGTCGCTGCCGCAATGACCATATAGCGCAGCGCCTTTCCAAGGCATAAGAAAAAGAGTACCGGTCCCCAGGAAATGCGCATCCATCCCGCCAGCAAACACAGTAAATCGCCGACAACCGGCGCCCAGCTTAGCAACAGCGTCACCGCGCCGTAGCGCTTAAGCCAGCCGGCCGCCCGCTCCTGCCAGCGCGAGGTTTTACGCAGCGGAAACAGGCGCCCCAGAATAACGTTAGTTACCCCTCCAAGGCTATTGCCGATTGTTGCTATTAATACTAACCACCACGGATGACTAACCCCCGTAAGAAGCATCGCAACCAGCACAACCTCCGAATTGCCGGGAAGCAGCGTGGCGCTTAAAAAGCTACTGGCAAACAGCGAGAGGAGTGACAGCGCGTCACTCACAGCAAACGCACGTCTACAGCGTCCATTCCCGCGCGCTTCGCCGCCTGCAGACCAAAGTCGGCATCTTCGAAGACCACGCATTTTTCCGGCGCGACGCCCATGCGCTCGGCGCACAGCAGGAAGGTATCGGGCGCGGGTTTATGGTTGACCACATGATCGGCCGCCACCACCGCGGAGAAGTAATGACGCAGGCCCAGGTGCGCCAGCAGCGCTTCGGCGACGGCGCTTTCACTACCGGTGCCGACCGACATCGGGCGACGGCCGTGCCACGTTTTGACCACCTCGATCAGCGGCAATGGGCGTACGCTATCCAGCAGCATCGCCTTAACGGCCAGGGTTTTTTCCTGCGCCAGGCGATGTGGATCGAGATCCGCCTGGTTGAGTTCAATAATCGCTTGGGCAATCCGCCAGGTCGGTGAGCCATTGAGGGCGACCATCGCCTGTTCGTCGAAACGCATACCGTAGCGGCCCAGCACCTCGTTCCATGCCTGACGGTGGGTCGGCTCGGTATCGAGGATGGTGCCATCCATATCAAAGATCAGTCCTGCGTAACCTTCGTACATCGTCTTCTCACCAACCGGTTAATGAATGGTTACTGTAACGCAAAAGCCGGTCGTTGTCGCGGCCAGCGGCGCAGACGACAAAGGCGCCCACAGGCGCCTTCAGGCATCAGACCGGATAGCCGGCCTTATTTAATACGCAGATCGTTTTCGACCATTCGCACACCCTGCACCCGACGGGTGACTTCCACCGCCCGTTTAGCGCTTTCCGCGGAGGAGACAAATCCGCTCAGCTGGACGCGGCCTTTAAAGGTCTGGACGCTGATTTCAGAGGACTTGATGTCTTTATCGTTAAAGAGCGCCGTTTTCACCTTAGTGGTCACCACGGTATCGTCAATGTAACCGCCGGTACTTTCTTTGGTGGACGAACCGGCACAGCCAGCGAGGACCGTCGCCACCAGCAGCGTCGCGCAAAAAGCAGGTATTGCTTTGAACCATTTCATGGATTTCTCTCCTTGCATTTATCTCAGCCTGATAACGCTGATATACAAGGATAAATTATAGTGGAAAGCGCGGCTTGCCAATAAAAAAAGTCGGATGAAACTGGGATGGAAAACGCGGTTATCGGGATGGTGAGAGAAGAGTGAAGATGATGCATTCAGAACGGGTGCTGCGATAATTTCGCAGCCTATGTAACAACATCGTCGCTGTTATTAAGGAGAATATGGTGCATCCGGGAGGATTCGAACCTCCGACCGCTCGGTTCGTAGCCGAGTACTCTATCCAGCTGAGCTACGGATGCATCGGGAAAGCTATTTTACTGCGGGGTTACTCTCCTGGCACTTACGATGGTTTCGCAAACCAGATAACAACAATGTTGCTGTTACTAAGGAGAATATGGTGCATCCGGGAGGATTCGAACCTCCGACCGCTCGGTTCGTAGCCGAGTACTCTATCCAGCTGAGCTACGGATGCATCGGGATTACTGCTGTAATTCTGATATCAAATTTCGCGATTTGCCATTCTTATTAAAGAATGGTGCATCCGGGAGGATTCGAACCTCCGACCGCTCGGTTCGTAGCCGAGTACTCTATCCAGCTGAGCTACGGATGCATCGGGAAACTTGCTTTACTACGCGTCAGTGTCACAACTAACACATGCCACACTGAGTATGACGGCCTAATCGGTAGAGTGACTCGATTATGCCTCGCACTGCGGGCCGCTGCTTTCACAGCGCTCTTCTCTCTTCATTCAGAAAGAAGATGGTGCATCCGGGAGGATTCGAACCTCCGACCGCTCGGTTCGTAGCCGAGTACTCTATCCAGCTGAGCTACGGATGCAAAATGGCGGTGAGGCGGGGATTCGAACCCCGGATGCAGCTTTTGACCGCATACTCCCTTAGCAGGGGAGCGCCTTCAGCCTCTCGGCCACCTCACCACACACGCCTCTTTCGAGTGCTTCGAAGAACTTGTTTCTGCTCTTCGTCGCTGCGATGGCGCACATATTACTTTCTGGTACTTATAAGTCAAACACTTTTTCGAGACCTTTTTTCGTTTGCACACTTCGCACGCAATTCGCGTGCAAAAACGGCAAAAAGGGCAATTTATCAACAGGAAATCCGCCCTGAAGCAGGCATAACGCCAAACGACCAAAGCAGCAAAGGGTGATGAAAAGCGGTATGGCGCAGGGGAAAAACAGAAAAAGGGAAAAAGCGGCGGTAAGTGATGCGCCTCACTGAACAGCGAGGCGCGGAAACCTTAGTAACTGGACTGCTGGGATTTTTCAGCCTGAATACGCTGGTAGATCTCTTCACGGTGAACAGATACTTCTTTAGGGGCGTTTACGCCAATACGAACCTGGTTACCCTTCACCCCTAAAACTGTCACAGTGACCTCATCTCCAATCATGAGGGTCTCACCAACTCGACGAGTCAGAATCAGCATTCTTTGCTCCTTGAAAGATTAAAAGAGTCGGGTCTCTCGTATCCCGGCATTATCCATCATATAACGCCAAAAAGTAAGCGATGACAAATACCTTGCGGTATAAGCAGTCATGGCATCACATTCTGTTAAACCTAAGTTTAGCCGATATACACAATTTCAACCCGACTTTATCGTTATCGGTGTTTCTCGCGCAAGGTGCCATTTCCCTGAGGTTACGGCACCTATACCCGTTATACTTCAGGTTGCATGTGTGTTGGCTTTCCTCGCTCCCCCCAGTCACTTACTTGAGTAAGCTCCTGGGGATTCGCTGCGTCGCCGCCTTCCTGCAACTCGAATTATTTAGGGTATATGCGCTTATAGTTATTACAGTTTTGCGCTGACCCAGCCTTTCACACTGGCTAACGCTGCAGGGAGAGCAGACGCATCGGTACCACCGGCCTGCGCCATATCCGGACGACCGCCCCCTTTACCGCCCACCTGCTGAGCGACCATACCAACCAGCTCCCCAGCCTTCACGCGATCTGTCACATCCTTAGACACACCGGCAATCAGGGAAACTTTACCGTCTGCGACCGTAGCCAACACCACAACCGTCGAACCCAGCTGGTTCTTCAGGTCGTCAACCATGGTACGCAGCATCTTCGGCTCCACGCCGGCCAGTTCGCTGACCAGCAGCTTAACGCCGTTAATCTCTTCCGCTTTGCTGGAGAGGTTTGCGCTCTCCTGCGCCGCAGCCTGCTCTTTCAGCTGCTGCAGCTCTTTTTCCAGCTGACGGGTACGCTCCAGCGCGGCGCGAACTTTCTCTCCGAGATTGTGGCTGTCGCCCTTCAGCAGTTGTGCGATATCGCTGAGCTGATCGCTCTGCGCGTGCAGCATGGCTATCGCGCCCTCACCAGTCACCGCTTCGATACGGCGCACGCCAGCGGCGGTACCGGACTCAGACGTGATGCGGAACAGGCCGATATCACCGGTACGCGCCGCGTGAGTCCCGCCGCACAGTTCAGTGGAGAAGTCGCCCATCTGCAGCACGCGGACGCGGTCATCGTATTTCTCGCCGAACAGCGCCATGGCGCCGGATGCGCGCGCGGCATCGATATCCATAATGTTGGTTTCGATAGCCAGGTTACGACGGATCTGCGCGTTGACCAGATCTTCCACTGCACGAATCTCTTCCGGCTTCATCGCTTCGAAATGCGAGAAATCAAAGCGCAGCGCTTTATCGTTGACCAGCGAGCCTTTCTGCGCCACATGGGTGCCGAGCACCTGGCGCAGCGCCGCGTGCATCAGGTGCGTCGCGGAGTGGTTCAGACGGATACGCTGACGGCGAGCCTCGTCCACATCGGCCTGCACCGCGTCGCCCACTTTCAGGGAGCCGCTGGCGACTTTACCGATATGACCAATGGCCTGGCCGTACTTCTGCGTGTCGCTGACCGCGAAGGAGAAGCCCGCGCCTTTCAGTTCGCCTTTATCGCCCACCTGGCCGCCGGACTCCGCATAGAACGGGGTCTGGTCGAGGATCACCACGGCTTCCTGACCCGCGCTGACGCTATCCACCGCTTTGCCGTCGATAAACAGCGCCGTCACTTTGCCGTTCAGCTCCAGACGATCGTAACCTTTAAATTCAGAGGCGCTGTCAACGCGGATCATCGCGTTGTAGTCCGCGCCGAAACCGCTGGACTCGCGCGCGCGGCGGCGCTGCTCTTCCATGGCGGCCTCAAAGCCGGCTTCGTCAACCTTGATGTTGCGCTCGCGGCAGACGTCCGCGGTCAGGTCGACCGGGAAGCCGTAGGTGTCGTACAGACGGAAGGCGGTTTCGCCATCCAGGGTGTCGCCTTTCAGCTTCGACAGCTCTTCATCCAGCAGCGCCAGTCCGCGCTCCAGAGTACGGGCGAACTGCTCTTCTTCGGTTTTCAGCACCTGCTCAACCTGAGCCTGCTGCTGCTTCAGCTCTTCGCCGGCGGAGCCCATCACGGCAATCAGCGGGGCAACCAGTTTCCAGAAGAAAGTGTCCTTCGCGCCCAGCATGTTGCCGTGACGGATCGCGCGGCGAATGATGCGACGCAGCACGTAGCCGCGGTTTTCATTCGACGGGATAACGCCGTCAGCGATCAGGAAGGCGCAGGAGCGAATGTGGTCGGCGATAACGCGCAGCGACTTGTTCGTCAGATCGGTGGCGCCGGTGACTTTCGCCACGCTGGCGATCAGATCGCGGAACAGGTCGATGTCATAGTTGGAGTTAACGTGCTGCAGCACCGCGGCAATACGCTCCAGGCCCATACCGGTGTCGACGGACGGCTTCGGCAGCGGCTCCATGGTGCCGTCAGCCTGACGGTTGAACTGCATGAAGACGATGTTCCAGATCTCAATGTAGCGGTCGCCGTCTTCTTCCGGGCTTCCCGGAGGGCCGCCCCAGATGTGATCGCCGTGGTCAAAGAAGATTTCGGTGCACGGGCCGCACGGACCGGTGTCGCCCATCTGCCAGAAGTTGTCTGAAGCAAACGGCGCGCCTTTGTTGTCGCCGATGCGGATGATTCGCTCGCGCGGGACGCCTACTTCATTGGCCCAGATGTCGAATGCTTCGTCATCGGTCTCGTAAACGGTGACCCACAGCTTCTCTTTCGGCAGCGCGAACCAGTTCTCACCGGTCAGCAGTTCCCACGCGTATTTGATGGCATCCTGCTTGAAGTAGTCGCCGAAGCTAAAGTTGCCCAGCATTTCAAAGAAGGTGTGGTGACGCGCGGTGTAACCGACGTTTTCCAGATCGTTGTGTTTACCACCCGCACGCACGCAACGCTGCGCGGTGGTCGCACGCGAATAATTACGTTTGTCGAGACCAAGGAAGACATCCTTGAACTGGTTCATCCCTGCGTTGGTAAACAGCAGGGTCGGATCGTTGTGCGGCACCAGGGAGCTGCTGGCAACTACCTGATGTCCCTTGCTATGGAAAAAGTCGAGAAACGCCTGACGGATCTCAGCGGTGCTCTTGCTCATAATTATCCTGAAATCAAGCTACACGTCATCCTTCAAGTCGCCTCTGTCCTGGCTGCGCTTGCTCTTCCGGCACCGAACTGACGTGCGCTGCGGAAGATAGTCTCTCTTGCCGCCCTGATGCAGCTTGAATGATTTTGTGTAAAGGAATAATCGCCCAGGACGCTGCCTGCACTGTCACAACCAGCGGCCCGACGGAATAAAGTGGGAATAAGATAAGTTTTCTTTACGGCGAAGTAAAATCCCGGATGGGTCAATCTGCAAAATTTCGCCAGATTTCCTGGATATCTTCCATCAGGTAGCCACGGTACAGCAGGAATCGCTGGATTTTCACTTTTTCAGTAAAGGCGGATGGTAACGGTTCACCGTATTTACGCTGCGCCTGCGCCCTGGCAAGGCTCACCCAGTCGATATCGCATTCGCGCATCGCCTGTTCAACGGCCTGGCGCGCAATGCCTTTCTGGCTGAGCTCCTGACGAATGCGCGCGGGGCCATAGCCTTTGCGGCTCCGGCTGGCGATGAACTGGCCGACAAAACGATTATCGTCGAGATAGCGGTTTTCGATACACCAGGCCACCACCTGCTCCAGCTCTTCAGGGGTGACGTCCAGCGCCTCGGGGCCGTTTTTGCTCATCACCGGAGCGGCCAGTTTGCGCCGCAGCTCCTGTTCGCTGTGGTCGCGCATCGCCAGGATACGGATAGCGCGGTCCAGCAGACGAGCATAGCCGGATCGGCGTGATGAAGGTTCAGTCACAGGCACCTCAATAATCTAAGAAAAGCAAAAGGGCCGCATAAGCAGCCCTTTATCACTCTGTTAGACGATATCAGAAATCTTGTTCCGTTTCTTCTGCGTCGTTGCCGTCAACGGCGAAGTCCGGCGTAGAGTCCTGGTTGTTGAGCAGCAGTTCGCGCACTTTCTTCTCAATCTCTTTCGCCGCCGCCGGGTTCTCTTTCAGCCAGGTGATAGCGTTCGCTTTACCCTGACCAATTTTGTCGCCGTTGTAGCTGTACCAGGCGCCCGCTTTCTCAATCAGCTTCTCTTTCACGCCGAGGTCAACCAGCTCGCCGAAGAAGTTGATGCCTTCGCCGTAGAGGATCTGGAATTCAGCCTGTTTGAACGGCGCCGCAATCTTGTTCTTCACTACTTTGACGCGGGTTTCGCTGCCGACGACGTTATCGCCCTCTTTCACCGCGCCGATGCGACGGATATCCAGACGCACGGAGGCATAGAACTTCAGCGCGTTACCGCCGGTGGTGGTTTCCGGGTTACCGAACATCACGCCGATTTTCATACGGATCTGGTTGATAAAGATCAGCAGCGTGTTGGACTGCTTCAGGTTACCCGCCAGTTTACGCATCGCCTGGCTCATCATACGCGCCGCGAGGCCCATGTGAGAGTCGCCGATTTCGCCTTCGATTTCCGCTTTCGGCGTCAGCGCCGCGACGGAGTCGACGACAATAACGTCAACCGCGCCGGAGCGCGCCAGCGCGTCACAGATTTCCAACGCCTGCTCGCCGGTATCCGGCTGAGAACACAGCAGGTTGTCGATATCCACGCCCAGTTTGCGCGCATAGACCGGATCCAGCGCGTGTTCCGCATCGATGAACGCACAGGTTTTACCTTCGCGCTGCGCTGCGGCGATAACCTGCAGCGTCAGGGTGGTTTTACCGGAGGATTCCGGCCCGTAGATCTCGACGATACGGCCCATTGGCAGACCGCCGGCGCCCAGCGCGATATCCAGAGAAAGCGAGCCGGTGGAGATGGTTTCTACGTCCATAGAACGGTCTTCACCCAGGCGCATGATGGAGCCTTTACCGAATTGCTTTTCGATCTGGCCCAGTGCAGCCGCCAACGCTTTCTGTTTGTTTTCGTCGATCGCCATTGTTACTCCTAATCATGCAGGGTGAAGCCTGTTCGCTTCGCCGTTAATATTTGTTCAGTTGAGGCAATTATACTGTATAGTCATACAGTATCAAGTCTTTTGTAGAAATTGTTGCCAGAGCAGATTGAGCGCGTAGGCCGTCGCCTGACGACGCACCGCTTCGCGGTCTCCGGCAAAGCATTCCCGCCGCGTCACCCCTTGCCCGCTGACGCTGGCGACGCCAAACCACACCGTCCCGACCGGCTTTTCGTCGCTGCCGCCATCCGGCCCGGCGACGCCGCTTACCGAGATGGCATAGTCCGCGCGCGCGGCGCGCAACGCGCCGATCGCCATCTCCACCACCACCGGTTCACTCACCGCGCCGTTGTCCCGCAGCGTCGCTTCGCTGACGCCGATCATTTGCGATTTGGCCTCGTTGCTGTAGGTCACAAAACCGCGTTCAAACCACGCTGAGCTGCCGGCAATATCGGTGATGGCTTTCGCTATCCAGCCGCCGGTGCAGGATTCCGCCGTGGTCACCGTCGCGCCCTGCGCCTTCAGCGCCCGGCCGACCTCCTCGCTTAGCTGCATTAATTCTGAATCGGTCATTATCGCCCCGCTTTGCTCCGGATAAAGAGGCCATCAAAGATAGCACTTTCCACAGAGATATGGGGACGAGGTGTGGAATTTACGAGGGGACATCCAAAATGAATCATCCCGGCGGCGCCGGGATGAGAAATCGCAAAACTACTTCATGCTGGCGGCGATCAGCGCCACGTTATGACGCATCATTTTGACATAGCTATCCGCGACGCCACCCGGGGCGGAGAGCGCCTCAGGATAGAGTTCTCCGCCGGGCTGCGCGCCGGTGGCGCTGGCGATCTGCTTCACCAGTCGCGGGTCAAGCTGGTTCTCCATAAACCAGGTATGGACGCCGTCCGCGTTGATTTGCTTAATCAGCGCCGCCACCTGCGCCGCGCTGGCCTCGCTCTCTGAAGAGAGCCCCTGCGGCGCGAGGAAGGTCACGTGATAAGCGCGGCCAAAATAGCCGAAGGCGTCATGGCTGGTGAGAACTTTGCGCTTTGCCTGCGGAATGGCGCTGAACTGCCCTTTCGCCCAGCCGTCGAGGGCCGTCAGTTGCTCGATATAACGCTTGCCGCTGTTCGTCAGCGCCGCTTGATCTTCCGGGTCGGCTTTCACCAGTCCATCGAGGATATTCTGCGCATACAACGCGCCGTTCGCCGCGCTGTTCCAGGCGTGGGGATCGGTCACCGTTTTGCCATCTTCATCGAGGGTATGGGTCTTGACGCCCTTCGACGCCACCACCAGCTCGCCCTTAAAACCAGAGGCCTTAATCAGGCGATCCAGCCACCCTTCCAGTCCCAGACCGTTAACCACCACCACGTCGGCCTTGCTGAGCAGCGCGCTGTCCTTCGGCGACGGCTCGAAGGTGTGCGGATCGCCATCCGGGCCGACCAGGGTGTCCACATGAACATGCTCCCCGCCGACCTGCTGCACCATATCACCCAGCACCGAAAAACTGCTTACCACATTCAGCGTTTTCGCCATCGCCCCCTGCGCCATCAGGCCGAAGGCCAGCGCGACCACTATTGCACTACGTTTCATCATTTCCTTACCCCATCAATTTGCGCCAGCCGACCAGCAGCCGGCTGCGCGTGCCAAAAAACAGCGAAATAAAAAACAGCGCGCTGGCGGTCAGCACGATGGCGGGCCCGGCGGGAAGACTGGCCGCCCAGGAGAGACTCAAACCCAGCCAGGCGCAGAGCGCGCCGGAGAGCGCCGCCAGCAGCAGGATGCCCGGCAGCGTTCGCGCCCAGCAGCGCGCGGCGACCGCCGGCAGCATCATCACCCCTACCGCCATCAGCGTGCCGAGCACCTGAAACCCCGCCACCAGGTTAAGCACCAGCAGCGCCAGAAAAAGCCCATGCAGCAGCGCCGGCAGCCGGCGGTGGTTCACCTGCAGCCAGGCGCTGTCGAACGCCTCGCTGACCAGACCGCGGTAGCACAGCGCGATGCACAGCAGCGTCAGGCTGGCGACGCCGCTGACAAACAGCGCCGCGTCACGGTCCACCGCCAGAATGGAGCCAAACAGCAGATGCAGCAGGTCGACGCTGGAGCCGCGCAGCGACACCAGGGTGACGCCCAGCGCCAGCGATCCCAGATAAAATCCGGCAAAGCTGGCGTCCTCTTTTAACGGCGTCCGCCGGCTCACCCATCCCGCCACCAGCGCGACCGCGATGCCGGCGACAAAGCCGCCCAGGGTCATGGCCAGCAGCGACATGCCGCTCAGCAGATAGCCCACCGCCACGCCGGGGAGAATGGCGTGCGACAGCGCGTCGCCCATCAGGCTCATGCGCCGCAGCAGCAGGAAGACGCCCAGCATGGTGGTGCTTAGCGACAGCGCCAGACAGACCACCAGCGCCCGGCGCATAAAGCCGAATTCAATAAAAGGCTGAAAGAAGGTGTGCCAGATCATGCCGACCTCGCCTGGCTGAAGGCCGGGAGAACCGCCCGGGTGGCGCCCCAGCAGGCGCGCCGGGGGGTCAGCAGCAGCGTCTCCGGGAAAAAGTCGGCTACCCGCTGGTTATCATGCAGCACCGCCAGGATGGTCTGCCCCTGCCGGTGCATGTCGAGGATCAAATCCATCAGTTCGCGACTGGTCGCTTCATCAATGCCAGTGAAGGGCTCGTCGAGCATCACCAGCGGCGCCTGCTGCACCAGCACCCGGGCAAACAGCATGCGCTGAAACTGGCCGCCGGAGAGCGCTTCGATCGGGGTTTTCGCCAGGCTCGCCAGCCCGACCCGCTCCAGCGCCGCGCCGATGCGTCGCCGGGTATCGCCGCCTAGACCGCGCAGCAGCGACACGCCGGGCCATGCGCCCTGGCTCACCACATCCTGCACGTTGAGAGGAAACTGCGACTCGAGGGCATGGCGCTGCGCCAGCCAGCCAATCACCGGCCGCTTTCCCTGCCAGCGCAGACAGCCACTGACCGGCGGAAGAAACCCGGCGAGGGTTTTCAGCAGGGTCGATTTTCCGCAGCCATTGAGGCCAACGATTGCCGTCAGGCTGCCGGGGCATATCATCCCGCTCAGCGGAGGGGTGATCGCCACCCCGCCATAGCCGGTTACCAGTTGTTCCAGTTCAATCATGGTAGCGTCACCGCCCACCAGGTCGCCAGCCATAGCGCCGCCAGCAGCGTTCCCGCGATGGCCAGGCGCGCCGCGCCGGATGCCATAAAAACCGATGTGAACATATCCCACCTCTATTGAATGTTATAACATAACAATACAGAGGCGGAATAAGATTGTAAATCAGCGTCGGGAGCGGAAATGTAACAAAGGTCGACAAGCGGCAGGCAAACGGGAAAAAGCAGGAGGATAAACGAGAAGTCCACCGGTCGCGCTGCGCTTACCGGGGCTGCCAGCCGGATAACAGACCATAGCCCGGATAAGGCGCTACGCGCCGCTATCCGGGGAGGCTCGGGATCGGTCAGCCGGATGACAGTATTAATAACCGCCGCGGGCCTGAGAAACCGCCAGGCCAAGCTGCCAGACGGCCATGGCGTAGTGGGTGCTGTGGTTGTAGCGGGTGATGGTATAGAAGTTAGGCAACCCGTACCAGTACTCATAGCCGGTGCCGACGTCCAGGCGCAGCAGGCTGGCCTGCTGATGGTTGCCCAGCGGCTGGGTCGGGGTTAATCCCGCCGCCGACAGCTGCGAAACGCTGTATTTGGTTTTGAAACCATTCTCCAGCCCCGGCGCCTGGCCCAGCGCCTGCACCGCCACCAGATCGCCGCTCACCCAGCCGTGCTGTTTGAAGTAGTTGGCCACGCTGCCGATCGCATCCACCGGGTCCCACAGGTTGATATGGCCGTCGCCGTTAAAGTCCACCGCGTATTGCTTATAGGAGGACGGCATAAACTGGCCGTAACCCATCGCCCCGGCGAAAGAGCCTTTCAGATCCAGCGGGTCGTCGCTTTCGCTGCGCGCCATCAGCAGGAAGGTTTCCAGCTCGGAGGAGAAGTACTCAGCACGGCGCGGATAGTTAAACGACAGGGTCGCCAGCGCGTCGAGGATGCGGGTTTTGCCCATCACCCGGCCCCAACGGGTCTCCACGCCGATAATGCCGACAATGATTTCCGGCGGTACGCCGTAGACCTGATAAGCGCGGTTGAGCGCGTCCTGATACTGATTCCAGAACACCACGCCGTTCTGCACGTTATCCGGGGTAATAAACTGTTTCTTGTAGCGCAGCCAGGCGCCGGTCGGCCCGGTCGGCGGCAGGCCGGTCGGCGCCTGACGATCCATCAGCCGCAGAACGTAGTCCAGACGCTTCGCCTGCGACAGGATCTCCTGCAGCTGCTGCCTGTCGAAGCCGTGCTTCGCCACCATCTTATCGATGAACTGCGCCGCTGCCGGGTTGTTGGCGAAGTCGCCGCCCATCTGCATCACGTTATGCTGCGGTTCCAGCAAAAAGCCGCCGGTTCCACTCGCCATCTCCGTTTCCGCGGGAGTCTTGGGTTTGCTGCTGCAGGCAGCGAGGAGCACACAAAGGGGAAGTACAGCCAGAGAGCGACGCTTCAACATGGGAATTCCGTTTAACAAATTCAGCAAGGGATAATTATGGTAAAGCATGCGACGACCAACAAGAAAGCGACAATCTGTTTGTAGACAAAATAGTCCTTCACCGCCCCCCTTCCTGGATGCTGTCATGCGCCTCGTGATTTCATCCTCTCAACGCCAATCTTTCGAAATAAAATATTTATCTTTCATTTTGCGATCTATTTAACACTTTAAAACCTTTCAAAGTGATTAAAATCAGCCTGCAGTTAGCAAGAAAAATAACATGCTGAAGGAGAGAACAATGATTGACGTCGTGACCCACGGCGCAGAGTGGTTTATCGGCCTGTTTCAGAAAGGCGGCGAGGTATTTACCGGAATGGTGACCGGGATCCTCCCCTTGCTGATCAGTCTGCTGGTGATCATGAACGCGCTGATCAACTTTATCGGCCAGCAGCGGATCGAAAAACTGGCGCAGCGCTGCGCCGGGAACCCGATCTCCCGCTACCTGCTGTTGCCCTGCATCGGCACCTTTGTGTTTTGTAATCCGATGACCCTGAGCCTGGGCCGCTTTATGCCAGAGAAGTACAAGCCCAGCTATTACGCGGCGGCGTCCTACAGCTGCCACTCGATGAACGGCCTGTTTCCGCATATCAACCCCGGCGAGCTGTTCGTCTATCTCGGCATCGCCAACGGCCTCACCACCCTCGGCCTGCCGCTTGGGCCGCTGGCGGTGAGCTATCTGCTGGTCGGGCTGGTGACCAACTTCTTCCGCGGCTGGGTCACCGACCTGACCACCTCGATTTTCGAACGAAAAATGGCGATTCAGCTGGCTCAGAAAGTGCATCTGTCAGGAGCGACATCATGACCCGGATTCGTATTGAGAAAGGTACCGGCGGCTGGGGCGGCCCCCTTGAGCTCGACGTCGTCGAGGGCAAAAAGATCGTCTATATCACCGCCGGCACCCGCCCGGCGATCGTTGACCGCATCGCCAGCCTGACCGGCTGGCAGGCGGTGGACGGTTTTAAAGAGGGCGAACCGGCGGAAAGCGACATCGGCGTGGCGATTATCGACTGCGGAGGCACCCTGCGCTGCGGGCTCTACCCCAAGCGTCGCATCCCGACGGTGAATATCCATGCCACCGGCAAATCGGGGCCGCTGGCCCAGTACATCACAGAAGATATCTACGTCTCCGGCGTAAAAGAGGAGAACATTCAGCGCATCGCGACCGACAGCGCGGTAGCTCCCGAGCCGCCGGCGGAGAACAACCGCGCGGGTCGTGATTACGACGCCAGCAAAAAGATCACTGAACAGAGCGATGGCCTGCTGGCGAAGGTCGGGATGGGGATGGGCTCGGTGGTGGCGGTGCTGTTCCAGGCCGGGCGCGACACCATCGATACGGTGCTGAAGACCATCCTGCCGTTTATGGCCTTCGTCTCGGCGCTGATCGGCATCATCATGGCCTCCGGCATCGGCGACTGGATCGCCCATGGCCTGGCGCCGCTGGCCAGCCATCCGCTGGGTCTGGTGACCCTGGCGCTGATCTGCTCCTTCCCGCTGCTGTCGCCATTTCTCGGCCCCGGCGCGGTTATCGCCCAGGTGATTGGCGTACTGATCGGCGTGCAGATCGGCCTCGGCAATATTCCCCCGCACCTCGCCCTGCCGGCGCTGTTCGCCATTAACGCCCAGGCCGCCTGCGATTTTATCCCGGTAGGCCTGTCGCTGGCTGAAGCCCGCCAGGATACCGTGCGCGTCGGCGTGCCGTCGGTGCTGGTCAGCCGCTTTTTGACCGGCGCGCCAACGGTGCTGATCGCGTGGTTCGTTTCCGGATTTATTTACCAGTAAGAGGGGCCAGAAGATGACCGTGATTTACCAGACCACCATTACGCACATCGGCGCCTGCGCGACGATGGCGCTGGAAGAGCAGATGCTGATCACCTTCCGCGAAGGCGCCCCTGCCGATATCGAAGCGTACTGCTTTATTCACAACCACGGCGAGCTTGCCGGCGCGCTGCAGCCGGGCGCAGAGCTGCAGCTTGGCGAGCTGCGCTACCCGGTGACCGCCGTCGGCGAGGTCGCCGAACAAAACCTGCGCGAGCTGGGCCACATCACCCTGCGCTTTGACGGCCATCGTGAAGCGGAGTTCCCGGGTACCGTCCATGTGGCGGGCCCGGTGCCGGACGCCATCGCGCCCGGCTGCGTACTGAAATTTGTTGCTTAACAGGAGAGAAAGATGAATCAGGTTGCTGTTGTCATTGGCGGTGGACAAACCTTAGGAGAGTTTCTGTGCCGCGGGCTGGCCGCCGAGGGCTACCGCGTGGCGGTGGTCGATATTCAGAGCGAAAAAGCCAGCCGCGTCGCCCAGGAGATTAACGCTGAATATGGCGAAGGTATGGCGTATGGCTTCGGCGCCGACGCCACCAGCGAGGCCAGCGTCACCGCGCTGGCCCACGGAGTGGATGAGATTTTCTCGCGTGTCGACCTGCTGGTGTACAGCGCCGGCATCGCTAAAGCGGCGTTTATTAGCGACTTTGCGCTGGGGGATTTCGACCGCTCGCTGCAGGTCAATCTGGTGGGCTACTTCCTCTGCGCCCGCGAGTTTTCCCGGCTGATGATCCGCGACGGCATTAAGGGACGCATCATTCAGATCAACTCGAAATCCGGCAAAGTGGGCAGCAAGCACAACTCCGGCTACAGCGCGGCGAAGTTCGGCGGCGTCGGCCTGACCCAGTCGCTGGCGCTGGATTTGGCGGAGTACGGCATTACCGTACACTCACTGATGCTCGGCAATCTGCTGAAGTCGCCGATGTTCCAGTCGCTGCTGCCGCAGTACGCCACCAAGCTCGGTATCGATGAGAGCGAGGTCGAGCAGTACTACATCGACAAGGTGCCCCTGAAGCGCGGTTGCGAATATCAGGATGTGCTGAACGTCCTGATGTTTTACGCCAGCCCGCAGGCGTCGTACTGCACCGGTCAGTCGATCAACGTTACCGGCGGCCAGGTGATGTTTTAAAGGGATCCCGGATGGCGCCGCGCTTATCCGGGCTACAAAACGGTAGGTCGGGTAAGGCGTTAGCCGCCACCCGACAAAAATACGGCACCGCGGGTCGCTCGGGTTAGGCGCTCGCGCCGCGACCCGGGTTGTTCCCGGCCCCCTTAAGGAGACACCTATGGTTACCGCACTCATCACCGTCGCCGCCATCGCCTGGCTTACCCAACTGGCCTTCGGCGGCTGGCAGATCCGCCGCTTCAATCGCGCCTTCGACAGCCTGTGCCAGCAGGGTCGGGTGGGGGTCGGCCGCTCCGCCGGGCGCTTTCAACCGCGCGCCATCGTCGCTATCGCCGTTGATGATGACAACCGCATCTGCGACACGCTGCTGATGAAAGGCTTCACCATTTTCGCCCGACCGCAAAAAATCCCCGCGCTGGATGGCAAACATATCGGGGAATTGCAGCCTGATGTGATCTTTCCCCATGATCCGCGCTGTCAGAATGCACTATCATTAGCGCTTAATCCGAAACATGGATAATTTCGTTGTAAAAGTAAATATCTTGCGAAATTATCACTTCGAAACTTAAACGCAGGATAGACGCCTATGAAACCACGTCAGCGCCAGGCAGCCATTCTCGAGTTCCTGCAGTCGCAGGGAAAATGCTCGGTCGAAGAGCTGGCGCAACACTTCGATACTACCGGCACCACCATCCGCAAGGATCTGGTCACGCTGGAAAACGCCGGCACCGTCATTCGCACCTACGGTGGCGTGGTACTCAACAAAGATGAAGCCGATCCGCCGATCGATCATAAAACGCTGATCAACACCCATAAGAAAGCGCGCATCGCCGAAGCGGCGGTGCGCTTTATTCATGATGGCGACTCCCTCATCCTCGATGCCGGCAGCACGGTGCTGCAGATGGTCCCACTGCTCAGCCGCTTCAATAACATCACGGTGATGACCAACAGCCTGCATATCGTCAACGCTCTGGCCGAACTGGATAATGAACAGACTATCCTGATGCCCGGCGGCACCTTCCGCAAAAAATCGGCCTCCTTTCACGGCCAGCTGGCGGAAAACGCTTTCGAACAGTTCAGTTTCGACAAGCTGTTTATGGGCACCGACGGCATCGATCTGAACGCCGGCGTCACCACCTTCAATGAGGTGTATACCGTCAGCAAGGCGATGTGTAACGCCGCCCGCGAAGTGATCCTGATGGCCGACTCGTCAAAGTTTGGCCGTAAAAGCCCCAATATCGTCTGCGGCCTGGAGCGCGTGGATAAATTGATTACCGATGCCGATATTGACCCTGCATTCCAGCGGGCGCTGGAAGCCAAAGGCATAGAAGTCATCATTACTGGAGAACATCATGAGTAACTTTTTGTTAGAGGCCGGACGCCAGACCCTGATGCTGGAGGTACAGGAGGCGAGCCGCCTGCCGGAACGCCTGGGCGACGACTTCATCCGCGCGGCGGAAACCATCATCCACTGCGAGGGCAAACTGATTGTCTCCGGTATCGGTAAATCCGGTCATATCGGCAAAAAGCTGGCGGCGACCTTCGCCAGCACCGGCACCCCGGCCTTTTTTGTCCATCCGGCGGAAGCCCTGCACGGCGATCTTGGCATGCTCGACGGCCGCGACGTGATGCTGTTTATCTCCTACTCCGGCAGCGCGAAAGAGCTGGATCTGATCGTGCCGCGGCTGGAGGAAAAAGGTATCCCGCTGCTGGCGATGACCGGCAAATCCACCTCGCCGCTGGCGCTGGCGGCGAAAGCGGTGCTGGATATCGCCGTCGAGCGAGAGGCCTGTCCGATGCACCTGGCGCCGACCTCCAGCACCGTCAACACCCTGATGCTTGGCGATGCGCTGGCGATGGCGGTCATGCAGGCCCGCGGCTTCAATGAAGAGGATTTTGCCCGCTCCCACCCGGCAGGGGCGCTCGGCGCGCGTCTGCTGAACAAAGTGCATCACCTGATGCGCCGCGACGACGAAGTGCCGCGCGTCGGCACGGACGCCAACGTCATGAACGCAATGCTCGAGCTAAGCCGCACCGGGCTCGGCCTGGTGGCGGTCTGCGATGAGGCCAACCGCGTGCAGGGGGTCTTCACCGACGGCGACCTGCGCCGCTGGCTGGTGGGCGGCGGCACCTTAAACGACGGCGTCGCGCAGGCGATGACCCGCAACGGCGTGACGCTGCAGGCGGAGAGCCGCGCGGTGGAAGCCAAAGAGCGGCTGATGAAGCACAAAATCAGCGCCGCGCCGGTAGTCGATGAAAACGGCCAACTGGTCGGCGCCATCAACCTGCAGAACTTTTACCAGGCCGGGATCCTTTAAGCCCCAGACGTTTCGCCAGCCGGTGCAGGTTGGCGACGTCGAGTTCCAGCGCGCGGGCGGTCGCCGCCCAGTTGCCCTGATGTGCCGCCAGCGCGCGGGCAATCGCCTCGCGCTGGAAATTATCCGTGGCTTCGCGCAGATTCACGTTGCCCATTGCCGGCGCCGCTGCCGCCGCCTCGGTCGGCAACGTCGGCGCAGTCGCCGTAAACTCGAAATGCTGCGGCTCCAGTACTACGTCATCGCCAGCCTGAGTAGCCCGCGCCAGCACCACCGCGCGGTGAATGGCATGCTCCAGTTCGCGCACGTTGCCCGGCCACGACCACTGCTGCAGCCTGTTTCGCGTTGCCTCACTTAAAATTACCCGCGCCAGCCCCATCCGCAGGCGGCACTGCTCGCAAAAATAGCCAGCCAGCAGCACCACGTCATTTTCCCGCTCGCGCAGCGCCGGAATCGACAGCGGGAAGACGCTCAGCCGGTGATAGAGGTCGGCGCGAAAGCGCCCTTCCACCACCTCCTGGCGCAGATCGCGGTTGGTGGCCGCCAGCACCCGCACATCGACCCGCAGGCTGCGGTCATCACCGACACGCTGAATATCGCCATACTGCAGGACGCGCAGCAGCTTCGCCTGCAGCGCCAGCGACAGCTCGCCGATTTCGTCGAGGAACAGCGTGCCGTTATCGGCCATCTCAAATTTGCCGCTGCGATTGCTGATAGCCCCGGTAAACGCCCCTTTCACGTGACCGAACAGCTCGCTCTCCGCCACGCTCTCCGGCAGCGCCGCGCAGTTGAGGTACACCAGCGGGTTAGCCGCACGCGGCGATCCCTGATGCACCGCCTTCGCCACCAGCTCCTTACCGGTCCCCGTTTCGCCGCTGATCAGCACGTTCAAATCCGAGGCGGCGACAATCTCGATCTCTTTTTTCAGCTGCAGCATCGGCGCCGACAGGCCGATGATCTCCTGACGCTCCGGCTGCGGGTAATTCACCACCTGCGCGGGCAGGACGTTTTGCGCTTCAAGGCGGGCGATAAGCAGCGCGTTATTCAGCGCCCCGGCCACCAGCGCGGCAATCAGTCGCAGCTCTTCATCGCTGAAGCTGTCGAAGCGGTCGGCATCCATACCGTCAAGAGTTAGCGCGCCGATCAGCGTTTGCCCGGCAAACAGCGGCAACCCCACGCAGGCGTGAACCTTGAGGCTCTCCTGGCCGGGGATCAGGCCGTCATAGGGGTCCGGCAGGTCGCTGTCCGCCGGGAAGCGCACCACATCGCCGGCGCGGGCGATCGCCTCCAGCCGCGGATGCCCATCCAGTGCAAAGCGCCGGCCAAGCACATCCTGCGCCAGACCATCGATCGCCAGCGGCACAAACTGATGGGCCTCATAGCGCAGCAGCGCCGAGGCGTCGCAGCCAAGGATCTGCCGCAGGGTGGCGATCAGGCGCGAAAAGCGGTCGACGTGGCCGATATCGCTTTGTAAATCAATGGCGATTCTCGCCAGCGCCTCGACGGAAAAACTCATCATCGCTCCATTGTCATTTTGACAGCCAATATAGTCATATCGACTATTTTAATCATTGTCATTTTGACAGCAACTAAAATCATGAAAATTTAAAAAATGATTTTATTCAATAAGTTAAAAAACTGGCACGCAACTTGTAATACATCAATCAACTGACTTTGAACACACTGTATTAATTGAGGTTGCTATGTCTATTGTGGTGAAAAATAACATTCTTTGGGTTGGCCAACGTGACTGGGAAGTGCGTGATTTCCACGGCACCGAATATAAAACGCTGCGCGGCAGCAGCTATAACAGCTATCTCATCCGCGAAGAGAAAAACGTGCTGATCGATACCGTCGATCATAAATTCAGCCGCGAGTTCGTGCAGAATCTGCGCCGCGAAATCGACCTCGCCGACCTCGACTACATCGTTATTAACCACGCCGAAGAGGACCACGCCGGCGCGTTGACTGAGCTGATGATGCAGATCCCGGATACGCCGATCTACTGCACCGCCAACGCCATCGACTCCATCAACGGCCACCACCACCATCCGGAGTGGAACTTCCACGTGGTGAAAACGGGCGACACCCTCGATATCGGCAACGGTAAGCAGCTGATCTTTGTGGAAACGCCAATGCTGCACTGGCCGGACAGCATGATGACTTACCTGACCGGCGACGCGGTGCTGTTCAGCAATGACGCCTTCGGCCAGCACTACTGCGACGAACATCTGTTCAACGATGAAGTGGACCAGACTGAACTGTACGAACAGTGCCAGCGCTACTACGCCAACATCCTGACGCCCTTCAGCCGCCTGGTGACGCCGAAAATTAACGAAATTCTCGGCTTCAACCTGCCGGTAGCGATGATTGCCACCTCCCACGGCGTGGTCTGGCGCGATAACCCGACGCAAATCGTCGAGAAATACCTCGAATGGGCGGCGGATTATCAGGAAGATCGCATCACGATTTTCTACGACACCATGTCCAACAACACCCGCATGATGGCGGACGCCATTGCCCAGGGGATCACCGAGGTCGACCCACGGGTGGCGGTGAAAATCTTTAACGTCGCCCGCAGCGACAAAAACGACATTCTGACCAACATTTTCCGCTCAAAAGGCGTGCTGGTGGGCACCTCCACCATGAACAACGTCATGATGCCGAAAATTGCCGGGCTGGTGGAAGAGATGACCGGGCTGCGTTTTCGCAACAAACGCGCCAGCGCCTTTGGCTCCCACGGCTGGAGCGGCGGCGCGGTAGACCGCCTGTCCACCCGACTGCAGGATGCCGGGTTTGAAATGTCCCTGAGTCTGAAGGCCAAATGGCGCCCGGATATCGACGCGCTCGAACTGTGCCGCCAACACGGGCGCGACATCGCCCGCCAGTGGGCGCTCGCTCCATTGCCGGTTGCTGAAGCGACAGTCACGCCGGAACAACAGGAGTGCGCCTGTGCCGCCGCCGCGGCCGCCGATCTCGGTCCCATGATGCAGTGCGGCGTCTGCCAGTGGGTGTATGACCCGGCGAAGGGCGAACCTAACCAGGATGTGCAGCCGGGTACGCCGTGGAGCGACGTGCCGGATAACTTCCTCTGCCCTGAATGTTCGCTGGGTAAAGATGTGTTTGATGTTCTGGCGACGGAGGCAAAATGAGTGATGGCATCGTCATCATCGGCTCGGGCTTCGCGGCCCGCCAGCTGGTGAAAAATATTCGTAAGCAGGATGCCGAGATCCCGCTGACCCTCATCGCCGCCGACAGCATGGATGAGTATAACAAGCCCGATCTCAGCCACGTCATCAGCCGCGGACAGCACGCCGACGATCTGACTCTGCAAAGCGCCGGCGAGTTCGCCGAACAGTACCACCTGCGCTTGTTTCCCCATACCTGGGTGAGCGATATCGACGCTGAAAACCATCGGGTGAAAAGCCTGGATAAGCAGTGGCGCTACGACAAACTGGTGCTGGCCACCGGCGCCACGCCGTTTATCCCCCCGGTGCCGGGCCGCGAGCTAATGCTAACGCTGAACAGCCAGCGCGAATATGGCGCGGCGCAGAGCCAGCTCCGCGACGCCAGGCGGGTGCTGATCGTCGGCGGCGGCCTGATTGGCTGCGAGCTGGCGATGGATTTCTGTCGCGCCGGTAAAGCGGTAACGGTGGTCGATAATGCCGCCAGCGTGCTGGCGGCGCTGATGCCGCCGGAGGTCAGCAGCCGTCTGCAGCATCGCCTCACCGGGATGGGCGTCCATCTGATGTTAAAAACGCAGCTGGAAGGGCTTGAACACACCGCCGACGGCATCCGCGTCAGTCTCGACCGCCAGCGCGCGATAACCGTCGATGCGGTGGTGGCCGCCGCCGGCCTGCGCCCGGAAACCTCGCTGGCGCGCCACGCCGGACTGCAGATTAACCGCGGGGTGGTGGTCAATAGCCAGCTGCAAACCAGCGACCCGGCGATTTACGCCCTCGGCGACTGTGCGGAAATCAACGGTACGGTAATGCCGTTCCTGCAGCCGATTTTGCTCAGCGCCATGTGCCTGAGTAAAAACCTGCTGGCGCAGGCAGGCGAACTCAAGCTGCCGCCAATGCTGGTGAAGGTGAAGACCCCGGATCTGCCGCTGCATCTGGCCGGCGACACCCGCCGCGAGGATCTGACATGGAACATCGTAGCCGCCAAAGAGGGGCTGGTGGCAAAAGGGCTGGATGCGGCGAATCAACTGCGCGCCTTTGTGGTCAGCGAAGACAAGATGAAAGACGCCTTCGCGCTGCTCAAACAGCTGGTGAGTGAATGACCTTCCAGGCAGCCCTGTTTTGCCGTTAGTTTGCCGGGTGGCGGCTGCACCTTACCCGGCCTACGGATGTAGCCCGTAAGCTCAGATACGGTAGGCCCGCGCAAGCGCAGCGCCGCCGGGCACGCGTTGATTACCTCCAAGGCAACCCTGTTGCACGGTTAGTTTGCCGGGTGGCGGCTGCGCCTTACCCGGCCTACGGATCGTGCGACCTGTCGTTGATTTACCCACTTGCGCGACTGAAACTGCCGGTGCTGACGGCCTCAAAATCGCTGAGACGTTCCCGGAAGGCCGGGGCAGCCCGCATGGATGCGGGCTGAGGGCCGTGTTTTGCACGGACGCTGCCTCGGCCCGACCCGAAGCCTGCAGGGATAAGTCGAAGGTACCGCGTAGCGGCGATTTTGCTGGCCGGAGCCCGGGGGTACAGGGGGCGGCGGCGACTGGCCGCCCCCTGTGCGCTCCCTGCGCCATGCCAGGCATAACGCAGACGATTAACCGGGAGCGCAATGTACGCTGAAATCACACGCGACAGACGCTTTTTGCCGGAGTGAGAAAATGGCAATCCAATAACCGTATCTGCAATACACGCATCCCTGTTGCGCCGCCATTTTGCCGGGTGGCGCTACGCTTACCCGGCCTACGGATGTAGCCCGTAAGCTCAGATATGGTAGGCCCGCGCAAGCGCAGCGCCGCCGGGCACGCGTTCATTACCTCCCACGCAGCCCTGTTGCGCCGCCAGTTTGCCGGGTGGCGCTACGCTCACCCGGCCTGCGGATGCCGCCCGTAAGCTCATCAGGGCGAAATAATTAACCGGAAGCGCAGGTTCGATTAACACTTAATACGTTGTTTCTGTCTGAGCCGACTCCTGCAGCGCCTGCAGAATATTGGCCGCGGCAGCGGTCCCCATTTTCACGTAAGAGGCATCGCTTACGCCGCCCACATGCGGAGACAGAATCACATTATCGATCGCCTGCCAGATGTGGGGCGTGGTTAATGGTTCACTGTTAAAGCTGTCGAGCGCCGCCCAGCGCAAGGTCCCCGCTTTTAATGCCGCGGCCAGCGCCGCATCGTCAATCAACCCGCCGCGCGCGGTATTGACCAGGATGGCGCCCGGCTTACACTGCGCCAGCGTGGCGGCATTGATCATTCCCCTGTTTTGTTGCGTCAAGGGGCAATGAAGGGACAGCACATCGGCCTGCCTGAGCAGATCGTTAAGTTCAGCAACACGTTCACATCCCGGCGGGACCGCTTTCGCATAGGGATCGTAAGCCAGAACCTTCATACCAAAGGCACAGGCAATCTTCGCCACCCGGCTGCCAATGGCGCCCAGGCCGATGAGTCCCAGCGTTCTGCCCTCAAGCTCAAGCGATTTATGCGTGGATTTATCCCAGTGCCCTTCACGCAGGCGGCGGTCGAGCGGAATGACCGACTTAGCACAGGCCAAAATTAATGCCCAGGTATGTTCGGACACCGCGGCGGCATTCGCCCCGATCGCTGCGCGAACCAGAATGCCGCGCGCGGCAGCCGCCTCGGCGTCAATAACATCAATGCCGCTGCCATGTTTGGCAATCACCTTCAATGCCGGGGCCGCATCCATAACGGCGGCAGTAATGTGGCCATAGCGCACCAGGATCGCGACGGGATTGTGCTGCTGGCACAAAGCGATCAGCTGGGCCTCTGTAGGCTGGCGGCCGGCAAAGACAAGTTCGTAATTTTCCAGCATCCCCAGCGCCGCGTCAGCCAAATCGCTGCCGGTAATCAGTACCACGTTTTTAGCACTCATGGCAGCGTCTCCCCTTCGCTCAGCATCCCCGCCTGACGCAGGGCGCCCTCCAGCCAGTGCGGACGTAGATCGCCATCGCGGATAGCAACCAGACGTTTTGCTTCCATCTCCAGTTTGCCTTTCGCCAGTTCGATGATGGTGCGGACTTCCTCGCGTGGGATAACGACCACGCCGTCAATATCCCCGACCACTAAGTCCCCCGCCTGCACCGCGGCGCCGCCGACCGAAATGGCATGATTGACCCGGCCTGGAATGAACTTGGTCGGGCCGCACGGGTTCAGGCCGGCAGCGAACACCGGGAAGCGTTGTTTGCTTAAGGTCTCCGCATCGCGAACGGCGCCATCGATAACGATCCCGGCGATACCGCTGGCCTGCGCCTGCGTGGCCATGATCTCCCCCAGCAGCGCGCAGGAGAGATCGCCTTTCCCGTCGATCACTAATACATCGCCAGGTTTAGCGACAGCCATCGCGGCGTGAATAGCCAGGTTATCCCCCGGGCGGACCTCGACGGTAATCGCCGGCCCGGCGACCGCCATATGCGGCGCCAGCGGCTTGATGCGGCCATGTAATGTGCCACGGCGTCCGGCCACGTCAGCCAGAATGGCGGCCTGAAATTCGGCGGCCTGACGGACTTCTTCCGCGGTAACACGCGCAATAGCAAAATTGATGAGTTTCTGTTGCGAAGCAGGCATGGTGACTCTCCATTTGTTTTACTAGATACAACTCATGTGTACTATATAAAATAACTATACGTGCATTGCTTCGCTTTTCGCCAGTGTTGCGAAGTTGTTTGTGATGTAAACACGAAGTTACTCACAAAATTCAGGTACAATTTTGTTCGGCAAAAAGGAGAACATGATGGGGAATGAAGGCGTAATTGCCGTTGAAAAGGCGCTGGCTTTACTTGATTGCTTCCGTCCCGGTAATGACAGTCTGACGTTAACGGAGCTGGCCCAGCTTTCGGGATATCACAAAACAACCGTTTATCGCCTGATGAATTCGCTTGAGCGAATGAACTACATCATCCGGCACGACGATGGCACCTATACGCTCGGCCACCGTCTGCTCTATCTTGGCAAGCTCTATGAGCAATCATTTGAACTTGCCAGAGTGGTACAGCCGGAATTGCAGGCGCTGTCACAGGCCTCCAGCGAAAGCGCAAGCTGGTATGTGATTGAGGGGGGGCAACGCCTGTGTCTGTTCCGCGCCGAAGCCTCCCAGGGATTGCGCCACAGCAACCTGCCTGGCAGCCAGTTCCCGCTGGATGGTTCCGCTATCAGCAAGGTTTTACGCCGCTGGGGATTGGGTGAATCGTTGCCGGAAGACGAACCGACGCTGCCGTTCTATACCTCCGGCGCGCGCGACCCGCACACCGCGGCCTTCGCCATGCCAGTGTTTGGCGTCCACGATAAACTGATCGCGGCGCTGGCCCTGACCGGGCCGGCATCGCGTCTGACGGAAGATCGTAAAGCGAGCGGCATCAGCCAGCTCATGCAGGAGACAGCCAACCGCCTGTCGCTCAAGCTAGGCGCCAGCAAGACATTCTGCGAAACGTTTTACGGTGTGAAAGAGTAAGCTTTGCTGAGAAGGCGGGAAAAATCCCGCCTTTGCTTATTAATGGGTCATCTGTTTTTCCTGCCTGGCCGTCTGCGAGTAACGGCGCCCCATGGCCAGCACCGCAATGCCGCCTGCCAGACACAAGCCTGCCAGCGGGAGCATCGCCAGCGTATGGCTTCCTGTCCGTTCGCTAATCATGCCGTAGGCATTCACCATCACCGCGCCGCCAATCAGGTTGGCGATCGCCCCGATGGCCGCCAGCCCGGCGGCGGCTGAGGTGCTGCTCATCCAGCCCGACGCCAGCGCCCAGAAAGGCCCCTTCATCGCATAAGCGCCAATCAGAATGGTGCTGAGGATCGCAATGGTGGCCGGCAGCGACAGATTGATAAACGCCGCAAACACACCGCCCGCGATCATAAAGAGGGTGAGCGCCGTGTGCCAGCGGCGTTCATTACTTCGATCCGAACTGCGCCCCCAGACAATCATCAGCACCGAGGCCAGACCATAGGGGATGGCATTAAGCAGCCCGGTGGTCAGGTTATCCAGATGGAACGACTTCAGCAGCTGGGGAGACCAGACGCTAAGGGTCGTGCCGGCAGAAGAGGCGCCGGCGTAAATCAGCGCCATGAGCCAGATTTGACGATGCTTCAACAGTTGCCAGGTGGAGGTGTGGCCGATCTGTTTCTGCTGTTGGCGCTCCGCCTGAAGCGTGTTTTCCAGCCATGCTTTCTGACGATCGTTTAACCAGCCAGCCTGGTGTGGACGGTCCCGCAAGATGAAAAACGCGGCTATCCCCAGCAGGACCGCCGGCAGCCCTTCAATAATGAATAACAGATGCCAGCCGCGCAGGCCTAACCACCCATCCATCATCAGTATCAACCCGGAAAGCGGGGAGCCGATAAAGTTAGCCAGCGGAATGGCCACCATAAACGAGGCGATGATCCGCGCCCGGTAGCGCGACGGGATCCACCAGGTAAGATAGAGCACCACGCCCGGGAAAAAGCCCGCTTCGGCAGCCCCCAGCAAAAAGCGTACGATGTAAAGGGAGGTGGAATTTTGCACCAGCGCCATACACATCGATACCACTCCCCAGCTGATCATAATGCGCGGGATCCACAATCGTGCCCCCACCTTCTGCATCGCCAGGTTGCTGGGTACTTCAAAGATAAAGTAGGCCACAAAATACAAGCTGCTGGCGAAGCCGAAAGCCGCCTTACTCAGGCCCAAATCCTGATTCATCTGCAGCGCCGCCATGCCTATGTTGCCGCGGTCAATAATCGATACCAGGTAGCTCACCACCAGGAAAGGCAGGATGCGCCAGATAACCCGTCGCATGGTTTCTTTTTCCAGCGCGTCGTTATCGCTCGCGCGGTGCGGTAATTGATCGGTCATGGTTTCCTCGCAGGGTTTCATTATGTTTATCAGGAAAACGATGTAGAGAAGAAATAAGTTACTTCAGCTTGATGCCTCTGGTTTCCGGCGCTCGCCACACCACCAGCATCGCCGCAAGGAACGCAACCACGGTCGTCGCCAGTCCCGCGGTGAAACCGCCAGCGTTGGCGACAGCGCCAATTAGTAGCGGCGCAATAAATCCGCCCAGACGGCCTCCGTTATAGGCGAGCCCCATCAGGAAGCCCCGGGATGAGGTGTCCCCGATGATTTCCGCCAGGAAGGGTCCCGAGCCCGCAAAAATACCGTTAACCCCGAAACCGGCCATGAAAATCGCCACCATCAGAATGAAGGGTTGCGTGGTCACAAGGTACAGCGCGACGGCAATGGCGCCGGTTAACAGATAAATCAGGAACATCGGACGGCGTCCCCACTTATCCGCCAGCACCGAAAACACCAGAAAACCCGCGATGGCCCCAGCCTGCAGCGCAAGTACAAACTTCAGGCTGTGCAAAAAATCCAGATGTTTGACTTCCCGCAGATAGGTGGGTGTCCAGGTAAATACGCCCCAGAACAGATACTGAATAAAAAAGATAAAGACAAAGGCCAACAGCAGACCTCGCAGATTCTGTTTACCCAGCTTTACGGCAGGTTGACGACTCGTCGCCTTCGCCTGTTGACGAGCAAGCCAAACCTGCGATTCCGGTGTGAACCAGGCGACCACACTCATAATGAATACCGGCAGCGCGCCGATCATAAACAGATAGCGCCATGCACCCTGCTCCAGGCCGCCGTTGACCGAGCTGACGATTGCCGTCAGGCTGATAGCCAGAATCGCGCCAACAGGTAAGCCCATTTGCATCAACGCGCCGCCGCGCGCGCGCCGTTCAGGTCGCCAGGTTTCAGCAATCAGCGCCGCGCCCGAGGTCCACATTCCGCCCATACCCAGCGCGCCGCAAAAACGTAAAAGCGCGAAATGTTGTTGATCGTGCGTAAAGGCTAACAGGCCGGAAAAGAGTGAATAGATGGCGATACAGATCAGCGCCGTTTTCACACGCCCAATTTTGTCGGCGATAAAACCAAACAGGATCCCGCCAATAATCTGCCCCCCGGCCGTGACGCTGATAAACAGCCCAAGCTCGGCTTTATTAATACCGAACACCACGCCCAGCACTGGTAACAGCAATGAAAGGAGAAAGGAGTCGTAGCTTTCAAATGTCCAGCCAAGGCCGCCCAGCGCCAGCGTACGCCTCTCAGCGACGCGTTGTGGCAATGCGTCAGGCGTCGCTTTAGTCGCAGTAAATTGATTTAGCTCGCTTTTACTGGTCATTGATATTCTCCACAGAGGTTAACCGATAACAGGTTGCGGCGGTACGCCAGAACAACTGCGCCTGTTCGTCAGGGGACGCCTGTTGCGCCAGGCGTTTGCAGGCGTTCCAGAAAACGCCGTAGCTGAACATGCCTTTATCGACGGGAAAGTTGCTGGCGAACATGCAGCGTTCGGCACCGAAAAGAGAAACGATGGTCTCAAACCACGGCATCCATGCCTGTGCCAGCATTTGCGAATCCGGCGGCGTCTCTGCCGCTGCGAAGTGAAACCCCCTGACCGTCATCCCAAAGCCGCTAATTTTTACGCATACGTTCGGCAGTTCCGCCAGACGTCGCATACCGTTTCGCCACTGCTGAAACATGTCCGGATCCCGTTCTGAACAGGGTCCAACGCCGACCGGCCCGCCGCAGTGATCGATCACAATCTGTAACGTTGGTATTTCCCGCGCCAGATCGGCAATCTCCTCCAGCTGCGTGTGGTAAACCCATACATCGAGCGACAATGCATGCCTCGCGAGACAGGCAGCGCCCCGGCGGAACGGAGCGGTCTGCGCCAGGCCTGCCGGTGGCGTAACCGGGCTGGAGGTTACCCGCGGATCGGGATGCCAGGCCAACGGATTGCGCATCCCACGCAGCCGCCCGCCGGATAACGCTATCGCGCGCTCAATGGCAGGCTGCATCGCGTCCCCCGCCAGTAAACTGAGCCCGCCGATGATGGCTTCGCATCCGAGCGCGTTTGCATAATGTCCGCTGGCGAACATCGCGGCGATACCGCTGGCAAACTCGATTTCACCAAGCGGTTTAAGCGTCTCCGGCCCGTCGCGACGCAACATAGAGCGGCATTGCACATAGACCGATGAGACAACGCGATGCCCTGAGGTCTGGATATCGTCGCTGAACTCATGGGTGAGATAGCGGCCGGTTTGCCGATCCCAAAGATGATGATGCGCATCAATGATGGGCAGCTCGGGTTGTAATGGCGCTTCACGATGTAACGCAAGCCACTCGTTTCTGACCGCAAGGTGCGGCGCGGTAACGATCTCCATGAACACCTCGTTTTGTTTTACCTTGTACAACAGTGTTTTATTTTACAAAACTACTATAACGAGGCTGCCGTGTTTTTATCCAGTTAACGATTGGTTTAAATGATGTAAATAAGAGGTGAATCACAGATGTATAAGGTCGTTAAAAGCGGGGGAAGGGAGGGGCTAACAGAAATTAATATGTTTTCAAGAAGTTAAAAATCAGCCTGAGAGACACCGATACAATGCCTCACCACGAGCAGCAGGCTCCTGCGTAAAACAGTGCGGGCAGCATACGCCACGCAGGCCCACGTAGCGCCGCCGGACAGTTGTTGTCGCCCGGCTTAGCGCAGCGCAAGCCGGGAAAATGCTGAACCTAACGCGCCAGATTATCGTAGCCGCGCCAGCGATAGTTGAGCACCGACAGCGCCCAACAGGCGACAAACAGCCCGACCACCACAAACCCGGCGTCGCCGAGGTTGTCGTTTAACACCCCGACCCAGCGCCATATTCCGCCGCTGAGCGCAAACTTATCCATCAGCAGACCCAGCGCTTCCAGGCCGCCGATAAACAGCGCCACCACCACCGAAGTGCCGGTGATGGTCATGTTGTAGTAAAGCTTGCGCTGCGGCTTGCTGAACGCCCAGCCGTAGGCGCCGACCATCAGCACGTTATCGAGGGTGTCCACCAGCGCCATGCCGCTGGCGAACAGCGCCGGGAAGACCATAATCGACCAGACGGAAATCCCGCTCGACGCGCCGGCGGCGGAGATGCCCAGCACGCCGATTTCGGTGGCGGTATCAAACCCGAGGCCGAACAGGAAACCGACCAGGTACATCTGCCAGCTGCGGCTGACCAGACGAAAGGTTTTGCCAAACAGCCAGCTCATCACCCCGCCGCCGCTGACGATCTCGTCGCTCACCGGCTCACCGCGCTTCCACGCCCGAAAGCTGCGCCAGACGCTGCGCAATATCACCAGGTTGATAAAGGCCATCGCCAGCAGAAACAGCGCCGACACCGCGGTGCCGATGACGCTGCCGGTGTCGTGCAGCCAGCTCATCTGCGCGCTGAAGGCCGTGGCGGTCGCGGCAATCGCCGCCGAGGCCAGCACCACAATCGACGAGTGGCCCAGCGAGAACCAGGCCCCGACGGCGAAAGGCCGCCGCCCCTGCTGCATCATCTTGCGGGTGACGTTATCAATCGCCGCGATATGGTCGGCGTCCACCGCGTGGCGCAGACCGTAGCCCCAGGCCAGCAGGCTGGCGGCCATCAGCGCGCCGCTGTCGCCAAAGGCCTGCAGCGCCCAGCTCCAGGCCAATAGGTTCGCCGCGATCAACCCCAGCACCAGTCCCGCAGCGCGCGGCTGCTGGCGTAAAACTGTCATTATCATTGTTGTGTTCCTTGAGCCTGTCCGCGGGCGGCGGCGATCACCGCCTGACCATAGGCGATTGCGCCGTCGCCGGCCGGCAACTGCTGCGCAAACAGCAGAGTAAAATCCGCCAGATAAAAGGTCAATCGCGCCGCCAGCAGGCGGTTATGCAGCACTCCGCCGCTGCAGACCATCGTGTCGATGCCGCGGGCGGTGGCGCAGTCGCGGGCCATCGCCGCCAGTCCGCTGGCCAGGGCGTCATGGAATGCCCAGGCTTTTTGCGCCGGGGTCGCCTGCCAGCGCAGCCACTGTCGCCAGAAGGTGGCTAAGTCCAGCGCATTGCCGCGCCACGGCAGCGTGACCGGATGGCAGACGCCGGAGCAGCTGGCGGCCAGCGCCTCCAGCCGACAGGCCGCCTCGCCCTCATAGCTCAGGCTCTCCGGGGCGCAGTCCAGCGCGCAGGCGACGGCATCAAACAGCCGTCCGCAGGACGAGGCGCGCGGCGCGTTAATGCCGCGATCGATGGCCTGCGCCAGCAGCGGCCAGTTGCGCTGGCGCAGCGTACCGGTCTGCGGGTAATCCTGCCAGTCAGGGATAAAGGCCAGGCACTGAGCCAGCAGATTACGCCACGGCTGACGCGCCGCCAGGTCGCCGCCCGGCAGCGCGACGGCCGGCAGCCCGCCGAGATGTTCGCACTGGCGATAGTTAACCCGCAGGCACTCCCCGCCCCATAGCGCGCCGTTCTCCCCCATGCCGATTCCGTCGAGGATCAGGGCGATGACGTCTCCGCCGTCGAGCGGCCAGCGGTGCTCCGCCAGGCACGCCGCGGCGTGAGCATGGTGATGTAGCACTGTCTCTATCGGCAGCGGCAGAGTCGCCGCCCACTGCGTCGAGCGATAGCCGGGATGGGCGTCAACCACCACCCGCTGCGGCATAAAGGCGTAGATGTTCTGCATCAGCTGTAGCGCGCTGCGCCACTGCTGCTCGACGCCCTCCTCGCCAAGATCGCCAAAGTGCTGGCTGAGAACCGCTTCGCCCCCGCGCGCCAGGCAGAAGGTGTTTTTCATGTCCGCGCCCAGCGCCAGCAGCGGCGGAACCTTCTCCAGACCCGGCGGCAGCGGTAGCGCATCCGGGACATAGCCCCGGGCGCGGCGCAGCATTTCTCCGCTCGAGCGCACCAGCGAATCATCCATCCGCTGCACGATGTCGCGGTTATGGAGCAAAAAGCCGTCGGCGATGTCGGCTAAGTCGTTGAGCGCCTGAGTATTACTTAACGCCGGCGGGCGGCCGCTAAGGTTGCCGGAGGTCATCACGATAGGGCGCGCCAGCGCCTGCAGAAGCAAATGCTGCAGCGGATTAGACGGCAGCATCACCCCAACTTCCGCAAGCCCTGGCGCAATCTCGTCGCACAGGCCGGAGACCTGCGCTTTGCTAATCAGTACGATGGGCGCCGCCGGGGAGCCCATCAGCACCGCGGCGTCGGCAGGTAACCCCGCCGCAGAGGGCAGCATCACCGCCAGCGGTTTCGCCGGACGGTGTTTCCTCGCCCGCAGCGTGGCAACGGCAGCGGGGTTGCCGGCGTCGCAGGCCAGATGAAAGCCGCCGACGCCTTTTATCGCCACGATGTCGCCTGCCGCCAGCCGGGCGATAGCCGACTGCAGCGCCGCCTCGCCGTCCAGCGTTTCCCCTTGCGCCCGCCATTCCAGTCGCGGCCCGCAGTCGGGGCAGGCCACCGGCTGGGCGTGAAACCGGCGATCGGCAGGAGCGCAGTATTCCGCCTCGCAGGGCGGACAGAGCGGAAACGGCGCCATCGCGGTAAATGGCCGGTCGTAAGGCATCGCGCGAATAATGGTTAACCGCGGCCCGCAGTGGGTGCAGTTGATAAAGGGGTAGCGGTAGCGGCGCGCCCGGGGATCATTCATCTCCGCGAGGCACGCCGGGCAGGTCGCGGCATCGGGCACGATCTGGGTGCGCATCCGTCCCGCCCCGCTCTCGCGGATGGTGAAATCCTGCGGCGGAGCCGCCCAGCGATAAGGGGCGCAGACGACGCTGTCGATCCGCGCCAGCGGCGGGCAGTGGGCAGCGAGGGCGGCAGTAAAACCATCATCGTCCCCGGCCAACCGCACCAGCACGCCGTCGCCGTCGTTACAGACATCGCCGCAGCGCGCCTGCCCCTGAGCCAGCTGCCAGACAAAGGGGCGGAACCCCACCCCCTGCACTTTACCGCGAATGCGGATTTGCACCCCGTTCATGCCTGAGCTTACCAGGCCAGCGCCGTGCGGCGACGTTTTTCCTGGTTCATCTGCTCCAGCTTGTTGCGGTCTACGCAGACCAGGGCGTGCGTCGGGCAGACCTCCATGCAGGCCGGGCCGCTGTCGCGGTGGAAGCAGAGATCGCACTTGTTGGCTTCGGCTTTTTCCGCCACGACGTTCAGTCCGGCGCCGCTATGGCGGATCACCGGCCGCACCACTACCTCCATCGCCCCGTACGGGCAGGCGACGACGCAGGTTTTGCAGCCGATGCAGCGCTCCTGCATCACATGAACAAAGCCTTTATCGCGGCTGATGGCGCCGTTCGGGCAGACGTTGGCGCACGGGGCGTCCTCACACTGACGGCAGGCGGTGGCCGTGGAGACATTGACCCCTTTGATGACGTGAATACGCGGCTGAAAGGTGTGCGGCGTCAGGGAGGCGCAGTCCTGATGTTCCTGATGGGAGACCACGCAGGCTACTTCGCAAGTGCGACAGCCGATGCATTTGCTCGCATCGGCGATAATGAAACGGTTCATCCATTTCTCCAGCAGTAAGAGGGTTAGGCGCCGGAGTATGCATAATACGTTCCAGTTTTTATCTTATTGATAATAAGTAAAATTTAATGGTTAGCGCGCTGTCATCGTCAGTAGTGACGATGACAGCTGACGACGTCAGGCGCAGGGACCTGACACCAGCGACTCACGCTCGATCAGCGCCCCGGGGAAACTCTGCTGAACATTGAATTCCCCGCCATCGAGCATAAATATCAGGCGATTAATGCTCTCTTTAATCATCTCCGTCACCGGCACCCGGACGCTGGCGAGCGACGGCACCATGTACGGCGCCAGCACAATATCGTCAAACCCCACCACCGAGACCTGCTCCGGCACCTTAACGCCCAGCTGGTGAAGCTGCTTCATCGCCCCGATGGCCATATCGTCATTGCTCGCCACCAGCGCGCTGTAGGTCACCCCGCGCTGACGCAGGCTCTCCACCGCCGCCGCGCCGGTTTCCGGCGTCCAGCGCCCTTCGGCGATGAGCGCCTCGTTGAGGGTAATGCCGTGGCCAGCCAGCGCGTCTTTATAGCCAGCAAGGCGCTCGACGCCGGTGGGCGAGTCAAGGGAGCCGGTAATAAAGGCGATATCGCGGTGACCCAGGGCAATCAGCCGCTCCAGCACCCGCATCGCCGACGCTTTTTGATCGGACCAGACGCAATGGCTGGCGTGGCGGCGCAGCCGGCGGTTCAGCACCATGATCGGCTGCGAGTGGTTCTCAACGATCTCGTCCATCTCGTCGACGGTGAGAAAGCGCGGGTAGATGATGATCGCATCGCAGCGCAGATCCAGCAGATACTGGATCGCTTCCCGCTCCTCTTGCGCGCTGTGCTTGCCGTCGGCGAGGATCAGCTGCCGCCCTTTATCCTCCGTCATCCGCGCCACGTGGTACAGCAGCTCGCTGAAATAGACGCCGTGGTAGAGGGTGTTGGTCACCACCAGGCCAAGGGTTTGCGTGGTTTTGGTCGCCAGGTTGCGCGCCAGCAGATTCGGTCGGTAGCCGCTCTCCGCCACCGCCTTAAACACCCGGTCTTTGGTCTCCTGGCTGACATAGCCGTTGCCCGACAGCACCCGCGACACGGTCGCCTTCGATACCCCCGCGCGCTTTGCGACCTCCAGCATCGTTGCCATGTGATTCTTCCTGTTGCAAAAGTTGCAGGCAGTGTACTGCACGTTTCTGGCTTTTACAGCATCCCCCGCTCACCACCGCGATCCTGCTCGCCGCGACGCTTCGCGATCAAAATCACAAAAATGAGATCATCTTTTTTTATTTCTTGTGCAATCAAATGAAACTCACCATGATTTTGTGGAACCGGTTTCCTATAAAGCATGGTATCGCCCGACGATGCGGCGCGGTAACAGATCAGTACCCTATTGATAAACAGGATAAAATCCGATGTCGAAAAATTATGCAGCCCTGGCGCAACAGATAGTCGCGGCATTAGGCGGAGTCGATAACGTCGTCGCCGTGACCCACTGCATGACGCGTCTGCGCTTCGTGGTCAAAGACAACGAACAGGTCGATAGCCCTACCCTGAAAGGCCTGACCGGGGTGCTCGGCGTCGTGCGCAGCGATAACCAGTGCCAGGTGATCATCGGCAACACGGTCTCTCAGGCCTATCGCGAGGTAGTGAATCTGCTGCCTGGCGACCTGCGCCCGGTCGAGCCGCAGGGCAAAGCGCCGATCACCCTGAAACGCATCGGCGCCGGGATCCTCGACGCGCTGATCGGCACCATGTCGCCGCTGATCCCGGCGATTATCGGCGGATCGATGGTCAAGCTGCTGGCGATGATCCTTGAGATGAGCGGCGCGTTGCCGAAAGGCTCGCCGACGCTGACCCTCCTGACGCTTATCGGCGACGGCGCGTTTTTCTTCCTGCCGCTGATGGTGGCCGCCTCCGCGGCGGTGAAATTCAAAACCAATATGTCGCTGGCCATCGCTATCGCCGGGGTGCTGGTACATCCCGGGTTTATCGAATTAATGGCCAAAGCCGCCCAGGGCGAACACGTCGAATTTGCCCTTATTCCGGTGACCGCGGTGAAATACACCTACACGGTGATCCCGGCGCTGGTGATGACCTGGTGCCTGTCGTATATCGAACGCTGGGTGGATCGCATTACCCCGGCGGTGACGAAAAACTTCCTTAAGCCGATGCTGATCGTGCTGATCGCCGCCCCGCTGGCGATCCTGCTGATTGGCCCGCTCGGCATCTGGATCGGCAGCGCCATTTCCGCGCTGGTCTATACGATCCACAGCTATCTCGGCTGGCTGTCGGTGGCGATCATGGGCGGGCTGTGGCCGCTGCTGGTGATGACCGGCATGCACCGGGTCTTTACGCCGACAATCATTCAGACCATCGCCGAAACCGGCAAAGAGGGCATGGTAATGCCGTCGGAGATCGGCGCCAACCTGTCGCTCGGCGGCTCGTCGCTGGCGGTGGCGTGGAAAACGAAAAACCCGGAATTGCGCCAGACGGCGCTGGCCGCCGCGGCATCGGCGATTCTGGCCGGGATTTCCGAACCGGCGCTGTACGGCGTGGCGGTGCGCCTGAAACGCCCGCTGATCGCCAGCTTAATCAGCGGCTTTATCTGCGGCGCGGTGGCGGGAATCGCCGGTCTGGCCAGCCATTCAATGGCGGCGCCAGGGCTGTTTACCAGCGTGCAGTTTTTCGATCCAGCCAATCCAATGACCATCGTCTGGGTGTTTGGCGTGATGGCGCTGTCGGTAGTGCTGTCGTTTGCCCTGACGCTGATCCTCGGCTTTGAAGATATTCCCGTTGAACAGGCCGCCGCCGACGCCCGAGCGCGCCAGGCCCAGGCCCAGGCAACCCACGCCTGAACACACCATTGATAACGAGGTAACGCATGGCGAGTTTCCCACAGGGATTTTTATGGGGCGGCGCACTGGCCGCCAACCAGTCAGAAGGCGCATGGCGCGAAGGGGGGAAAGGGATGGCCACCGTGGATACCCTCCCCCACGGCGCCCACCGTCTGCCGGTAAAATTAGGCCTGGAGAAGCGCTTCACGCTTCGCGAAGACGAATTCTACCCCAGCCACGAGGCGATCGATTTCTACCACCGCTACAAGGAAGATATCGCCCTGATGGCGGAGATGGGGTTCAGCGTCTTTCGCACCTCCATCGCCTGGAGCCGCCTGTTCCCGCGCGGCGACGAGCAGCAGCCGAATCCGCAGGGCATCGCCTTCTATCGTTCGCTGTTCGAGGAGTGCAAAAAGCACGGTATCGAGCCGCTGGTGACGTTGTGCCATTTTGACGTGCCGATGCACCTGGTGATGGAGTACGGCTCCTGGCGCAACCGCAAAATGGTCGATTTCTTCAGCCACTACGCCCGCACCTGCTTTGAAGCTTTTGACGGTCTGGTGAAATACTGGCTCACCTTCAATGAAATCAACATTATGCTGCACAGCCCCTACTCCGGCGCCGGGCTGGTGTTTGAAGAGGGAGAAAATCAGGAGCAGGTGAAGTACCAGGCGGCGCATCACGAGCTGGTGGCCAGCGCGCTGGCGACAAAAATCGCCCACGAGATAAACCCGCAGAATCAGGTCGGCTGCATGCTGGCGGGCGGTAATTTCTACCCATACTCCTGCAAGCCGGAAGATGTATGGATGGCGCTGGAGAAGGACCGCGAAAACCTGTTCTTTATTGACGTCCAGGCGCGCGGCGCCTACCCGGTATGGGCCGCGCGGGTATTCCGGGAAAAGGGGGTCACCATTGTGAAGCAGCCGGGCGATGATGAGATCCTCAAAAACACCGTCGATTTCGTCTCCTTTAGCTACTACGCCTCGCGCTGCGCCTCGGCGGAGATGAACGCCAGCAACACCAATGCCGCCAACATCGTCAAGTCGCTGAAGAACCCGCACATTCCGGCCAGCGAATGGGGCTGGGGCATCGACCCGCTGGGCCTGCGCATCACCATGAACATGATGTACGACCGCTATCAGAAACCGCTGTTCCTGGTGGAAAACGGGCTCGGCGCCCGGGACGAGATTGACGCCAGGGGGGAGATCAATGACGACTATCGCATCAGCTACCTGCGCGAGCACATCAAGGCGATGCGCGACGCCATCGGCGATGGTATTCCGGTGCTGGGCTATACCAGCTGGGGCTGCATCGATCTGGTCTCGGCGTCAACCGGCGAGATGAGCAAGCGCTACGGCTTTGTCTATGTCGATCGCGACGACGCCGGCAACGGCACGCTGGCGCGCAAGCGTAAAAAGTCGTTCTTCTGGTACCAGAAGGTGATAGCCAGCAACGGCGCCGACCTCGACTAAGCGCGTCTCCCGCGCTCGCCCGTCTCTCCGCGCTAACCGGGGGACGGGCGCTGCTTTCTGTTGCATCTATTACATGTTTTTTTCTCGAGCCTGATTCCAGTTTCTGGTTTGCCTCCCGTTCACAACAACTGGTATTTTATCCAGTATATTTTCAGGGGTATCTTCAGCAAGGAGCACATCATGAACGCACAGCACACCACCGCAGCCGGAGGGATCGCCAGGGCCATTCGCCAGTTAACCGTGGGATATGTCAGAAAACGCCATGAGAACCGCAAAACGCGGGAGACGCGGCGCTACACCCGCCATGCGGCGCTGAGCCTGAACGGCGACTGGCTGGAGCAGGCGGGATTCCCGGTCGGCACGCAGGTCAGAGTCTCGGTGTCGCCCGGTAAATTAGTGATAGAGAATCTTGAGCTGGCGCCGCCGGTAACGGGGCTCCCGGCCGGTCAGTCGCGCGCCGTCGGGGAGCCCTGAGCACCGCTGGGTTAATCGTCTGCGGCGTCCAGCCGGGCAAAGCCGCCGTGGCCCTGCCAGCCTGCCAACTGCTGGTACACCCGGGCAACGGCCTCTTTCACCGGCTGGGTCATCGGATAATAAAAACCGACAATATCCGGCTGAATGCCGAGGAAGATCACTTCGCCGACGTCCTCTTTCAGCTGATCGACCAGATAGTTGAGCGGCATGTTATGGGTGGTCATCATAAACATCTCGGCGATGTCGTCGGGGTCGATGACGCGAATGTCGCCGGGGTTTAGGCCCATATCGGTGGCATCGACGATCAGCAGGCGTTCGGGGCGTAATTCGCGGATCGCCACGATGTCGTTTTCCGGCGCGCTGCCGCCGTCGATGACTACCCACTGGCCGGCCGGGTTCGCCGCACACATCTCCGCCAGCAGCGGGCCGGCGCCGTCGTCGCCCATCATACTGTTGCCGACACAGAGTAAAACGTCAGTCACGTAATCTCCTCACCATCAGGTAGATGGCGCTTTCCTGGTGAATATCATGCAGCATGCTGAGCATTGTTTTGCTCCACGCCTGCTGCTGCGGGGTCTGCGCGGACTGCGCTTTATCAAAGGCGTTGGCCAGCATTGCCACATGGCTGCTGTCGATGACGATTTCGCCATACTTCGGCACCCCCTCCATTTTGCGTCGCGCGACGCTGCCGGCCTCAAGGGTGGCGATCCATGCCAGATACGCGTCCCACGGGCAGCTCAGCGCCGCCTCAAGACAGTCGATAACGCCGAGGTGGTGGCCAATCGCCAGGCTGTAATAGACCACCTGCTGCGCCTGATCCGGCGTGGCGTCGTTCTCATCAATAAATTTACGGCTCAGCTGACTGAACACCACCGTCTCGCTCATCGGATACGCGCCCCCTCGACCACCTGGTTGAGATGGGTGACGATCTCGGTCAGACGCGGATCTTTCTCCGCCTCCAGCCAGCGCAGCACCTGGCTGTCGCCCTGGCCGAGCAGACGCATATAGTCGTCGGCAATCTGCCGACCATAGCGATAGCCCGCCAGACGGCGCGCTTCACGATCGATGCGCACCCGCAGGGGTTGCACCATATCGGCGTGCAGCAGCTCGGTCGGCTGTTCGTCAAGCTCGCCCGGCAGGCGGGCGTGAATTTTCTGCTCCAGCAGGCCGAGGGCCATGGCGAAGCCGTACAGGGTGGCGGCGGGCGTCGGCGGGCAGCCCGGGATATAGACATCGACCGGTACGATTTTATCGGTACCGCCCCAGACGCAGTACAGATCGTGGAAGATGCCGCCGCTGTTGCCGCAGGCGCCGTAGGAGATACAAATCTTTGGATCCGGCGCCGACTGCCAGGCGCGCAGCGCCGGGGAGCGCATCGCGCGGGTCACCGCCCCGGTAAACAGCAGGATATCGGCATGGCGCGGCGAAGGCACCACCTTAATCCCGAAGCGTTCCGCGTCGAACAGCGGCGAAAGGGTAGCGAAAATTTCGATTTCGCAGCCGTTACAGCCGCCGCAGTCGACGCGATAAACGTAGGCGGAGCGTTTGATTTTCTTCAGCAGCGAGGCCTTCATGCTGGCGATGGATTCATCCACCGTCATCGGCACCGGAATGCCGTTTTCATCGCGTGGGCCAAGTAAAGTGCTCATCAGCTGGCCTCCCTCATGTGGCGGGTCAGTTCAATACGATCGGACGGCACCAGGCATTTCTGGCGCTTGCATTCCGGGCAGGTTTCGAAGCTTTCGCGGTGCAGCTCGGCGCGGGTGTCGCCGTTATGCTTGAGCAGCGCGATGGCGTAGTCGATCTCCTTCTGCACCGCGAACGGCCGCTGGCACTCCCGGCAGTGGCAGATAGCGAAGCGCGACTGCTGGAGGAAATCCTCTTTCTTCCACACCGCCAGCTCATACTCCGGCGACAGCTTAATCGCCGCCGTCGGGCAGACCTCTTCACAGCGGCCGCAGAAGATGCAGCGCCCGAGGTTGAACTGCCACGCCAGCTGGTTAGTGGCCAGATCGGTCTCTACCGTCAGGGCGTTCGACGGGCAGGCGTTCACGCAGGCCGCGCAGCCGATACACTGCTGCGGGTTATGCTCCGGCTTGCCGCGGAAGTTTTTATCTACCGGCATCGGCTCCAGCGGATAGGCGTGCGTCGCGGTGCCGGTCTTAATCACTTTTTTAATAAAGGTAAACATGGCGATTCCTTATTTCAGCGGCGAGTTTTTACGCTCGATGCTATAGCGCTCCAGCTCTTTGTACGGCACCACTTTGCTCTTCTTCTTGCGGACATCGACCACGGTCATGCGGTCGGTACAGGAGTAGCACGGGTCAAGGCTGCCGATGATCAGCGGCGCATCGGAAACGGTATTGCCGCGCAGCATATAGCGCAGAGTCGGCCAGTTGGCGTAGGTCGCCGCCCGGCAGCGCCAGCGGTACAGCTTCTGGTTGTCGCCGGTCATGCTCCAGTGGATATCATCCCCACGCGGCGCTTCTGAGAAGCCCAGCGCGAAGCGGTGCGGAATATAGGTGAAGCCCTCCACCATCAGCGGACCGCCCGGCAGATTATCGAGGCCAAAGTCGATCATGTTCAGCGCGGTATAAACCTCGTTGATCCGCACCTTGAGGCGGGAGATCACGTCGCAGCCCTGCTCGCTGTGGACTTCCATCGGCAGCAGGCCGTAGCCGACGAACGGATGGTCGGCGCGGGTGTCGCGGGCGTGGCCGCTGGCGCGCACCATCGGGCCGACGTTGCTGAAGTCGCGGGCGATTTCCGGGTCCAGACGGCCAATGCCGACAGTACGCTGCTCCATGTTCGGGGTGCTGAGCAGCATATCCACCAGCTCCTGCACGTCGCGACGCATCTGCTGCGCCAGCTGGCGGGTCTGGATCATGTCCTCTTTCAGCAGGTCGCGGCGGATCCCGCCGATCAGGTTCAGACCGTAGGTTTTCCGCGCGCCGGTGAGGATCTCGGCCATCTTCATCGAGGTTTCGCGCACGCGGAAGAACTGCATAAAGCCGGAGTCGAAGCCGGTGAAGTGGCAGGCCAGACCGAGGTTCAGGAGGTGCGAATGCAGGCGTTCCACCTCCAGCAGAATGGCGCGGATCATCTGCGCCCGCTCCGGCACCACGATGCCCATCGCATTCTCCACCGAGGTGGTATAAGCGGTGCTGTGGGCGAAGCCGCAGATGCCGCACACCCGGTCCGACAGGAAGGTGACTTCGTTATAACCCATGCGGGTTTCCGCCAGCTTCTCCATCCCGCGATGGACATAGAACAGACGGTAATCGGCATCGATAATATTCTCGCCGTCAACGAACAGGCGGAAGTGGCCGGGCTCATCGGAAGTGACGTGCAGCGGGCCGATCGGCACCACGTTGTTTTTCTTGCTGCCCAGCTCGTTGATGAACTCGTAGGTTTCGGCGTCGGTGGTCGGCGCCGGACGCTGGCGATAGTCCATGCTGTCTTTACGCAGCGGATAGAGTTCGTCCGGCCAGTCGTCCGGCAGCACCAGACGGCGTTCGTCAGGCAGGCCAACCGGCACGAGGCCGTACATATCGCGCACTTCGCGCTCGCCCCACACCGCCGCCGGCACGCGCGGCGTCACCGATGGGTATTCCGGTTTGTTGGCATCCACTTCCACACGCACGGTGATCCAGCATTTGGTGCCCTGCTCCATCGACAGCACGTAATAGACCGCGTAGTGGCCGTTCAGCTTACGTTCATCGTTACCGAACAGCACCGACAGCCAGCCGCCCTGCTGGTAGTAGAGAAACTCCACGACTTCCGGCAGGTAATTGACCTTCACGGTGATGGTTAACTGGTCTTTGGTCTGCCAGGCTTCGTCCAGCACCACGCCCGGAAAGGCCTGGTGCAGCGCCGCAAGATAGTGTTGACCGATTTTTTCTTCAGACATGCTCAAACTCTCTTAATCACGCCACCAGCAAGGAGACGAAAGCTAAAAAGGCGAAACCAAACCCGGCCCAGGTGACGCGGGAGGTGGCACAGAAGCGCAGACGCGCCATGCTGTTTTCAAACAGCGCGATGATCAGCACGCCAACCACCAGCTTGACGACGGCCACCACCAGCGCCAGCAGCAGGCCGCCGACGCTGAAGCTAGTCATCTGGCCCCACGGGAAAAAGACCCCGACAAACATCTGCAGCACCACCAGCTGTTTGAGGCTGATGCCCCACTTCAGGATGCCAAAGCCGCTGCCGCTGTACTCGGAAAGCGGCCCCTCCTGCAGCTCTTGCTCCGCTTCCGCCAGATCGAACGGCAGTTTGCCCATCTCGATAAAGGTGGCGAAGGCGCAGGCGCACAGCGCCAGAATTAGTGGAATGCTGCGCGCTGCCGGCCAGTGATAAAGGGTGTCGGTGATACTGCTGATATGGGTGGAGCCCGCCACCTGCGCGGCGACCCACAGGCCCAGCAGCAGGATCGGTTCCACCAGCACGCCGAGCATCGCTTCGCGGCTGCTGCCCAGCGCGGTAAACGGGCTGCCGGTGTCCAGACCGGAAATCGCGAAGAAGAAACGGGCGATGGCGAACAGGTAGATCAGGGTGATGAGATCCCCAAGCACCGGCAGCGGAGAGTCCACCGTCACCACCGGCAAGGCGGTGGCGATGGTCAGCATCACGCCCACCATGACGTACGGCGTCAGGCGGAACACCCAGCCCGAGGCGTCGGGACCGACGCTCTGGCGGCCCAGCAATTTCAGGATATCCCGATACTCCTGCAGCACGCCCGGTCCGCGGCGGTTATGCAGCCGCGCGCGGGCGACGCGGACGATCCCGGATAACAGCGGCGCGACGGCAAACAGCGCCAGCGCCTGTAGCAATGCAATTAACAGACTCATTCTCAGGCTCCTCGGGAAATGACAATCACCACCAGCACCGCCAGCTCAACCAGCGCCATTCCGCGCAGCAGCGCCGGCGCCGAGGCCGATTGCCAGCCCGGCACCAGACGCACCGGATTCAGCCAGTGACGCAGCTTCAGCAGCGGCGCAAAGGCCTCTTTCACCGGCATGGCGAAACCGTGGGCGGTGACCACCATCGACTGTTCGTGATCGTAGCCGCAGACCCAGGCCGCGCCGCGCGAGCGCGCCGCCAGGCGATCGCCTTTAAAGAAGATCATCAGCAGGAACGGCAGCAGCGGGCAGGCGATAAGCAGCAGCGCGATCATCGGCTGCGACACCACGCTCGACACCTGGGCCTGCAGCGGGAAGGCGCCGCTCACCAGCGGCAGCAGCCACGGCGCGGCAATGCCGCCAACGAGGCAGAAGACCGCCGCCATGACCACGCTCAGGGTCATCAGCCAGGGGGCGCAGGTGGCGTTTTCCGCCTCTTTGCTCCGCGGCGCGCCGAGGAAGGTGACACCATAGACTTTGGCCATACACATCACCGCCAGCGCGCCGGTGATCGCCAGGCCAACCGCCAGCAGCGGCCCCAGCAGACGGCCAATAAACAGGTCACTGGTGCTCATTTTGAAGAAGGACTGGTAGATGACCCACTCGCCGGCGAAGCCGTTCAGCGGCGGCAAGGCCGCCATCGCCATCAGCCCCACCAGCATGGCGAGGGAGATCAGCGGCATTTTTTTACCGATGCCGCCGAGCTTTTCGATATCGCGATGGCCGGTGCGGAACCACACCGCCCCGGCGCCGAGGAACAGCGTAGTTTTGAACAGGCTGTGGTTAATCAGGTGATACATGCCGCCGATGAAGCCCAGCACCATCAGCGTGCTGTTGCGGGTGGCCACGCCGGTGACGAAGGCGCCCAGCCCGAGCAGGATGATGCCGATATTCTCCAGGGTGTGATAGGCCAGCAGGCGCTGAATGTTATGCTCCATCAACGCATACAGCCCGCCGATGAAGGCGGTGATCATCCCCAGCACCAGCAGCATCACGCCCCACCACAGCGGCGGCACGCCGCCGGCCAGCGAAACGGTTAACATGCCGTACAGACCGACCTTCATGACCACAGAGGAAAACAGCGCGGCGGCCGGCGCGCTGGCCCCGGCGTGAGCCTGCGGCGCCCAACCATGCAGCGGGATCGCCCCCGCCAGCAGGGCGAACCCCGCCAGCCCCGGCAGCCACAGCAGCGGGTTCTGCATCATATCCACCGCCCGGAGATTGATCTGCGCCAGCTCGAGGGTGCCGTAGGTCGACCACACCAGCCAGCAGGTCCATGCCATCAACAGCGTGCCGAGACGACCCAGCGCAAACCACAGCTTGCCGGAGGCGGCGCAGCCGGTGAGAAACGCCGCGCAGAGCGCCATGATCTCCGCCATCACCACCAGCGAACCGATGTTGGTCACCACCACCGCGCAGGTGGCGGCGGCCAGCAGCAGGTTGACCAGCAGGCCGTTGGCCTTCACCTGCGGGTGGCGATGCCAGCTAATGTTAAACAGCGACACCGGCAGCGCCGACAGGCCGATGGCCAGCAGCCACAGGGCATTGACGCCGCCCACCCGCATCGTCAGATGGAGAAATTGCAGCATGCCGCCGTGGATCCGATCCGGCATCAGCAGCGCGGCGCCGCCGGCAACCACCAGCATGGCGCTGGCCACCGCGCCGCCGATCCCGGCAATGGCGCCGCTGAGCGGTTTACGCATGGCAAACACAAAGGCCAGCACAGCGCTGGCGGCGTACCATGTCACCGCCTGATTGACTAATCCAATTACACTCATTCCCTCTCCCCCTGTTGCGCCTGGAACAACGACAAGTCGCCAAGGTCGGTATTAAAGGTCAGCTGGCGTTTACGCTTGCTGGCCTGGGCGATATCACGGCTATCCACCAGCATCAGCGCTTTGGTCGGACAGGTCCGCACGCAGGCCGGGCCCTGGTCATCGAAGTGGCAGAGGTCGCATTTCACGGCAATGGCGCGCACGCCCGGCACCCAGTCGAGCAGCGAGCTGACGCGGGCCGGCGCCGGCGGCGCGGGGGGCGCCAGCCGGGTATTGGCATTGGCCGGAATATCCAGCGGACGGCTGCCGGAAAATTCGATCGCGCCAAACGGGCAGGCGATGCCGCACAGTTTGCAGCTTACGCACAGGCTCTCGTTGAGCTGGACGGCGCCATCGACGCGCTGGATGGCGTTTACCGGGCAGACAGCGGCGCAGGGGGCGTCTTCGCAGTGGTGGCACATCTGCGGTGCCGATTCTTTTTCATTACGCATCACCTGCAGCCGCGGCATAGCCTGCAGGCCGTGCTGGCGATGCGTCTCAGAGCAGGCGGCTTCGCAGGTGCGGCAGCCGATACAGACAGTGGAGTCAGCAATTACAAAACGGTTCACCGGGTCATCCTCGGGTGAAAGTCACTTTTGACGAAATCAGGTTGCGCAGGTGTCATTTTCGACACGTGTCGACACCTTGCGATCAGTGGGTCAGGGCCAGATGGCTTAAGTCCACCGGTTGGTCTTGCTCCATGGCGTCGTACAGACGGTCATAGACGGTGGCGATAATCGCCAGATAATGCTCCAGCACCTGGTCGCGGGAGCGGTTGCTGATCCGCCCGTCCACCGTGCCATCCGCGGCGAGCGTGGCCTGAGCAATCAGATACTTATCGCCGCCGCCTTTGTTTTCGACGTAGTATTCAATGGTGTGGCTGTTGAAGCCTTCCGCCAGGGCGACGAACACCTGAAAATGGCCGAACAGCACGAAGCACAGCTCTTTGTCCGGCGCGCAGCTCATCGCGTGATGCAGGCGGGCTTTCGACAGGGTGATCCCCTGAACCAGCGAGTTACAGTAGATATGCCACTGCTCCTGCTGCTGCCGGTGACGGTCGGCGATGTAATCCGCCTTTTCACTTATTTCCCAAATAGTCATATCGGTTTCTCCGTAGCATGAGATGCACCGTCTAAGCATTTTCCGTGCCACATTTTATTTATTTGATTTAATTATATTTTTAAATTTATTCCCTGCCGACGCGACATGTCGATGACAGCCCCGGCGCGTCGTCATCGACATTTCCTGCCACTACGAGTCCGTTCTGGCACCGTTATTGCATAAAAGGCGCATCGCGATACGGAGGCGACTATGCACGAAATCACCCTCAGCCAGCGGGCGCTGGAAATTATTGAACAACAGGCGCAGCAGGCCGGCGCGCGGCGGGTGACCGGCGTGTGGCTTAAGGTGGGAGCGTTTTCCTGCGTGGAAGCCAGCGCCCTGACCTTCTGCTTTGAGCTGGTCTGCCGCGGCACGCTGGCGGAGGGGTGCGAACTGCATATCGCCGAACAACAGGCTGAATGCTGGTGCGAACGCTGTCAGCAGTACGTCCATCTTGTCTCGCAGCACGTCCGCCGCTGCCCGCACTGCAATAACGACCAGCTACAGATCGTGGCGGATGACGGCTTACAGATTCAGCGTTTAGAATTGGAGTAAATTATGTGTACAACATGCGGCTGTGGAGAAGGCAACCTCTATATTGAAGGAGACGAACGAAACCCGCATTCCGCGTTCCGCAGCGCCCCCTTCGCGCCCGCCCCACGCCAGACGATGACCATCACCGGCGTAAAAACCGACCACTTCGCCCCCACCCGCACGACAGAGGGCGATCTGCATTACGGCCATGGCGAAGCGGGGACTCACGCCCCGGGCCAGAGCCAGCGGCGCATGCTGGAAGTGGAAATCGACGTGCTGGATAAAAACAACCGTCTGGCGGCGCGCAACCGCGCGCGCTTTGCGGCTAAGCAGCAGCTGGTGCTGAATCTGGTTTCCAGCCCCGGCTCCGGCAAAACCACCCTGCTCACCGAAACCCTCACCCGGCTGAAAGGGCGTGCCGACTGCGCAGTGATTGAAGGCGACCAGCAAACGGTCAATGACGCCGCCCGCATTCGCGCCACCGGCACCCCGGCGATTCAGGTCAACACCGGGAAAGGCTGCCATCTCGACGCCCAGATGATCGCCGACGCCGCCCCGCGCCTGCCGCTGGCTGACCACGGCATTCTGTTTATTGAAAACGTCGGCAACCTGGTCTGCCCGGCGAGCTTTGATCTCGGCGAACGCCATAAGGTGGCGGTGCTGTCGGTCACGGAAGGCGAAGACAAGCCGCTGAAGTATCCGCATATGTTCGCCGCCGCCAGCCTGATGCTGCTCAACAAGGTCGACCTGCTGCCGTATCTCAATTTCGACGTCGAGAAGTGCCTGGCCTGCGCCCGCGAGGTCAATCCGCATATTGACATTATCCTCCTCTCCGCCACCAGCGGCGAAGGCATGGATCAGTGGCTCACCTGGCTGGAGACGCAGCGATGTGCATAGGCATTCCGGGACAAATTTGCGCCATCGACGGCGTGCTGGCGAAGGTGGAAGTCTGCGGCATTCAGCGCGACGTCGACCTGACGCTGGTGGGCGCCGTTGACGAGCAGGGCCAGCCGCGTCTCGGCCAGTGGGTGCTGGTGCACGTCGGGTTCGCCATGAGCGTGATTAATGAAGCCGAAGCCCGCGACACTCTCGAAGCGCTGCAAAATATGTTTGACGTAGAGCCGGACGTCGGCGCCCTGCTGTACGGCGAGGAGCGATAATGCGTTACGTTGACGAATACCGCGCCCCTGAGCAGGTCATGCAGTTGGTGGCCCATCTTCAGCAGCGTGCCCATCTGCTGCCGCACACCGCCGCGCGACCGCTGCGCATCATGGAGGTCTGCGGCGGTCATACCCATGCCATTTTTAAGTTCGGTCTCGACCAGCTGTTGCCGGAGAATATTGAATTTATTCATGGGCCCGGCTGCCCGGTGTGCGTCCTGCCGATGGGGCGCATCGACGCCTGCATTGAGATTGCCAGTCGTCCGGGGGTTATCTTCTGTACCTTCGGCGACGCCATGCGCGTACCGGGCAAAAACGGCTCACTGCTGCAGGCGAAAGCCCGCGGCGCCGATGTCCGCATCGTTTATTCGCCGATGGACGCCCTGCGGCTGGCGCAGCAAAACCCGCAGCGTGAAGTGGTCTTTTTCGGTCTCGGTTTCGAAACCACCATGCCCGCCACCGCCCTCACCCTGCGTCAGGCGCGGGAGCGCAACGTCGATAATTTCTTCTTTTTCTGCCAGCACATCACCCTGCTGCCGACCCTGCGCAGTCTGCTGGATCAGCCGGACAACGGTATCGACGCCTTTCTCGCCCCCGGCCACGTCAGTATGGTGATCGGCACAGAAGCCTACGGCTTTATCGCCAGCGACTATCATCGCCCGTTAGTGGTCGCCGGTTTCGAACCTCTTGATCTACTGCAAGGCGCGGTGATGCTGGTTGAGCAGACAATAGCGCAGCGTAGCGAGGTGGAAAATCAGTACCGCCGCGTAGTGCCGGATGCCGGCAACCCGCTGGCGCAGGCGGCGATGGCCGACGTGTTTTGCCTTGATGGCGACAGCGAATGGCGCGGTCTGGGGGTCATCAGCGACTCCGGCGTGCACCTCACGCCGGCCTATCAGCGCTTCGATGCCGAGGCCCATTTCCGCCCGGCGCCGCAGCGCGTGTGCGACGACCCGCGCGCCCGCTGCGGCGAGGTGTTGACCGGCCGCTGTAAACCGCACCAGTGCCCGCTCTTCGCCAGCACCTGCAACCCGCAAAGCGCCTTTGGCGCGCTGATGGTCTCCTCGGAAGGGGCCTGCGCCGCCTGGTATCAATATCGCAGTCAGGAATATGAAGCATGAAAAGCGTCCAGTTAGCCCACGGTAGCGGCGGTCAGGCAATGCAGCAGCTGATCGGCGACCTGTTTATGCAGGCTTTCGCCAACCCCTGGCTGGCGGAGCAGGAGGATCAGGCGCGTCTCGATCTGGCGGCGCTTGCCGCCCAGGGGGATCGTCTCGCCTTCTCCACCGACAGCTATGTGATTGACCCGCTGTTCTTTCCCGGCGGCAATATCGGCAAGCTGGCCGTCTGCGGTACCGCCAACGATGTGGCGGTCAGCGGCGCCATCCCCCGCTATCTTTCCTGCGGGTTTATTCTCGAAGAGGGGCTGGAGATGGCTACCCTGGAAGCGGTGGTCGCCAGCATGGCCGATACCGCCCGGGCGGCAGGGATCGCCATCGTTACCGGCGACACCAAAGTGGTGCCGCGCGGCGCGGCGGATAAGCTGTTTATTAACACCGCCGGCATCGGCGCCATCCCGGCAGACGTTCGCTGGGGGACGCAGCAGATCAGCGCCGGCGATGTGCTGCTGGTCAGCGGCACGCTGGGGGATCATGGCGCCACCATCCTTAATCTGCGCGAGCAGATGGGGCTCGACGGCGCGCTGTCCAGCGACTGCGCGGTGCTGACGCCGCTGATCCAAACCCTGCGGCCGCTGCGCGGCGTCAAAGCCCTGCGCGACGCCACCCGCGGCGGCGTCAATGCCGTCGCCCATGAGTTCGCCGCCGCCAGCGGCTGCGGCATTGAACTGCACGAGGCGAAGCTGCCGGTCAACGACACCGTGCGCGGAGTCTGCGAGCTGCTCGGGCTGGACGCCCTGAACTTCGCCAATGAAGGCAAGCTGGTGATCGCCGTCGCCCGCGAAGAAGCGGAAAACGTGCTGGCGCATATACGGTCTCACGCCCTGGGACGCGAGGCGGCGATAATCGGCGAGGTGGTCGCCCGCCCGGGCGTGCGTTCCGTCGGGCTGTACGGCGTGAAGCGGACGCTCGATCTTCCCCACGCCGAGCCGCTGCCGAGAATTTGTTAACCACGGCGTCGGGTCCCGGATAGCGGCTGGCGCCTTATCCAGGCTACAACACGGCGCGCACATGTAGCCCGGCTAAGCGCAGCGCGAGCCGGGAAAAGCCAGCATGATTGTCCCGCCCAAACCAGCGGGCGCCCACGGATGGGTTAAAGCGGCAATAACCGCTTTATTAACATACTATTATTTGTACCATCATTTTCTTATGCGCCGCGTTGCCGGCGCGTTTTGGATGTAAGCCATGTCGTATACACCGATGAGCGATCTCGGCCAGCAGGGTCTGTTTGATATCACCCGGCTTTTATTACAGCAGCCCGATCTGGCTGCGCTGAGCGAAACCCTGACCCGCCTGGTGCAACAGTCCGCACTGGCCGACGAAGCGGCCATTATCCTGTGGAACGCAGGCAACCACCGCGCGGCCAGATACGCCTGCGATGAGGCAGGCCAGCCGGTGAGCTACGAAGATGAAACCGTGCTCGCCCACGGACCGGTGCGCCGCTTACTCTCCCGGCCGGATGCTCTGCATTGCGATCATGAGACCTTTGCCGACACCTGGCCGCAGCTTATCCGCAGCGGGATCTATCGCCCGTTCGGGTACTACTCGCTGCTGCCGCTGGCGGCCGACGGGCGGATCTTCGGCGGTTGCGAATTTCTGCGCCGTGACAACCGGCCATGGAGCGAGAAAGAGTTCCAGCGGCTGCATACCTTCGCGCAGATCGTCGCCGTCGTCAGCGAGCAGATTCAGAACCGGGTCAGCAATAACGTCGATTACGATCTGCTGTGCCACGAGCGCGACAACTTCCGCATCCTGGTGGCGATCACCAACGCGGTCCTCTCACGTCTGGATATCGACGAGCTGGTCAGCGAGGTGGCGAAAGAGATCCATCGCTACTTCCGGATCGACGCCATCAGCGTGGTGCTGCGCAGCAACCGCAAAGGGAAGCTCAACATCTATTCCACACACTATCTCGATGCCAGCCATCCGGTTCACGACCAGAGCGAGGTAGATGAAGCGGGCACCCTCACCGAGCGCGTGTTCAAAAGCAAAGAGATGCTGCTGCTTAATCTGCACGAGCATGACACCCTCGCGCCGTACGAGAAAATGCTCTTCGAAATGTGGGGCAACAAGATCCAGACCCTGTGCCTGCTGCCGCTGATGTCCGGCAACACCCTGCTCGGGGTGCTGAAGCTGGCGCAATGCGACGAACAGGTATTTACCACCACCAATCTCAAGCTGCTGCGGCAGATCGCCGAGCGGGTGTCGATCGCTATCGATAACGCCCTCGCCTACCGTGAAATTCAGCGCCTGAAAGAGCGACTGGTGGATGAGAACCTCGCCCTCACCGAGCAGCTCAACAATGTCGAGAGCGAATTCGGGGAGATCATCGGCCGCAGCGAGGCGATGAACAATGTGCTCAAGCAGGTCGAGATGGTGGCCCATAGCGACAGCACCGTGCTGATCCTCGGTGAAACCGGCACCGGCAAAGAGCTTATCGCCCGCGCCATTCATAACCTCAGCGGACGAAACAGTCGGCGGATGGTGAAGATGAACTGCGCCGCGATGCCCGCCGGTCTGCTGGAGAGCGATCTGTTCGGCCACGAACGCGGAGCCTTCACCGGGGCCAGCGCCCAGCGTATCGGCCGCTTCGAACTGGCGGACAAAAGCTCCCTGTTCCTTGATGAAGTGGGCGATATGCCGCTGGAGCTGCAGCCCAAGCTGCTGCGCGTTCTCCAGGAGCAGGAGTTCGAGCGCCTGGGGAGCAACAAGCTGATCCAGACCGACGTCCGACTGATCGCCGCCACCAACCGCGATCTCAAGCAGATGGTTATCGACAGGGAATTCCGCAGCGATCTCTACTACCGGCTCAACGTGTTCCCGATCCACCTGCCGCCGCTGCGCGAGCGCCCCGACGATATCCCGCTGCTGGTGAAGGCCTTTACCTTCAAAATCGCCCGCCGCATGGGACGCAATATCGACAGCATTCCGGCGGAGACCCTGCGTACCCTGACGCGCATGGAGTGGCCGGGCAACGTGCGCGAGCTGGAAAACGTCATCGAACGGGCGGTGCTGCTGACCCGGGGTAACGTGCTGCAGCTCTCCCTGCCGGAGCGGGATATCGTCGAGCCTCCACGGTCGCCAGAGGTCCTGCCTGAGGAAGGCGAAGATGAATATCAGCTGATCGTCCGGGTGCTGAAGGAGAGCAACGGCGTGGTGGCCGGGCCGAAGGGCGCCGCCCAGCGGCTGGGGCTGAAGCGCACCACGCTCCTGTCGCGCATGAAGCGGCTGGGCATTAATAAAGACGAGCTGGTGTAGCCTCGCCTGCTATTTATTTATCATCGCAGGTGTTGCTGGCCGGGCAAGGCGTCGCCGCACCCAGCACACACGCAGCACTTTCCCCCGAAGGCGCCCGGCTTGCGAGCCGGTAAACCGAATACCGCATGTCACCCGGGTCAGCACAATGCAGCCCGGGTTAATTTAAATCCCCGTGACAAAATCGTTCTCGCTCTAATCATTACCCACGCATGCAAATAAGAATTATTTTCATTTATAAATAGCTTGTGCTATATAACATAGCAATGGCTATAAACGCTGAGAAATTAACCACATCATTGCGAGGGATCCTATGCTGCACCTGACACCGCTGAAATCATGGCTGCTGGCCAGCGCGCTGGCCCTGCTGGCCGCGGCGCCGGCCTCGGCGCAGGAGAAATTCAGGGTTATCACCACCTTCACGGTTATCGCCGATATGGCGCAGAACGTGGCCGGCGATGCCGCCGTCGTCAGCTCCATCACCAAACCGGGCGCGGAGATCCACGACTACCAGCCTACTCCCGGCGATATCAAACGCGCGCAGGGGGCGCAGCTGATCCTCAGCAACGGTCTCAATCTCGAACGGTGGTTTGCCCGCTTTTATCAGCACCTGCAGGGCGTCCCGGAGGTGGTGGTCAGCGAGGGGATCCAGCCGATGGGCATCAGCGCAGGCCCCTATAGCGGGAAGCCCAATCCCCATGCCTGGATGTCGGCAGATAACGCCCTGATCTATGTCGATAATATTCGCGATGCGCTGGTGAAATACGATCCGCCTCACGCCGACACCTATCGCCGCAACGCCGAGGCCTATAAAGAGAAGATCCGCCAGACGATGGCGCCGCTGCAGGCCAGACTGGCGCAACTGCCCGAGGATAAGCGCTGGCTGGTCACCAGCGAGGGGGCCTTCTCCTATCTGGCCCGCGACTATGGTCTGCGCGAACTGTATCTGTGGCCGATTAATGCCGACCAGCAGGGCACTCCGCAACAGGTTCGCAAGGTTATCGACACCATGAAGAAAGAACGCATCCCGACCATCTTCAGCGAAAGCACCATCTCCGATAAACCGGCGCGTCAGGTGGCGCGCGAAGCCGGCGCCCACTACGGCGGCGTGCTGTATGTCGATTCGCTGAGCGCCGCCGACGGCCCGGTGCCGACCTGGCTCGACCTGCTGCGCGTCACCACCGAAACCATCGTCAACGGTATCCAGGACGGGATGAGGAAACAGCCATGAATACAGCGCAAGCGGGTCTGTATGTCGACCAGCTCACCGTTACCTGGCGCAACGGCCACACCGCCCTGCGCGACGCCTCGTTCAGCGTACCGCGCGGCGCCATTGCCGCGCTGGTGGGGGTTAACGGCTCGGGTAAATCCACACTGTTTAAAGCGCTGATGGGCTTTGTGCGCGTCGGTCACGGCGAGATCGCCATCCTCGGCCAGCCGGTCAACCGCGCGCTGCGCCAGAACCTGGTCGCCTATGTCCCACAGTCGGAAGAGGTGGACTGGTCCTTCCCGGTGCTGGTGGAGGATGTGGTGATGATGGGCCGCTACGGCCATATGGGCTGGCTGCGGCGGGCAAAGCCGCGCGATCGCGAGATTGTCGATGCCGCGCTGGCCCGCGTGGGCATGAGCGAGTACCGCCATCGGCAAATTGGCGAGCTCTCCGGCGGGCAGAAAAAGCGCGTCTTCCTTGCCCGCGCCATCGCTCAGCAGGGCCAGGTGATCCTGCTGGATGAGCCTTTTACCGGCGTCGATGTGCAGACCGAAGCGCGGATCATCAGCCTGCTGCGCGAGCTCCGCGATGAGGGCTGTACCATGCTGGTCTCCACCCATAATCTCGGGTCCGTAAGTGAATTTTGCGATTACACGGTGATGGTTAAAGGCACCGTGCTGGCCAGCGGCCCGACAGAAACCACCTTCACCGCCGAGAATCTGGAGCGGGCTTTCAGCGGCGTACTGCGCCACGTCGCGCTCACCGGTGCGGAAGCGCAGATTATCACCGATGACGAGCGGCCGTTTATCAGCCGGCGCGCGGCGGGAGGCCCACGATGAGCTGGCTGCTGGAGCCGTTTGGCTATCACTATATGCTCAATGCGATGTGGGTGGCGGCGCTGGTGGGCGGTGTCTGCGCCTTTCTCTCCTGCTACCTGATGCTCAAAGGCTGGTCGCTGATTGGCGACGCCCTTTCCCACTCGATTGTGCCCGGCGTCGCCGGGGCCTATATGCTCGGCCTGCCGTTTGCCCTCGGCGCGTTTCTCTCGGGCGGCCTGGCGGCGGGCAGTATGCTGTTTTTGCAGCAGCGATCGCGGCTGAAAGAGGATGCGATTATCGGCCTGATCTTCTCCTCCTTCTTCGGTATCGGACTGTTTATGGTGTCGCTGAACCCGACGTCGGTGAATATCCAGACCATTATCCTCGGCAATATTCTGGCCATCGCCCCGGAGGATATTATCCAGCTGGCGGCGATCGGCTTTATCTCGATGGCGATCCTGCTGCTGAAGTGGAAAGATCTGATGGTGACTTTCTTCGATGAAAACCACGCCCGCTCGATTGGTCTGAATACCCGCGGCCTGAAGCTGCTGTTCTTTACCCTGCTGGCGGCCTGCACCGTAGCGGCGCTGCAGACCGTCGGCGCCTTTCTGGTCATCTGCCTGGTGGTCACTCCCGGGGCCACCGCCTGGCTGTTAACCGACCGCTTCCCGCGCCTGCTGGCCATCGCCGTCGCCATCGGCAGCCTGACCAGCTTCTTCGGCGCCTGGCTCAGTTACTACCTCGACGGCGCCACCGGCGGCATTATCGTGGTGGCGCAAACGCTGCTGTTCCTCATCACCTTTATCTTCGCGCCAAAGCATGGCCTGCTGGCCAACCGCCGCCGCGCCGGGGAGGCCGCATGCTGAATCTGTTCCTGGCCCCGTTCCAGTTTCCTTTTATGGTCAACGCGATAACAGTATCGATGGTCGTTGCCGTGCCCTGCGCGCTGCTGTCGGTCTTTCTGGTGCTCAAAGGCTGGGCGCTGATGGGCGACGCCATGAGCCACGCGGTCTTTCCCGGCGTGGTGCTGGCCTACATTATCGGCATCCCCTTCGCCATCGGCGCGTTTATCGCCGGGCTGCTCTGCGCCGTGACGACCGGTTTTCTCGACGATAACAGCCGCCTCAAACGCGATACCATCATGGGGATTGTCTTCTCCGGCATGTTTGGCGCCGGGCTGGTGCTGTACGTAGCGATCCAGTCCGACGTCCATCTCGACCATATTCTGTTCGGCGACATGCTCGGCATCTCCCTCAGCGATATTGGACAAACGGTGGCTATCGCGCTGGTGATTGCGCTGATTATCGGGCTGAAATGGCGGGATTTTTTGTTGCACGCCTTCGATCCGACGCAGGCCAAAGCCAGCGGCCTGCGCGGCGGACTGCTGCACTACGGCATGCTGTGCATGATCGCCCTGACCATCGTCGCGACGCTGCAGTCGGTAGGGATTATTCTGTCGATTTCGCTGCTGATTGCCCCCGGGGCGATTGCGCTCCTGCTGGTACGGCGCTTTATCCACGCCCTGCTGCTGGCGGTGGCGGTAGCGGTCTGCTGCTCGGCGGGAGGGGTGTGGCTGGCGTTTTATCTCGATAGCGCGCCGGCGCCGACTATCGTGGTGCTGTTCAGCGCGCTGTTTGTGTTCGCCTTTGTGACAAGCACGATCCGGGATAGTCAGAAACAGAAGGCTTCAGCAACCATCCCCGGTGGCGGCTAACGCCTTACCGGGGCTGCGCTTGTCCCCCGGCCGCGCGCAGCCCAGGCCGGGGAAAGCCGCTATTTTTTCGGTCGATATTTTTCCGGCAGCGGCGGCACCGGCCGCCTGTCATCCAGCAGATGGCGAAGGGTCAGGATCGGGTGGCGCCAGAGCATTCGTGGCCCGGCCCAGCGCATAATCTGCTTCATCTCTTCGCGCTTCGCCGGCTGATAGCAGTGTACCGGACACTGCTTGCAGGCCGGTTTATTGTCGCCAAACACGCACTTATCAAGCCGCTTGTCGGCATAGGCCTTCAGCGCCTGATAGTGCTCGCCGTCGTCGCGGGCATCCGGACAGCGGCGCTGATAAAGCCCAATCATCCGTCCGATCGTCTGCTTTTCACGTTCGATACGTTTGCCCACCGTCAACTTCCCTCCCCACAAAAAGATGCATCAATAATACACCTTTTAAACGGGCCACGCAGCCGCTTTCCTAACGATTAGGTCGGGTTAGCGGGTTTATCAACATGCCCCAATGCTTTTTCCGGGAAGCAGACATCGCGCACCCGGCGTTTCAGCTCTGCCGCATCCGGAAAGCCGCCATCCTGCTTGCGCTCCCAGATCTGCTGGCCGTCGATATCGATAGTAAAGATCCCGCCGGTGCCCGGCACCAGCGTCACCGAGGCGATATCGGTGCTGAAGGTGTGTAACAGCTCCTGCGCCATCCAGCTGGCGCGCAGCATCCAGTTGCACTGGGAACAATAGGTGATGGTGATAGCCGCTTTTGAATTCATCGTCGTCTCGCTCAGGCTGAAAGGGCAAATTGTAAACAAAGTGCAGTTTAAATGAAGAACACATGATTATTTTGTTGCAAACGATAATACCTATCATTACCATTCGCAATCAACAAATGGAGTAAGACCCCATCCGCAACGGAAAAGACGGAGCAACCTGCAACTCTGGAAGTAACGCGTGAGCCGATACTAATAACGATCAAGGCGTGGCGACTATGTACAAATCGACTCCGTCAGCAGCAGGGTGTAAAAAACGCCTGCTGGTGACCTCTTTGCTTGCAGCAATTTATCAAACTTCTGCCGTCGCGGCAGGCACTTCCGCCGTTAGCGGCGAGGCGGTGGATGACACCTCGGAACAAATGACCGTCACCGCTCCCGCGCCGGCGCAAAAAGCCGGTAACGAGCACAGCATCAGCGCCCGGGATCTGGAGGATAAAGGCGCTAACGATTTCGGCTCGATCATGCGTTATGAGCCGCTCATCAGCGCCACCGGGGCCAGCGGCGGCTCCGGCAACGGCAAAAGCGGCTTCGACCGCGGGGGCTACACCGGCTACAACATTCGCGGCATGGAGAGCAACCGCGTCGGCATCGACGTGGACGGTATCGCCCAGCCCAACGCCACCGGCCGCGGCTACGTCGGCCGCGCCGGACTCAATACCTTCGGCATCGGCCGCGATTATATCGATCCGTATATGTACGGCAGCGTGGATATCCAGTCCGGCGCCACCTCGACGGAAACGGCCAACAGCGCCATCGGAGGGAATGTCTCCTTCCGCCCGAAATCGGCGGATGATTACCTGCGCCCGGGCAAAACCAGCGCCTTCGGCTATCGCAGCGGCTACGACTCCGCGGATCGCAGCTGGCACAACGGGGTGACCGTCGCCGGCGGCGATGAGTTCCTGCGCGGCATTTTGGTCTACAGCCGCCGTGACGGTCAGGAAACCGAAAACAACAGCGGCACCGTCGACGCCTACCCGGCGAACTGGCACTCCGATGCCTTTCTGGCCTCCGGGATCTGGCAGCCCAACGACGAGCACAAGCTAACCAGCACCTTCGACTATTACCATAAAACCAACCACACCCACTACGATACCTGGGACTCCAGCGGCAACAGCACCATCGGCACCGCCAACCAGACCAGCCAGACCCGACGCTGGGGCCTGAGCCTGAAGGATGACTGGACGCCGATGAATGACTACCTCGACAGCGTCTCCAGTAAAATCTATTACCAGCATACCGAAGCCCATGACTGGACGTATATGCCGGACAGCGTCACCCGCAGAATGCAGACGGTGAACTCCAACTACGACACCGACACCTGGGGCCTGCAGACCGCGCTGGCGAAAACCCTGGGCCGCCACGATCTGAGCGCCGGCTTTAACGCCAGCACCAGCAAAACCCAGCGGCCCTTCAGCCAGTCGCCGATCCCCAGCGTTTACAGCGAGATCATGCAGCCGGAGGCGGACAGCCGCAGCTACACTCTCGGCGGCTTTGTCCAGGATAAGATCAACTTCGACCTTGATAGCCACAACTTCGCCATTATTCCCGGCGTGCGCGTGGTGCATCAATCGACGAAGCCGGAAAATCTGTCCGACCTTGCCGCCAACAGCAGTGCGCTGACCGAATCGTCGGTGGCGAATCTGTACGGTAAAAACAGCGATACCCAGGTTCTGCCGTCGTTGACCTTCCAGTACGACCTCACCCCGCGCCTGATGACCTACCTGCAGTACCAGCGCGGCGCGCAGTTCCCCAACGCCAGCCAGCTGTATGGATCCTGGAACCTTGGGTCCAGCTACGCCGGCAGCCAGCAGTATGCCCTGATCGGCAATACCGATCTGAAGACGGAAACCAGCGATAATCTCGAGTGGGGTCTGAAGGGGGAAGTTACCGAAGGCATCACCCTGCGCACAGCGCTGTTCTACAACAGCTATAAGAACTTTATCGCCTATACCCGCTATACCCGGGCGAATAATCCGGGCCAGTTCACTAACGTGCCGTCGAACATCTACACCATTTATCAGGCGGAAAACCGCGATAAAGCCTATATCTACGGCGGTGAGATCAGCACCAAATTTAACTTTGGCACCTGGTTTGAGCAGGTGAACGGCCTGAGCGCCACCCTCGCCTTCGGCTATAGCGAAGGGAAATCGAAATCCAGCTACAGCGGCGATAAATACGTCGACCTCGACAGCGTAGCGCCGATGAAAGCTATCGTCGGCGTGGCGTGGGACGATCCGGCGAAACGCTACGGCACCGCCCTGACGGCGACCTTCGTCAAGGGGAAACAGGCGACCGCCACCAACCGCGAAAGCTACAGCAATAGCGGGTCCGCCATCGCCGATGCCAGCAGCGACTATATGCGCGTGCCGGGCTACGGCATGCTGGACTGGACCGCGTACTGGCAGGTAGCGAAAAACGTGCGCCTCAATGGCGGGGTCTACAACCTCACCGATCGTAAATACTGGGATTACCTGAGCAGCCGCAATATCGAGACCGGCACCAGCCAGGACGCCAATGATAAAGCGCTGGCGGTCATGCCGGGCCGCACCTGGCAGCTTGGGGTCAACGTCGACTTCTGATTGCCCGAATAACAACTCACCTGCCCCGGCCCGCCGGCCGGGGATATTGAACATTGAGAAGGATATGATTATGCCCAATGCCCACCCCGATCTGTGGCAGCGCTACCAGGCCACCAAAGCGTCCAGCACCGCGAAATATGCCCGCGATATCGCCGCGGAAATGGGGATCAGCGAAGCCGAGCTGACCGCCGCCCGCCTCGGTCACGATGCCGTGCGCCTGATCGATGACGCCCGGGCGCTGATTGCCGCCCTGGAGCGCGTCGGTGAAACCAAATGCATCTGTCGCAACGAGTATGCCGTCCATGAGCAGGTGGGCCAGTTCACGCACCAGCACCTCAGCGGCCACGCCGGGCTGGTGCTCAACCCGCGCGCGCTCGATCTGCGTCTGTTCCTCAGCCAGTGGGCCAGCGCCTTCCATTTGAACGATAACGGTCGCCAGAGCATTCAGTTTTTCGACCACCACGGCGACGCCCTGCTGAAAGTCTATGCGACCACGCAGACCGACATGGCGGCCTGGGACACCCTGATCGCGGAACATCGGGTGGCGGCCCCGGCGCCGCTGGCCCTGCGCCCGCTGGAGCCGGTGAAATATGCCGAGAGCGCCGACGGCGCCGCCCTGGAGAACGACTGGCGCGCGATGACCGACGTACACCAGTTCTTCGGTCTGCTGCGTAAATATCAGCTTTCCCGCCAGCAGGCCTTCCGCCTGGTGAGCGACGACCTCGCCTGCCGCGTTGATCGCCATGCGCTGCCAGCGTTACTGGAGACGGTGCGCCAGGAGGGCAATGAAATCATGATCTTCGTCGGCAATCGCGGCTGCGTGCAGATCTTCACCGGCGCCCTGGAAAAGCTGGCGCCGATGCGCGGCTGGCTGAATATCTTCAATACCACCTTTACCCTGCATCTGCGTGAAGAGAGCCTCGATGAAGTGTGGGTGACCCGTAAGCCGACCTCAGACGGACATGTCACCAGCGTCGAGCTGTTCGCCAAAGACGGCACCCAGATCGCCCAGCTCTATGGCCAGCGCAGCGAGGGCCACCCCGAGCAGGCGCAATGGCGCCAGCAGGTGGATCGTCTGACCCGCGAAGGACTGCCCGCATGATGCGCTGGTTACTGCTTCTCATCGCCTTCCCGTTGCTGAGCCACGCCGCCGTGGAGCGGCTCGTCACCCTCGGCGGCGATGTCACTGAGATCGTCTATGCCCTTGGCGCGCAACAGAGCCTGGTCGCCCGGGACAGCACCAGCAGCTGGCCCCCGGCGGCGCAAAAGCTGCCGGATGTCGGCTACCTGCGGCAGCTGAACGCCGAGGGGATCCTCGCATTACGTCCGCAGCTGGTGCTAGCGAGCGCCCAGGCGCAGCCCTCGCTGGTTTTACACAAGGTGCAGGCGAGCGGCGTGAAGGTGGTAAACGTGCCGGGCGGCGAAAGCCTGGCCGCGATCGATAGCAAAGTGGCCGTCATTGCCGAAGCGTTAGGCAAAACCCCGGCAGGCGACGCGCTGCGCCAGCAGCTTCAGCAACAGATCGCCGCCATTCCAACGCAGCCGGTTACTAAGCGGGTGCTGTTTATTCTCAGCCACGGCGGAATGAATACCCTGGTGGCCGGGCAACGCACCGCGGCCGATGGCGCCATTCGCGCCGCCGGTCTGCAGAACGCGATGCAGGGCTTCGACCACTATCGGGCGATGTCGCAGGAGGGGGTGGCCGCCAGCCAGGCGGATCTGGTGGTGATCTCCGCCGATGGTCTCAAAGGGATGGGCGGCGAAGCCGGGCTGTGGAAACTGCCCGGCCTGGCGCAGACCCCGGCGGGGCGTCATAAGCAGCTGCTGACGATCGACGATATGGCCCTGCTCGGTTTTGGGCCGCGCACCCCGCAGGCGATTATCGCGCTGCGTGAAAAAGCGGAGCATCTGCCCTGATGCGCCCTGCCCTCGCCCGCCGTTTGCTGTTGATGACGCTGCTGCTGGTCCTGCTGACGCTGTTCGCCACCACCCTTGGCGCGATGCGTTTGCCGCTGGCCAGCCTGCTGCCCGCCGGGGATGAGATGCTGCGCCACATCTGGCTGACCATCCGTCTGCCGCGGGTGCTGCTGGCCCTGCTGGTAGGCGCGGCGCTGGCCCTCTCCGGCTGCGTGATGCAGGGGTTGTTTCGCAACCCGCTTGCCGACCCGGGCCTGCTGGGCATCAGCAGCGGCGCCGCCCTGGCGGTGGCCTGCTGGCTGGTGCTCCCGCTCTCCGCAACGGGGCTGATCGCCTTGTATATGCCGATGCTGGCGGCGTTTATCGGTAGCCTGGCGGTGATGGTGGTGATTTTTATCCTCAGCCGGGCGGAGGAGGGGTCGCTGTCGCGCCTGCTGCTGGTGGGGATCGCCATCAACGCGCTGTGCGGGGCGCTGGTCGGCGTGCTGGCCTGGCTGAGCAACGACGCCCAGCTGCGCCAGCTGTCGCTGTGGGGCATGGGCAGCCTGGGCCAGGCCGAGTGGCCGACCCTGTTGGTGGCTGCGACCCTGATCATCCCGGCGGCGCTGGCGGTGTGGTGGATGGCCTCCCGCCTCAATCTGCTGCAGCTCGGCGATGAAGAGGCGCACTATCTCGGGGTCAACGTGCGGGCGCTGCAGCGCTGGCTGCTGCTGTGCAGCGCGGTGCTGGTGGCCGCGGCGGTGGCCATCAGCGGCGTCATCGGCTTTATTGGCCTGGTGGTGCCGCACCTGATGCGCCTGTGGCTGGGGCCGGACCATCGCGGGCTGATCCCCGGCTCGCTGCTGGCCGGTGCGATCCTGCTTCTGCTGGCCGACACCCTGGCCCGCACCATGGCGGCGCCGGCGGAGATGCCGGTCGGTCTGCTCACCAGCCTGCTGGGCGCCCCCTGGTTTCTGTGGCTGGTCTTTCGTCGGGAGAACCCCAAACATGGCTAATGAATATTGCGCGCAGGGGCTGGCGCTTCGCCTCGGCCAGCGGCAGATTATCGACAACATCTCCGTCGCGCTGCGCGGCGGCGAGATGACGGCGCTTATCGGGCCGAACGGCGCTGGCAAATCCACCCTGCTGCGGCTGCTGACCGGGTACCTGACCCCGGATAGCGGTACCCGCCGTCTGGCGGGCACGCCGCTGGAGGCGTGGTCACCCGAGGCGCTGGCGCGCCGGCGGGCGGTCATGCTACAGCGCACGGCCCTGCAGGCCGACTGGACGGTGGAAACGGTCATCGCCATGGGGCGCTCGCCGTGGGGCCCGACCGCGGACCCGGCGGAGCTGGCGGCGGTAATGGCCGTCACCGGCTGCGATGACCTTGCCGGCCGCCGCTATCCCGCCCTCTCCGGCGGCGAGCAGCAGCGGGTGCAGCTCGCCCGCTGTCTGGCGCAGCTGTGGCGCGACGGCGCGCCGCAGGGCTGGCTGTTTCTCGATGAGCCCACCTCGGCGCTGGACCTTTACTATCAACAGCATCTGCTGCGCTTGCTCAAACGGCTCACCGCCGGCGGGCAACTGCACGTGTGCGTGGTGCTGCATGACCTTAACCTCGCCGCCCTGTGGGCCGACCGCATCCTGCTGCTTCACCAGGGCCGCCTGGTCGCCCAGGGGACGCCGCAGGAGGTGATCCAGCAGTCGGTTATCCATCGCTGGTACGGGGCGGATGTCCGCCTCGGCCAGCATCCGGACAACGCGGCCCCCCAGGTCTATCTGGCGCCGTAACCCCCGCGCGGCGCAACTGGAATCCGGATCGCGCCGCGCGCGTTCGTCAGTTTCCCTCGCCTGCCCATCTCCGTTATCATGTCTCATCCATGTGATAACGACGAAAACAACAAAATCGCAGCCATTTCAAATCAGGGATCTGGATAACACCCCATGAGCACAATTGACAATCTCGACGCCCATACGCCGATGATGCAGCAGTATCTCAAGCTGAAGGCGCAACATCCTGACATTCTGCTGTTTTACCGGATGGGGGATTTTTACGAGCTGTTTTATGACGATGCGAAACGCGCGTCGCAGCTGCTCGATATCTCGCTGACCAAACGCGGCGCCTCCGCGGGCGAACCCATTCCCATGGCCGGCATCCCCCACCACGCGGTGGAAAACTATCTTGCGAAACTGGTTAATCAGGGCGAGTCGGTAGCTATTTGCGAGCAGATAGGCGACCCGGCCACCACCAAAGGGCCGGTCGAGCGTAAAGTGGTGCGTATCGTCACGCCGGGCACCATCAGCGATGAAGCGCTGCTGCAGGAGCGTCAGGACAACCTGCTGGCCGCCATCTGGCAGGACAGCAAAGGCTTTGGCTACGCAACGCTGGACATCAGCTCCGGCCGCTTCCGCCTGAGCGAACCGGCCGACCGCGAAACCATGGCGGCAGAACTGCAGCGCACTAATCCGGCGGAGCTGCTGTATGCGGAAGATTTTGCCGAATCGTCGCTGATCGAAGGCCGCCGCGGCCTGCGCCGTCGCCCGCTGTGGGAATTTGAAATCGACACCGCGCGCCAGCAGCTTAACCTGCAGTTCGGCACCCGCGATCTGGTCGGCTTCGGCGTGGAAAACGCCCCCCGCGGCCTGTGCGCCGCCGGCTGCCTGCTGCAGTATGTCAAAGACACCCAGCGCACCTCGCTGCCGCATATTCGCTCCATCACCATGGAGCGCCAGCAGGACAGCATCATTATGGATGCCGCCACCCGCCGTAACCTCGAGATCACCCAGAATCTCGCCGGCGGCACCGATAACACTCTGGCCTCGGTACTCGACTGTACGGTGACGCCGATGGGCAGCCGGATGCTCAAGCGCTGGCTGCATATGCCGGTCCGCGATACCGCCGTGCTGGTGGAGCGCCAGCAGACCATCGGCGCGCTGCAGGAGCGTTATACCGAGCTGCAGCCGGTGCTGCGCCAGGTTGGCGATCTGGAACGTATTCTGGCGCGTCTGGCGCTGCGTTCCGCCCGTCCTCGCGATTTAGCCCGCATGCGTCATGCCCTGCAGCAGTTGCCCCTGCTGCGCGAGCAGCTGGCTGACGTTGACAGTCAGCCGGTGCAAAAATTGCGCGAAAAAATGGGCGAGTTTAGCGAACTGCGCGAACTGCTGGAGCGCGCGGTGATCGACGCCCCGCCGGTGCTGGTCCGCGACGGCGGGGTCATCGCTCCAGGCTACAGCGAAGAGCTGGACGAGTGGCGGGCGCTGGCCGATGGCGCCACCGATTATCTCGATAAGCTGGAGATCCGCGAGCGCGAGCGGCTGGGCCTCGACACCCTGAAGGTCGGCTACAACGCCGTCCACGGCTACTACATCCAGATCAGCCGCGGCCAGAGCCACCTCGCGCCGATCCACTACGTGCGACGCCAGACGCTGAAAAACGCCGAACGCTATATTATTCCTGAGCTGAAGGAATACGAAGATAAGGTGCTGACCTCCAAGGGCAAAGCGCTGGCGCTGGAAAAGCAGCTTTATGACGAACTGTTCGACCTGCTGCTGCCGCACCTTGCCGACCTGCAGGCGAGCGCCAGCGCGCTGGCCGAGCTGGACGTGCTGGTCAACCTGGCGGAACGCGCGGAAACCCTCAACTACTGCTGCCCGACCTTTAGCGATAAGCCGGGCATTCGCATCAGCGAAGGCCGCCATCCGGTGGTCGAGCAGGTGCTGAAAGAGCCGTTTATCGCCAACCCGCTGCAGCTGGCGCCGCAGCGGCGGATGCTGATCATCACCGGGCCGAACATGGGCGGTAAAAGTACCTATATGCGCCAGACCGCGCTGATTGCGCTGCTGGCCTATATCGGCAGCTACGTCCCGGCGCAGAAGGTGGAGATAGGCCCCATCGATCGCATCTTTACCCGCGTCGGCGCGGCGGATGACCTGGCCAGCGGCCGCTCGACCTTTATGGTGGAGATGACTGAAACCGCCAATATCCTGCACAACGCCACCGAACACAGCCTGGTGCTGATGGATGAGATTGGCCGCGGCACGTCCACCTACGACGGTCTGTCGCTGGCATGGGCCTGTGCGGAAAATCTCGCCAACAAAATCAAGGCGCTGACGCTGTTCGCCACCCACTACTTCGAGCTCACTCAGCTGCCGGAGAAAATGGAAGGCGTCGCCAACGTCCATCTCGACGCGCTGGAGCATGGCGACACCATCGCCTTTATGCACAGCGTGCAGGATGGCGCGGCCAGCAAGAGCTACGGCCTGGCGGTCGCCGCGCTGGCCGGGGTGCCGAAAGAGGTGATCAAGCGCGCGCGGCAGAAACTGCGCGAGCTGGAGAGTATCTCGCCCAACGCGGCGGCGACCCAGGTCGACGGCACGCAGATGTCGCTGCTCGCCGCTCCGGAAGAGACCTCGCCTGCGGTTGAGGCGCTGGAGAATCTTGATCCGGACTCCCTGACCCCGCGTCAGGCGCTGGAGTGGATCTATCGCCTGAAGAGCCTGGTGTAGGTCTCTTTTAACGTGAAAAAACGGCAGCGCCCTGCGGTGCTGCCGTTTTAACAAATGCAAAATGGGTGCGAGAGGATGCGTCCTGACAACCAATACGCGGGGTTTCCCCCGCGCTGATGCTATTTCTTCGATTCGTAAGCGAGAACAGCTTTAAACTCCATACTACGCTCTTTAATACTGAGTTCGCACAGCGAGCTGCGCACCAAAAGCGTAAATCCCAGTACCGTAATACACAGTACGACGATTGCCACAAGGGCATATTTTGTTAGCATGTCTTGCCTCCCTGCAAAGAAGAGACTAACATCTGAATTGTTCAGGTTCATCCGTCAGCCTCAGTTGATAGAAATATCTCCTGGGGCTTTCGTCTGTCTGGGGTCCTGGTCTTGCTCAAGGCCAGACAGCCTCAAGCACCCGCCGCTATTCTATACTCGTCATGGCGTGAAATTTATCTGCAAGGAATTAATCAGACGGATTTTATATTAATCTGGAAGCCGACTCGCAAAGTCGCCCCATTATATTACCCCTTTACATAATTTCTGGATTTAATGAGTAAATAACTTTTATCATTTTGCGAAATATAAAAAAGCCGACGGAGAGATTATCCCAGTCGGCGTGATGGTCGCAGGCAGTTTGCGCACGACCCAGTTTTAAAATGGCAGGTAAAATAGCCCTAACAGGATAAGCCTTTAGCGGGCTCTTTTCATTAACGCTTATCTTCCGGCAATAGCGGCGGGACGTGCGGCACCTGCGGCGCCTCATCAATATCTTTCTGCGTCATCCGGAACGCTTCGGGATAGTGCTCACGGCTGGTGCGGCGCAGCGGCTCGGTATCCCGCCAGGTATACAGACAGTGCTGGCACTGATACACGGTCCAGACTCCTTTCACCGGCGATTTCGCCATGACGTCAATCTTTTCATCGGCGCAACGTGGACAAATCATCTTCTGCTCCTTATTTACGGTTGGCCAGCATAGCGGTCAGTTTTTCAGCCCAGGCTTTGGTTTCCGGCAGATCCTGCACCGGCTGGCTGTAGTGGCCGCGAAGGTCCGGCGCAACCGGGGTGGTGGCGTCGATAATTAGCTTGTCGGTGATGCCCGCCGGGCTGGAGCCTGGGTCAAGTTCAAGGACCGACATGTTCGGCAACTGCACCAGGTCTCCCGCCGGGTTAACCTTCGAGGAGAGCGCCCACATCACCTGCGGCAGGTTGAACGGGTCGACGTCTTCATCAACCATGATCACCATCTTCACATAGCCGAGGCCGTGGGGAGTGGTCATCGCCCGCAAACCCACCGCGCGGGCAAAACCGCCGTAGCGTTTTTTGGTGGAGATAATCGCCAGCAGACCGTGGGTGTACATGGCGTTGACCGCCTGCACTTCCGGGAACTCTGCCTTCAGCTGCTGATACAGCGGCACGCAGGTGGCCGGGCCCATCAGATAGTCGATTTCGGTCCACGGCATACCGAGATAGAGCGATTCAAAAATCGGTTTGCTGCGATACGAGACTTTGTCGATGCGCACTACCGTCATGTTACGACCGCCGGAGTAGTGGCCGGTAAACTCACCGAACGGCCCCTCTATCTCACGCTTACGGCCTTCAATCACCCCTTCGAGGATCACTTCCGAACCCCAGGGCACGTCAAAGCCGGTCAGCGGCGCGGTGGCGATGGGATACGGGCTCTCGCGCAGCGCGCCGGCCATTTCATATTCTGACTGATCGTATTTCAGCGGCGTGGCGCCCATCAGGGTGATAATCGGGTCGTTACCGAGGGTAATGGCGATCGGCAGGTCTTCCCCGCGCTCTTCCGCTTTATGCAGATGCAGGGCGATATCGTGCATCGGCACCGGCTGCAGGCCGAGCTTACGCTTGCCTTTCACTTCCATACGGTAGATACCGACGTTTTGCTTACCGAAGTTGTCAGGGTCAAGCGGATCGCGCGAAACGACACAGGCTTTGTCGAGGTAGAACCCGCCGTCGCCATCGTTGAGGCGAAACAGCGGCAGAATATCGAACAGGTTGATATCATCGCCATCCACGGTGTTTTCCGCCCATGCCGGGTTGGCGCGGCGCTCTGGCGTCACCGGGAAGTTATCCCAACGGCGGATGAATTCATCAATCTGCTTTTTCACCGGCGTGTTGGGCGGCAGGCCCAGCGAGATGGCATGGTTCTGCCACGAGCCGATGGTGTTCATCGTCACCCGGGCGTCGGTAAAGCCGCGAATATTATCGAACCACAGCGCCGGGGCGCCGTCGCCGATGCGTCCGGTGGCATTGGCTGCCGCCGCCAGGTCTGGCTCAGCGTTCACCTCCTCACTGATTTTCAGCAGTTGTCCCTGGTCATCCAGCGCCTGCAAAAAGCTGCGCAAATCATCAAAAGCCATTATTCGATCTCCTGTGCTAATTGTTCTGCCGTGCGCAAGCCGTTCCAGCGGCGCGCTTTGTGATAGTCGAGGCCAAACTGATCCAGCACCCGGGTCACAATGTGGTTGGTGATATCGTCAACCGTCTCCGGGTGGTTATAGTAAGCCGGCATCGGCGGCACCATCGCCACGCCCATACGGGACAGCGCCAGCATGTTCTCCAGATGGATCGTGCTGAGCGGCATTTCCCGCGGGACCAGCACCAGCTTGCGCCCCTCTTTAAGCACCACGTCCGCCGCGCGTCCCACCAGCCCCTCGGCATAGCCTGCGCGAATACCTGCCAGCGTTTTCATACTGCAGGGAATCACGATCATGCCGTCGGTACGAAATGAACCTGATGAGATGGTGGCGGCCTGGTCGGCCGGGCTGTGGGAAAAGTCCGCCAGCGCGGCCACTTCCCGTGCCGTCCAGGGCGTTTCCAGCTCGATGGTGGTTTTGGCCCACTTCGACATCACCAGATGGGTTTCCACCTCCGGCATATCGCGCAGCGCCTGCAGTAATGCCACCCCAAGCGGAGCCCCGGTGGCCCCCGTCATCCCAACAATCAGTTTCATTCCAGACCTCATTCAATTTGTTCGTACACGAACTTTATGCTTAAATTACCCTCTCCTGAGTCGAATGACAAGATCGTTCGTATACGTGCGCATTTTTAATCAAACAGGGAAATGGTATAAAAAGGCGTACGAACGGCTATCATAGAGGTGACAGTTTTGTTACGGAGTATCCATGGAGTTACGAAACGAAGCATTCCACCTGCTGCGCCAGCTTTTTCAACAACATACCGCCCGCTGGCAGCAGGCGTTACCGGACCTGACTAAGCCTCAGTATGCGGTGATGCGCTCGGTTGCGGAGCAGCCGGGGATCGAACAGGTGGTGCTGATTGAAGCGGCGGTCAGTACGAAGGCCACGCTGGCGGAGATGCTCAGCCGGATGGAAGCGCGCGGCCTGGTGCGCCGGGAGCACGATCCGGCCGATAAACGCCGCCGTTTTGTCTATCTGACCGACGAAGGCGAGGCGCTGCTTAACCGTTCCATTCCGCAAGGCAATGAGGTCGATGACGAGTTTCTTGGCCGCCTGAGCGATGATGAACGCGAACAGTTCTCCCGGCTGGTGCGTAAAATGATGGTTCCCTGAGCAAGCGCCTAGCCGAGCTGCTCGCGCAGGAAGTCGATAAACGTCCGCACCCGGGTCGGCATATGCTGCGCATCGGGATAAAGGGCATACACTCCCTGCGGCGGGAAATGGTATTCCGGCAGGACAGCCACCAGCTCCCGCTGCGCCAGTTTACCGGCCACCAGCCAGGCTGGCAGCAAAGCGATGCCGCATCCGGCCAGAGCAAAGCTCATCAGCGCCGTGGCGCTGTCGGCTGAAAACCGTGGCGCGTTGACTATCGTAAAATCCACCTCTGCCTGTTCATCCGTTCGCAGCTGCCAGCGCAGCGGGGCCGGCAGACGCTCGTGAATAATCCAGTCAGCTTGCGCCAGATCGGACAGCGTCAGCACCGGATGGCTCGCCAGCCAGGCCGGGGAGGCGACGGGCAGGATCGCGAAACTGGCTATCCGCGTCGCCCGATAGCGGGAATCGGCCAGCGTACCGAGGCGTATCGCCACGTCAAATCGTTCGGAGATAAGATCCGCATGATGGGAGGACGAGACGTGCCGCACCCGTAGCGCCGGATGATGACGGGAAAACGCCGCCAGCGCCGGGATGATGACCTGCGCGCCATACTCCGGCGTGGTGGTGATCCGCAGCTCTCCGCTTAAACCGCTATGGCTGGCCCTGACCTCATCCTGCAGATTTTCCGCCGCTTTGAGCAGCGCCACCCCACGCTGATAGAACAGCGCCCCGGCGTCAGTGAGCCGCAGACGGCGCGTCGAGCGCAGCAGCAGCGTCACCCCCAGCTCATTTTCCAGTTGCCGTACGTTAAAGCTGACCACCGCCTTGGTCTGCCCCAGCGCCGCGGCGGCCTGGGTAAAGCTGCCGGCGTCCACCACGGCGATAAACATGGTCACGCGCTGAAGGTTTAGCATCGTCGTCCGGATGATTGTCAAAAATATTCAGACAGTATATCCCGATTCGCCCCGTTTATCCCCCGCGGCGCCGGGTTTACAGTAGCCGCCTGTCTGAGGGAGTGAATCATGACCTATCGCCACCGCGTTGCCACCGTTTTTCTGTTCGGCTTTTTTCTCGACCTAATCAATATGTTTATCGCCAGCATTGCCTTCCCGGCTATCAGCCACGAGCTGGCGGTGTCCGTCTCGCAGCTGGCGTGGGTCAGCAATGCCTATATTCTTGGCCTGACGGCCGTCGTACCGTTCAGCGCCTGGCTCAGCCAGCGCTGTGGGCCAAAACGGCTGTTTTTACTCTCGCTGGGGCTGTTCAGCCTCGGCGCGCTGGCATCGGGGCTGGCCCATAGCCTGGGTGAGCTGATTTTCTGGCGTACGCTGCAGGGGATGGGCGGCGGGCTGTTAATCCCCCTCGGCCAGGCGCTGACGTGGCCGCTGTTTCAGCCGCAGGAGCGGGCGAAGCTGTCGGCGGCGGTGATGCTGGTCGGCCTGCTGGCGCCCGCCTGCTCGCCGGCGATCGGTGGCCTGCTCGTCCAGGCGTTCAGCTGGCGCTGGGTCTTTTTCGCCAGCCTGCCTGTCGCCCTGCTTACCTTTATATTGGCGGCGCGATGGCTAAACGACAGCCCCGCTCCCGTCCGGCCGACCCGCTTTCTCCCGCTGTCATTGCTGGCCGATCCTCTCCTGCGCTTCGCCATGCTGATATATCTCTGCGTACCGGGGATGTTTATTGCCGTCAACGTGGTGGGAATGTTCTACCTGCAACGCGTCACCGGGATGGCGCCGGGGGCCACTGGCGCCCTGATGGTGCCGTGGTCGCTGGCCTCGTTTGCCGCCATCACCTTTACCGGCAGGTATTTCAACCGCTTCGGGCCGCGGCCGCTGGTGATGGTCGGCTGCCTGCTACAGGCGGCGGGGATCCTGCTGCTGCTGCAGGTCGATGCGCACAGCCCGTTGGCGCTGTTGATTCTGGCCTTTACGCTAATGGGCGGCGGAGGCAGCTTATGCAGCAGCACAGCGCAAAGCAGCGCTTTCCTGCATACGCCTGGCGAAGAGATGCCTGACGCCAGCGCGCTGTGGAACCTTAACCGCCAGCTCAGCTTCTTTGCCGGCAGCGCGCTGCTCGCCCTGCTGTTGAGGGTATTCCCGCCGGCCTACGCCTGGCAGGGCGCGTTTAGCTGCGCCGCCGCCATAACCCTGTTGCCGCTGCTGTTTTGCCTGCGGCTGAATAATCGGGCGATTATCCATCGCCTGCACACTACTCTGGAGAAGTCATGAACCCTTATCTGCAGGAAGTCGTCGACGCCCATGTCCTTATCGAACGCTGGTTAAGCCACGGGGAAGGAAGCGCTGAGGCGCTGATGAGCCGTTTTGCCGCCGAATTCACCATGATCCCTCTGAGCGGCGAGAAGATGGACTACCCGACGGTGAGCCGTTTTTTCCACCAGGCGGGCGCAAGCCGTCCGGAATTACACATTGTGGTGGATCAGGCGAGAATCATCAGCGAGTGGCACGACGGCGCCGCCGTGCTGTACCGTGAACGCCAAACGCTGGCGAATGGCAGTGAGAACGTGCGCTGGTCGACGGCGATTTTTCAGCAAGCGGAAGGGAAAATTGTCTGGCGCCATCTGCAGGAAACCCGCCTCGGCTAGCGCAAAGAAAAAGGCCCCGTCTTTCGAGGGGGCCTTTTTGAGAGAAAAGATCTTATTCGCGGAAGAGCGCTTCGATATTCAGTCCTTGCCCCTGCAGAATTTCCCGCAGGCGACGCAGACCTTCCACCTGGATCTGACGCACACGCTCGCGAGTGAGGCCAATTTCACGGCCCACATCTTCCAGGGTGGCGGCTTCATAACCCAGCAGACCGAAACGACGCGCCAGAACCTCACGCTGCTTGGCGTTCAGTTCGAACAGCCATTTAACGATGCTTTGTTTCATATCATCGTCCTGCGTGGTGTCTTCCGGGCCGTTCTCTTTCTCATCGGCCAGAATATCCAGCAGCGCTTTTTCTGAATCGCCACCCAGCGGGGTATCCACCGAGGTGATGCGCTCGTTCAGACGCAGCATACGGCTGACGTCATCGACCGGTTTGTCCAGCTGTTCGGCAATCTCTTCCGCGCTCGGCTCGTGGTCCAGCTTGTGGGACAACTCGCGCGCGGTACGCAGATAGACGTTCAGCTCTTTGACAATGTGGATCGGCAAACGGATCGTACGGGTTTGGTTCATGATCGCCCGTTCAATGGTCTGGCGGATCCACCAGGTCGCATAGGTCGAAAAACGGAACCCACGTTCCGGGTCAAACTTCTCAACGGCGCGGATCAGGCCGAGGTTACCTTCTTCAATCAGATCCAGCAGCGCCAGACCACGATTGCTGTAACGACGGGCAATCTTCACCACCAGACGCAGGTTGCTTTCAATCATGCGACGGCGTGAAGCGACATCACCACGCAGTGCGCGACGCGCGAAATAGACTTCCTCTTCCGCGGTCAGCAGTGGGGAATAACCAATCTCTCCAAGATAAAGCTGAGTGGCGTCAAGCACGCGTTGCGTTGCGCCTTGCGACAGCAGCTCTTCCTCAGCCAGATCGCTATCACTGGGTTCCTCTTCTACTAAGGCCTTCTCGTCGAAAACCTCAATTCCGTTCTCATCAAATTCCGCGTCTTCATTTAAATCATGAACTTTCAGCGTATTCTGACTCATAAAGGTGGCTCCTACCCGTGATCCCTGAGCAAAGCACCTTCCACGGCGCATCAACAAAAGACGCCAGGACGATTTCCCCTACTCCTCTCAGCGAGAGGCGCATAGACACCGCCCTGGCGCCTGTTAGCTAATGCTTCGCTTATCCGTACTTTGCCAAATTATCGCTGCGGTAAGTACTGCAGCGGGTTGACGGATTTCCCCTTGTAACGAATTTCAAAATGTAATCTTGTTGAGCTGGTTCCGGTGCTACCCATGGTAGCGATTTTCTGCCCCGCTTTGACTTCCTGTTGCTCCCGAACCAGCATGGTATCGTTATGAGCGTAGGCACTCAGGTAATCATCGTTGTGTTTGATGATAATAAGATTACCGTAGCCGCGCAGTGCGTTACCGGCATAGACGACGCGCCCATCGGCGGTCGCGACAATAGCCTGTCCCTTACTGCCTGCAATGTCGATACCTTTATTGCCGCCTTCCGCGCCACTAAAGTTCTCGATAACTTTGCCATCAGTCGGCCAGCGCCATGATGAGATCGGCGAACTGGTTGACGTACTGCTTGCAGTCGGCTGGGTTGTGCTCACCGTTGTAGGTGCCGTCACCGGCGCGACAACCGTCGAGGTCGTGGTCGCTGGTTTATTATTAGGCAACATCTTGGTAGCACTTTGTTCACCTGAGGATTCAGAATACGTAATAGTCGGTTGTGAAGCAACCACCGCGGTCGATTTTTGTGCAGAAGTTGTGGTGGCCGTCGCACCGCCGCTCGCCCTTGCGCTGGCCTGAGAAACGGCGTTTTCACCGGTGATCGGCTGGCCTGAAGCGTTGCCGACCTGCAGCACCTGACCGACGTTCAGGGCGTACGGGGCCGGGACATTGTTGCGTTGCGCCAGGTCACGGAAATCGTTGCCGGTGACCCAGGCGATATAGAACAGGGTGTCGCCGCGTTTGACCGTATAGGTACTGCCGCCGGTATAGCTACCTTTCGGAATATCGCCATATTTGCGGTTGTAAACGATCTTGCCATTCACCGTCTGCACCGGCTCCTGCGCCATTGGCTGCGGCTGAATGGTCTGGGTCTGCACCGGCTGGATCGGCTGCGTCTGAGGAGCTGACTGGACGCCGGAGGATGGCGGCGTAATCAACATGCCGGAATTGGTGCTGGAAGAGGCGGCACCGCCGGCAGAGCTAACCGGCGCAGGCGGATTATTGGTGTTGGTACATCCGGCCAGCCAGAGTGAAACCAGTGAAAGAGCCGCAATACGGCTGACGGTAAATTTGGTGCTTCCCGCGCTCATTTATCCCCCAGGAATATGTTAACTGCCAATATCTTGCTTACCGGGCGACGCCCGGCCAGGACACTGAAAAATGTGTCCACCCTACGCCTAAAGTCAGGCAAAAAAAACCTGGAATAATCCGGGTCTCAGGCCAGCTCCCCTTTCACCAGGGGAACAAAGCGAACGGCCTCGACGGTATCAATGATAAATTCGTTGCCCCGGCGACGGATCCGTTTGAGAAACTGATGCTCCTCGCCGACCGGCAGTACCAGCACGCCGTCGTCATCCAGCTGCGCCAGCAGCGCGGTCGGTATTTCCGGCGGCGCCGCCGTCACAATAATGGCATCAAACGGCGCCCGCGCCTGCCAACCTTGCCACCCATCGCCATGACGGGTTGAAACATTATGTAAATCAAGTTGTTTCAGGCGACGACGCGCCTGCCACTGTAAACTCTTAATTCGCTCTACCGAGCAAACGTGATGCACCAGGTGCGCCAGGATGGCCGTCTGGTAACCGGAACCGGTGCCGATCTCCAGCACCCGCGACTCCGGCGTCAGCGCCAGCAGCTCGGTCATCCGCGCCACCATGTACGGCTGGGAGATGGTTTGCCCCTGGCCAATCGGCAGCGCGGTGTTTTCCCACGCTTTATGTTCAAAGGCTTCATCAACAAATTTTTCGCGCGGGACGCGCGCGATCGCCTCGAGGACACGTTCATCGACGATGCCCTGCGTGCGCAGTTGATTCAACAAACTTTCAACACGTTTACTTACCATTGCCTGTCAACCCCGACACGTTCCAGCCAATCGGTGACCACCTCATGCGCCTGATGGGCGGTTAAATCGACGTGCAATGGCGTAACGGAAACATAGCCTTCATCCACTGCCGCAAAATCGGTGCCCGGCCCGGCGTCGCGCTTATCGCCCGGCGGGCCAATCCAGTAAAGGGTATTGCCGCGCGGATCCTTTTGCGGGATCACCTGGTCGGCAGGATGGCGGTTGCCGCAGCGGGTCACGCGGATACCTTTGATCTGGTCAAGGGGCAGGTCCGGGACATTGACGTTGAGGATCCGCCCGGTGCGCAGCGGTTCACGGCTGAGTCCGCGCAGGAGAGTGCAGGTCACCGCCGCGGCGGTGTCGTAGTGTTGATAGCCATTGAGCGACACGGCCAGCGCGGGGAACCCCAGATGGCGGCCTTCCATCGCCGCCGCCACGGTGCCGGAGTAAATGACGTCATCGCCCAGGTTGGGCCCGGCGTTGATTCCGGAAACGACGATGTCCGGACGCGGGCGCATCAGCGCGTTCACGCCAAGGTAGACGCAGTCCGTCGGCGTCCCCATCTGGACGGCGATATCGCCATTTTCATAGGTAAAGGTGCGCAGTGACGATTCCAGCGTCAGCGAATTCGAAGCTCCGCTGCGGTTACGATCGGGTGCAACCACCTGGACCTCGGCAAACTCCCTTAAGGCCTTCGCCAGGGTCTGTATCCCCGGCGCATGGATCCCGTCATCGTTACTCAGCAATATTCGCATAGTCACCCGTTGTATTGATAAGCTCCCTGACCACGCTGGTGGCGAAGCTGCCCGCCGGCAGCCAGAAACGCAGTTCAACGGTTACATCATCCCACCAGTTCCAGCTCAGCTGCTGCGGATAGAGGAGCATCGACCGGCGCGCCGCCTCGACTTTCTCCCGCACCAGCAGTGTCTGCAGCAAGGTTTCCTCGGCGATGGCGGCCTGCTCGGCGGCCAGGGCATCGCGCTGGCTTCCCCAGTCGCCGCTGCCCGGCAGCGCAGCCGTGATCATCAGTTCGCGGTTATGCACCCGCGCCTGCGAAACCTCGAGTTCTTCCGGTGTGACGACAAACCAGCTCCCACGCCCCGCTAATTGTAGCGCATCGCCATCAACAACCTGATTAAATTCCGTTTTTTTTAATCTAATACTGACTTGCTGATTAAACAACGCGCTGCGGGCCGCCGACAACCAAAAACTGCGCTTATTGCGATCGCGCACCGGCGCGCCGCTCTCCGCCCAGCGCAGCGCGCCCTGCAGATTGCTGCCGCCGATGCCAAAGCGCTGAGCGCCGAAATAGTTCGGCACGCCCCGTTCAGCGATGGCCTGCAGACGCGTCTCCACCTCCTGGCGATCGCTTACCTCGCGCAGGATCAGGGTAAACTGGTTGCCCTTCAGCGCGCCTAATCGCAGCTTACGCTTATGGCGGGCATATTCCAGTACCTGGCAGCCCTCGAGCTGAAATTTGCTCAGATCCGGCATCTCTTTGCCGGGCCCCCGGGCGCACAGCCACTGCTCGGTGACGGCGTGCTTATCTTTTTGCCCGGCGAAGCTCACTTCACGGGCATGGATTTTGAGGAATTTCGCCAGTGCATCGGCGACAAAGCGCGTATTACAGCCGTTTTTGAGGATCCGCACCAGCACGTGCTCGCCTTCGCCGTCCGGGGCGAAGCCCAGGTCTTCCACCACCAGGAAATCTTCCGGATTGGCTTTCAGCAGCCCGCTGCTCTGCGGCTTGCCGTGCAGCCAGGTCAGTTGGTCAAAGGCGATCATTTGTCGGCCTTACGCAGCAGCGCGACCGCTTCGCAGGCGATCCCTTCCCCGCGGCCGGTGAAGCCCAGCTTCTCGGTGGTGGTCGCTTTCACGTTGACGTCGTCCATATGGCAGCCGAGATCTTCAGCGATAAAAACGCGCATCTGCGGGATATGCGGCAGCATTTTCGGCGCCTGGGCGATAATGGTGACGTCGACGTTGCCGAGCGTATAGCCTTTGGCCTGGATGCGGCGCCACGCTTCGCGCAGCAGTTCGCGGCTGTCGGCGCCTTTAAACGCCGGATCGGTATCCGGGAACAGCTTGCCAATATCGCCGAGCGCCGCGGCGCCCAGCAGCGCATCGGTCAGCGCATGCAGCGCGACGTCGCCGTCGGAGTGGGCCAGCAGCCCTTTTTCATAAGGAATGCGTACCCCGCCAATGATGATTGGGCCTTCACCGCCAAAAGCGTGTACGTCAAAACCATGTCCAATTCGCATTAAGCTTTCTCCTGGTGTCGGGAACGGGTGAGGTAAAATTCCGCCAGCGCCAGATCTTCCGGGCGCGTCACTTTAATATTATCAGCGCGTCCGGAGACCAGCTGCGGATGGAAGCCGCAGTACTCCAGCGCCGAGGCTTCATCGGTGATGGTGGCCCCCTCGTTCAGCGCCCGGGTGAGGCAATCCACCAGCAGCTCGCGAGGGAAAAATTGCGGGGTGAGCGCGTGCCACAGGTCATTACGATCGACGGTATGGGCGACGGCGGTTTTGCCCGGCTCGGCGCGCTTCATGGTGTCGCGCACCGGCGCTGCGAGGATCCCGCCGACGCGGCTGGTTTCACAGAGTGCCAGCAGGCGGCTGAGGTCATCCTGATGCAGGCAGGGGCGCGCGGCGTCATGCACCAGCACCCACTGCGCCTCCGGCAACGCCTGCAGGCCGGCGAGCACCGAATCGGCGCGCTCGGCGCCGCCATCCACGACGGTAATTTGCGGGTGCTGGGCCAGCGGCAGCTGGCTGAAGCGCCGATCGCCGGGGCTGACGGCAATCACCACGCGCTGGACGCGCGGATCCGCCAGCAGCGCGGCGACCGCATGTTCGAGAATCGTTTTGTTACCGATTGAGAGATATTGTTTCGGGCATTCCGTTTGCATGCGGCGGCCGAAACCGGCTGCCGGCACCACGGCGCAAATGCCCGGAAAAGTGGCTGCCATGTTGTAATCCTGGGCCTGGTTATCGATTGTTCTGCTGTTGCCCCGATGCCTGGTTGCGTTTAGACGCATCCGGTACCAGACGATAGAAGGTTTCGCCCGGGCGGGTCATGCTGAGTTCATTGCGCGCACGCTCCTCGATCGCTTCCTGACCGCCGTTGAGGTCGTCAATTTCGGCAAACAGCTGATCGTTGCGTGCTTTTAATTTGGCGTTAGTCGCCTGCTGGGCGGTGACGTCGTCGTTAACCCGCGTGTAGTCATGCAGGCCGTTTTTACCGAACCACAGCGAATACTGTAGCCAGACCAGCAAAGCTAATAATAGCAGCGTTAGTTTACCCATCCTGCCCCCTGAAAAACGGCATCATCATCCCAAAACTCGCCCGGGTACGCTACCGGGGCGCGCGGACGATGCCGCGTAACGCGGGGACTGTACCATATTTTTGCTGCTGATACCCATGCTTGATTCATACCAGAAACGGGTTATCCCAACAGCCAGAGGAAGAGGAGCGCAAACATCAGCCCGACGGTCAGGATGGTCGCGCTGGCGCTATAGAGCAGTTTGCCATTGAGCAGAGAGTGCAGCGCAATACCGACCACCACCGCCACCGGCATCAACGCAAGGAAGAATGGCCAGGTGTAGAGGAGGAAGAAAAGTGTATTACTGCCATAGAGAAGGAAGGGAATACCCAGCGCCAGCAGCCATGAAATAAAGCCCACGGCAGCGCCCGACAAAGACCAGGTGGTCTCGTCGCCGGTCGCCGGAGGCGGTTCTGAACGAATAATACTGAGGTTCTGGGTATTGCGCATATCGAATCCTGTAGACCGGGCAACCGGCACCCCTCGATGCCGCTGCCGTTTCAGGATCTGATAATATCGCTCTGTTGCAGCAGGTCTAATAGTTGGTGCACCAAATTTGTTACCAATTGTTCACCATCCAGATGAATTTCCGCCTTTTCCGGTGCCTCATAGACCGAGTCTATACCGGTGAAATTGCGTAATTCCCCTGCCCGCGCCTTCTTATACAATCCTTTCGGATCCCGCGCCTCGCAGATGGCCAGCGGGGTATCGACGAACACTTCGATAAAGCGTCCCTCCCCCAGGCGCTCGCGCACCATCTGTCGCTCCGCGCGGTGCGGAGATATAAATGCCGTCAATACAACCAGCCCGGCATCGACCATCAGCCTGGCCACTTCACCGACGCGGCGAATGTTCTCTCTGCGATCCTCATCACTGAATCCCAGGTCGCTGCACAAGCCATGACGTACGTTATCGCCGTCCAGCAGATAGGTGCTGACGCCGCGCTCATGCAAGGCTTCCTCCAGCGCCCCGGCGACAGTGGATTTACCCGACCCCGAAAGGCCGGTAAACCACAGCACCACGCCGCGATGGCCGTGATGCTGTTCCCGCTGCTGCTGGGTCACAGGATGGGCATGCCAGACGACGTTTTCGTCATGCTGGGCCATTATTTGCCTCCCAGCAGGTCGCGGGCGTCCCAGTGCGGGAAGTGTTTGCGGATCAGCTGGTTCAGTTCCAGCTCGAAAGCGCTGTACTGCGATGCCGACGTCGGCGCCTGCAGGTGCGGCTCGTTGACCATCCCGGCGCCGACGGTGACGTTGGTCAGACGATCGATAAAGATAAGCCCGCCGGTCACTGGGTTTTGCTGATAGGGATCCAGCACTAAAGGTTCGTCAAAGATCAGCTCCACCAGCCCGATGCCGTTCAGCGGCAGAGACTCGACTTCACGCTGGGTCAGGTTGTTAATATCTACCTGGTAACGGATAGCATCCACGCGGGCGCGGGTCTTCTTACCGGCGATTTTGATGTCGTAGCTCTGCCCCGGGGTCAACGCCTGCTCGGCCATCCACACCACGTCGATGCTGGCGCTTTGCACCGCCGGCAGCGTGGCTTGCGCGTCAACCAGCAGGTCGCCGCGGCTGATGTCGATTTCATCTTTCAGCACAATGGTAATGGCTTCCCCGGCGGCGGCTTCCTGCAGATCGCCGTCGAAGGTGACGATACGCGCCACGCTCGACTCGACGCCCGACGGCAGCACCTTCAGACGCTGGCCGACCTGCACGGTACCGGAGGCGACCGTACCGGAGAAGCCGCGGAAATCGAGGTTCGGACGGTTAACATACTGCACCGGGAAGCGCAGCGGTTGGCTCTCCACTACCCGTTGGATCTCCACCGTTTCGAGGACTTCCAGCAGAGTCGGGCCGCTGTACCACGGCATGTTCGCGCTCTGGCTGGCGACATTATCGCCCTCCAGCGCCGACAGCGGCACAAAGCGAATATCGAGGTTGCCCGGCAGCTGCTCGGCAAAAGTCAGGTAAGCTTCACGGATCTCGTTGAAGCGCGCTTCGCTAAACTCGACAAGATCCATTTTGTTGACCGCCACCACCAGGTGTTTAATGCCCAGCAGGGTGGAGATAAAGCTGTGACGGCGGGTCTGGTCGAGCACGCCTTTACGCGCGTCGATCAGCAGGATCGCCAGATCGCAGGTGGACGCGCCGGTGGCCATATTGCGGGTGTACTGCTCGTGCCCCGGGGTGTCGGCGATGATAAATTTGCGTTTTTCCGTCGAGAAGTAGCGATAGGCCACGTCGATGGTGATGCCCTGCTCGCGCTCGGCCTGCAGGCCATCCACCAGCAGCGCCAGGTCCAGTTTTTCGCCCTGGGTGCCGTGACGCTTGCTGTCGTTGTGCAACGAAGAGAGCTGATCTTCATAGATCTGGCGGGTATCGTGCAGCAGACGGCCAATCAGGGTGCTTTTACCGTCATCGACGCTGCCGCAGGTCAGAAAACGCAGCAGGCTTTTGTGCTGTTGCGCGTGCAGATAAGCTTCTACGCCGCCTTCATTGGCAATTTGTTGGGCAATGGTCGTGTTCATGGCGGCTCCTTAGAAATAACCCTGACGTTTCTTCAGCTCCATCGAGCCGGCCTGGTCGCGATCGATGACGCGCCCCTGACGTTCGCTGGTGGTGGATACCAGCATCTCTTCAATAATTTCCGGCAGCGTCTGCGCTTCAGACTCCACCGCGCCGGTCAGCGGCCAGCAGCCGAGGGTACGGAAACGCACCATCCGTTTTTCAATCACTTCGCCCGGCTGCAGATCGATACGGTCGTCGTCGATCATCATCAGCATGCCGTCGCGCTCCAGCACCGGGCGCTCAGCGGCCAGATACAGCGGCACGATTTCGATGTTTTCCAGATAGATGTACTGCCAGATATCCAGCTCGGTCCAGTTGGAGAGCGGGAAGACGCGGATGCTTTCGCCTTTGTTAATCTGGCCGTTGTAGTTGTGCCACAGCTCCGGACGCTGGTTTTTCGGGTCCCAGCGGTGGAAGCGGTCGCGGAAGGAGTAGATGCGCTCTTTAGCGCGGGATTTCTCCTCATCACGCCGCGCGCCGCCGAATGCGGCGTCAAAGCCGTATTTGTTCAGCGCCTGCTTCAGCCCTTCGGTTTTCATGATATCGGTATGCTTGGCGCTGCCGTGGACGAACGGGTTGATGCCCATCGCCACCCCTTCCGGGTTTTTATGCACCAGCAGCTCGCAGCCATAGGCTTTGGCGGTACGGTCGCGGAACTCATACATCTCACGGAATTTCCAGCCGGTATCGACGTGCAGCAGCGGGAACGGCAGGGTTCCCGGATAAAACGCTTTGCGCGCCAGATGCAGCATTACGCTGGAATCTTTCCCGATGGAGTACATCATCACCGGGTTAGCAAATTCGGCGGCCACCTCACGAATAATATGGATGCTTTCCGCCTCCAGTTGCCGCAGGTGAGTGAGTCGTTTTTGGTCCATAACCGTTCCTTAAGCCAGATTGACCACCGAAGAGTTAAACCCCTCGGCGGATGATGTATGTTGAAACCAGGCGAGCTGCTGATGCAGCTGCACCACTTCGCCGACCACCAGCAGGGCGGGCATCGGGGCGTCTTTCGCCAGGTGTTCGAGTTGTTGCAATGTGCCGGTTATCGTCTGCTGATCGTCGCGGGTACCGCGGGAAATCACCGCTACCGGCGTATTGCTGTCGCGACCGTGGGCGATCAGCTGGGCGCTGATTTCCGCCGCCTTCATGGTGCCCATGTAAATGGCCAACGTCTGTTGGCTCTTCGCCAGCAGCGCCCAGTCGAAGGGAGCGCTGTCCGGCTTATAGTGCCCGGTGACAAAGACGGCGCTTTGCGCATAATCGCGATGGGTCAGTGGAATACCGGCGTAGGCCGTCGCGCCGGCGGCGGCAGTGACGCCAGGCACCACCTGGAACGGGATGCCCGCGGCGGCGGCAGCCTGCAGCTCTTCTGCGCCGCGGCCAAAAATAAACGGATCCCCGCCCTTCAGACGCACGACGGTTTTTCCCGCCTTCGCCGCCTCCACCAGCAGCTGATTGGTTTCATGCTGCGGCACCGAGTGCTCGCCGGCGCGCTTACCGACGCAAACCAGCTCGGCATCACGGCGCACCAGTTCGAGAACCGGCTGGGTCACCAGATGGTCGTGGAAAACCACGTCCGCCTGCTGGATCGCCTGCAGGCCACGCAGGGTCAGCAGCCCGGCATCGCCCGGTCCGGCCCCCACCAGAATAATTTCACCTGTTTCGCGTTCAGGCTTATCCAGCTCATCCTGCAGCGCTTTTTCCGCCTCCGCAGCGTTGCCCGCCACCATCAGGCTGGCGAAGCGGCCGGTAAAGACCCGCTCCCAAAAGCGGCGACGCGCTTCGGTGGTCGTCAGACGGGTTTTCAGATGATTGCGCCAGTAGCTCGCCGATTCCGCCAGACGCCCGAGGTTCGTCGGCAGCAGCGCTTCGATTTTTTCGCGCAGAATACGCGACAGCACCGGCGCTTTCCCGCTGGAGGAAATCGCCACCAGCAGCGGCGAACGGTCGACGATAGAAGGGAAGACAAACGAGCAGAGCGCCTGGTTATCCACTACGTTGACCAGCCGGTAACGCGCGTTAGCCGCCGCAAACACCCGCTGGTTAAGCGCCTCGTCCTCCGTGGCGGCAATCACCAGAAAGACATCATCCACCAGAGCGTCGCTAAATTCCGTCGCCCGCCAGCTAAGCGCCTGGCGCGCCGCCAGATCGGCCAGCGCCGGAGACAGCGTCCCGGCGACCACCTGCACCTGCGCCTGGGCGCGCAGCAGAAACTTGATCTTGCGTTCGGCAATCTCTCCGCCGCCGATCACCAGCACGGGCCTTTGTTTCAGTTCGGCAAAAAGGGGCAAGTAATCCACGGGGTAACAACTCTCTTACAATCAGCGATACTGCGACTATAGGGTGCGCCTTAGAGCAAATGAAATTACGAAATGGAATGAGTTGTGACACAAAGGAATAACGCGGTGGAAATCTAAATATCAAAAAGTGCTTAACACGCTATTTTTCCGCTATTTAAGAGCAATTGAAATTGTTTAACCGCGGTCACAGTTTCATACTGTACGCGTCAAATTGTCTCGTTCGTGTAAGGACCCCTTATGTTTTCCGCGTTGTGCCGCCGTCTGCTTCCGCTGGCGCTCGGCACCGGTTTTGTTTTCGCCGCCGCCCCCGCATTCAGCGCGCTGGGCGACACCGCCAGTAGTCAGGCTCGCCATATCGCCACCGTCTTCCCGGGACGAATGACCGGAACGCCCCCGGAAATGCTCTCAGCTGACTATCTGCGCCAGCAGTTCGCCCGGATGGGCTATCAAAGCGACGTGCGGAGCTTCAATACCCGCTACATCTATACCGACAGCAACCAGCGTAAAAACTGGCATAACGTCACCGGCAGTACGGTGATCGCCGCCCATGAAGGCCAGTCTCGCCAGCAAATCATCATCATGGCGCACCTCGATACCTACGCGCCGCAGAGCGATAAAGACGTCGAAAACAACCTCGGCGGCCTGACGCTGCAGGGAATTGACGACAACGCGATGGGGCTCGGGGTGATGCTGGAGCTGGCGGAGCATTTAAAGAACGTCCCCACCCGCTATGGCATTCGCTTTATCGCCACCAGCGGCGAAGAGGAAGGTCGTCTCGGCGCGCAAAACCTGCTGCAGCGGATGAGCGAAGCGGAAAAGAAAAATACCCTGCTGGTGATCAATCTCGATAACCTGGTGGTGGGCGATAAGCTTTACTTCAACAGCGGCCGCCGCACGCCGGCCTCGGTGCGCAAGCTGACCCGCGATCGCGCGCTGGCTATCGCCCGCAGCAAAGGCATCGCCGCCTACACCAATCCGGGACTCAATCCGGCTTACCCGAAAGGCACCAGCTGCTGTAATGACGCCAGCGTCTTCGACAACGCGGGGATCCCGGTGCTGTCGGTCGAAGCGACCAACTGGTCATTAGGCAAGAAAGATGGCTATCAGCAGCGGAGCAAATCGCGCAGCTTCCCGCAGGGAATCAGCTGGCATGACGTTCAGCTGGATAATCAGCAATATATCGACAACGCGCTGCCGGGACGGATCGAGCATCGCGGGCGCGATGTCGTGAAAGTGATGCTGCCGCTGGTGAAAGAGCTGGCGAAGGTGGAGAAGAAAAGCTGACGGGTGCAAATGAACACGCGGCATCACCCGCGTGTTCTCTTTCACACTATTCCCTGAGGAAGCGCTAATCAACCCTCGTGCAATCCGCACTCGCGTTTAAGCCCGAAGAACCGGGTCTCTTCTTCTGCCATGCCCGGCTCCCATTTGCGGGTGGTGTGGGTATCGCCTACCGACAGATACCCCTGATCCCACAGCGGATGGTATTTCAGCCCATGCTTTTGCAGATACTGATACACCGTCCGGTTATCCCAGTCGATAATCGGCAACACCTTGAACACCCCGCGCTGGACCGCCAGCACCGGAAGCGTCGCCCGACTGCCCGACTGCTCGCGGCGCAGACCGGCAAACCACGTCTGCGCGTTTAGCTCTTTCAGCGCCCGGTTCATCGGTTCAACCTTGTTGATCTCATTGTATTTCTCAATGCCCTCAACGCCCTGCTCCCACAGCTTGCCGTAGCGCGCCTCCTGCCAGGCCGCGCTTTCAGCCGCGCGGTAGACCTTCAGGTTCAGCTTGAGCTTGTCCGTCAGTTCGTCAATAAACTGGTAGGTTTCCGGGAACAGGTAACCGGTATCGGTGAGGATCACCGGAATGTCCGGGCGGATTTGATTTACCAGGTGCAAACTCACCGCCGCCTGAATACCAAAGCTTGACGACAGCACATAGTCTCCCGGCAGGTTTTCCAGCGCCCAGGCCACACGCCCTTCGGCGTCGAGCTTTTCCAGTTGGGCGTTGGTTTCCGCGAGAGCCAGAATACGTTCCACTTTCGGCAATGCATTAAGCGCGTTTAGATCGAGTACGGACATAAGAACCTCGTTTGCCTGTTTTGCCGGGCGGCACTGCGATTGCCCGGCCTACGGGTTTTACAGGCCCGGATCGCTACGCGCCACCGGGCACCAGGATGTTACTCCCAGAAATCGCGGGCTGGATCGAGCACCGGGCGAATGATGCCCGCACGCACCGTAAAGTCGCCGAAGCCTTCACCCGCTTCGCGCTCTTTCGCCCAGCGCCCTACCAGTTGGTCTAGCGAGTCGAGAATTTCCGACTCGGTAATGTTCTCACGGTACATCCGCGGGATGCGGGTGCCGCTGCGGTTACCGCCGATGTGCAGGTTATAGCGGCCTGGCGCTTTCCCCACCAGCCCCACTTCCGCCAGCATCGCGCGGCCGCAGCCGTTCGGGCAGCCGGTGACGCGGGTGACGATATGCTCATCGCTCACGCCGTGCTTGCTCATCACCCCTTCCACCTTGTCGATAAACGACGGCAGGAAACGCTCGGCTTCCGCCATCGCCAGCGGGCAGGTCGGGAAGGAGACGCAGGCCATTGAGTTTTCGCGCTGCGGGGTGACGGCATTCATCAGACCATGATCCCGCGCCAGCTTCTCGATCCGCGCCTTCTGATCTTCCGGTACGCTGGCGACGATCAGGTTCTGATTGGCGGTGATGCGGAATTCGCCCTGATGGATCTTAGCAATCTCCAGCAGACCGGTTTTCAGCGGGCGCCCCGGATAATCCAGAATGCGGCCGTTTTCAATAAACAGCGTCAGGTGCCATTTATCATCAATCCCCTTCACCCAGCCGATGCGGTCGCCGCGGCCGGTGAATTCGTACGGGCGGATCGGCTCAAACTTAATGCCTGCCCGGCGCTCCACTTCCGCCTTAAAGGTTTCAACGCCAACGCGCTCAAGGGTGTACTTGGTTTTCGCATTCTTACGGTCGGTACGGTTACCCCAGTCGCGCTGGGTAGTCACGACCGCTTCCGCCACCGCCAGAGTATGCTCCAGCGGCAGATAACCGAATTCGCTCGCCGTGCGGGCGTAGGTTTTTTTGTTACCGTGTTCGATAGAAAGACCGCCGCCCACCAGCAGGTTAAAGCCCACCAGCTTGCCGTTTTCGGCGATCGCCACAAAGTTCATGTCGTTGGCGTGCAGATCGATATCGTTCTGCGGCGGGATCACCACCGTGGTTTTAAACTTACGCGGCAGATAGGTCTGACCGAGGATCGGTTCTTCGTCAGTGGTGGCGACCTTTTTCTGATCCAGCCAGATCTCGGCATAGGCGCGGGTGCGCGGCAGCAGATGCTCGGAGATCTTTTTCGCCCACTCGTAGGCCTCAGCGTGCAGCTGCGATTCGTACGGGTTGGAGGTGCACAGCACGTTACGGTTCATATCGTTGGCGGTGGCCAGCGCGTCCAGCCCCACCGAGTGCAGCATCTGATGCACCGGCTTGACGTTCTTTTTCAGAATGCCGTGAAACTGGAAAGTCTGCCGGTTGGTCAGGCGAATACTGCCGTAAATGGTGTTCTCGGCGGCAAACTTATCGATCGCCTTCCACTGGGTGGTGGTGATCACCCCGCCCGGCAGACGGCAGCGCAGGAGCATCGCATGACGCGGCTCCAGCTTCTGAGCGGCGCGCTCCGCGCGGATATCGCGATCGTCCTGCTGGTACATACCGTGGAAACGGATCAGCAGGAAGTTATCACCTTTAAAACCGCCGGTCAGACCGTCGTTTAAATCTTCCGCAATGGTGCCGCGCAGGTAGTTGCTCTCGAGCTTCATACGCTCGGCATCGGTCAGTTTACCTTCGACCACTAAAGGCCCCGGATGTTTTTCGCTCATTAGTAGACATCTCGCTGATAACGGCGCTCAACGCGCAGCTCACTTAAAAATTCGTCCGCCGCTTCGGCGTCCATCGCGCCGTATTCGGCAATCACTTCCAGTAAAGTCTGTTCCACGTCTTTCGCCATACGATTGGCGTCGCCGCAGACATAAATGTGGGCGCCATCATTGATCCAGCGCCACAGCTCAGCCCCCTGCTCACGCAGTTTATCCTGCACATAGATTTTTTGTTGTTGATCGCGGGACCAGGCCAGATCGATACGGGTCAGCAGACCCTCTTTCACATAGCTCTGCCACTCCACCTGATAGAGGAAATCTTCGGTGAAGTGCGGGTTGCCGAAGAACAACCAGTTCTTACCTGGCGCCCCGTCCGCTGCGCGCTGCTGCATGAAGGCGCGGAACGGCGCAATACCGGTGCCCGGGCCAATCATGATCACCGGCGTCTCCGGGTTAGCCGGCAGACGGAAGTTGTCGTTGTGCTCGATAAAGACGCGGACTTCGCCATCCTCTTCCACGCGGTCGGCGAGGAAGCTGGAGGCGCCGCCAGCCCGAGCGCGGCCTTCGATGTCATAGCGCACCACGCCCACGGTGACATGCACTTCGCTCTCCACTTCCGCCTGCGAGGAGGCAATAGAGTACAGACGCGGCGTCAGCGGGCGCAGCAGACCGATTAACGCCTCGGCGTCCAGCTGCGCGGGGGAGAAACGGACCATATCGACGATTGGCGTCGCGGCGGCATACTGCTGCAGTTGAGCTTTATCGCCCACCAGCGGCAGCAGCGATTCGCTGCGGGTCAGGGTGGCGTAGTTTTCGACGATAGTCGCGGTGTTAACCGTCAGCTCAAAATGCCACTGCAGGGCTTCCGCCAGCGGCAGGGTTTTGCCCTCGACGGTCACCGGCTCGTCGCCTTTCAGCCACAGCAGCTCCACCAGCTCTTTCACCAGCTGAGGATCGTTTTGATACCAGACGCCCAGGGCGTCGCCCGGCTGATAGCGCAGACCGGAATCACCGAGGTCAATTTCGATATGGCGTACATCTTTTTCTGAATCGCGGCCGGTGATTTTCTGGTTGACCGACAGGGTCGCCGTCAGCGGAGCCTCTTTGGTGTAGGGACTGGTGTGAATGTCGTTCACTGCGCCGCTGGCGGACAGCTGAGCGGGCGCGGCGACCGGCGCACGGGCCTTCAGCACCTCAACGACGCGCGCGCGCCATTCAGCGGCCGCGGCCTGATATTCAACGTCGGCGTCGACGCGATCGAGCAGGCGTTCCGCGCCAAGTTCAGCCAGCTTGCTGTCGAAATCTTTGCCGGACTGGCAGAAGAATTCATAAGAGGTATCGCCGAGGCCAAAGACGGCGAATGCGGTTCCGTCCAGCTTCGGCGCTTTCTTCGAGAACAGGAACTTATGCAATGCGACCGCTTCTTCCGGCGGCTCACCTTCCCCCTGGGTGGAGGTCACGACCACCAGCAGTTTTTCAGCAGCAATTTGTTTGAATTTATAATCGCCTGCATTCACCAGCTTCACGTTCAGCTTCGCCGCCAGCAGATCGTCGCGCAGCGCTTCGGCGACGCGGCGAGCGTTGCCGGTTTGCGAGGCGGAAATCAGCGTGATCGTCGGGACCTCGGCGGCCGGGGCGGGAGCGGCGGCTGCCGCGCCGGACTGCTGATTCAGCACGCCCCAGAAATAGCCAGACACCCAGGCGAGCTGAGTGGGCGTGAAGTCAGTGGTGGCCGCCTGAAGGCGCGCCAGTTGCTCCGGGTTGAGCGGCAGCAAGTTGGAAGGTGGGGCCTGTGTCGTCATGCGTCGTTTGTTCCAGTAAGCAAAGCTGTTATTCGCACCCTGTCAGCGCGACAAAAACAGAAGAGAATAGAAGGTTAACGGCGGGCATAGTAACAATTAAAGAAGGGATGGAAATAATAAATAACCAAATGGACTAACCTGTTTTAGTTGTAGTTATTAACAACAAAATCGATTAAATAACTATTTGAAATATCACAACTTAATTCACTTAACCCAGATAAATGTGTCGATTTTCTGTTCAGGGCCGTTTTAGTTAATGCGAAAAAATGTACTTTCCGGTACCCTACGGCGGTTTTTTTCGTCCTGTTGAGAGTCAATGATGTCCACCACGCTGTTTAAAGATTTCACCTTCGAAGCCGCCCACCACCTGCCGCACGTCCCGGAAGGACACAAATGCGGTCGCCTGCATGGCCACTCCTTTATGGTGCGTCTGGAGATAACCGGTGAAGTCGATCCCCATACCGGGTGGATCATGGATTTTGCCGAGCTGAAGGCCGCCTTCAAGCCGACCTACGATCGCCTGGACCACTATTATCTGAACGATATCCCCGGTCTGGAAAACCCTACCAGCGAAGTGCTGGCCAAATGGATCTGGGATGAGATGAAACCGCGGGTACCGCTGCTGAGCGCGGTGATGGTGAAAGAGACCTGCACCGCCGGCTGCGTCTATCGCGGCGAGTAAGCGAAAAAAAGCCCGGTCAGTACGCTGCCGGGCTTTTTTATCAGGCGATATTCAGATATTTATGCGTCTGCATGGACAGGCGCCAGTTACGGGCGATGCAGGTGTCGATACACAGGCGCGTCGCGTCTTCTTTCTGGCTGATTGGCTGCAGGGCGATGATCCGCGGTTTGTCATCGCTCAGCGTTTCCAGCAGCTCGTCCAGCGCTTCGATGTCGCGGACGCGCCCTACCGGATGTTTGATCTCATCCGCCCGCTGCAGGGCCTGAGACAGCACGTCATACCCGCCGCGCATATTCACCTTCGGCGATACCGTCACCCAGGTATGAGGCGTACAGCGAACTTCGTGAGTGCCGCTGGTTTCAATCTGGCAGCTAAAGCCGTTTTGCTCCAGCAGTGAGGTTAACGGCGTTAAATCATGAATGCAGGGCTCACCGCCGGTAATGACCACGTGGCGGGCAGTCCACCCCTGACGACCGATAATCGCCAGCAGATCTTCACTGCTTGCCGGCCCCCACTTATCGCTCTCTTTGGTTTTCGCCAGGATGCTGAACAACGACACTTCCCGATCGGCCAGTTTGTCCCAGGTATGCTTGGTGTCACACCACGCGCATCCTACCGGGCATCCCTGCAGACGAATAAAAATGGCAGGCACGCCGGTGAAGTAACCCTCGCCTTGCAGGGTCTGGAACATCTCGTTAATCGGGTACTGCATAGTCATCTCTGTTTAGGGTGATAAACGCTTATTATCGCAGATTTCACTGTCCAGGTCTTGTCCTGCGCTGCGATCGTTTTTTCCATCACGGCGTCGCTTTCTCTCCCCGGAGGTTATTCATTGTTAATTAAAAGCATGCTTCTGTTTTCGTTTATTTCATTAGTGTGGTAAGGATTAAAATAAACGTCGCGCCATGCCACCGTAAAGAAAGATGTAACAGAAGATGTTTTTCGCGTTATAAACCAGAATATATTAAATGTCAGTGTAAACACAAAAATATCTTTAAATACAGCAGTGTACAAATTGATACATGAAAGAGTGAATTATTTATCTGGTCTGATAGTCGAATCCAATCCACCGCCAAAAATAAGCTTAAGCTCCTCTTAATAAAGCCCTGTTGCCCGCCATTTTTTATTTAATCGTCGTTTACTTTGTCCCTCCTAGAATCCCGCAGACCAACCATAATGAGATAGCATTTATGACCACATTATTCATTACCGGCGTCACCGGTTTTCTGGGCGGCGCGGCGTTAGAGAAAATACTCCATCAGGATAGCCAGTTAGAGCTGCTGCTGCTGGTGCGTGCCGACAGTCCCGACGCAGGCCTGGAGCGGGTCAAGGAGAACATGCGTAAGTTCAACATCGCCGAGGAGAAACTGGCGATGCTGCGCCCGCAGCAGATCCTGCTGGGCGATCTCGCCTCTCCGGAGCATTTTCTTAACGACCCGCGGCTTGAGCAAGTCACCCATGTCCTCAACTGCGCCGCTGTCGCCTCGTTTGGCAGCAACCCGCTCATCTGGAAGGTTAACGTTGCGGGTACGCTGCGACTGGCGCAACGGATGGCGCAGGTGGCGGGTCTGCAGCGTTTTCTGCACGTCGGCACCGCAATGTCCTGCTCACCGGAGCCGGATTCGCTGGTCGCCGAGAGCGCGGAGTTTCGGCAGCGCGCCGAGCATCTGGTGGAATATACCCACTCGAAATCGGCCATCGAGCAACTGATGCAGCAGCACTGCCCTACGCTACCGCTGGTCATTGCCCGCCCTTCTATTGTGGTGGGCCATACCCATCATGGCTGCCGGCCTTCCAGCAGTATTTTCTGGGTGTTCAGCATGGGGCTGATGCTGCAGAAATTTATGTGCGCGATGGAGGATCGGATCGATGTTATTCCGGTGGACTACTGCGCCGATGCCCTGCTGATGCTGCTTAACCAGCCGCTGGCCCGCGGCGAGGTGGTGCATATCTCTGCCGGCGAGGAGAACAGCGTGAAGTTTGCCGAAATCGACCGGGCGATGGCCCTGGCGCTGGAGCAGGCGCCGGTGGGAGACAAATACGCCCAGGTGAGCTATGAAACGCTGGTCAAAATGCGTCGCGAACTGAAAGGAATTTTTGGGCCATGCAATGAGCGACTGATGCTGAAAGCGATGCGTTTATATGGCGCGTTCGCCACGCTGAACGTGCGCTTTAGCAACGACAAGCTGCTGAGCATGGGGATGCCAAAACCGCCGCGCTTTACCGATTACATCGACCGCTGCGTGGAAACCACTCGCGGGCTGTCGATCCCTCAGCAAATGGCCGTCGACTTTAAATAATGGCCGCAGGCATAAAAAAAATGCCAGCCCGAAGGCTGGCATGGTTATTTCACAAAGACAGGATTAAGCCTGGCCTTTGATCTCTTTACGACCGTTGAACGGCGCTTGCTCACCCAGCGCTTCTTCGATACGAATCAGCTGGTTGTATTTAGCAACGCGGTCAGAACGGCTCATAGAACCAGTTTTGATCTGGCCTGCAGCGGTACCCACAGCCAGGTCGGCAATGGTCGCGTCTTCAGTTTCGCCAGAACGGTGAGAGATGACAGCGGTGTAGCCAGCGTCTTTCGCCATCTTGATAGCCGCCAGAGTTTCGGTCAGAGAACCGATCTGGTTGAATTTGATCAGGATGGAGTTAGCGATGCCTTTTTCGATGCCTTCTTTCAGGATCTTGGTGTTGGTTACGAACAGGTCGTCACCAACCAGCTGGATTTTGTCGCCCAGTACTTTGGTCTGGTAAGCGAAACCTTCCCAGTCAGATTCGTCCAGGCCATCTTCGATGGAGACGATCGGGTACTGTTTGGTCAGCTCTTCCAGGAAGTGAGTGAACTCTTCAGAGGTGAACGCTTTGTTGCCTTCGCCGGCCAGAACGTATTTACCGTCTTTGTAGAATTCAGACGCTGCGCAGTCCATCGCCAGGGTGATGTCTTTGCCCAGCTCGTAGCCTGCAGCTTTAACCGCTTCAGCGATAACAGCCAGCGCTTCGGCGTTGGAACCCAGGTTCGGCGCGTAGCCGCCTTCGTCACCAACGGCAGTGTTCATGCCTTTGGACTTCAGCACTTTCGCCAGGTGATGGAACACTTCAGAACCCATGCGTACTGCTTCTTTCAGGGTCGGCGCGCCAACCGGCTGAATCATGAATTCCTGGATGTCGACGTTGTTGTCAGCGTGCTCACCGCCGTTGATGATGTTCATCATCGGAACCGGCATGGAGTATTTGCCCGGAGTGCCGTTCAGTTCAGCGATGTGCGCGTACAGCGGCAGGCCTTTGGAGGCAGCTGCTGCTTTGGCGTTCGCCAGAGAAACGGCCAGGATTGCGTTCGCACCGAAGTTAGATTTGTTTTCAGTACCGTCCAGGTCGATCATGATCTTGTCGATGCCAGCCTGATCTTTGGCATCTTTGCCCAGGATTGCCTGAGCGATCGGGCCGTTTACCGCAGCAACAGCTTTGGTTACGCCTTTACCCAGGAAACGGGATTTGTCGCCATCGCGCAGTTCCAGCGCTTCGCGGGAACCAGTAGAAGCACCTGACGGAGCAGCTGCCATACCGACGAAACCACCTTCCAGGTGTACTTCGGCTTCAACAGTCGGGTTACCACGGGAGTCGATGATTTCACGACCGATGACTTTAACGATTTTGGACATTAGGTTTTCCTCAGTACAAGTTAAACTAAAACTCCAGACAAACAATGCACCCGAATGGGTGCATTGCCGTTCTAACTCTTTTTACTTCGCCTGGCGTTTCTGGTACTCGCTGGCGGCTTTCACAAAGCCGGCAAACAGCGGGTGTCCATCACGCGGCGTCGAAGTAAACTCCGGGTGGAACTGGCAGGCCACAAACCACGGATGGTTCGGCACTTCGATGATCTCGACCAACTGATCATCCCCGGAACGGCCCGCAACGCGCAGACCGGCAGCTTCAATCGGTTTCAACAACATGTTGTTGACTTCGTAGCGGTGACGATGGCGCTCGGTGATGGTCGGCTCGCCGTACAGCTGGCGTACCAGAGAATCATCATCCAGCTGGCACTGCTGCGCGCCCAGGCGCATGGTGCCGCCCAGATCGCTCTTCTCGGAGCGGACTTCGACGTTGCCATCTTCGTCACGCCATTCGGTAATCAGGGCCACAACCGGGTATTTACAGTCTGGCACAAATTCCGTCGAGTTGGCGTTTTCCATACCCGCTACGTTGCGCGCGAACTCAATCAGCGCAACCTGCATACCCAGGCAAATGCCCAGATAAGGAATATTGTTCTCACGCGCATAGCGCGCGGTGGCGATCTTACCTTCCACACCGCGGTAGCCGAAGCCGCCCGGGATAAGGATAGCATCTAAATCCTTGAGGATTTCGACGCCGCGCGTTTCCACATCCTGCGAATCGATCAGCTTGATGTTGACGGTAACGCGGTTTTTCAGACCACCGTGTTTCAGCGCTTCAATCACCGACTTGTAGGCATCCGGCAGTTCAATGTACTTACCGACCATACCGATGGTGACTTCGCCTGCCGGATTGGCTTCTTCATAGATTACCTGTTCCCATTCGGCCAGGTTTGCTTCCGGACAAGTTAAGCTGAATCGTTTACAAATATAATCGTCCAGCCCCTGAGATTTCAACAGGCCTGGAATTTTATAAATGGAATCGACGTCTTTCAGAGAAATAACAGCCTTTTCCGGAACGTTACAGAACAAAGCAATTTTCGCCCGTTCGTTGGCCGGAACAGCGCGATCGGAGCGGCAGATCAGGATGTCAGGCTGAATACCGATGGAGAGCAGCTCTTTCACGGAGTGCTGAGTCGGTTTGGTTTTGACTTCGCCCGCGGCGGCCATGTACGGCACCAGAGTCAGGTGCATAAACAGGGTATGCTCGCGGCCAATCTCTACCGCCATCTGACGAATGGCTTCGAGGAACGGCAGGGATTCGATATCGCCGACGGTACCGCCAATCTCCACCAGCACCACGTCATGGCCTTCGCCGCCCGCCAGCACACGCTCTTTGATAGCGTTGGTGATGTGCGGAATAACCTGAACGGTCGCGCCCAGGTAGTCGCCACGGCGCTCTTTGCGCAGCACGTCAGAGTAGATACGGCCGGTGGTGAAGTTGTTGCGGCGAGTCATCTTGGTACGGATGAAACGCTCGTAGTGGCCCAGGTCCAGATCGGTTTCTGCGCCGTCTTCAGTAACGAACACTTCCCCATGCTGGATTGGGCTCATGGTGCCCGGATCGACGTTGATATACGGATCCAGTTTCATGATGGTCACGTTGAGACCACGGGCTTCAAGAATGGCTGCCAGGGAGGCTGCGGCAATGCCTTTACCCAGAGAGGATACGACCCCGCCGGTCACAAAAATATAGTTCGTTGTCATGCTGAACCTGAGAAGTTAGGGTAAAACGATGGAATAACCAGGACGGGAAAGTAGTATACCCGAACATGCGTGACGCCACAAACTTTCATTCTTCCCCTCCCCTTCGTTCTTCAAGTTGCACCTGTGTTGCGACCCGAACAACTCGAAGAGGCAGGCTACATGGTGTTTCAACGACATAACGGAAAGAGAAAATAGACGCTTTTGGCGAAATGTTTTTGACGTAAATCAAGCGCTTGTTATTTATAAAATCACACAAATCGCGCTTGATCACGAAAACTCGTTAGAGATCAGTTTCCTGGCGTTTTACCTGTTGCCATACTTCTTCCATGGTATCGAGGTCGACGCCGGTCATTTCCAGGCCGCGGGCAGCGACAATGCGCTCGACTTCGCGGAAGCGGCGCTCGAATTTGAGGTTCGCCTTCTGCAGCGCCACCTCGGCTTTGACCCCTAAATGGCGGGATAAATTCACCGTGGCGAACAGCAGATCGCCCACTTCCTCTTCCAGTTTCGCTTCATCCACCACCGCCTGCTGCGCTTCATGCATCACTTCATCAATTTCTTCATGCACCTTGTCGAGCACCGGGCCCAGCGAGGTCCAGTCAAAACCGACCGCCGAGCAGCGACGCTGGATTTTATGCGCGCGCATCAGCGCCGGCAGGCTATGCGGAATGTCGTCCAGCGCCGAGTGCTGGGCTTTTTCCGCCCGCTCCGCGCTTTTGATCTGCTCCCAGCGGGCCAGGACTTCGCTGCTGTTTCCCGCGGTGGCATCAGCGAAGATATGGGGATGGCGGCGCTCCAGCTTGTCGCTGATGGCGGCGCAGATATCGTCAAAGTTAAAACGTCCCTCTTCCTGCGCCATCTGCGCATAGAACACCACCTGGAACAGCAGATCGCCCAGCTCACCGCGCAGGTCGTCAAAATCCTCTCGCGAAATGGCGTCCAGCACTTCATAGGTTTCTTCGAGGGTATAGGGGGCGATGGTGGCAAAGGTCTGCTCTTTATCCCACGGGCAGCCGTTTTCCGGGTCGCGCAGGCGGCGCATGATGCCGAGCAAGCGGTCGATTTGGGTCATGTGACAATCCTGGAAATGTAAAAAATAGTCGGCCGGATAAGGCGTTTCGACCTTATCCGACGTGGCGAAATTGCCGGATGGCGGCTTCGCCTTATCCGGCCTGGAGACGAATTAACCGCCGTGCAGACGGCGCGCGTCAATGACATCGGGCACCTGGTTCAGCTTACCGAGCACCCGGCCCAGCACCTGCAGGTTGTAAATCTCGATGGTCATATCGATGGTGGCCAGCTGCTGACGGGTATCGCTGCGGCTGGCAACGCCCAGCACGTTCACCTTCTCATTGGCGAGGATGGTGGTGATATCGCGCAGTAACCCGCTGCGATCGTTCGCCTCCACCCTGACCACCAGCGAATATCCGGCCGAGTAGCTTTCGCCCCATACCGCATCGACGATGCGCTCCGGGGCATGCGACTGCAGTTCAGCGAGCTGATCGCAGTCGGCGCGATGCACGGAAATCCCGCGTCCCTGGGTGATAAAGCCGACGATCTCATCGCCCGGGATCGGCTGGCAGCAGCGGGCAATATGGTGCATCAGATTGCCAACCCCTTCAACCACCACCCGGCCATTGTCCTTGGTGCGGTTCTGCGGAGCATAGGTTTTCTGCTGCAACTGCTTCAGCGCTGCCGCATCCTGCTCGGCGGCGCTCGGTTTATTGAACTGCGCCTGCAGGAAGTTGACCATCTGGTTGAGACGGATATCGCCGCCGCCGACGGCCGCCAGCAGTTCATCGAGCTCGTTGAAGTTGTAGCGCGGCAGCAGGTGCTTTTCCGCATCCTTCAGGCTGATGCCCAGATGCTCCAGCTCGTCGTCAAGGATCTGTCGGCCGGCAAGAATGTTCTTGTCGCGGTCCTGCTTACGGAACCAGGCGTGAATTTTGGAGCGTCCGCGGCTGGTGGTGACATAGCCGAGGTTAGGGTTGAGCCAGTCGCGGCTCGGGTTCGGCTGCTTCTGGGTAATGATTTCGATCTGATCGCCCATCTGCAGCTGATAGGTGAACGGCACGATGCGGCCGCCAATTTTGGCGCCGATGCAGCGATGACCGACGTCGCTGTGGATATGGTAGGCAAAATCGAGCGGCGTCGACCCCGCCGGCAGGTCCACCACGTCGCCTTTCGGCGTAAAGACATACACCCGGTCGTCAAAGACCTGGCTGCGCACTTCGTCGAGCATTTCGCCGGAGTCGGCCATCTCTTCCTGCCAGGCAATCAGCTTGCGCAGCCAGGCGATACGGTCCTCATAGCCGCGGCCGCCGCTGGTCCCCGCTCCCGCGCCCTCTTTGTACTTCCAGTGCGCGGCCACGCCCAGCTCGGCGTCTTCATGCATCTGCCGGGTGCGGATTTGAATCTCCACGGTCTTGCCGCTCGGCCCCAGCACCACGGTATGGATAGACTGGTAGCCGTTGGGTTTCGGGTTGGCCACATAATCATCGAACTCATCCGGCAGGTGACGGTAGTGGGTATGAACGATCCCCAGCGCGGCATAACAATCCTGCAACCGCTCGGCCACGATGCGCACCGCGCGTACATCAAACAGCTCGTCAAAGGCGAGGTGTTTTTTCTGCATTTTGCGCCAGATGCTGTAGATATGCTTCGGCCGACCATAGACCTCGGCCTTGACCCCTTCGGCTTTCATTTCTGCCCGCAGGTGGCCGACGAACTCGTCGATATAATGCTCGCGGTCGATACGGCGTTCGTGGAGCAGTTTGGCAATGCGCTTGTACTCTGCCGGGTGCAGGTAGCGGAAGCAGTAATCTTCCAGCTCCCACTTCAGCTGGCCGATACCTAAGCGGTTAGCCAGGGGAGCATAGATATTGGTGCACTCTTTCGCCGCCAGCACCCGCTCATCTTCCGGCGCGTCCTTGACCTCGCGCAGATGCGCGATACGTTCGGCAAGCTTGATAACCACGCAGCGGAAATCGTCAACCATCGCCAGCAGCATGCGGCGAATGTTATCCACCTGCTCGGAAGATACCGAGTCGGTATGAGTGGCTTTCAGCTGACGGATGGCGGCCATGTCCCGTACCCCGTGAATCAGGGTCACGACCGATTTACCCACGCTTTCCTGCATGACCTCTTCGCTGACGACTTCGCCATCGGCCAGCGGGAACAGCAGCGCCGCGCGCAGAGTATCGATATCCATACTCAGGGTGGAGAGGATCTCCACCATTTCGACGCCCCGCCACAGCAGCAGGTCCGCCAGCGGGTGTCCTTGCGTTTTTTCGCGACAATAATCCCAGGTTTCGGCTAAGCGCTCACACGACTGCTGGCTGGAAATCCCCAGACTCGCGATCCATTTCTTCGGGTCAAATTCACCAGCTTTATTAAGATGTGCACTTCTTACCGCAACCATTGTCCTCTCCTTAAGGGACCGGCCTGCCGAAGTCGGCAAGCCTCAACTTTCTACATGTCATCCTGCAGGTCGCGTCAGCATTGATGGCCGGGGCGGCTCTTCTGCGACGTTGTGAATGACCTTATGTAAGCCTGCGCTCAAACAACACCATTGATTCCAGATGACCGGTATGCGGGAACATATCCAGCATCGCCAGGCGTTGAATCTGATATCCAGCCTGCAACAGGGTTTCGCTGTCTCGCGCCAGCGTCGCCGGGTTGCAGGAAACATACACCACCCGCCGCGGCGCCAGTTTTATAATATGCGGCATCACGCCCGGCGCGCCGGCGCGGGCCGGGTCCAGCAGCACTTTATCAAAGCCATGCTTCGCCCAGGCCTGGCGGGTGACGTCCTCTTCCAGATTTTCATGGAAGAAGGTGACATTTGATAAACCATTGAGGGCGGCGTTTTCCCGCCCCTTCTCCACCAGCGCCGGCACCCCTTCCACCCCAACCACGTGGGCGGCGCGAGTCGCCAGCGGCAGGGTAAAATTGCCCATCCCGCAGAACAGATCCAGCACCCGGTCCTCCGGCTGCAGATCCAGCCACGCCAGCGCGGTACGCACCATCTGCTGATTCACGCCGTCGTTGACCTGGATAAAATCCCGCGGACTGAACACTAAGCGTAGTCCGTCTGAGGTATACCATGGCGCTTCGCCGTGAATATGTTCCAGTATCTCGCTTTGCGGCGCGAGGTACAGGGAAAGACCGTGAGTTTGCGAAAAACGTTCCAGTTTTTCCCGGTCAGCCGCCGGCAGCGCAGCGGTATGGCGCAGCACCATCAGTGGGCCGTTGTCCGCCAGCACCAGCTCGACGTGGCCAAGATGGCGTAATGCGCTCAGCGCGCTTAAGCACTCGCGCACGGCGGGCAGCAGCGCCTCAAGTTGGGGCACCAAAACAGGGCACTGCACCACATCGACGATCGCTTTATCGCTGGCCTGACGAAAACCCATCTGCAATTGTTGGGTCTTTGGCTGATAATTCAAGCTTAAGCGCGCGCGCCGGCGATAGCCCCACGGCTCGCCGGCGATGATCTCATCCACCTCGCGCTTCATCAGGCGCGCCAGCGCGGCGCGTTTACTTTGCTGCTGAAGCGTGATGCTGGCATGCTGCTGTTGGCAGCCGCCGCAAACGCCAAAATGGGGGCAGCGCGGCGCCTGGCGCTGCGGGCTGTCGGTCAGACGGCGTTTCACCTGGGCGCGGGCGTACTGCTTTTTGTCTTCCACCAGCACCACCTCTGCCTGCTCCTGCGGCAGCACGCCGCCGACGAACAGCGCTTTCCCCTGGTGGCGGGCCACGCCCTGGCCAAAGGGATCGAGGTCGTTGACTGTAACGGTTATGATCTGGCGCGTCGTCACACGCCGTTTTGCAGAGTAGAATTGCGCCATCGTAGAGAGTTGTCTCAATCAAATAAAACGAGCTCGTTCAGAGCGGCAGCGCCGCGAGGCGCACCGACGCGCACCGAACGATGATGTCTATATTCTCCCATAATGGAACCGCATGACCAACTACAGCCTGCGTGCTCGCATGATGATTCTGATTCTGGCGCCAACCGTCCTGATAGGGCTGTTGCTCAGTGTTTTCTTTGTCGCTCACCGTTATAACGACCTGCAACGTCAGCTGGAGGACGCCGGCACCAGCATTATTGAGCCGCTGGCGGTCTCCAGCGAATATGGCATGAATCTGCAAAACCGCGAATCTATCGGCCAGTTGATCAGCGTTCTGCATCGTCGCCACTCGGAGATCGTGCGGGTCATCTCGGTGTACGATTCGCATAACCGCTTGTTTGTCACCTCCAATTATCAGCTCAACCCCAGCGACCTGCAGATCCCGAAAGGCGAAGCGTTTCCCCGTCGTCTCAGCGTCATCCGCGACGGCGACATGATGATCCTGCGCACGCCGATCGTCTCGGAAAGTTATTCCCCGGATGAATCCCCCGAATCCGATGCCAAAATGCCGGGCAATATGCTGGGCTACGTCGCGCTGGAGCTGGATCTCAAATCGGTGCGCCTCCAGCAGTACAAAGAGATTTTTATCTCCAGCGTGATGATGCTGTTCTGCATCGGCATCGCGCTGATCTTCGGCTGGCGCCTGATGCGCGACGTCACCGGCCCTATCCGCAATATGGTCAACACCGTCGACCGCATCCGCCGCGGACAGCTGGACAGCCGCGTCGAGGGCTTTATGCTCGGCGAACTGGATATGCTGAAAAACGGCATCAACTCGATGGCCATGTCGCTGGCGGCGTACCATGAGGAGATGCAGCACAACGTCGACCAGGCGACCTCGGATCTGCGGGAAACCCTTGAGCAGATGGAGATTCAGAACGTCGAACTGGACCTGGCGAAAAAGCGCGCCCAGGAGGCGGCGCGTATTAAGTCTGAATTCCTGGCCAATATGTCCCACGAACTGCGCACCCCGCTCAATGGGGTGATCGGCTTTACCCGTTTGACGTTGAAAACCGATCTCAACGCCACGCAGCGCGACCACCTGACCACCATCGAACGCTCGGCCAATAATCTGTTGGCGATCATCAACGACGTACTCGACTTTTCCAAGCTGGAAGCCGGGAAGCTGATCCTGGAGAGCATTCCGTTCCTGCTGCGCACCTCGCTTGATGAGGTGGTCACCCTGCTGGCGCATTCCGCGCACGATAAAGGGCTGGAGCTGACGCTGAACATTAAGAACAACGTGCCGGATAACGTCATCGGCGACCCGCTGCGTCTGCAGCAGATTGTGACCAACCTCGTAGGCAACGCCATCAAATTTACCGAGCACGGTAATATCGATGTGCTGGTGGAGCAGCGGGCCATCAGTAATTCGCGGGTGCAGATCGAAATTCAGATCCACGATACCGGCATCGGCATCCCCGAGCGCGACCAGTCCCGGCTGTTCCAGGCCTTCCGTCAGGCCGATGCCAGTATTTCACGCCGCCACGGCGGCACCGGGCTCGGGCTGGTGATCACCCAGCGTCTGGTTAAGGAGATGGGCGGCGATATCTCGTTCCACAGTCAGCCAAACCGCGGCTCCACCTTCTGGTTCCATATCAGCCTCGATCTCAACCCGAACGCCATTCCGGATACGCTGAATACCGACGGGCTGGCGGGCAAGCGTCTGGCCTATGTGGAAGCCAACGCGACGGCGGCGCAGTGCACGCTGGAGATGCTGGCCGCCACGCCGCTGGAGGTGATTTACAGCCCCACCTTCTCTTCGCTGGCGGAAGCCCAGTACGACATTCTGCTGGTCGGTATTCCGGTCTCAATGCGCGATTTGTCGCCGCACCGGGAAAAATTAGCCAAAGCCTGCGCGATGTCAGATAACGTACTGCTGGCTCTGCCATGTCATGCCCAGGTCAGCGCCGAAGCCCTGAAGCGCGATGGCATCGCCGCCTGCCTGTTGAAACCGCTCACCACCACCCGTCTGCTGCCGGCGCTGGTGGCCACCCATCATGCGACGGCCTCCGCGCCGTTGACCCAGGCCGACAGCCATAAGCTGCCGATGACCGTGATGGCCGTCGACGACAACCCGGCAAATCTGAAGCTCATTGGCGCCCTGCTGGATGACCTTGTGCAGCAGGTGATCCTCTGCGACAGCGGCCAGCAGGCGGTGGACAAGGCCAAGCAACTGCAGATGGATCTGATCCTGATGGATATTCAGATGCCGGATATGGACGGCATCCGCGCCTGTGAGCTTATCCATCATTTGCCGCATCACCAGCAAACGCCGGTTATCGCCGTCACCGCGCACGCCCTGGAGGGCCAGCGCGAGAAGCTACTGAGCGCCGGCATGAACGACTATCTGGCGAAGCCGATCGAAGAAGAGAAACTGCACGCCCTGCTGCTGCGCTATCAGCCTGGCGTACACAGCATCGCCCCGGCGGCGATACCGCCCGCAGAGCCGGTCATCGACCATAACCAGACGCTCGACTGGCAGCTGGCGCTGCGTCAGGCGGCGATGAAGCCAGATCTGGCGAGGGAGATGCTGCAGATGCTGATCGCTTTTATGCCGGAGGTGCGTAACAAAGTGGAAGAGCAACTGGTCGGCGAGCAGCCGGAAGGGCTGGTGGATCTGATCCACAAACTGCACGGCAGCTGCAGCTACAGCGGCGTGCCGCGGCTGAAAAAGCTCTGCCACACTCTGGAGAGCCAGCTGCGCGCAGGCACCGCCGCCGAGGATCTGGAGCCGGAGCTGCTTGAGCTGTTGGATGAGATGGATAACGTGGCGCGCGAAGCCTGCCGGATGGGGGGCTAAAACCACAGGGCTTCCCGGCCTGCACCCGGCTCGCCAGGCATCGCGCCGCCGGGCAAGGAGAGCGGGCACGGAGCCGCTTTTGTGCCGGGCGGCGGCGACGCCTTGCCCGGCCTACGGTTCCTTCACCCGGCTCGCCAGGCATCGCGCCGCCGGGTAAGGAGAGCGGGCACGGAGCCGCTTTTATGCCGGGCGGCGGCGACGCCTTGCCCGGCCTACGGTCCGTGCAGCCTGCCGTTAATTTACCCGCTTGCGCTGCGGAAACTGCCGGTGCTGGCGACTTCAACATCGCTTAGACATTCCCGGGAGGCCGCGCCAGCCGGGATACCTCCATTACAGCTTACCGCCCATCTGCAAAACCGCGGCGACGTTTCGCGCCGTCATCCGCAGGTTGGCGGCGGCATTGGCCAGCGCTTCATCCAGCGTGCAGATGGTGTACAACACGCTGAATACCGCATCCAGCCCGTGCTGATGCACGACGCCGACATCGGCGGTAAGGCTGCCGGCAATCCCGATCACCGGTATGTTAAATCGCTTCGCCACCCGGGCCACTCCCACCGGCACCTTGCCGTGGATAGTCTGACTGTCGATACGTCCTTCGCCGGTGATCACTAAATCAGCATCCGCCACCCGCTCCGCCAGCTGCAGCGCATCGGTGACAATCTCAATGCCCGGGCGCAGTTGAGCGCCACAAAACGCATACAGCGCCGCGCCCATCCCGCCCGCCGCGCCGCCGCCTTCCAGGCTCAGCACGTCGCAATCTAAATCACGGGCGATGATCCGGGCATAGTGCCGCAGGCCGCTGTCAAGCCGGTCGATCATCTGCGCCGTCGCCCCTTTTTGTGGGCCGAATACCGCGCTGGCGCCCTGCGGGCCGGTCAACGGGTTGGTGACATCGCAGGCCACGTCAATCCTACAATCTGCCAGCCGTGGATCAAGCTCGCTAAGATCGATGCGCACCAGCGTCTCCAGCGCACCGCCACCTGGCGCGATTTGCTGACCGTCGACGGTCAGCAATTTCGCCCCCAGCGCCTGCGCCATGCCGGCGCCGCCGTCATTGGTCGCGCTGCCGCCAATGCCAATAATGATCTGCCGCACGCCAGCGTCCAGCGCATGGCGAATCAGCTCCCCGGTGCCCCAGGAGGTGGTCAGCAGCGGGTTACGCTGCGCCGGGGGAACGCTTTCCAGCCCGCTGGCCGCCGCCATTTCGATAAAGGCGCACTGGCGATCGCCGGACAGCCCATAAAATGCCTCTACCGGCTCCCCCAGCGGCCCGGTCACCGTCAGCGGCACCTGATGCCCGCCGGTCGCCGCCACCATGGCTTCCACCGTCCCTTCCCCACCGTCGGCAACCGGCAGCCTGACATATTCCGCGTCAGGATAAATCTCGCGAAAGCCTTGCTCTATCGCACTGGCTACTTCCAGCGCGGTCAGGCTCTCCTTCCAGGAATCCGGTGCGATCACTATTTTCATCTGCAGTCCTTACTTTGAGCTAACCCCTGTCGCTATCGCGCAATGCCGGCCCCCGCAGAGGCCGGCGGCCTTTTAGCGCACCATGCATGGACGCTTGTTATCAAAGGTCCAGCCCGGGATCAGGTACTGCATCGCCATCGCATCGTCGCGGGCGCCAAGGCCATGTTTCTTATATAGCTCATTTGCCTGCATGACGCGGTCCATATCCAGCTCAACCCCCAGACCCGGCGTGCTCGGCACCTGCACCATTCCGCCTTTAATTTCAAACGGTTGTTTGGTCAGACGCTGGTTGCCCTCCTGCCAGATCCAGTGGGTATCGATAGCGGTGATCTTGCCCGGCGCCGCAGCCGCGACGTGAGTGAACATCGCCAGCGACACGTCGAAGTGGTTATTGGAGTGGGAACCCCAGGTCAGGCCGAACTCATGACACATCTGCGCCACGCGAACCGACCCCTGCATGGTCCAGAAGTGCGGGTCCGCCAGTGGGATATCCACCGACTGCAGGGAGAGCGTATGGCCCATCTGCCGCCAGTCGGTGGCGATCATATTGGTGGCGGTCGGCAGGCCCGTCGCGCGACGGAACTCCGCCATCACTTCGCGGCCGGAGAAGCCCTGCTCAGCGCCGCACGGATCCTCAGCATAGGCCAGCACTCCCTTCAGCTGCTTGCCAATCTGAATGGCTTCTTCAAGCAGCCAGGCTCCGTTTGGATCGAGGGTCACGCGGGCATTCGGGAAGCGCTTCGCCAGGGCGCTGATCGCTTCAGCTTCTTCAAAACCGGCCAGTACGCCGCCCTTCAGCTTAAAGTCATTGAAACCATATTTTTCATAGGCCGCTTCCGCAAGGCGGACCACCGCATCTGGCGTCATTGCCTCTTCATGGCGCAGGCGATACCACTCGCACTGTTCATCCGGCTGGCTCTGATAGGCCAGCGGCGTGGCGTGGCGGTTACCGATAAAGAACAGGTAGCCCAGCATTTCAACTTCGCTGCGCTGTTGCCCATCGCCGAGCAGCGAGGCGACGTTGACCCCAAGGTGCTGGCCCAGCAGGTCCAGCAGCGCCGCTTCGATCCCGGTCACCACGTGGATGGTGGTGCGCAGGTCAAAGGTCTGCAGGCCGCGGCCGCCGGCGTCACGGTCGGCGAACTGATTGCGCACCGCGCCGAGCACGTTTTTATACTCGCCCAGCGTTTTGCCCACCACCAGCGGAATGGCATCCTCCAGAGTCTGGCGAATTTTTTCGCCCCCCGGAATTTCACCGACGCCGGTATGGCCGGCGTTATCTTTAATAATCACGATATTGCGGGTGAAGTACGGGGCGTGGGCCCCGCTCAGATTCATCAGCATACTGTCATGGCCGGCAACCGGGATCACCTGCATGGTGGTGACAACGGGCGTGGAAGAGAAAGTCGTCATAGCATCATCCTTTTGTAATTAGTGGCGGCCGAAAACAGGACGTTTGCGGTCGAATGTCCAGCCGGGGATCAGGTACTGCATCGGGCCCGCGTCGTTGCGCGCGCCGCCCGGCAGCGCTTTATAAGCCTCATGGGCTCTGCGCACCTGCTCCCAGTCAAGTTCCACGCCGAGTCCCGGCGCGTCTGGCACGGCAATCTTGCCGTTAATAATCTGCAGCGGATTTTTGGTCAGGCGCGCGTCGCCTTCCTGCCAGATCCAGTGGGTGTCGATGGCGGTGGGATGACCCGGCGCGGCGGCGCCGACGTGGGTAAACATCGCCAGGGAAATATCAAAATGGTTGTTGGAATGGCAGCCCCAGGTAAGCCCCCAGTCGTCGCACAGCTGCGCCACTCGTACCGCGCCGGAGAGCGTCCAGAAGTGCGGGTCCGCCAGCGGAATATCGACGGCGTTGAGCATCACCGCATGACCCATCTCGCGCCAGTTGGTGGCGATCATATTGGTGGCGACCGGCAGCCCGGTGGCGCGGCGGAACTCGGCCATCACCTCCCGGCCGGAGAAGCCCTGCTCGGCGCCGCACGGATCTTCGGCGTAGGTCAGAACATCCTGCAGCCCTTTGCACAGGGCGATCGCCTCATCCAGCAGCCAGGCGCCGTTAGGATCGACGGTGATGCGCGCGTCCGGAAAGCGCTTTTTCAGCGCCCGGGCGGTGTCAATTTCCTGCTCGCCGGGCAGCACGCCGCCCTTCAGCTTAAAGTCTTTGAAACCGTAGCGATCCTGAGCGGCTTCCGCCAGGCGCACCACCGCTTCGCTGTTCAGCGCCTGCTGGTGGCGCAGGCGATACCATTCGTGATCGCCCGGCGTATGGTCCAGATAACCCAGGTCGGTTTTCTGCCGATCGCCGATATAGAACAGGTAGCCCAGCACGGTGACGGCATCACGCTGCTTACCCGGGCCCAGCAGCTCGCAGACCGGCACATTGAGCACCTTGCCGAGCAGGTCGAGCAGCGCGGCCTCCAGCGCCGCTACCGCGTTGACTTTCAGTTCGAAGGTCCACGCCCCTTTGCCAAAGGTGTCGAAATCCGCCGCCTGATTGCCTTTATGCACCTGCTGCACCACGCGATTCAGTCTGGCGACCTCCTGACCTACCACCTGCGGGATCGCCGCCAGCAGCGTCTGGTAGATGACCTCTCCGCCAGGGGCTTCTCCCACGCCGGTGTTGCCGGCGTTATCGGTCAATACCACGATATTGCGGGTAAACCAGGCGTTATGCGCCCCACCGATGTTCAGCAGCATGCTGTCGTGTCCGGCCACCGGAATGACCTTCATCTCTGTAATAATCGGGCTGGATTGAGTAGTCATGATTAACGCCCCACCACAGGTTTCAGTTCGATGCGTTTGATGTCGCCCACCAGCACCAGGTAGCTCAGCACCGCCACCAGGGCATGGATACCTACGTAAACCAGCGCCCCGTTGAACGAGCCGGTGGTGCCGACGATATAGCCGATAGCGATCGGGGTGACGATACCGGAGATATTGCCAAACATGTTGAACAGGCCGCCTGAAAGACCGCTAATCTCTTTTGGCGCGGTATCCGCCATCACCGCCCAGCCAAGCGCGCCGATCCCTTTGCCGAAGAAGGCCATCGCCATAAAGCCAATCACCATCCACTCCACGTTGACATAGTTACACATCAGCATGGTCATGGAGAGCAGCATCCCCAGCACAATCGGCGTTTTGCGGGCAATGTTCAGCGAGCCGGTGCGACGCATTAACCAGTCAGAGATCACCCCGCCCAGCACCCCGCCGACGAAGCCGCACACCGCCGGAATGGAGGCGACAAACCCTGCTTTAAGGATCGACATGCCGCGCGCCTGCACCAGGTAAACCGGGAACCAGGTGATAAAGAAGTAGGTCAGGGCGTTAATGCAGTACTGACCGATATAGATGCCGATCATCATCCGCGATCCGATCAGCTGCTTGATCTGCCCCATTTTGACGCTGAACGGCACCTTCTGCGCGCTGCTCTTTTGATCCATGTTGATCAGGGCGCCGCCTTCGGCGATATATTCCAGTTCCTTCTTGTTTACCCCCGGATGGTTGTTCGGATCGTGGATCACTTTCAGCCAGACAAAGCTAATCACAATCCCCAGGCCGCCCATAAAGAAGAAGACGTGCGACCAGCCCACCTCATGCGTCAGCCAGCCCATGATCGGCGCGAAGATAACGGTGGCAAAGTACTGGGCGGAGTTAAAGATCGCCACCGCCGTGCCGCGCTCCTGCGCCGGGAACCAGGCGGCCACGATACGGCTGTTACCCGGGAATGACGGCGATTCGGCCAGGCCAACGAGGAAGCGCAGGGTAAACAGCGCGACGATAATGCCAAAGCCGCTGAAGATGTCGACGAAGCCCTGCAGCAGGGTAAACATCGACCAGATGAAAATCGACCAGAAATAGACGCGCTTCGAACCGAAGCGGTCGAGCAGCCAGCCGCCCGGGATCTGGCCGATGACATAAGCCCATGAGAACGCGGAGAAGACATACCCCATTCCCACCGGATCAAGGCCGATATCTTTGGCCATTTCCGAACCGGCGATCGACAGCGTCGCCCGGTCGCCATAGTTAAAAGAGGTGACGATAAACAGCATCACCACTATCCAGTAGCGGGCGTTGGTGCGCTTTTCAGCCGCCGTCGCCGCCTGACTTAATGAACTCATTGTTGTACTCCTGAATCATAGCGTTTAGCTACGTTCATTCTGAACAGCACAACCTGTAGGGTAATCAGAATGACGTGGTCGTGTTTTGATAGTTGTCGTTATATCTGGCACTGCATTTATCACTGGCTGGAGCAGTATATGAAGAGGCACACCGCGGCTCACCGTGCATCTACACAGCTTTTACGCCGCTATTGCAGGTGGTTTATGGCGTATGCCTGAAAGAATGGGGGGAAGTTCACGGAAATGAAAAACCAGCGCCGCGGGTGGTCAAAAGCACAGCAATAAGAGCCGGAGTGTGAAATACCTCTCTTGACCCGGTGAAACCGGCTGGCTTAACCCATGATATTGCTAAGGATATTGTGCATTTGCCTGAAGGCGTGCCGCCCGGAAAGGGATACACTTTTGCTGTCCGCGTATCTGGCCGCGACATCTTGAAAGGGCGCCCTCTGCGTAGGGAGAGGGCAGCGCTTTTATTCCAGCAGGGTAGCCCACTGCTCAACCCATGGATTAGAGACGCTCTCCGGCTCCGGATCTTCGCTGGCGTCAATCTTCAGCATCTCGCCGATGCGCTTCGCGCCCTGCTCCTGCAGCAGTTGATCGAACTTCAGGCCTCCGCCGCAAAAGTTGGCGTAGGTGCTGTCGCCCAGCGCGATAATGCCGTAGCGCAGGTGAGGCTGATACATATCTTTAATGCCCTCATACAGCGGGACGATGCTGTCCGGCAGATCGCCCTGCCCGGTGGTGGAGGTGACCACCAGCACATACTTACCCGTGTAGGATTCCCAGTCGTTGACCTGCGGATCCTCATACACGGTAGCCTTGTGTCCCAGTCCGCTGAGGATCGCTTCCGCTTCTTCCGCGACCAGCAGCGAGTTGCCGTACATGGTGCCGACAAAAATTCCGACTTCCGCCATGCTATTATCTCCCTGGATTGACCTTATTCTCTTCATCCTGACCGCAGTCGTCGGCAAACTCAACCCTTTCATTTAGCGGGAGAAGCCCGCGCCAGCCAAACTGCGACAGCGCACGCATCCAGACGTCGTCAAAACCGGCGCGCAGGGTCAGCGGCTCACCGGTAAAGGGATGGATTAACGACAGTTCGCTGGCGTGCAACATCAGGCGGTGACAGCCGAAATGCTCCGCGGCGCTGCGGTTTTGCCGCAGATCGCCGTGCTTGCTGTCGCCGAGGATCGGATGACGCAGGTGGGCCAGATGGCGGCGCAGCTGGTGCTTGCGGCCGGTTTTCGGCTCCAGTTCCACCAGCCCGTAGCGGGTGGAGGGATAACGCCCGGTCGCCACCGGCATCTCCACCGTCGCCAGACCACGGTAATGGGTCACCGCTGGCTGCGGCCCTTTGTCTTCGCGGGCGAACTTATCGGCGATTTTATCCAGCTCTTCCACCAGCGGATAATCGAGCAGCGCCTCTTCCATCAGCCAGCCGCGGACGATCGCATGGTAGCGCTTCTGGATCTGATGCTGCTCGAACTGCTGCGCCAGCAGGCGACCCGCCTCGCTTGACAGCCCCATGAGCAGGATGCCGGAGGTGGGTCGGTCGAGGCGATGGGCGGTAAAAACGTGCTGGCCGATCTGGTCGCGCACGGTCTGCATCACCACCACTTTCTCATCGCGATCGAGCCAGCTGCGATGCACCAGCCAGCCCGACGGTTTGTTGACCGCCACCAGCCAGTCGTCCTGGTAGATTATCTCCAGCATCAGGCCTGCTCACCGGCAAACAGCGCGTCCAGCAGCAGCAGCTCCGCCAGCATGGATTCGCGAACCGGGTGGGCTTGATCCAGCGCCATTTCGTAATACGGCGCAACGGCGAAATTTTGCGGCAGCGGCTGGCCGCTCTCCAGCAGTTGATGCATACGCGGGATCAGGACCCACTGCAGCCACTCCAGCGGCTCCAGGGTATCCAGGCAAAACGGCTTATCGCTGGCGAAGGCGCTGCTGTCCGGCGCCGTCTCCTGCCAGTGCTCTGTTTCGCGCAGCAGGGCTTCAATGGCGCGCAGGCGATCGCGCACGCTATCGTCAAGAGTCATGGGGGAAACCTCGATGAGTTAAAAACCGGGCGCAGGATAGCAAATCCGCAGGAGAAATAAAAAAAGGGAGCACTGTATAAACAGTGCTCCCGGTTCGTTTTGCAGCATTCCCGCTACATTGGTGCTCCCTGCTCGTCCTTGAAAACTTTTCCTGAGGTCTCCTGACCATGTTCATCCATAAACTCGTGCATCCTGCTTTCACACCACCCCGATGCGAAATGACTTATCCTTAAGTTTGTCCCGATCTTCCAGATCCACCGTTCATCCTGAGCGGCTCTCATTCTCCATCCTGGAGGTGTCCATTACGCGATCCTGCGTTATCCTTGCTTCATCCTGAAGCCTGTCCTTGCAACGCCATCCTGGCGGGTCCTGCAGAAGCGCCATCATCCTGATGTTCGCTTCATTTCGCGACTTCCTGTCGACAGACATAGGATCACTGATTCTGCCTCTTCTTACAACCCTTCTTGAGACAATCTCTTAAGATTAGTCCCCACTCAAAAGGACGAAAAAATAAAAATCCAATTTAATACCAATAAGTTAACAAAAAAAGATTGGATTAAATTTGCCTTAAATGATGATGATCTCTTACAGGTTTTGTAAGAGATCTCTCACAAATGACCAGGCAGACTGGATTACAGAACCGGCTCAAGCTGGTTGAGGAAACCCGCAAGCGAGGGGGAAAGGGTGATGCGTTTGGCGGTGCCGAGGGTCTCTTTGACGACTTCACCGCTGAGATTACAGACGGAAATGACATCCAGTTCACTCTCGAGGGTGGCGATAAACAGCGTCGGCGCCAGCTTCAGCCGCTTCTGCACCACCAGATGCCCGATGAGGTTTTCCTGCACCCGCTGGAAATCCTCTTCACTCCAGGTCTGCAGCAGCGTTAGCGTTTCGCCGGCAAACCGGCCGGTCATATCGCCGGCAAACTGAGTGGTATAATAAGAATGAAGCGGCTGTTGTACCACAATATCCAGGGCGCGTTCAACCGCGCTGATATTTTGCGCCAGCGAAAACGGCTGCGGCTGCCAGAACACGGCCTCACCCTGGGTGTCGACGACGCAAGGCGACGGGACGCCATAAAGCTCTTCACTGCGCGGCAGGCTGTGGCGCTGCTGCTGCCAGGCGGCGCAATAACGTTGGGTAAAAGCATGCAGCGCTTCTGCGGTCTGATGGTCCACCGGTTTCTCTCTTCACGTTAGACAGGATACACTGGGGTCATAGTGTACCCGCTTTACTATGGTGAAACATGTCTTCTTACGATAATCATCAGGCGCTGGCCGGCCTGACGCTCGGTAAATCAACCGATTACCGCGATACTTATGACGCCTCGCTGCTGCAGGGCGTTCCGCGCAGCCTTAACCGCGACCCGCTTGGCCTGCATGCCGACAACCTGCCGTTTCACGGCGCCGATATCTGGACGCTTTACGAACTCTCCTGGCTGAACGGCAAAGGCCTGCCGCAGGTGGCCGTCGGCCACGTCGAACTGCCCGACACCAGCGTCAATCTGGTGGAGTCAAAAAGCTTTAAGCTTTATCTCAACAGCTTTAACCAGACGCGTTTCGCCAGCTGGCAGGAGGTTGAAGAGACGCTGACCCGCGATCTGAGCGCCTGCGCCCAGGGCGAGGTCAAGGTCTCGCTGTATCGGCTGGATGAACTGGAAGGCCAGCCGATTGCTCACCTCCACGGCGCCTGCATCGACGATCAGGATATCGAGATCGATAACTATCAGTTCAGCGCCGACTACCTGCAGGGCGCCGCCAGCGGCAAAATCGTGGAAGAGACGCTGGTCAGCCATCTGCTGAAGTCCAACTGCCTGATCACCCACCAGCCGGACTGGGGCTCGGTGCAGATCCAGTATCGTGGGGCGAAAATCGACCGCGAGCAGCTCCTGCGCTATCTGGTCTCGTTCCGCCACCATAACGAATTCCATGAGCAGTGCGTCGAGCGCATCTTTAACGATATTCTCCGTTTCTGCCAGCCGGAATCGCTTTCCGTTTACGCCCGCTATACGCGACGCGGCGGTCTGGATATCAACCCCTGGCGCAGCAACGGCGACTTTTCCCCTGCCACCGGCCGCCTCGCCCGACAATAATAAACATTTTCACAATTTGCGTGCGTTTAGACGCGCGCAAGGTTGTGGAAACGCCGCTCGCAGGGCTATTGTAATCACAGGAAGACCATAAGCGTCCTGTAAGGAGTTCACTTGATTACACATGTTAGCCCGCTTGGTTCAATGGATATGCTGTCGCAGCTGGAAGTGGATATGCTTAAACGCACCGCCAGCAGTGACCTGTATCAACTCTTTCGCAACTGCTCGCTTGCTGTGCTCAACTCGGGGAGCCTGACCGATAACAGCAAGGAGCTCCTGTCTCGTTTTGAAAACTTCGATATTAACGTGCTACGTCGCGAACGCGGCGTGAAGCTGGAACTGATCAACCCGCCGGAAGAGGCCTTCGTTGACGGGCGCATTATTCGTTCCCTGCAGGCCAACCTGTTTGCCGTGCTGCGCGATATCCTGTTCGTGTACGGCCAGATCCACAATACCGTTCGCTTCCCGAACCTCGATCTCGAAAGTTCGGTCCATATCACCAACCTGGTGTTCTCGATCCTGCGCAACGCCCGCGCGCTACATGTCGGCGAAGCGCCGAACATGATCGTCTGCTGGGGCGGCCACTCGATCAACGAAAACGAATATCTCTACGCCCGCCGCGTCGGTACGCAGCTGGGACTGCGGGAACTGAATATCTGCACCGGCTGCGGGCCTGGCGCGATGGAAGCGCCGATGAAAGGCGCCGCCGTCGGCCACGCGCAGCAGCGCTACAAAGACAGCCGCTTTATCGGCATGACCGAACCGTCCATTATCGCCGCAGAACCGCCAAACCCGCTGGTCAATGAACTGATCATCATGCCGGACATCGAAAAGCGTCTGGAGGCCTTCGTGCGCATCGCCCACGGGATCATCATCTTCCCGGGCGGCGTCGGCACCGCCGAAGAACTGCTCTACCTGCTGGGTATTCTGATGCATCCGGATAACAAAGCGCAGGTGCTGCCGCTGATCCTCACCGGACCGAAAGAGAGCGCTGACTACTTCCGCGTGCTGGATGAATTTATCACCCATACTCTGGGCGAATCCGCCCGTCGCCACTACCGGATCATCATCGACGACCCGGCGGAAGTGGCGCGGCAGATGAAAAAAGCGATGCCGCTGGTGAAAGAGAGCCGTCGCGAGACCGACGACGCCTACAGCTTCAACTGGTCGATTCGTATCTCGCCGGACCTGCAGATGCCGTTTGATCCGACCCATGAAAACATGGCCAACCTCAAACTCTCCCCGGACCAGCCGGTGGAAGAGCTGGCCGCCGACCTGCGCCGCGCCTTCTCCGGCATTGTCGCAGGTAACGTCAAAGAGGTGGGCATCCAGGCCATCGAGCAGTACGGTCCTTATAAGCTGCACGGCGACCCGGAGATGATGCGCCGCATGGACGATCTGCTGCAGGGCTTCGTCGCCCAGCACCGCATGAAGCTCCCGGGCGGTACCGCCTATATTCCCTGCTACGAAATCATCGCCTGATTTCCGTCCCGCCGGGGCAGCGCCTGTTGCCCCGGCGGGCACGCTTTCTCTGACTTCCAAAACGCGCTAAAAAACTTTCTGTTACTCATCAAACAGCTAAATTATTTTTACATAGCCAATCGTTTGCGTTGGTAAAAACTGCGATAATTATCACTGCAAAAAATGGTTTTAAGCGCAAAAACGTCGACCACTTCTCTTTTTTACAGTAAATCCCTCGTTATTACGCCGCCCAGCTTTTATCTCATATGCTGCAAATGGTAGCCTGCGCGCCACAAATCGCTGGCTGATCACCAGAAACAGGCTGTTGGACTAAAAATACGCACATTGAAAGTGGATTATTGCATTTGAGATCGCGATCACTGATGCATAAACCATATAAATGTATCTTTCCGGCCCAATTATTACGGAGAAAATTTCTAAAAAAACCGTAATTAAACGAATTTCGTGTTACGCAATTGTATTTGTTCATTAGATTTTGTTGATTCCTCCAGGAGATACAGATGGAAACCACTCAAACCAGCACCATCGTTTCGGGCGAAACCCGCAGCGGATGGCGTAAAACCGACACCATGTGGATGCTGGGCCTGTACGGTACAGCGATCGGCGCGGGCGTCTTGTTCCTGCCGATCAACGCCGGCGTCGGCGGCATGATCCCCCTGATTATCATGGCGATTCTGGCCTTCCCTATGACCTTCTTCGCCCACCGCGGTATGACCCGCTTCGTGCTCTCCGGCAAAAACCCGGGCGAAGACATCACTGAAGTGGTTGAAGAACACTTCGGCGTAGGCGCAGGTAAGCTGATTACCCTGCTCTACTTCTTCGCTATCTACCCAATCCTGTTGGTCTACAGCGTGGCGATCACCAATACCGTCGAAAGCTTCATGGCGCACCAGCTGCACATGACGCCGCCGCCGCGCGCGATTCTGTCGCTGATCCTGATCGTCGGCATGATGACCATCGTGCGTTTCGGCGAGCAGATGATCGTGAAAGCGATGAGCATTCTGGTGTTTCCGTTCGTTATCGCCCTGATGATTCTGGCGCTGTACCTGATCCCGCAGTGGAACGGCGCGGCGCTGGAGACCCTCTCCCTGAGCGGCGCCTCCGTCACCGGCAACGGCCTGCTGATGACCCTGTGGCTGGCGATCCCGGTCATGGTCTTCTCTTTCAACCACTCGCCGATCATCTCCTCCTTCGCGGTTGCCAAGCGTGAAGAGTACGGCGAAGGCGCCGAGAAAAAATGCTCCAGCATCCTGGCTCGCGCCCATATCATGATGGTGCTGACCGTGATGTTCTTCGTCTTCAGCTGCGTCCTGAGCCTCTCTCCGGCAGACCTGGCGGCGGCGAAAGAGCAGAACATCTCGATTCTGTCTTACCTGGCGAACCACTTTAACGCGCCAATCATTGCCTGGATGGCGCCGATCATCGCGATGATCGCCATCACCAAATCCTTCCTCGGCCACTACCTGGGCGCCCGCGAAGGCTTTAACGGCATGGTGATTAAGTCCCTGCGCGGTAAAGGCAAATCTATCGAAATCAACAAACTGAACAAGCTGACCGCGCTGTTCATGCTGGTGACCACCTGGATTGTAGCGACGCTGAACCCGAGCATCCTCGGCATGATCGAGACCCTGGGCGGCCCGATTATCGCGATGATCCTGTTCCTGATGCCGATGTACGCGATTCAGAAAGTGCCGGCGATGCGTAAATACAGCGGCCACGTCAGCAACGTCTTCGTGGTGATTATGGGTCTGATTGCCATCTCCGCGATCTTCTACTCGCTGTTCAGCTAATTCAGTCAACACCTCCCCCCGCGCCGCTGAACGGCGGCGCGCTTTCCGACAGCACGGGAATACATATGATCAGCGTATTCGATATCTTTAAAATCGGCATTGGCCCTTCCAGCTCCCATACCGTTGGACCGATGAAAGCGGGCAAACAATTCACTGACGACCTGATCGCGCGCGGCCTGCTGGCCGAGGTGAGCAAAGTGGTCGTCGACGTCTACGGCTCCCTCTCCCTGACCGGTAAAGGCCACCATACCGATATCGCGATTATCATGGGGCTTGCCGGCAACCTGCCGGACACCGTCGACATCGACGCTATCCCTGGCTTTATTCAGGACGTTAACACCCATGGTCGCCTGATGCTGGCCAACGGCCAGCACGAAGTGGACTTCCCGGTCGATCAGTGCATGAATTTCCATGCCGACAACCTGTCGCTGCATGAGAACGGCATGCGCATCACCGCCCTGGCCGGCGACCAGGCGCTCTACAGCCAGACGTACTACTCCATCGGCGGCGGCTTTATCGTCGATGAAGCGCACTTCGGCCAGACTACCGACGCGCCGGTGGCCGTCCCTTATCCTTATAAAAACGCCGCCGACCTGCAGCGTCACTGCCGCGAAACCGGGCTGTCGCTCTCCGGCCTGATGATGCAGAACGAACTGGCGCTGCACAGTAAAGAGGCGCTGGAGCAACACTTCGCCGCGGTGTGGGAAGTGATGAGCGCCGGTATTGAGCGCGGCATCACCACCGAAGGCGTCCTGCCGGGCAAACTGCGCGTTCCGCGCCGGGCTGCCGCGCTGCGCCGCATGCTGGTGAGCCAGGACACCACCAACAGCGACCCGATGGCGGTGGTCGACTGGATCAATATGTTCGCCCTCGCGGTGAACGAAGAGAACGCCGCCGGCGGCCGGGTGGTGACGGCGCCGACCAACGGCGCCTGCGGTATCGTGCCGGCAGTGCTGGCCTATTACGACAAGTTTATCCGCAAGGTGAACAGCAACTCCCTGGCGCGCTATATGCTGGTGGCCAGCGCGATTGGTTCGCTCTATAAGATGAACGCCTCGATCTCCGGCGCCGAAGTGGGCTGCCAGGGTGAAGTGGGCGTCGCCTGCTCGATGGCGGCGGCCGGTCTGGCTGAACTGCTGGGCGGCAGCCCGGGCCAGGTGTGCATCGCGGCAGAGATCGCCATGGAGCATAACCTCGGTCTGACCTGCGACCCTGTCGCCGGCCAGGTGCAGGTGCCGTGCATCGAACGCAACGCTATCGCCGCCGTGAAAGCGGTCAACGCCGCGCGAATGGCGCTGCGCCGGACCAGCGAGCCGCGCGTCTGCCTCGATAAAGTCATTGAGACCATGTACGAAACCGGCAAAGACATGAACGCCAAGTACCGGGAAACCTCTCGCGGGGGGCTGGCGATGAAGATTGTCGCCTGCGATTAACCTGCTGGCCCGCCGCGCGTCGCCGCGGCGGGCCAGCTTTTGACCGGAATCCTGCCTGATTTGCGAGTGTGATTCCCGATCCTCGCTCTACCAATGGCCTCGAATCACCACCGATGTTACCCTAAAGGCGCTGAGAATAAGGGGGTATCTGTGGCTGTTCATCTGTTAATCGTCGACGCGTTAAATCTGATCCGCCGCATCCACGCGGTACAGGGCTCGCCCTGCGTCGATACCTGCCTGCATGCGCTGGAGCAGCTGATCGTCCATAGTCAGCCCACCCACGCGGTGGCGGTGTTTGATGATGAGGATCGCGCCCACGGCTGGCGCCACCAGCGCCTGCCGGAGTACAAAGCCGGCCGCGCGCCGATGCCGGAGACCCTGGTCGCCGAGATGCCGGCGCTGCGGGCCGCCTTCGAGCAGCGGGGGATCCGCTGCTGGGCCTCGCCGGGCAGCGAAGCGGATGACCTCGCCGCCACCCTGGCGGTGAAGGTGGCCCAGGCGGGCCATCAGGCCACCATTGTCTCCACCGACAAAGGCTACTGCCAGCTGCTGTCGCCCACCATCCGCATCCGCGACTACTTTCAGAAGCGCTGGCTGGACGCCCCCTTCATCGCCAGCGAGTTCGGCGTCACCCCGGAGCAGCTGGCGGATTACTGGGGGCTGGCGGGGATCAGCAGCTCGAAGGTGCCGGGCGTAGCGGGTATTGGCCCCAAAAGCGCCGCCCAGCTGCTAAACGAGTTCCAGGACCTGGAGGGGCTGTATGCCCGCCTGGCTGAGGTCCCGGAAAAGTGGCGCAAAAAGCTGGCAACGCATCAGGAAATGGCCTTCACCTGCCGGGAAGTCGCCCGCCTGCAGACCGACCTGCAGCTGGACGGCAATCTGCAGCAGCTGCGGCTGACGCGCTGACCCTACCCGAGCGCGGCGGCACTGCCTGCTTCGGCCGGGCCGGCCCCTCACCAGGCCGCCTGATATAACCCGACGATATCGGCCAGGCTCGCCTCGCGCGGGTTGCCGCCGGTACACACATCCGCCAGCGCCGCCTGGGCCAGCGCCGGAATATCCTCTTTCCTGACGCCCACCTCGCGCAGATGGCCGGGAATACCGACATCGCGGTTGAGCTGGCAGACCGCCTCCACCGCCGCCAGGCGCGCGGCGGTCAGGCTTAACGCTTCCACTTTGACGCCCATCGCCCTGGCGATATCGCGATATTTGTCCCCGGTCGCCTCAGCATTAAAGCGCATCACGTGCGGCAGCAGGATGGCATTCGCCACACCGTGCGGCGTGTTGTAAAAAGCGCCGAGCGGATGCGCCATGCCGTGCACCAGGCCAAGCCCGACGTTGGAAAATCCCATCCCCGCCACATACTGGCCGAGCGCCATGGCTTCCCCCGCTCCGGCGTCTCCGGCAACCGAGCCGCGCAGCGCGCCGGCGATGATCTCGATGGCTTTGAGGTGCAGCGCATCGGTCAAAGCCCAGGCGCCGCGGGTGAGGAACCCTTCGATAGCGTGCGTCAGGGCGTCGACGCCGGTCGCCGCCTTCAGCGCCGGCGGCATGGCGTCCATCATATCGGCATCGATAAAGGCCACCTGCGGAATATCGTGCGGGTCGACGCAGACAAACTTACGCCGCTGTTCTTCATCGGTGATGACATAGTTAATCGTCACCTCCGCCGCGGTACCCGCGGTGGTCGGCACCGCGAAGATCGGCACGCTGGGCTGACGGGTGGGCGACAGCCCCTCCAGGCTGCGGACATCGGCGAACGCCGGGTTACGCTGAATAATACCGATCGCCTTACAGGTATCCTGCGGCGAACCGCCGCCGATGGCGATCAGGTAATCCGCCCCGCTGCGCTGAAAGGCCTGCAGCCCCTGCTGGACCACGGCGATGGTGGGATTGGGGATCACGTCGCTGAACATGTCCCATGCCAGCCCGGCGGCGTCCAGTTTGTCAGTGACTTTTGCCGCCACGCCGCACTGCGCGAGGGTGCTGTCGGTCACGATCAATGCCTTGCGATAACCGCGCCGCAGCACTTCATCGGTTAATGCGTTTATCGCCCCCCGGCCAAACCACGCCGTTTCGTTGAGGATCATTCGGTTTGCCATCGCGTCTCTCCTGTTAGCGTTGCGGCATCACTCTTCAATGCGTAATCCGTAGGTTTTGAACTTCTCCAGCACGATGGCGATCGCCTCGTCATCCAGCACCGGTACCGGGTCGGTAATCGCCAGCGTGCTGAGATAGAGCTGGGCCAGGACTTCCACTTCATGCGCCAGCCAGAGCGCTTTCTCCAGGCTGGCCTCGCAGGCGATCAGGCCATGATGTTGCAGCAGCGTGGCTTTGCGGTGCTTCAGCGCCACCGCGACATGCTCAGACAGTTCGCGGGTGCCGAAGGTGGCATAGGGCGCGCAGGGGATCGAATTCCCGCCCGCCGCGGCGATCATATAGTGGATGGCCGGAATGGGCCGGTTGAGGATCGACACCGCCGTACAATGCACAGCGTGATTGTGGACCACCGCCTGGGCATCGGGCCGCGTCTGGTAGGCCGCCTGATGGAAACGCCATTCGCTGGAGGGCAGTTTTCCCTGCTCATGCTGGCCGTCGGCATCAATAAAGACGATCTTGTCTTCCGTCAGTTTTTCATACGGGATGCCGGTGGGCGTGATCAGCATCCCCCCCTGATAGCGCACGCTGACATTGCCGGCGGTCCCCTGATTTAACCCCAGGCGGGTCATTTCCAGGCAGGTATCGATAATCTGCCGGGCCAGTCTGTTTCTTTCCATTGCTTTCCTCTTTTGGCGACTCATCATCCGTCAACGGCAGGGCAACGCAATTATTGTCGGCTACCGTGGGATAGGTTGAATAATGATCTCCATCTTCAGCCTGAATAATCACAGGGGAATTTTCATCGCCATATTTTGTGAACCACGTCAATTATTTCGCCCTAAAAAAAGGGATCAGCCTGGTTAATCGACCATTTAAAATGCCCGTTCTTAAAAATATTCCATCAAGCGGGCATTTTATTTTCCTGTAACATTTGCCCGTTTTCCACGATATATATTCAATCGGTCATTGGCGTTGTGGTTTTGTGAATTTATTTTCTCAAACGGTCAGCGATTTTGAAAAATTAAAGTGACAATTATCACATAAAATGGTCCGCAGAGCGTTAAGTGTGACCCTCATCATATTAACAGGCGGTTTTTATTTGAAAATGAAGCCATGAGTTCCGCCGTGACTTTCATTTCACTCACCGGCGCGTCACCTGAGCTCACTTAATTTTGCGGTCTGCTGCAGCACCAGACTGCGCCCTGAATGCTGTTGTAACTGCTTCTGAACTGATGAGGACGCTATGGGAAACACAACGATACCAACGCAAAGTTACCGCGCCATGGAGAGCGGGCAGAGTAAGAGCTATATTATTCCTTTTGCTCTGCTGTGCTCCCTCTTTTTTCTGTGGGCCGTGGCCAATAATCTTAATGATATTTTATTACCGCAATTTCAACAGGCCTTTACGCTGACTAACTTTCAGGCCGGATTAATCCAGTCAGCTTTTTATTTTGGCTATTTTGTTATTCCCATCCCCGCCGGGATGCTGATGAAAAAATTCAGCTATAAAGCAGGCATTCTTACTGGCCTGTTTTTATATGCCTGCGGCGCCGCGCTGTTCTGGCCTGCCGCCGAAGTGATGAATTACACCCTATTTCTGATTGGATTATTTATTATCGCCGCCGGGCTTGGCTGTCTGGAAACCGCGGCCAACCCGTTTGTCACCGTTCTCGGTCCGGAAAGCGGCGGTCACTTCCGTCTTAATCTGGCCCAAACCTTTAACTCATTTGGCGCCATTATCGCCGTGGTATTTGGCCAGAGCCTTATTTTGTCCAACGTCCCGCATCAGCCGCAGGAGGTGCTGGATAGCATGACGCCAGAACAGCTCGGCGCCTGGAAGCACAGCCTGGTCCTGTCGGTACAAACCCCCTATATGATTATCGTGGCCATCGTGCTGCTGGTCGCCCTGCTGATCGTCTGCACCCGCTTCCCGTCGCTGCAAAGCGATGACCACAGCGACAGCGCGCAGAGCACTTTTCTCGCCTCGCTGTCGCGCCTGATGCGCATCCGCCACTGGCGCTGGGCGGTTCTGGCCCAGTTCTGCTATGTCGGCGCGCAGACCGCCTGCTGGAGCTACCTGATTCGCTACGCTATCGAAGAGATCCCGGGCATGACGGCCGGTTTCGCCGCCAACTACCTCACCGGCACCATGGTCTGTTTCTTCATTGGCCGTTTCACCGGCACCTGGCTTATCCGCCGCTTCGCGCCGCATAGCGTGCTGGCTGTCTATGCGCTTATCGCCATGCTGCTCTGTTTGCTTTCCGCCTTCAGCGGCGGCCACGTCGGCCTGCTGGCCCTGACCCTGTGCAGCGCCTTTATGTCCATTCAGTACCCGACCATCTTCTCGTTGGGGATTAAGCAGCTGGGCCAGGACACCAAATATGGCTCGTCCTTTATCGTCATGACCATCATCGGCGGCGGGATCGTCACCCCGGTGATGGGCTTTGTCAGCGATGCCGCCGGCAATATTCCGACCGCTGAGCTGGTCCCGGCGCTGTGCTTCGCCATCATCTTTATTTTTGCCCGTTTCCGCTCGCAAGCGGCGACGAACTAAACCTGTTATCCGCATAACCTGAGGGATCTGTAATGAAAAAAATCAGCTTACCGAAGATCGGTATCCGCCCGGTAATCGATGGTCGTCGCATGGGGGTCCGCGAATCGCTGGAAGCGCAAACCATGAACATGGCGAAAGCCACCGCCGCGCTTATCAGCGAGAAGCTGCGCCATGCCTGCGGCGCCCGGGTGGAGTGCGTGATCGCCGATACCTGCATCGCCGGCATGGCCGAGTCGGCCGCCTGTGAAGAGAAATTCAGCAGCCAGAACGTTGGCGTCACCATCACCGTCACCCCCTGCTGGTGCTACGGCAGTGAAACCATCGACATGGATCCGCTGCGCCCGAAGGCCATCTGGGGCTTTAACGGCACCGAACGTCCGGGGGCGGTCTATCTGGCCGCCGCGCTGGCGGCCCACAGCCAGAAAGGGATCCCGGCGTTCTCCATCTACGGGCATGACGTGCAGGATGCCGATGACACCTCCATCCCGGCGGACGTCGAAGAAAAACTGTTGCGCTTCGCTCGCGCCGGCCTGGCCGTCGCCAGTATGAAAGGGAAAAGCTATCTGTCGCTGGGCGGCGTCTCAATGGGCATCGCCGGCTCCATCGTCGACCACAACTTCTTTGAATCCTGGCTCGGGATGAAGGTTCAGGCAGTCGACATGACGGAGCTGCGCCGGCGAATCGATCAGAAAATCTATGATGAAACCGAGCTGGAGATGGCGCTGGCGTGGGCGGATAAACATTTCCGCTACGGCGAAGATCAGAACGCCGAGCAGTATAAGCGCAATGAAACGCAGAGCCGCGCGGTGCTGAAAGAGAGCCTGCTGATGGCGATGTGCATCCGCGATATGATGCAGGGCAACGCGAAGCTCGCGGAAAAAGGGCTGGTGGAGGAGTCGCTGGGCTACAACGCCATCGCCGCCGGTTTCCAGGGCCAGCGCCACTGGACCGATCAATACCCCAATGGCGATACCGCCGAAGCGCTGCTCAACAGCTCTTTTGACTGGAACGGCGTGCGCGAGCCGTTCGTCGTCGCCACCGAAAACGACAGCCTCAACGGCGTGGCCATGCTGATGGGCCACCAGCTCACCGGCACCGCCCAGGTGTTTGCCGACGTGCGCACCTACTGGTCGCCGGACGCCGTTGAGCGCGTCACCGGGCAGCCGCTCACCGGCCGGGCGGAGCACGGCATTATTCACCTGATTAACTCCGGCTCCGCGGCGCTGGACGGCTCCTGCCAGCAGCGCGACGCGCAGGGCAACCCGACGATGAAACCTCACTGGGAGATTGAACAGAACGAGGCGGATGCCTGCCTCGCGGCCACCGAATGGTGCCCGGCTATCCATGAATACTTCCGCGGCGGCGGCTTCTCTTCCCGCTTCCTGACCGAAGGCGGCGTGCCGTTCACCATGACCCGGGTGAACATCATCAAAGGTCTGGGACCGGTGCTGCAAATTGCCGAAGGCTGGAGCGTGGCGCTGCCCAAAGCGATGCACGACCAGCTCGACGCCCGCACCAACTCCACCTGGCCCACCACCTGGTTTGCCCCGCGTCTGACCGGCAAGGGCCCGTTCAGCGATGTGTACTCGGTCATGGCCAACTGGGGCGCCAACCACGGCGTGCTGACCATCGGCCATGTCGGCGCGGATTTCATTACCCTCGCCGCCATGCTGCGCATTCCGGTCTGCATGCACAACGTGGAAGCGGCGAAAATCTACCGCCCCTCCGCCTGGGCCGCGCACGGCATGGACATCGAAGGCCAGGACTATCGCGCCTGCCAGAACTACGGGCCGCTGTATAAGCGTTAACAGGTGGGTTTAGCCCGGTGGCGCAGGCTTACCGGGCCTACAGACGCGCGCTGTTTGTAGGCCGGATAAGCGCCGCGCCATTCGGCAATGTTGTTTCGGGAGTCACTATGAAGCAAGACGTTATCCTGGTCCTCGACTGCGGCGCCACGAACGTGCGGGCGATGGCCGTTGACCGACAGGGGAACATTGTCGCCCGCGCCGCCACGGCAAACGCCAGCGACATCGCCGCCGAGCGCAGCGACTGGCACCAGTGGTCGCTGGAGGCCATTATGCAGCGCTTTGCCGATTGCTGTCGGCAGATCCACGACCCGCTGGCCTCCTGCACGGTACGCGGCATCGCCGTCACGACCTTTGGCGTCGATGGCGCGCTGGTGGATGAGCAGGGTGCGCTGCTGTATCCGATCATCAGCTGGAAATGCCCGCGCACCGCGGCGGTGATGGACACCATCAGCCGGTATATGCCCGCGCGCCAGCTGCAGCAAATCGCCGGCGTCGGCGCCTTTGCGTTCAATACCCTGTATAAGCTGATCTGGCTGAAAGAGAACCACCCGCAGCTGCTGGCGCAGGCCCATGCCTGGCTGTTCATTTCGTCGCTGATCAACCATCGGCTGACCGGGGAGTTCACCACCGACCTCACCATGGCGGGCACCAGCCAGATGCTCGATCTCCGGCAGCGCGATTTCAGCGCGCCGATCCTGCAGGCGACCGGCCTGCCGCGCCGCCTGTTCCCACGGCTGGTTGAAGCGGGCCAGCCGATCGGCGCCCTGCTGCCGGAGGCCGCTGCGCTGTTGAGCCTTCCCGTCGGGATCCCGGTTATCTCGGCCGGGCACGACACCCAGTTCGCCCTGTTTGGTGCCGGCGCTGGGCAGGATGAGCCGGTGCTCTCCTCCGGGACCTGGGAGATCCTGATGGTGCGCAGCGCGCAGGTCGACACCTCGCTGCTCGGCGACTACAGCGGCTCCACCTGCGAACTGGACAGCCAGCCGGGACGCTATAACCCGGGGATGCAGTGGCTGGCCTCCGGCGTGCTCGAATGGGTGCGTAAGCTGCTGTGGAGCGCCGACACGCCGTGGCAAACTCTGATTGACGAAGCCCAGGCGATCCCGCCCGGCGCTCAGGGCGTCAGGATGCAGTGCGACCTGCTCGCCAGCCAGCACGCCGGCTGGCAGGGCGTCACGCTCAACACCACCCGCGGCCATTTTTACCGTGCCGCGCTGGAGGGGTTAAGCGACCAGTTAGCGCAGCATCTGCAAACCCTGGAAAACATCGGCCGCTTCCGGGCGAAAGAGCTGCTGCTGGTCGGCGGCGGCAGCCGCAACGCGCTGTGGAACCAGATCAAGGCCGACCGGCTGGGAATACCGATCAAAGTGCTCGACGATGCCGAAACCACGGTGGCCGGCGCGGCGATGTTTGGCTGGTATGGCGTGGGCGAGTTCTCTTCGCCGGAGCAGGCCAGAGCGCAGGTCGCGTACCGCTACCGCTATTTTTGGCCGCAAACTGAACCTGAATTCACAGAGGAAGCCTGAGATGCTCAAAACCATTTCCCCGCTGATATCGCCGGAACTGCTGAAAGTGCTGGCCGAAATGGGCCATGGGGATGAAATTATTTTTTCCGATGCCCACTTCCCGGCGCACAGCATGGGTCCGCAAGTGATCCGCGCCGACGGCCTGCGGGTCAGCGACCTGCTGCAGGCGATTATCCCGCTGTTCGAGTTAGACAGCTACGCGCCGCCGCTGGTGATGATGGCCGCCGTCGAAGGCGATGCCCTCGACCCGACGGTGGAACAGCGCTATCGGCAGGCGCTCTCGGCGCAGGCTCCCTGCCCGGACATCGTGCGGATTGACCGCTTCGCCTTCTACGAGCGGGCGCAAAAAGCCTTTGCGATCGTTATCACAGGAGAGTGCGCTAAGTACGGAAATATCCTTTTAAAAAAAGGAGTCACGCCGTAATCTCATGCCGGAGCGTCTGCCTGATGCAGACGCTCAATCAATGATGGGGTGAGAATAAATGAAAGCGGCCCGCCAGCAGGCGATCGTCGATCTCCTGATCAACCACAGCAGCCTGACCACCGAAACGTTGTCAAAACAGCTCAACGTCAGCAGGGAAACCATTCGCCGCGATCTCAGCGAGCTGCAGGCGCAGGGCAAAGTGCTGCGCAACCACGGCCGGGCCAAAGTGATCCACCAGCGCAGCCAGGACAGCGGCGACCCTTTCCACATGCGCCTGAAAAGCCATTACGCGCATAAAGCCGACATCGCCCGCGAAGCGCTGGCCTGGATTGACGAAGGCATGGTCATCGCCCTCGATGCCAGCTCCACCTGCTGGTACCTCGCCCGCCAGCTGCCGGACCGCCCGCTGCACGTTTTTACCAACAGCCAGCCCATCTGCCAGGAGCTGGCCAAACGCGACCAGATCGCCCTCACCTGCTCCGGCGGCACCCTGCAGCGGAAATATGGCTGCTACGTTAACCCGGCGCTGATTTCCCAGCTGAAATCGCTGGAGATCGATCTGTTTATTTTTTCCTGCGAAGGCATCGACCCGCAGGGCGCGCTGTGGGACTCCAATGCGTTCAATGCCGACTTCAAATCGATCCTGCTTAAGCGGGCCGCGCAGTCGCTGCTACTGATCGATAAAAGTAAGTTCAACCGTTCCGGCGAGGCGAGAATTGGTCATCTGGATGACGTGACGCATATTGTGTCGGATGCGCCGCAGCCTTAAGCATGCGGCGAAGGCCGGAGGACAAGCACGCCTCTCCGGCCTGAGGGTGAGAGATTAACGCTCGTCGCGACGTCCGCCGACGGCGGCCCACAGGCGACGCACGTGAACGGTCACCTCTTCACGATCGTGATACAGCTGACGCGCCTGGATCTGGGCGTTAATGCCGTGCTCGTCCAGTTGGGCCTGAATATAGGCCAGGTTCTGCGACACCTCTTCGTAGCGCTTTTTCATCGGCAGCTTGAGGTTGAAGATGGTCTCCCGGCACCAGCCGTTGACCAGCCACTGCGCCATCAGCGCCGCCACTTTCGCCGGCTTCTCCACCATATCGCAGACCATCCACGAGATGTTGTTGCGGTTCGGACGATAGCGGAAACCGTCTTCGCGCAGCCAGGTCACCTGGCCGGTATCCATCAGGCTCTGGGCCATCGGACCGTTATCGACCGAAGAGACCCACATGTTGCGCTTCACCAGCTGATAGGTCCAGCCGCCCGGGCAGGCGCCAAGGTCGACGGCATACATGCCGTTCGCCAGGCGCTCGTCCCACTCGTCTGCCGGAATAAAGACGTGGAACGCCTCTTCCAGCTTGAGGGTGGAGCGGCTCGGGGCGTCGGACGGAAACTTCAGCCGCGGAATGCCCATATAGAACGGCGAGTTGTTGTTGCTGTACGAGTAGCCGGTATAGCAGCAGCCCGGGGCGATAAAGAACACATGCACCACCGGACGCTTCGGCGTTTCATAGCGGGTCAGGACGCCCGCTTCGCGCAGCGCCGCGCGCAGCGGCACGGTAAACTTGCGGCAGAACTTCATCAGCTCTTTGCTTTCGTTAGTGTCCGCCACCTCGACGCGCAGATCGCCGCCCTTCTCCACCACGCCCTGCAGCATGCCGACGATCGGCGTGATGCGATCCTCCGGCGGCAGGTCGCGCAGCAGTTCGCCGACCACAAACATCTGACGGGCGAAGATCAGCGAGCTGAACGGCAGATCGCGCACCAGCTTCTCGCCATCATCCTGCTGATAGCCTTCAAAAATCACATAGCCAGAGTCTTCTTTGACCCGGGCAAAACCAAACACCTCAAGGCGGGCGGCCTTATCGGTAATTTCTGCTGCGCACTCTTTCTCAAACCCAGGGCGACAATAGAGGACAACCTTATTCATGAACAACGCCCTTACGTTTCAGACGAATTGCACCAATTAACATTAAAACCCAGCCGGCGAGGAAGCTCACGCCGCCCACCGGGGTCACGAACGCCCACAGGCGTAAATGAGAGAGCGCCAGGCAGTAGAGGCTGCCGCTGAACAGCACGGTCCCTAACGCCAGAAACACGCTGCTCCAGTAGAACCAGATACTGATCCGACGCTGCATCGCCACCGCCAGACCAAAAATCGCCAGGGTATGGAAGGCCTGATACTCCAGGCCGGTATGGATCCAGGCCATCTCCGCCGCGCCGAGCGATTGACTTAAGACATGCGCGCCGAAGGCACCCAGAGCCACAAAGATAAAGCCGCTAATCGCGGCGAATATCAGCATAAAACGGCTGGTCATGTTGTTACCCTACAAGTAATTATTGTTCATAACGAAAGCGGAATTTTTCTTGTTCACTTGCCGCTTTCGCCAGAATCCACTGCCGGAAAGCGGCTATTTTACCCAGTTCTGCCTGACTGTCATGGCAAACAAGGTAAAACGCATTCTTACTGACCAGAACATCATTAAACGGACACACCAGGCGACCGGCCTCAATTTCGGACTGCGCCATGACGTTATTGGCCAGCGCCACGCCCTGCCCATGAATGGCCGCCTGCAGCACCATCGCGCTGTGGCTGAAAATCGGCCCCTGCTGCACATTAATATGGCTTAGACCCAGCTGGCGGGTATAAGTTTGCCAGTCGCGGCGGGACGCATCGTGAAGCAGCGTATGTTGCGCCAGATCGGCAGGCGTTTTCAATGCCTTGTCGCCGGTGAGCAGCAGCGGGGAACAGACCGGCAGCAGATACTCGGCGTACAGTTTTTCCACACGCAGGCCCGGCCAGTTGCCGCGACCGTAAAAAATTGCCACGTCGACATCGTCCGCCAGCTTATCCTCCTGACGGTCCACCGCCTGGATCCTGACGTCGATTCCCGGATAAGCTGAGTTAAAGCTTGTGAGTCTCGGCACCAGCCACTGGATGGCGAAACTTGGCAATAAACTGACCGTTAAGGCCCCTTTGGCGCTGCGCGCCTGCAGTTTACGCGTCGCTTCCGTCAGTTGCGAAAAAATCTCTTTAATATCCTGAAAATAGCTTTGCCCTTCTTCCGTTAACAGCAGCGAACGATTGCGCCGACGGAACAGCTTAAGGCCCAGAAAATCCTCGAGAGACTTGATTTGGTGGCTGACTGCGGCCTGCGTCACAAAAAGCTCATCGGCTGCCCGAGTGAAGCTGAGATGGCGTGCGGCTGCATCAAAAACACGTAATGCATTCAGAGGAGGTAATCGCTTCGACATGGTTATTCTGGCTTAGATGTTAACTCAATTTAACAAATAGGAAACAATGGTTAACCTATTAGTTTTTTTTATCTGAGCCATTATAAATTGTCCGTTGAGGTTCTACCAGCAAATACCTATAGTGGCGGCACTTCCTGAGCCGGAACGAGAAGCTTTTTTTGGAATGCGTGTTCCATCAAGCTTTTGGCTTACGGTTGTGATGTTGTGTTGTTGTGTTTGCAATTGGTCTGTCTTTGCAGACCCTGGTAGCAAGGCTACCCCTTTTCACTTCCTGTACATTTACCCTGTCTGTCCATAGTGATTTAATGTAGCACCGCAACGCGCGGTGCTTTTTTTTGCCTTTTTACTGCCTTACTCGTCCAGCTCACCCAGCTGTTTCACGTCAGAGCGATTGATCTGCTGTTTGTTGCCCCACGCATCCTTATACGAGATCATGCCAGTATCATTATCGGTTTGCGGTTTCCCGTCGGTGACGATGGTCCGCCCATCATTGGTATGCATCACATAGTTAGAGGAACAGGCGCTCAGGCCCAGTGTCAGCATACAGGCAGAGATAATCGCAGCGGCCTTAGTCATTTTCATTTTTCTCTCCTTACGGCTATTTATACTATTCGTGACTCGTTAAGTAATAGGTTAAAACACAAACCCAACACTTTTCAGCATAACCCTCTTTGCCCCATGTGGAGTCACATTCGGACAATTCCACAGGACGCAGAGGCCTTGTCACGCCCGGCAAATTGCGCGACGATCGCGGCATTGATACGAGGAATTCCATGAACGCATTCAACCCTGCGCACTTTCGCGCGCAGTTTCCGGCTCTGGCCGACGCCGGCGTCTATCTCGACAGCGCGGCGACGGCGCTCAAACCGCTGGCGGTGATCGACGCCAGCGACCAGTTTTATCGCCTGAGCGCCGGCAACGTCCACCGCAGTCAATTCGCCGCCGCCCAGCGGCTGACCGAGCGCTATGAGGCGGCCCGCGAGCATGTGGCGGCGTGGCTGAACGCCCCCTCCGGCAAGGATATCGTCTGGACTCGGGGGACCACGGAGGCCATCAATATGGTGGCGCAGAGCTACGTCCGGCCGCGCCTGCAGCCTGGCGATGAAATTATCGTCAGCGAAGCCGAGCATCATGCCAACCTCGTGCCCTGGCTGATGGTGGCCGGGCAGACCGGCGCCAGAGTGGTCAAGCTGCCGCTTGGCGCCGACCGGCTGCCGGATATCGCCAGCCTCAGCACGCTCATCACCCCGCGCAGCCGGGTGCTGGCCATCGGGCAGATGTCCAACGTCACCGGCGGCTGCCCGGACCTGGCGCAGGCCATCCGCCTTGCTCACGCCGCCGGAATGGTGGTGATGGTCGATGGCGCACAGGGGGCGGTGCATTTCCCCGCGGACGTGCAGGCGCTGGATATCGATTTTTACGCCTTTTCCGGTCATAAGCTGTATGGCCCGACCGGGATCGGCGCCCTGTACGGTAAAAGCGAACTGCTGGCGGCGATGTCGCCCTGGCTCGGCGGCGGGAAGATGATCGCCGAGGTCAGCTTTGACGGCTTTACGCCGCAGCCGGCGCCCTATGGCCTTGAGGCCGGTACGCCCAATGTCGCCGGGGTGATTGGCCTGAGCGCCGCGCTGGAGTGGCTGGCGCAGAGCGATATCGGCCAGGCGGAAAACTGGAGCCGCAGTCTGGCGAGCCTGGCGGAAGAGGCGCTGGCGAAACGGCCGGGCTTCCGCTCTTTCCGCTGCCAGCAATCAAGCCTGCTCGCCTTTGAGTTCGACGGTATTCATCACAGCGATCTGGTGACGCTGCTGGCGGAGTCCGGCATTGCCCTGCGCGCCGGGCAACACTGCGCCCAGCCGCTGCTGGCGGCCTTAGGGGTCAGCGGCACGCTGCGGGCCTCTTTCGCCCCCTATAATACCCAAGACGATGTTGCGGCGCTGGTCCACGCGGTGGATCGCGCTCTGGAAATTCTGGTGGATTAATGACAACTCTGCATCCCTTCGGCACGACCATTACCGACGCCACGCTGCGCCAGACCTTTGCCCCGCTGAACCAGTGGGAGGATAAATATCGGCAGCTGATTTTATTGGGCAAAAAGCTGCCGACGCTGACCGATGAGCGCAAAGCGCAGGCCCGGGAGATTGCCGGGTGTGAAAACCGCGTCTGGCTGGGCTATGAGGAGGATGCCGAAGGCAGGCTGCACTTCTTTGGCGACAGCGAAGGACGGATTGTGCGCGGTCTTTTGGCCGTACTCTTAACCGCCGTGGAAGGAAAAACCCGCGCCGGGATCCTGGCCGAGGATCCGCTGGCGCTGTTCGACGAGCTGGGGCTGCGCGGCCAGCTGAGCGCCTCGCGCAGCCAGGGGCTCAGCGCCCTGAGCGAAGCGGTGCTCGCCGCCGCCCGCGAGGTTGAGGTTTAAGCTCATCCCGGGGGCGGCGCTTGACGCGCCTTGCCCGGGCTACGGGTTCGTGCGGTTTTGTCGCCCGGACAGGTGCCTCCGGGGAATTGTCTTGTAGCCCGGGTAAGGCGCCTGCGCCGCGACCCGGGAATTTACGCCGTCTGCCGCTCCGCCTTCGCCAGCATTTTCTTCAGCGCATGGGATACCGCGACAAAGCCAAAGGTCGCGGTCACCATCGTCGCCGCGCCAAACCCGGATGCGCAGTCCATCCGCTTCGGCCCTTCCGCCGTGCTCTTCATCGCGCAGACGCTGCCGTCCGCCTGCGGGTAGACCAGCGCTTCGGTAGAGAAGACACAGTCCACGCCGAGCTTGCCTTTGCTGTTTTTCACCACCCCAAACTGGCTTTTCAGCCGCTCGCGCAGTTTGGCCGCCAGCGGATCCTGAATGGTTTTCGCCAGATCGGCGACCTGGATTTGCGTCGGATCGATTTGTCCGCCCGCGCCGCCGGTGGTGACCAGCGGCACCTTATGGCGACGACAGTAAGCGATTAACGCCGCTTTCGGCCGGACGCTGTCGATGGCGTCGATGACGTAGCTGAAGCCGGCGCCCAGGTATTCCGCCACGTTTTCCGGGGTCACGAAATCATCCACTACCGTCACCCGACACTCCGGGTTGATCAGGCGAATACGCTCCGCCATCACTTCGGCTTTCGCCAGCCCGACATTGCCGCTGAGGGCGTGGATCTGGCGGTTGGTATTGGTGACGCAGACATCGTCCATATCGATAAGGGTGATCGCCCCGATGCCGGTTCGCGCCAGCGCTTCCGCCGCCCACGAGCCGACCCCGCCGATCCCGACCACGCAGACGTGGGCGTCGGCAAAACATTGCAGCGCTTTTTCACCATATAAACGTGCCGTACCGCCAAAACGCTGGCGCCAGGCATCGCTGATTACAACAGACATATAACCTCAGAATTAGTGGACATTCCCGGGTCGCGGCGCAAGCGCCTTACCCGGGCTACCGTAGCCCCGGTAAGCGCAGCGCGACCGGGGAAAAGAACGTGAGTACTAGCCGCTAAAGACGTTGCCCGCGCCCGGGGCGTTTTTCAGCACCCATACGCGGCCGTAGTGGTTATACCAGCCGGCACGATGCCCGGCATCCGGGCCAATGCCCTGGTAAATATCGAAATGCTGGCCTTTGATGGCCCCGCCGACATCGAGGGCGACCATCAGTCGCAGTTCGTATTGGCCGTTAAACTTGCCGTTATTATCCAGCAGAGGCACCTCGGCCAGCAAGGTGGTTCCCGGCGGAATAATCGACCGGTCGGAGGCCACCGAGGCGCGGCCAATCAGCGGCACGGCGCTGGCCCCTTTCACCGGAGCGAAAGACTGCGGTTTAAAGAACACGAACGACGGGTTCTGCTCCAGCAGCTCACGCACTTCCGCTTCGCTGTGCTTTTCACCCCACTCGCGGATCGCCTGCATCGACATATCTTCTTTCTTCACTTCCCCGCGGTCGATCAGCACTTTGCCGATGCTGCGATAGGGCCAGCCGTTTTTCCCGGCATAGCTAAAGAAGTTGAGCGGCGAACCATCGCCAAAGTCGATATAACCGCTGCCCTGCACGTCCATGATGAAGTTATCCATCAGCGAGTTGCTGTACGCCAGCACATAGTTATCGCTCAGCGCGCCGGCATAAATGCTGGCGCGGGACGGCAGCTTGCCGCGCTTCGGCGGCATCCGGTAAATGGGGTACTGGAATTCGCCCTGGCGGGTGTGGCGCGCCTGCACCACCGGCGTGTAGTAGCCGGTAAACTGGACGTTGCCATAGTTGTCGGTGCCCTGCATCTGCCAGGCGTCGATGCCAAACTGGCGCAGCGTACGGGTGTCGCCGCCGGCACGCAGCCACTCCTGCAGCGCGTTATAGACGTTGCTTTGGCTGTTATAGAGGCGCGGCGAAGCGTTACGAATTTGATTAACCTGCTCGGAGAAGTCGCCGGCATTGATCGGCGCCCCGACGGCATCCGGCTGGTTTACCAGTGAAAACGGCTGGGTGAACTTGCCATCGCTATATTGCTGACCGCGGTCGGTCGGTTTTGAGGAACAGGCGGCGAGCATGGCCAGCATTGCCCCCGTCGCTACATATTTTGCCCAACGTCCTTTCATGGTGTCTCATCTTTTGCTGCGAAGCCTTAGTGCGTGTTGAAGATAACAAAGCGCCGGGGCTATTGAAATGCGCGATCTCATCGATGGCACAGATTTGTGTAAAAAAACACCACAACATGGCGTTTTATAAGCCAATTCTTACAAAAATGTCGATTTGGTCGAAAAAAGGTTGCATCATCTCGCTAGCGGAGTATAGTGCGCTTCCACGGACGCGGGGTGGAGCAGCCTGGTAGCTCGTCGGGCTCATAACCCGAAGGTCGTCAGTTCAAATCTGGCCCCCGCAACCAATTAAAATTTGATGAAGTAAAGCAGTACGGTGACGCGGGGTGGAGCAGCCTGGTAGCTCGTCGGGCTCATAACCCGAAGGTCGTCGGTTCAAATCCGGCCCCCGCAACCAATCAAATTTGACAATGTGAAGCAGTACGGTGACGCGGGGTGGAGCAGCCTGGTAGCTCGTCGGGCTCATAACCCGAAGGTCGTCGGTTCAAATCCGGCCCCCGCAACCAACATTACAAACACCCTCCAGGGTGTTTTTTTGTTTCTGCGCTCCGCGAATCTGCTACAGAATTCCGGGAACGGCGCAGCGCCGCTCCCCCACCTTCTCAGCCCTTCGGCAACACAATATTGCTCGCCGCCAGCATCCCCATTTCGTGATACATCGCGCAGGCCGCTTCCACGATCGGCATCGCCAGCGCCGCGCCGCTGCCTTCGCCCAGGCGCATCCCCATGTTGAGATACGGTTCCAGCTCCAGGTGCGCCAGCGCGATACGCGCCCCCTTCTCCGCCGAATAGTGCGACGGGATAAGATAGGGTTTCACCTGCGGCGCCATTCGGCACGCCGCCAGCGCCGCGGCGTAGGAGAGGAAGCCATCGAGCACCACCGGCAGGCCGCAGGAGGCCGCGCCCAGCATCACCCCCGTCATCCCCAATAAATCAAAACCGCCCACTTTCGCCAGCACGTCCAGACCATCATGCGGATCGGGGCGGTTAACGGCGATGGCCCGGCGTACCACCTCAACTTTATTGCCGACCTTCGCCAACGGCAGATTAGCGCCAATGCCCACCACCTCCTGGGCATCGCTGCCGGTCAGGACGCTGACAATCGCCGCCGCCGGGGTGGTATTGGCCATTCCCAGCTCCCCGACGCCAAACAGCGTGACGCCATCCTCCGCCAGCCCCCGGGTATAGCGCATCACCTCCAGCAGCAGCTCTTCCGCCTGGCTGCGGCGCATTGCCGGACCAACGGCGATATTGCCGCAGCCGCGCGCCACGCGCATGTTGATGACGCCCGGTATCAGCTCGGCATCGATCCCGACATCAATCACGTGCATCTTCGCGCCCGCCTGCGCCGCCAGTACGCAAACGCCGGTTTTGCCCAGCGTCATATTCGCCGCCTGAATCGCGGTCACCGCTTTTGGCGAAATGGCGACCCCTTCGTCCCACACGCCGTGGTCGGCGCACATCACCAGCAGCGCCTTGTTTTTCACCTGCGGCACACCTTCAAGACCGGGCATGCCCGCCAGCTGCACGGCAAGATCTTCAAGGCGTCCAAGGCTGCCGGGCGGTTTCAGCAGACCATCAATATGAAGCCGGGCGCGCGCCATCGCGTTTTCATCAGGCGCCGGGATCGCGCCCAGTAGAGAGGTTAAGCTTTGCATAGAAGTTCTCGTCTTGTTGGCTGGCTCATGGCAGAGCCAGCAGGAAGAATAACGCCCGTTACGGCGCGCCTGGCCTATTTGATTTTTACGCCAATGCCCGACACCACCAGCCACACCTCGTCTGCCGCCGCCGCAAGGCGCTGGTTGACGCGTCCGGCGATATCGCGGAAATGGCGGGCAAGACGGTTTTCCGGCACAATCCCCATCCCTACCTCGTTGGTCACCAGCACCACGCGGGCCGGGCAGCGCTGGCAGGCGGCAATCAGTACCGCGATTTCGGCGTCGATCGCCCGCTCCATCGCCGCATAATCCCAGCCGTCCGGCGAGCTGTCGCCCCCCAGCGCAAACAGCAGGTTGGTCACCAGGGTGGTGATGCATTCCAGCAAAATCGCCTCCTCCGGGGCGATATCCGGGGTGATCAGTTCATCAAGCTGCTGCCAGCGCTCGGCGGTGCGCCAGTGCGCGGGCCTGCCGTCGCGGTGGTGCTGGATCCTCGCCGCCATCTCGTCATCAAAGATCTGCGAGGTGGCGATATAGAGTACCTGCGGCGCATGGGCGATCAGCGCTTCAGCATGACGGCTTTTACCGCTGCGCGCCCCGCCGGTCACTAAAGTCAGCATACGGGCTCCTGATGTTGGCGCATGATGGCGTAGATTTTTTCGATATCAATATGCTGACGCATCGCGTCCGCCAGCAGATCGAACTGGCGCGATTTATACTGTGCATACTCGAAATCGCTATCCAGCGCCGCCAGCCCTTTACGCTGGCGCAGGCCGTTAACCAGCGCGCGGGTAAAGGCATCGCTATCGAACAGGCCGTGCAGATAGGTGCCAAACGCCAGGCCGTCATCGCTGACCGCGCCGTCCGCCACGCTCAGGCCGCCTTTATGTAATTGCATCAGCGAACGGCAGCCGTCGCGCAGCTCGGTTTCGCCCATATGAATTTCGTAGCCGCTTACCGCCAGACCCGCCGTTGCCACCAGCCACGCCGGCAGCGCCGGAGCCAGAGTCGCCGTGACCTGGGTCGTCGTCTTGCTGTGCGCAAAGTGGGTGACGGTATTAAGCAACCCCAGCCCCGGCTGGGTGCCAAGCCCCGACTCCACCTCATCGATAATGGTTTCGCCGAGCATCTGATAGCCGCCGCAGATCCCCAGCACCGGTACGCCCCGATGCCGGGCCTGCAGTACCACATGCGCCATGCCGCTCTCGCGCAGCCAGCCCAGGTCGCCGAGCGTATTTTTACTGCCCGGCAGGATCACCATATCCACGCCCGCCAGCTCCTGCGGCTGGCGAACATAGCGGACGCGGACGTCCGGCTGCGCCGCCAGCGCGTTGAAATCGGTAAAATTGGAGATGTGCGGCACCTGAATCACGGCAATCTCAATATCGCGCCTGTCGGTGTGCAGATATTTCCCTTTTTGCAGCGCGACGCCGTCCTCATCTTCAAGATCGACGTCCAGCCACGGCATGACGCCGAGCACCGGGACGCCGGTGAGCGCTTCTATCTGCTCGATCCCGGAATACAGCAGCGCCACGTCGCCGCGAAATTTATTGATAATCACGCCCTTGACCCGCGCGCGCTCGCGATCGTGCAGTAGCGCGAGCGTGCCGTAGATGGAGGCGAATACGCCGCCGCGATCGATATCCGCCACGAGGATCACCGGGCACTGGGCCATCTCGGCCATGCCCATATTGACGATATCGCGATCGCGCAGGTTGATCTCCGCCGGACTGCCCGCCCCTTCCAGCACCAGCACATCATGTTCGGCGGCAAGGCTGTTATAAACCGCGAGGATCTGTTCCCGCAGGCGCGGTTTATATTCGTGATAGCTCACCGCGTCCATATCGGTCGCCACCTTGCCCATCAGCACCACCTGCGCTTTGCGGTCGCTGGTTGGCTTAAGCAGCACCGGGTTCATGCGCACATCCGGGATAATACCCGCCGCTTCGGCCTGGAAAATCTGCGCGCGGCCCATCTCTTTGCCATCCGGCGTGATACCGGAATTGAGCGCCATATTCTGCGATTTAAACGGCGCGGTGCGCTGCCCGTCCTGATAAAAGATCCGGCACAGCCCCGCGACCAGCACGCTTTTGCCGACGTCAGAAGCGGTGCCCTGTAACATAATTGCCAGCGTCATGACGCCTCCTTCATCGCGTTGCTTCGCATCCGCGTAAAAAATTCTTCTTCGGTTTTACACAGCGGCAGCCCGAGCTGCGCGTGCAGTTTCACCAGCCACGGCTGGGTGAGCCCGGCCTGGGCCATCAGTTCGCTGCGGGCAAATACCTCCCCGGGTTCGCCGTGCGCCAGCACTTCGCCGCGGCGTAACACGTAAACCGCATCGCTGATTTCATAGATCAGATCGATATCGTGGCTGGAGATCGCCACGTGGTTGCCCCGATCGGCAATACGCTTAATGATGTCGATCATCTGCGCGCGTCCCGAAGGATCGAGACCCGCCGTCGGCTCGTCGAGCAGTAAATAGCGCGCCTGCAGCACCAGCGCGCCGGCTATCGCCACGCGCTTTTTCTGCCCGTGGCTCAGGCACTGAATCGGCTGGTGACGAAACCCCTGGGCATCGACGAGAGTCAGGGCATCGTCCACCCGGCGGGCAATTTCCTCTTCCGCAACCCCCAGGTTCCGCAGGCTAAAGGCGATATCGCTGTCGATATCGGTATAGAAAATCTGCTGGTCCGGGTCCTGGAAAACGGTCGCTACCTGCTGACGCAGCGCCAGCAGGCCGCGCTTGCTGTAGTCCAGCGGTTTTCCTTGCCATAGCACCGCCCCGCTCTGCGGGCGCAGCAGACCGCTCAGGTTCATAAACAGCGTGGATTTTCCGCAGCCGTTCGCCCCTACCAGTCCGGTCACGGCGTGATGGGAAAAATCCAGCGTCAGCTCCTTCAGCACCGGCTCGTCCTGATAGCGAAACCAGAGATCGGTCGTGGCAAGCATACTTATCCTTAAAGGTGAAAATCACCCTGATACAGTTTGATATCCAGCGTGGTGCTCATCTGCTGGTAGCGAATCATCACCCGGGTAAACAGCAGTCCTACCAGCATCGCCAGCGAACGATAGCCCTTCGGCACGCTACGGTAGCCAAAACGTAATGTTTGCGCACGGTGAATCGCCAGCGCTTCGTCTAAAAGAATAAAAATAAAACGCCAGGTCAGCAGGATTTGCTCGGTCAGCAGCCGCGGTACCCGTCCGCGCTTGAGCAGCAAAATAAGCTGCGGGAACGGCAGATTCAGCACCAGCCAGAAGGTGGACGCCAGCGCCGCCAGGCTGCGCCAGAAGGTCTGATTGGCGGTCGTCAACCCCTCCGACGTCATGCCCAGCCAGACGCTGCCCAGCGGTAGGCTCACCAGCAGATCCTGCGGATTGCGGCTAACGCTGAACAGAATGGTCAGCACACCGATCAGCAGGAAGCCAAACGGCAGCGCCATCCAACGGCACCAGCGCCACGGCGAGACCCGCAGCAGCCAGCAGGTTAAGGCGGCAATCAGCACCATTTCGATACCCTGCCCCAACGGAGGCAGGGTAAAAGCCAGCACCATCAGCAGCAGCCAGAACAGGAACTTGCGCTCCGGTGCGACGTGAAACCAGCGGCTCTGATAGCTGAGTCGGTCAAACCCGGTCATCACGGCGCTGTCTGCCTTTGCTGTAGCCCAGAATATAGAAAATGACCGCCGCGCCGAGAGAGCCCTGGAGCGTAAACAGCAGGCTCTCAATTTCTCCGCTAGCCGGTTCGTACAGCGGCTGGAACCACGGCTCATAATGCGGCGCGACCACCTGAATCTGGCTCTCCGCCTCGCCGTCTGAACCGCCGAATTCGCCGCCGTGATCGACAAAGAACGGCAGGATCACCAGCGCCACCACCATGGCGAACAATATCAGCGTCTTTTTCATGTTAATGCCCCTGTGCGGTAATCAGCTGACGTTTGGTCAACTGGTCGTAGATCATGACGGTTAACAGTCCTTCAGCAATGGCGATCGGGATCTGCGTCAGGCAGAAGATCCCCATAAACTTGACGATCGATCCGGTCGCGCCGGCGGCGGGATCCGGAAAGGCCACGCCGAGCTGTACGGAGGTGACAAAGTAGGTCACCAGATCCGCCAGCATCGCGCAGAGAAACACCCCGACGTCGCGGCGAATGCCCGCGCGGCAGGCCATTTTCCACACCATATAGCCGACCACCGGCCCGATGACCGCCATCGACATCCCGTTCGCGCCGAGCGTCGTCAGCCCGCCGTGCGCCAGCAGCAGCGCCTGGAACAGCAGTACGATGGCGCCAAGGATCGCCACCACGCCAGGCCCGAAGAGAATCACCGCCAGGCCGACGCCGGTCGGGTGGGAACAGCTGCCGGTTACGGAAGGAATTTTCAGCGCCGAGAGGACAAAAATAAACGCCCCGCACAGCGCCAGCAGCACCTTCTGATTGTTATCTTCCTGCACAATGCGGCGCAGGCGCACCAGCCCGTACCACAGGCAGGGTAAAAACAGCAGCCACCATGCCAGGGCCCACATCGGCGGTAAAAAACCCTCCATGATGTGCATCGCGAAAGCCTTTTCGGGAACCACTATCAGCAATAGCGCCGCAGCTAACCCGCTGAAAGACAGCTGTTTTAGCTGTTGTTCAAGTTTCATTCTGCATACTCCCACTGTTTATTGACCAGAATGGTCGAGAAATAGGGCAGCGGCTGGTCGTCGCTGACGTCATTGAGATGGCGCCAGCACTGCTCGCCCGGCAGCGTGGCTTCAGACATCATCAGCGCGGCATCCAGCAGACCGTTTTTCGCCAGCAGCGCTTTGATGCGGGGAAACCGCCCGTACACTTTCATCAGCACCAGGCTTTCATGCTGGCGCAGCGCCTGCTCGATTTCCGTTTCCGGCGCGGTGCAGGAGATCACCGCCAGCGATTGCTGCTCCATGGCCAGCGGCGTTTTTGAACGCGCGGCAATGGCGGCAAAAGAGGTGACGCCGGGAACAATCTCCAGCCACTCCGGGCAGCCGATACGCTGGAGTAAGAACACCCAGGTGCTGAACAGCATGGCGTCGCCGAGGGTAATAAAGCCGACCTGCTTGCCCGCTTCCACTTCCTGAACCAGCGCCGCGGCAACCTCATCCCACACCGCCTCTTTTTCCGCGCTGTCGGCGCTCATCGGGAAATGGCAGCAGCGTACTTCGGTCCGTTCGCCGATATACTCGCGCACGATGGAGAGCGCGAGGCTGTCGCCGCCTTTACGTCCGGCGGGCGCGTAGAGAATGTCCAGCGTGCCCAGCACCCGCGCCGCGCGCACGGTGATCAGGTCGGCGGCGCCAGGGCCGGTACTTAAGGCATACAGTTTGCCGCTCATGCCGCCTCCTCCATCGCCAGGCTCAGCGCCTGCTGCAGGTGAGCGACGAACATTGCGCGCACCGCCGGATTCTCTCCCAGTCCGTTCAGCCAGGGCGTCGCCGTAATGCCGGCGGCGTTGAACAGCGTTTTCCAGGAGTCCTCTTCGTCCGAGGCCATATCGTTAATGGCGTGATCGCCGGCCACCAGCATCAGCGGCATCAGGTGCACGCCCTTCACCCCCTGCCGACGCAGGCTGTCGATAAGAATATCGACTTCCGGATAGCTCTCGACCGCGCCGACCCGCGCCGGAAATCCCTTCGCCGTCATCATATGATCCAGACAGGCGTAGGCGGCGAAAGCGTGATGGCTGGCGCCGTGGCCCATAAAGACCACCGTTTCATCGGCGGCAAGCGGCGGCATCTGCTGGCGCAGCGCCTGCATCAGCTGGACATAATCGTGATGGCTGCTCAGCAGCGGCGCCCCCAGCGTCAGGCGGAGGAACAGCGGGCGCAGGCTTTGCACTTCGCGGACGATCTTTTCATACTCATCGCCGTTGATAATGTGCAGCGATTGAATCGCCACATCCTGGTAGCCCTGCTCGGCCAGCTTCTGCAATGCCTGCAGCGGCGTATCAATCTCGATACCGTCGCGCTGTTTGAGCTTGCGGATAATCATCCCGGAGGTGAAGGCGCGAAACGTGTCGCGGTCCGGACAGCTGGCCGCCAGCTCGCGCTCGCAGGCGACGATGTTCTTTTCACAGGTGTCGGGATAGCTGGTGCCAAAACTGACCACCAGAAGCGCTTTTTTCATTTCTGACTCCTTAAGCAGCGGCCAGCCAGCGCGCTAAGCGCCGGGCAAAGGCAGCCTGACTTTCCAGTAACTCTTCACCCGTCACCAGCGGCGCCGGGCGCGTAATCACGATGCAGGGGATACCGGCATCCAGACAGGGTTGTACTTTTTCCTGATAGCCGCCTTCGGCGCCGGAGGCTTTGGTGATCACCACGTCGGCCCGGCACTGGCGGTAAAAAGCAGCGTTGAACGCGGCGCTGAACGGCCCGCACAGGGCGAAAATCTCGCCAACGCCAAACCCCAGCGCGGCGCATTGCGCGATGACATCGGCGACCGGCAACACCCGGGCCAGCAGCGTTTTGTCACCTAATCCCGCCCGCCAGCGCGCCAGATCTTTACTTCCCGTGGTGAGCAGCACGCGCTGGCCGAAACGCCGCGCCACCTCGCAGGCTTGTTCAATGCTCTCCACGGTATAGAGCAGCGGATGCGTCAGGCCGCTCAGCTGCTCCGGGCGCTGATAGCGGCTCAGCAGCACGCCGGCGGTTTCACAGGCCCGGACGATATTGCGGCTTACCGCTTCGGCGTAGGGGTGCGAAGCATCGATCACCCAGCGGGTCCTGTTAGCCTTCAGCCAGGCGATCATCTCCTCCAGCTCGAGGCGCCCGCAGCGCACCTGGCCGCGAATATCCCCCGCCAGCTGCTGGCCGGTGGGCGTCGCCACCGACAGGGTGTAGGGGACCTGCGCCGCGTCAAGCTGCTGACACAGCGCCCTCGCGTCGCTGGTTCCGCCCATCACCAGCACCTCGCCGTGGCTCACAGCACGTAGCCTCGCGGGGTGATCATCAGGCCATCCTGGATATACGTCGCTTTGTTGCCGACGATCACCAGGCTGGTCATATCGACCGGTGCAAAATCCATCTCCCCCAGGGTGGTCAGCCATTTCTCCTGTTTTTTACGTCCGGCGGATTTCACGACCCCCACCGGGGTCTGCGCGCTTTTACTGGCCGACAGCAGCTCAAAGGCGCGCGCCAGATGGCCCTCACGGCCGCGGCTGCGCGGGTTGTAAAAACAGATCACGAAGTCGGCTTCCCCGGCGGCGACAATGCGCTTTTCAATCACCGGCCACGGGGTCAGCAGGTCGCTGAGGCTGATATGGCAGAAGTCGTGCATCAGCGGCGCGCCCAGCAGCGAGGCGGCGGCAATGCTGGCGGTCATCCCCGGGATCAGGCGGACTTCCACATCCAGCTTCTGCTTGCTGACCAGTTCGAGCACCAGGCCGGCCATGCCGTAAATACCGGCATCGCCGCTGCTGATCAGCGCCACGTTATGCCCGGCCTGCGCCAGCTCAATCGCCGCCTGGCAGCGCTCAATCTCTTTGCACATTCCGGTTTTGATCACCTGCTTATCGCCGGTAAAGGCTTTCACCAGGTGCGTGTAGGTCTTATAGCCAACGACGATTTCCGCCGCCTGCAGCGCTTCAATGGCCTCCATGGTCATCATGGACTGCGAGCCAGGGCCGATTCCGATTACGCTTAACATCAGTGTGAAACTCCCAAAGTAATAGTGACGCCCTGTTCGCGCAGGGTTTCGCCTAACAGTTGCCCATGGCTCAGCAGCCAGGCCGCCGGACCGGATACGCTCCCCACGCCGACGGTTTTTCTGACGAACGATGAAGCGGGAAAGTGATGCTCATGCTCGCGCAGGGCATCAGCGGGAAAGGTTTCGAACGGTACGCGACAGCAGGAAGCCAGCTGAATCAGCCCCTGCTCGTGCTTCTTCAGCGTGACGCTGCCGATAGCTTTCAGCGCCAGCGGATCCAGGCGCAGCGCCTCAAGCTGGCGCGCCAGCAGCGCCGCTAATAGCGGGAATGGCGTATCGCGGCGGCAGCCAATTCCGGCGACCACCCGCTGCGGCACCAGCTTCCAGTGCGGGACGGCGATCGGCGGCAGTTCGTTGCGCAGCGTGACGCAGACCAGCGCATCCAGCTCGGGAAGCTGGTGCAGATCGGCCACGGTGATAAACCCCCGCCGGTCGCAGTGGCGGACGTCTTCATCCAGCTCGTCGTCCCACCACAGACCGACGCGCTGATGGCTGACCAGCATCTGGTTGACGGTTTTCACCGCCGCGCGGAAGTCGCTCATCCGGGCATTAAGCTGGAATGCCAGCGTATCCAGGGCCGCCAACTCGTTGACGTCGGTGGCGGTGGTGATCACCGGGTCGGCGCCGAGCATCCCGGCCAGATAGCGGCTGAGGGCATTCGCGCCCCCCGCATGGCCGGAAAGCAGGCTAATGACGTGCTGGCCACGTTCGTCGATCACCACCACCGCCGGATCGCTGAACTTATCATTGACCAGCGGGGCCAGCACGCGTACCGCGATCCCGGTGGCGCCGATGAAAATCAGCGCCGAATAGCTGCTGAAGGCCTCGCGCGCGGCGCTGGCAAAACCGTTTTCAAAGGGGAGAAAACCCTCTTCCAGTAGCTTCTCGCTGGTAAAGCAGGTTAACGGCAGCATCGCCGCCAGCCGTTTCGCCAGCCGAACGCCCCCTGGCGTCAGGCAGAAAAGTGCGATTGATTCAGGCTTTACGGTATTCATGGCTAAAGTCCGCCGCGTAGAGTTTTGAGTAGTGATACTCAGCGCCCAGGAAATTCCCGACCAGAATGAGCGCCGTTTTGCGGATCCCCGCCTCGCGTACCTTGTCGCCGATATCCGCCAGCGTACCGCGTACGGTCTGGCTTTCCGGCCAGGTCGCTTTATAGATCACCGCCACCGGCGTGGTTGCTGGATAGCCGCCTTCAATCAGGCGCTCCGCTACCCGGTGAATGCGCTGCACGGAAAGGTAAATCGCCATTGAAGTCTGGTGGCTGGCAAATGATTCAAGCTGCTCGCGCGCCGGCACCGGCGTGCGCCCTTCAAGGCGGGTGATGATCAGGCTCTGGGAGACTTCCGGCACGGTGTACTCGACGCCCAGCTCCGCCGCCGCGCCCAGAAACGCGCTGACGCCCGGCACCACCTGCCAGTCGATACCGCGTTTGGTCAGCTCTTCACCCTGCTCGCGGACCGAGCCATACAGCGACACGTCCCCGGTCTGTAAACGCACTACCGTTTTCCCGGCTTTAACGCCGGCTTCCATCAGGTCGAGAATTTGCTCCAGATGCAGTTCGGCGCTGTCGTGACACTCGGCGCCGGGCGGACAATACTCCAGCAGCTCGGTGTTTATCAGCGACCCGGCGTAGATCACCACCTGGGCCTGCTGCAGCAAGCGGTAGCCCTTGAGGGTAATTAGCTCACGGTCGCCCGGCCCTGCGCCAACGAACCACACACTACGGGGGTCAAATGTCTCAGCCATGGTTTTCTTCCTTCTGACAGGCGATAACAAAAACGGGATTATTCGGTTTGAAATAGTGGCCGCTGCCCAGCGCGGTCAGCGATGAGACGTTCAGCTGCAGGCAATCAATCTGTGTAATCCCCCGCTGCTGCAGATAGTCGAGAGCCGCGTTCAGGTTCTCCTGCAGGATAAAAGTCATCACCAGACGGCCGCCGGGATAGAGCTGCTGCCACGACCAGTCAATCAGTTCGTCGAGACGGCCGCCGCTGCCGCCCATAAAAATGGCGTCGGCCCGCTCGGTCATCACCATCGGCGCTTCGCCGGGCAGGATCTCAATGTTGCCGCAGGTGAAATGCTGGCGGTTTTCGTCCAGCAGCTGCAGGGCTGCGGGATTGCGTTCGATGGCGGTTACCTGCAAAGAGGGATACTGCAGCGCCGCCTCAATCGACACGCTGCCGGTACCGGCGCCGATATCAATCAGGTGGCTTGCCCGGTGCAGTTCAAGTTTGGCCAGCGCCAGTGCGCGAACCGCCTCTTTGGTCATCGGCACCTTCTCGCCGCGCAGAAAAAGCTCATCTTTCATCGAGGATCACCACCGCGTTCATCTCATATTCGGCATCGACCTCACTGACCGGTAGCCAGTGGATCCGCTCGTTATCCATCGCCAGATTTTCGCCAATCACCATCCAGCGATACCCTTTACCCCGCGCCGCCAGCTGGGCGGCGATTTCCCGCGGCCCGCAGCGCCCGTCGGTCACCATCGCCACCTTGCGCTGACGCGCCAGCTCATCAAAACAGACGTCTCGCCCGTGGCTGCTGGTCAGCCAGATATCGTTCATATCGATACCGGCCTTCGCGCAGAGATACTGCACCGCGCTGATGCCGGGAATAATGCGCACGCGATCGATGCCAAAGTGGGCTATCAGCCGCGTGCCGATCCCGTAAAAGAGCGGGTCGCCTGAGGCCAGCACCACCACCTTCTGCGCTGCGCGTTCGCCGAGCCAGACCAGCAGTTCGGCAATATTGGCGCCCAGCGCAAACCGTTCGCCGCGAAATCCGGGGAACTGCTGCAAATGCCGCTTACCGCCTACCAGCGCATCCGCACTGGCGACCGCATCTTGCGCCGCCGGCGTCATCAAATGCAGGCCTGACGGCCCCATGCCAACCACCGTTAACATGACATCTCCCGCGCAATCTCGGCCACCGGGCGATTGCTGCCGAGGACCTTGTTATCAAAGGAGAACATGATGGCGTCGCAGACGGGCGGCGTTTTGGTAAAACGCAGCATCTGCATCACCCGCAGGCAGATGCGTTCAGCAAGATGGTTATAGATAGTCTGAAAACCGTACGCGTCAATGTGCTCCATCGCCGCTTCGGTGGTATCGCATTCGCTCACCAGTTGCAGCAGCGCCAGCGGCGCCCCCAACAGCGCCAGATGTGCGACCAGCGTTTCCATGCGCGCATCGGCGATATGGCTGTGGGTATGGAAGATCCCGGCGGCGACTTTAATCAGCTTGCCGGGATGGCCAATCAGCACAATCTGACGGAACCCGAGGCGGACGGCCTCTTCAATCATGTAGCCGACGAAGTTGCTCATTGTGACCACCACCTGCGAGTCGATGCCCATCTGCTCGCGGACGAAGCGTTCACCGTGGTTGCCCGGCACCAGCACCACCCGCTCCAGCCCCGCCGCGCGCTTAATTTCCAGCTCCAGCGACAGCGAACGCTTCCAGCTCTCTTCCGACATCGGCGTCACGATACCGGTGGTGCCGATAATCGAGATACCGCCCAGGATCCCCAGCCGCGAGTTATAGGTTTTCTGCGCCCGCGCCTCGCCCTCCGGGGCGAAAATCTCTACCGTCGCCCCGCGCGACGGGCCAATCGCTTCGCGCACCGCCGACTCAATGGTGTGGCGCGGGGTGCGGTTAATCGCCGGGCTGCCGATGGGCAGGCCGATCCCTTTGCGGGTGACTGTGCCGATACCTTCGCCGCCGCGCAGGGTTATCTCGCCGGAGTCGTCGAGCGTCACGCGGGCGAAAATCAGCATCCCGTGGGTGGCGTCAACGTCATCGCCGCCGTCTTTACGAATCGCGGCGATCGCCTGCTGCCCTTCGACGTGCGGTGATTCGACGTTAAGACACAGGGTGACGCCGGAAGGAGTCACAATGGAGACCTGATGAATGAGGTGCTGGCGCATCACCATCAGCGCCGCGACCTTTGCCGCCGCCGTCGCGCAGGATCCGGTGGTATAGCCTTTACGCAGCGCCTTGCCGTTGTGCCACACCGGCGCGTCGAAGGATTGCTCGCTCATCTCGCCCCCTGTAAGTGGTACAAAATGGCGTTGACGATAGCGGCGGCGACGTTGCTGCCGCCTTTACGACCCAGCGCGGCAATGCCCGGCAGGCCGCTCTGCGTCAGGGCCTCTTTCGACTCCGCCGCGCCGACGAAGCCGACCGGCACGCCAATCACGCCGTTGACCGCGACATCATGCTCCAGCAGACGAAACAGCGCGGTGGGCGCATTGCCGAAAACAAACACCTTCTCGCCCTCTTCGGCAACCGCGATATCGACCGCCGCCATCGAGCGGGTCATCCCCTGCGCTTTGGCCTCCGCTACCACCCGCGGATCGCTGATATAGCAGCGGCACTCGCCGCCGAATTTCGCCAGCAGAGTTTTATTGATCCCGGAAAGGGCCATGGTGGTATCGGTATAAAGCGTGCAGGGCTGGCTCAGGGCGGCGCTTAAGCGAGGAAGCACGTCGGGAGAAAACCACAGGATATCCAGCCAGTCAAAATCGGCGGTGGTGTGGATCACCCGCTTGATAATGGCTTCGTGTAGCGGGCTGGCAAAGCGGTAGTCCGGGCGGGTCTGCGCAATAATGTCGCCAATAATGTCGAAGCTTTTCGCCTCAATCGCCTGCGGTTGCTGGATATAGTGCATTCATTTGTCCTCAGGCTGCGCCGACCAGCCAGAACCGGATCGCCATAAACAGCGCCAGCGCCAGGGTCGAAGACACCCACATCAGTCGAATCGTTCGGGAAATATCGTCTACGGAAACGTCGCGCGTCGCCTCGCCAATCCACGGCTTCTCCACGCGCTGACCAAAGTAATCGTTAGGGCCGCCAAGCCGGATGCCGAGCGCCCCGGCGACGGCGGCCTCCGACCATCCGCAGTTTGGGCTGCTGTGGTTGTAGCGATCGCGCCAGCCGATGCGCAACGCGCGGCCACTCGCTTCACCACAGAGGAGAGCGGCGAGGCTGATAAGCAGCCAGCTCAGGCGAGCGGGGATAAAGTTGGCGACATCATCAAGGCGGGCGCTAACCATGCCGATGGCGCGGTATTTTTCGTGCTTATAGCCGACCATCGAATCCAGGGTGTTGACCGCTTTATAGGCCATCGCCAGCGGCGCGCCGCCGAGCAGCAGGAAGAAGAGCGGCGCGATAATCCCGTCAACGGTGTTTTCCGCCACCGTCTCAACAACCGCGCGATTAATCTGCTGCGGCGCAAGCTGCGTCGTGTCGCGGCCGACAATCCATGAGAGTTTGACGCGGCTTTCCGCCAGATCCCCCGCGCGCAGCGGTCGCTCGACGTCCCGCGCCGACTGCGCCAGGCAGCGTCCGGCCAGCACGGTGAAAATCATCCAGACCTCAACCAGCCAGCCAAGCCACGGATGAATCCTCTGCGCCAGCGTCAGCACGCCCCAGCAGACGCTCCACGTTAGTCCGACCACAACTATCCACATCACCCCGCCGCCGACGCGCAGGGCGACATCGCTACGGCAATAGCGGCGCACGCCGCGCTGAACGGCGGCGATCAGGCTGCCAATCCAGCGCACCGGATGCGGCCAGCTCTGCGGATCGCCGATGATAAAATCGAGGAGCCAGGCAACGCCCCATGCCAGCAGCGTCATAGCGAGCTCCTTGCCGCAGCCAGCCAGTGGTTGAGCATGGTGGGGCGCTGCGCAAAGTGCAGGTGCAGATAGCTGGCGAACGTGTTGCCCACCTGCCAGCCGCCGGACCACTGCTGAAGGGTCATACCGTCGCGGACCTTGCGGCAGGCCAGAACCGCCGGGGACTCGGGAGTAAAATCCGAGTAGTGAAATTCATGCCCGCGCAGGGTTTCGCCGGGCGCCGCCAGCAGCGTTTGCCGCATCGCCCGCGCCTCGCAGTAGCCAAAGCGGGTCAGCCGTTTGCCCATTTTGCTGTGGCCGGGAATAAGGTTGGCCATCGGATAGATGTCGCCGCTGGCGTCTTCGAGGGAGCTGCCGAGATACATCAGACCGCCGCATTCGGCGTAAATCGCCACCCCGCGCCGGTGCGCCTCCCGCAGCTGCGCCAGCATCGGCGTATTGGCCGCCAGCGCGGCGGCATGAATTTCCGGATAGCCGCCGCCGAGCCAAATCATCTGGCACGGTGGCAGCTCGCTATCGCGCAGCGGGCTGAAGCGCACGATATTCACTCCGCAGCGTTCAAGCAGCGAGAGGTTATCCGGGTAGTAAAAGTTGAAGGCCTCGTCGTCGGCCAGCGCCAGCGTCAGGCCCGCGCCAGCATCAGGGGACGGCAGCGTCGGCCACTCCCCGGCGGGTAGGATGGAGAGCTGGCTGAGGGTAAGAAGCTGTTCAATATCCAGCGTTTGCGCCAGCGTGTGGGCAAAATCGCGCCACGGCTGCTGGTTAACCAGCGACTCGCGGGCGGTAACCAGTCCCAGATGGCGTTCGGGTAACGCCACCCCTTCCACTCGCGGTACGTAGCCGAGCACCGGCAGCTCGCAGTAGCGTTCAATGGCGCCTTTGAGAAGCTGATAATGGCTTTCGCTGTTGACGCGATTGACGATAACGCCGGCAATGTTAAGACTGGGGTCGAAGTGTTGAAATCCCATCACCGTGGCGGCGATGGAGGTGGAAACCGCTTTGCCATCTACCAGCAAAATGACCGGACAGCCGAGCTGTTTAGCCATCGCGGCGGTGCTGCAGTAGCCCGGGTCGGTACCGAAGCCGTCATATAGCCCCATCACGCCCTCAATGACCGCGATATCCGCCCGCTGCATCTGTTCGCAAAATAGCGCGTTAAGCACCGACTCCGGGAGCATAAAGCTGTCGAGGTTGCGGGAAGCGACGCCGCTGACGGCGGTGTGCCAGCCGGTGTCGAGGTAGTCCGGGCCGACTTTGCAGGGCTGAACCCGCATGCCGCGCTGCTTCAACAGGCTGAGCAGGCCAAGCGTGACCGTAGTTTTACCACAACCGCTGCCGGTTCCTGCGAGAATAAATGCGTGCTGCCTGGCTGCCATACCCCGATCCTGTGCCGGGTGGTAGGGCTGCGTGCATTCCCAGTCTTTCGACTGTACGCATCTGAGCAACCCACTTCCCACCGAAGTTGTTGATTATTACCGACAGGCAGGTCTTCTGGCTTAGCGTCGTCCTCTCCCATCCTTCCCAATCCGCTAAGCAGATCAGTGGTCATACCCGTCATACTTCACGTTGTATGTGCGTTGGCTTTACTTGTTCACCCCAGTCACTTACCTGTGTAAGCTCCTGGGGATTCACTCGCTTGCCGCCTTCCTACAACGCGAATTATTTAGCGTATATATGGGTTCGTCAGCATCACAGCAGCGGGGGCTGCGGGGGATTCACACCCCCTTCCCTGGCGCCTGTCGGTTTTATCGAGTGGGATGAAACCCACTCGAATGATTCCCGGAACATCTTACGGAAGCAGGATGGCTTCCGTCGTGCTTAATTTTTAAATACCAAAGCTATTTCATTACGCCGATGGCGCGCTGAAAGCCATTTCGGATATCACTCTATCCCATCAAATAAATAAAAACTGGTGCAGTTTATCGTTCTCTCATTATTATTTTGTTGCGCTATGACAATTTATTGCTGTGAATGAGATATTTTCATTTTAGAATGAGCAGGATACGCGGGTATAACAAAAACTGGCGATAACAAATTATTGTCATTTAAACTGACTCAGTTTGTGATCTGGCGTTAATTTGCTGGCGATAGGCCTGCGGAGTCACCTGATAGGCCTGGCGAAAAACTTTGCAAAAATAACTGGTTTGCGAAAATCCTAAATTCCGCGCAATGCTGGCGATGCTCCAGTCGCTGTGGCAAAGCAGCTCTTTGGCGCTCACCATCCGCTGATGGTTCACCCAGGCATTAAAGCCAATACCCTGATATTTTTTGAACAGCTTACTGAAGTAATAGGGGCTGAGATAAACGTGAGCGGCGACGTCTTCCAGGCGAAGCTCGTCGGATAAATGGGCGTCAATGTAGCGCAGCGCCTTCTTCATTTTGCTGTCATGAGGGCTGGCGACCCGGCTGGCGCGCGCAGGTTCCGACTGCTGGGGATTATCTTTAATCACCACAAAGTTGAGCTGTTTTTTCAGGCAGTTTTCGACGATAAGCTTCAGTAAATCAGCAGAAGCAATCACTCTGGCGTAGTCCATTTCCGGCACGTCGCGAAACGCTTTAAGCAGCTCAGGGTCGGCCTGCCAGCGGTCATCCACGTTGAGGATATCGACCAGTTCAACATCGTTGCTTAAGCGCACCTGGCCGCAAAGCACAAAGCCCACAAGGTGCCCGGCGATAACCAGAGGAATGGAAAAATCGGTTAACCCGGCGTGGCAGCGGTAGATACAGAGCTGATCGGTTTTAGACGCCTCAAGCCCGCCGCAGCGGTCGCTCATTCGACAGCGGGTGCTGTGCTGGGGATGCTGGCGCATCAGCTGGCAAAAAGGGGTGAAGTTAAACAGTTCAGATATTTCATCACCATGAATATTGACGACCACCACCGCCAGACTGGTGGCCTGCGCAAAATCCTGTGCGATTTTATTAATGAGTTCTGAGTTCAGTGTGCTCGCAGAAATCATGATAAAACCTCTCAGTTAATTTTTTGTTATAAATAAAACATTTCTTTAATATTTACTTCCTTTCATCATCCATTGCCGCCAACGATAAAAGAATAATACGATAGCAAAAGTCTCCCATCCGTGGGAGACGTTTTTGGCGAGTTCGTGATACCGGTTCATGAAAATTTTTGGCTATTTCAGCCGTGACCTTAATCCTCTAATTTACAGGTATTACACGGTAGATTATTACCAATCAGATAACGATAGATGGCCGCGCCGAGACAGGCGCCGATCAGTGGCGCAATAATCGGCACAATAAAGTACGGAATATCCCTTCCGCCGGTCATCGCGATATCGCCCCAACCCGCCATCCACGTAAACAGCTTCGGCCCAAAATCACGCGCCGGATTCATCGCAAAGCCGGTCAGCGGCCCGGTTGAAGCGCCAATGACCGCCACCAGCAGGCCGATCAGCAGCGGGGCCAGCGGCCCTTTCGGTACGCCGTTGCCGTCGTCGGTCAGCGCCATAATCATCCCCATCAGCATGGAGGTGATCACCACTTCAACCAGCGCCGCATGCCAGATGCTCAGCGATGCCGCCGGGTAGGTGCTGAAAATACTCGCCAGCTGCAGGCTCTCTACGCTGCCGCGAGCGATATGGTGGGCGGATTCAAACTCGGTGAACATCGTGCTGTACAGCACATAGGCCAGCACCGCGCCGCCAAAGGCGCCGGCAACCTGTGAAACGATATAGGGGAAAACTTTTCGGCCGGGAAAGCAGGCAAACAGCCATAACGCGACGGTCACCGCCGGGTTGAGATGCCCGCCGGATATTCCCGACGTCAGATAGACGGCAAGCGAGATCCCCAGCCCCCAGATAATGCATATCTCCCACAGTCCGAGGCTGGCGCCCGCCACCTTTAACGCGCTCAGGCAGCCGATGCCGAAAAACAAAAACAGCCCGGTGCCCAGAAACTCGGCGGTACATTGCGCTTTTAACGAATCATTCATGGTGACACCTTCTTAGCAGAGTTCGTGTCCTGACCAGCCAACATCCTGCTGGCAGTAGAGTACAACGCGCACCACTATATGAACTCCCGTCCGCAAATTGTTGGCAACCTGCTGACGGCAGCCTCCGGAAAATTCGGGTATCAATAACAAATTATTGTCATTAAATAACGCAGAATGGCATTGCTCACGCGCGGCTTTCGCCATTATGCCCCCGCCATAGCATGCAAAAATATTGCTAAAACCAACTCATCGTTTTCCAACAAACATCACAAATCAGTTTCTCGCGCATAGCAGATAAAATTAAAATCGTCATGAACAAATTTGTAAATATGGAATATACAAAACAAGATAATCACATCAGCGAAAATAAAAAAACAAACAACATCAAACACTTAAATAAATAAACGAAAATTTTATCTTATCCAATACCCACTATTTTTTCACCATCACATTGAAGTCAGCCATTCTTTTTCCTCGCATCTTCTTATAGTCCCCACTATCGGAACACTCCATGCGAGGTCTTTATGCAACAAGAAGCACTAGGAATGGTAGAAACCAAAGGCTTAACCGCAGCCATAGAGGCCGCTGATGCAATGGTTAAGTCAGCCAATGTGATGTTAGTGGGCTATGAAAAGATTGGCTCCGGGCTGGTAACCGTCATCGTGCGCGGCGATGTTGGCGCGGTAAAAGCGGCCACCGATGCGGGTGCCGCCGCCGCACGTAACGTGGGTGAAGTGAAAGCCGTACACGTCATCCCACGCCCTCACACCGATGTAGAAAAAATCTTACCGAAGGGAATTAGCCAATGAGCAGCAATGAGCTGGTTGAACAGATCATGGCTCAGGTGATTGCCCGCGTGGCGACGCCGGAACAGCAGGCCATCCCTACTGAAAACCATCCAATACGAGAGACGGCTATGGCAGAAAAAAGCTGCAGTTTAACGGAATTTGTCGGGACCGCCATTGGCGACACCCTGGGCCTGGTTATCGCCAACGTCGATACCGCCCTGCTGGACGCGATGAAGCTTGAAAAGCGCTATCGCTCCATCGGCATTCTCGGCGCCCGTACCGGCGCAGGCCCGCACATTATGGCGGCGGACGAAGCGGTGAAAGCCACCAACACCGAAGTGGTCAGCATTGAGCTTCCGCGCGATACCAAAGGCGGTGCAGGCCACGGTTCGCTGATTATTTTAGGCGGCAACGACGTTTCCGACGTTAAGCGCGGGATTGAAGTGGCGCTGAAAGAGCTCGACCGCACCTTCGGCGATGTTTACGGCAATGAAGCCGGACATATCGAGCTGCAGTACACCGCCCGCGCCAGCTACGCCCTGGAAAAAGCCTTCGGCGCGCCGATTGGCCGCGCCTGCGGCATTATCGTCGGCGCACCGGCCTCCGTTGGCGTGCTGATGGCCGATACCGCCCTGAAGTCAGCCAACGTAGAAGTCGTGGCGTATAGCTCTCCGGCGCACGGCACCAGCTTCAGTAACGAAGCCATCCTGGTGATTTCCGGCGACTCCGGCGCGGTCCGCCAGGCAGTCACCTCCGCGCGCGAAATCGGTAAAACCGTCCTTGCGACCCTCGGTTCTGAACCGAAAAACGATCGCCCGTCCTACATCTGATACCCACGAGGCTGATTCATGAGATCGAAAAGATTTGAAGCACTGGCGAAACGCCCTGTGAATCAGGACGGCTTCGTTAAGGAGTGGATCGAAGAAGGCTTTATCGCGATGGAAAGCCCGAACGATCCGAAACCGTCGATAAAAATCGTTAACGGCGCGGTGACCGAGCTGGACGGGAAACCGGTGAGCGATTTTGACCTGATCGACCACTTTATCGCCCGCTACGGCATTAACCTGAATCGCGCCGAAGAAGTGATGGCGATGGATTCGGTTAAGCTGGCCAACATGCTGTGCGATCCGAACGTTAAACGCAGCGAAATCGTCCCGCTGACCACCGCGATGACGCCGGCAAAAATTGTCGAAGTGGTTTCGCATATGAACGTCGTTGAGATGATGATGGCGATGCAGAAAATGCGCGCCCGCCGCACCCCATCCCAGCAGGCGCACGTCACCAACGTCAAAGATAACCCGGTACAGATTGCCGCCGACGCCGCCGAAGGCGCATGGCGCGGATTTGACGAACAGGAAACCACCGTTGCGGTAGCGCGCTACGCGCCGTTCAACGCCATCGCGCTGCTGGTCGGCTCGCAGGTAGGCCGTCCGGGCGTACTGACTCAGTGCTCGCTGGAAGAAGCCACCGAGCTGAAGCTCGGCATGCTGGGCCACACCTGCTACGCCGAAACCATCTCCGTCTACGGTACCGAACCGGTCTTTACCGACGGCGACGACACGCCGTGGTCGAAGGGTTTCTTAGCCTCCTCCTACGCCTCTCGCGGTCTGAAAATGCGCTTCACCTCCGGCTCCGGCTCCGAAGTGCAGATGGGCTACGCCGAAGGCAAATCCATGCTTTACCTGGAAGCGCGCTGCATCTACATCACCAAAGCCGCGGGCGTACAGGGCCTGCAAAACGGTTCCGTTAGCTGCATCGGCGTGCCGTCTGCGGTGCCTTCCGGCATTCGCGCGGTGCTGGCGGAAAACCTGATCTGTTCGTCGCTGGATTTGGAGTGCGCCTCCAGTAACGACCAGACCTTCACTCACTCCGATATGCGTCGTACCGCGCGCCTGCTGATGCAGTTTCTGCCGGGGACCGACTTTATCTCTTCCGGTTATTCCGCGGTGCCGAACTACGACAACATGTTCGCCGGCTCCAACGAAGATGCCGAAGACTTTGACGACTACAACGTCATCCAGCGCGACCTGAAGGTGGACGGCGGTCTGCGTCCGGTTCGCGAAGAAGATGTTATCGCCATCCGTAATAAGGCTGCCCGCGCGCTGCAGGCCGTTTTTGCCGGAATGGGGCTGCCGCCGATTACCGATGAAGAAGTGGAAGCCGCGACCTACGCCCACGGTTCGAAAGATATGCCGGAGCGCAACATCGTCGAAGACATCAAGTTCGCCCAGGAAATCATCAATAAAAACCGCAACGGCCTGGAAGTAGTGAAAGCGCTGGCGCAGGGCGGGTTCACCGACGTGGCCCAGGACATGCTCAACATCCAGAAAGCCAAGCTGACCGGAGACTATCTGCATACCTCCGCAATTATCGTCGGCGATGGGCAGGTGCTGTCAGCCGTCAACGATGTTAACGACTATGCCGGTCCGGCAACGGGCTATCGCCTGCAGGGCGAACGCTGGGAAGAGATTAAAAACATCCCTGGCGCTCTTGATCCCAACGAGATTGATTAAGGGGTGAGAAATGGAAATTAATGAAAAATTGCTGCGCCAGATAATTGAAGACGTGCTCAGCGAGATGAAGGGCAGCGATAAACCCGTCTCGTTTACTGCGCCAGCGGCCTCCGCGGCACCCCGGGCCACGCCGCCCGCCGGCGACGGCTTCCTGACGGAAGTGGGCGAAGCGCGTCAGGGAACCCAGCAGGACGAAGTGATTATCGCCGTCGGCCCGGCTTTCGGCCTGGCGCAGACCGTCAATATCGTCGGCATACCGCATAAGAACATTTTGCGCGAAGTCATTGCCGGTATTGAAGAAGAAGGCATTAAGGCGCGCGTGATTCGCTGCTTTAAATCCTCCGACGTGGCCTTCGTCGCCGTTGAAGGCAATCGCCTGAGCGGTTCCGGCATCTCTATCGGCATCCAGTCAAAAGGCACCACGGTGATTCACCAGCAGGGGCTGCCGCCGCTCTCTAACCTGGAGCTGTTCCCCCAGGCGCCGCTGCTGACCCTGGAAACCTATCGCCAGATTGGTAAAAACGCCGCCCGCTATGCGAAACGCGAATCGCCGCAGCCGGTCCCGACGCTGAACGACCAGATGGCGCGGCCAAAATACCAGGCGAAATCGGCCATTTTGCACATTAAAGAGACCAAGTACGTGGTGACGGGCAAAAACCCGCAGGAACTGCGCGTGGCGCTTTGATAAAGGATAACTCCATGAATACCGACGCAATTGAATCGATGGTGCGCGACGTATTAAGCCGCATGAACAGCCTGCAGGGCGAGGCGCCGACGGCGGCTCCGGCGGCAGACGGCGCGTCCCGTAGCGCAAAGGTCAGCGACTACCCGCTGGCGAACAAACACCCGGAATGGGTGAAAACCGCCACCAATAAAACGCTGGACGACTTTACGCTGGAAAACGTGCTGAGCAACAAAGTTACCGCCCAGGATATGCGTATTACCCCGGAAACGCTGCGCTTACAGGCTTCTATCGCCAGGGACGCGGGCCGCGACCGGCTGGCGATGAACTTCGAACGCGCCGCCGAACTGACCGCGGTACCGGACGATCGCATTCTTGAAATCTACAACGCCCTCCGCCCCTATCGCTCGACGAAAGAGGAGCTGCTGGCGATCGCCGACGATCTCGAAAGCCGCTATCAGGCGAAGATTTGCGCCGCTTTCGTTCGCGAAGCGGCAGCGCTGTACGTCGAGCGTAAAAAACTCAAAGGCGACGATTAATTACAGGGGTATGTGATGCGATATATAGCTGGCATTGATATCGGCAACTCATCGACGGAAGTCGCCCTGGCGACTCTGAATGAGGCTGGCACGCTGACAATCACCCACAGCGCGCTGGCGGAAACCACCGGGATCAAAGGCACGTTGCGTAACGTGTTCGGTATTCAGGAGGCGCTCGCCCTCGTCGCCAGAGGCGCCGGGATCGCTGTCAGCGATATTTCGCTCATCCGCATTAATGAAGCTACGCCGGTGATTGGCGATGTGGCGATGGAAACCATTACCGAGACCATCATCACCGAATCGACCATGATCGGCCATAACCCGAAAACGCCCGGCGGCGCGGGGCTTGGCGTGGGCATCACCATTACGCCGCAGGAGCTGTTAACCCGCCCGGCGGACGCGCCCTATATCCTGGTGGTGTCGTCGGCGTTCGATTTTGCCGATATCGCCAGCGTGATTAACGCTTCCCTGCGCGCCGGATATCAGATTACCGGCGTCATTTTGCAACGTGACGATGGCGTACTGGTCAGCAACCGGCTGGAAAAACCGCTGCCGATTGTTGACGAAGTGCTGTACATCGACCGCATTCCGCTGGGAATGCTGGCGGCAATTGAGGTCGCCGTCCCGGGGAAGGTCATCGAAACGCTCTCTAACCCCTACGGCATCGCCACCGTATTCCACCTCAACGCCGAGGAGACGAAAAACATCGTCCCGATGGCTCGCGCGCTGATTGGCAACCGTTCCGCCGTGGTGGTCAAAACGCCATCCGGTGACGTCAAAGCGCGCGCGATACCCGCCGGTAACCTTGAGCTGCTGGCCCAGGGCCGGAGCGTACGCGTAGACGTTGCCGCTGGCGCCGAAGCCATCATGAAAGCGGTCGACGGCTGCGGCAAGCTCGATAACGTCACCGGCGAGTCGGGGACCAATATCGGCGGCATGCTGGAACACGTGCGCCAGACCATGGCCGAGCTGACCAACAAGCCCAGCAGCGAAATATTCATTCAGGACCTGCTGGCCGTTGATACCTCGGTGCCGGTGAGCGTCACCGGCGGTCTTGCCGGGGAGTTCTCGCTGGAGCAGGCCGTGGGCATCGCCTCAATGGTGAAATCGGATCGTTTGCAGATGGCGATGATTGCCCGCGAAATCGAGCAGAAGCTCAATATCGACGTGCAGATCGGCGGCGCCGAGGCCGAAGCCGCCATTCTGGGCGCGCTGACCACGCCGGGTACCACCCGACCGCTGGCGATCCTCGACCTCGGCGCAGGCTCCACCGATGCCTCCATCATCAACCCCAAAGGCGAAATCATCGCCACTCACCTCGCCGGAGCTGGCGATATGGTGACGATGATTATTGCCCGCGAGCTGGGGCTGGAAGACCGCTATCTGGCGGAAGAGATCAAGAAGTATCCGCTGGCCAAGGTGGAAAGTCTGTTCCATTTACGCCACGAGGACGGCAGCGTGCAGTTCTTCTCCACGCCGCTGCCCCCCGCCGTATTCGCCCGCGTCTGCGTGGTGAAACCGGACGAACTGGTGCCACTACCCGGCGACTTAGCGCTGGAAAAAGTACGCGCCATTCGCCGCAGCGCCAAAGAGCGGGTCTTTGTCACCAACGCCCTGCGCGCACTGCGTCAGGTCAGCCCCACCGGCAACATTCGCGATATTCCGTTCGTGGTGTTGGTCGGCGGTTCGTCGCTGGATTTCGAGGTCCCGCAGCTGGTCACCGATGCGCTGGCGCACTACCGCCTGGTTGCCGGGCGGGGAAATATTCGCGGCAGCGAGGGTCCCAGAAACGCGGTGGCCACCGGCCTGATTCTCTCCTGGCATAAGGAGTTCGCGCATGGACAGTAATCACAGCGCTCCGGCTATTGTGATCGCCGCCATCGACGGCTGCGACGACCTGTGGCGCGAAGTGCTGCTGGGTATCGAAGAGGAAGGCATTCCTTTCCTGCTCCAGCATCACCCGGCCGGGGATGTCGTGGACAGCGCCTGGCAGGCGGCGCGCAGCTCGCCGCTACTGGTGGGCATCGCCTGCGACCGCCATACGCTGGTCGTGCACTACAAGAATTTACCCGCATCGGCGCCGCTTTTTACGCTGATGCATCATCAGGACAGTCAGGCCCAACGTAACACCGGTAATAACGCGGCACGGCTGGTCAAAGGGATCCCGTTCCGGGATCTGAATAGCTAAGCAACAGGAGAACAGCAGTATGAATAACGCACTGGGACTGGTTGAAACAAAAGGGTTAGTAGGCGCCATTGAGGCCGCCGATGCGATGGTGAAATCGGCCAACGTGCAGCTGGTCGGCTACGAAAAAATTGGCTCGGGTCTGGTGACCGTCATGGTTCGCGGCGACGTCGGCGCAGTCAAAGCGGCGGTGGATGCGGGCAGCGCGGCGGCAAGCGTCGTAGGCGAAGTGAAATCCTGCCACGTGATCCCGCGTCCGCACAGCGACGTTGAGGCCATTTTACCGAAATCAGCCTGATTGATGGCGAATAAGGAGCACCGCGTGAAGCAATCACTGGGATTACTGGAAGTTTGTGGTCTGGCACTGGCTATTAGCTGCGCCGATATCATGGCGAAATCCGCTTCTATCACGCTGGTCGCCCTCGAAAAGACCAATGGTTCAGGCTGGACGGTCATTAAAATTACCGGTGATGTGGCCTCCGTGCAGGCGGCCATCACCACCGGTGCACTGTTTGCCGAACAGCGAAACGGTCTGGTGGCTCATAAAGTCATCGCCAGACCCGGAGAAGGGATCCTGCCCGTAGAGGCTGCCCCACCCTCCGTCATGGAACCTGAGCCTGAAGAGTCAGAGACGGCTAATGTCGTTTCTGAAGCGCCAGCAGAAGAGCCCCTCCAGCAACAAGGCGTGGTCAGCTGCAACCTGTGCCTGGATCCAAAATGTCCGCGCCAGAAGGGCGAGCCGCGCACCCTTTGCATTCATCCCGGCAAGCGAGGTGAAGCGTAATGGATAAACAGCTTCTCGCATCAACGGTCAGTAAAGTCCTCGACGAGATGCGTCTGCGGCCCATTCCGCTGGGGGTTTCAAATCGTCATATCCACCTGTCGGCGTCGGATTATGAACGCCTGTTTCCTGGCCATCCCATCAGCGAGAAAAAAGCGCTGCTGCAGCCGGGACAGTACGCTGCGGAGCAAACCGTCACCCTGGTAGGGCCGAAGGGGCAGCTTAAAAATGTGCGCCTGCTCGGCCCACTGCGTTCGGTAAGCCAGGTGGAAATATCGCGTACCGATGCCCGAACCCTGGGGGTTGCGGTGCCGCTAAGAATGTCCGGCGATCTGAAAGGGACGCCAGGCATCCGTCTGGTCAGCCCCTATGGCGAACTGACGCTGTCGTCAGGAGTTATCGTCGCGCAGCGGCATATTCATATGTCGCCGCTCGATGCGCTGATCCTGCGGGTTTCCCACGGCGATAGGGTCTCCGTGGTCATTGAAGGCGACGCGCGCGGGCTGGTTTTCAACAACGTGGCGATTCGCGTTTCACCGGATATGCGTCTCGAAATGCACATTGATACCGATGAAGCCAACGCCGCCGGTGCCGATAATCCGCAGGCCTTTGCCCGGCTGGTAGGCCCGCGATGAACGGCGAAGTTCTGCAGCGCATCGTGGAGGAAATCGTCTCCAGGCTGCAGCGTCGCGCCCATAGCACGGCGACGCTGAGCGTGGCGCAGCTGCGCGATGCCGACTGCCCCGTGCTGTTCAGCCAGCACGCCTCGCTGCGCATCCTGCTTGTCGACCTGCCGCTGCTGGGCCAGCTGACGGAGGCGGAAACCGACGATCCTGCGGCCCGGAAAATTCACGACGCGCTGGCTTTCGGCATCCGCGTGCAGCTCACCCTGCACAGCCAGCTGCTGCCGGTTATCCCGGTCAAAAAACTGGCGCGCCTGCCGGCGATCTTCACCGACGAGCGCGGGCTGCCGCTGATCCTGCACGCAGGATCGGTGCTGAGCTATCGCGACGTCGCGCAGCTGGGTCAGGGTCGCCTGGTTATCCACCGCAAATGCATCGTGACCGCGCTGGCGCGCGAAGCGGCACAGGCGCGGCATGTTCAATTAATTAAGCAGGAGTAAATCATGCATCTGGCACGAGTCACGGGCGCGGTTGTCTCCACGCAAAAATCGCCTTCCCTGATCGGCAAAAAGCTGCTGCTGGTGCGGCGGGTCAGCGCCGATGGCGAGCTTCCCGCCTCGCCGACCTCCGGTGATGAAGTCGCCGTGGATTCCGTCGGCGCGGGGATCGGCGAGCTGGTTCTGCTCAGCGGCGGCTCCAGCGCCAGGCACGTTTTTTCCGGGCCAAACGAGGCCATCGACCTCGCCGTTGTCGGCATTGTCGATACGCTTTCACGTTAAGGAGCGAATATGGCGATTTATACCCGAACGGGCGACGCTGGCACCACCTCACTCTTTACCGGCCAGCGGGTGAGTAAAACCCACCCGCGGGTTGAAGCCTACGGCACGCTGGATGAGCTGAACGCCGCGCTGAGCCTGTGCGCCTGCGCCGCCGCGGATGAAAATCACCGCGCCTTACTTGAGGCCATCCAGCAGCAGCTTTTTTGGTTTAGCGCAGAACTGGCCAGCGACAGCGAACGGCCATCACCGAAACAGCGCTACATCAGCAGCGAAGAGATTTCCGCTCTGGAAGCCGCCATCGATCGGGCCATGGCCCGCGTCGAACCGCTGCACAGTTTTATTTTACCCGGCCGCTGCGAAGCCGCGAGCCGCCTGCATTTTGCCCGCACGCTGGCCCGCCGGGCCGAACGGCGACTGGTTGAGCTGGCGGCGGAAGTCAACGTGCGCCAGGTGCTGATGCGCTACATCAATCGCTTGTCAGACTGCCTGTACGCCCTGGCGCGCGCGGAAGATAGCGATGCGCACCAGAACAACATCATTCGTGAAGTGAGCCGGCGCTATCTGGCCGTCACTCAGCCGAGCCGCAGCAAGGAGACGACGCCCCTGGACCTTTCATTCCACGATCTGCACCAGCTCACCCGCGCCGCCGTTGAGCGCGCGCAGCAGCTTCAGGTGCCGGTGGTGATCAGTATCGTTGACGCACACGGCACCGAAACCGTGACCTGGCGGATGCCGGACGCCCTGTTGGTCAGCAGCGAACTGGCGCCGAAAAAAGCCTGGACCGCGGTGGCGATGAAAACGGCGACCCATGAGCTGAGCGAGGCCGTTCAGCCGGGCGCCGCGCTTTATGGCCTCGAAACGCATTTGCAGGGAAAAGTGGTTACCTTTGGCGGCGGTTACGCCCTGTGGCGCGACGGCTCATTAATTGGGGGTCTTGGCATCAGCGGCGGCAGCGTTGAACAGGACATGGATATAGCACAGACCGCCATCGCGGCCATTAACGTGGGAACTCATCAATGAATACTTCTGAACTCGAAACGCTTATTCGCACCATTCTTAGCGAACAGTTAACCCCAGCCCAAACGCCAAACCCGGCGCAGGGTAAAGGGATTTTTCAGTCCGTGAGCGAGGCCATTGATGCCGCGCATCAGGCGTTCTTACGTTATCAGCAGTGCCCGCTAAAAACCCGCAGCGCCATCATTAGCGCAATGCGTCAGGAGCTGACGCCGCATCTGGCCGCCCTGGCGGAAGAGAGCGCCAATGAAACGGGGATGGGCAACAAAGAAGATAAATTTTTGAAAAACAAAGCTGCGCTGGACAACACGCCGGGCGTGGAAGATCTCACCACCACGGCACTAACCGGCGACGGCGGCATGGTGCTGTTTGAGTATTCGCCATTTGGCGTTATCGGGTCGGTCGCACCGAGCACCAACCCGACGGAAACCATCATTAATAACAGCATCAGCATGCTGGCGGCGGGCAATAGCGTCTACTTCAGCCCGCATCCGGGAGCAAAAAAGGTCTCACTGAAGCTGATTAGCATGATTGAAGAGATTGTTTTCCGCTGCTGCGGCATCCGCAATCTGGTGGTTACCGTAGCAGAACCCACTTTCGAAGCCACCCAGCAGATGATGGCCCATCCGCGCATTGCGGTTCTGGCCATTACCGGCGGCCCGGGTATTGTGGCGATGGGCATGAAGAGCGGTAAGAAAGTCATTGGCGCTGGCGCGGGTAACCCGCCCTGCATCGTTGATGAAACGGCGGATCTGGTTAAAGCGGCGGAAGATATCATCAACGGCGCCTCGTTCGATTACAACCTGCCCTGCATTGCCGAGAAGAGCCTGATTGTGGTGGAGAGCGTCGCCGAACGTCTGGTGCAGCAAATGCAAACCTTCGGCGCGCTGCTGCTGAGCCCTGCCGACACTGACAAACTCCGGGCCGCCTGCCTGCCTGAAGGCCAGGCGAATAAAAAACTGGTCGGCAAAAGCCCATCAGCCATGCTCGAAGCGGCCGGGATCGCCGTTCCGTCGAAAGCGCCGCGTCTACTGATAGCGCTGGTTAACGCCGACGATCCGTGGGTTACCAGCGAGCAACTGATGCCGATGCTGCCGGTGGTGAAAGTCAGCGATTTCGATAGCGCGCTGGCCCTGGCGCTGAAGGTTGAAGAGGGACTGCATCATACCGCCATTATGCACTCGCAGAACGTGTCGCGCCTGAACCTCGCGGCCCGCACCCTGCAAACCTCGATATTCGTCAAGAACGGCCCCTCTTATGCCGGGATCGGCGTCGGCGGCGAAGGCTTTACCACCTTTACTATCGCCACGCCGACCGGTGAAGGGACAACCTCGGCGCGCACGTTTGCCCGCTCCCGTCGCTGCGTGCTGACCAACGGCTTTTCCATTCGCTAACCGAGGTCGCGATGAAAACTTTCTCACTACAAACGCGGTTGTACAGCGGTCAGGGTAGCCTGGCGGTGCTCAAACGCTTTACCAACAAGCACATCTGGATTATCTGCGATGGCTTTCTTGCGCGCTCGCCGCTGCTGGAAACCCTGCGTCAGGCGTTGCCCGCAGATAACCGCATTAGCGTCTTTAGCGAGATAACCCCGGACCCCACTATCCACACCGTGGTACAGGGCATTGCGCAAATGCAGGCCCTGCAGCCGCAGGTGGTCATCGGCTTCGGCGGCGGATCGGCAATGGATGCGGCGAAAGCTATCGTCTGGTTCAGTCAGCAGAGCGGCATCAGCATCGAAACCTGCGTGGCTATACCGACCACCAGCGGTACCGGTTCAGAAGTAACCAGCGCCTGCGTAATTAGCGATCCGGATAAAGGCATCAAGTACCCGCTGTTCAACAATGCGCTCTATCCCGATATGGCGATCCTTGACCCGGAGCTGGTGGTCAGCGTGCCGCCGCAGATTACGGCCAACACCGGCATGGACGTGCTGACCCACGCGCTGGAGGCGTGGGTCTCTCCGCACGCCAGCGACTTTACCGACGCGCTGGCGGAAAAAGCCGCCAAACTGGTGTTCCAGTATCTGCCCACGGCGGTGGAAAAAGGCGACTGCGTGGCGACGCGCGGGAAAATGCACAATGCCTCAACGCTTGCCGGGATGGCGTTCAGCCAGGCGGGGCTGGGGCTTAACCACGCTATCGCCCACCAGCTTGGCGGGCAGTTTCATCTCCCGCACGGACTGGCCAACGCGCTGCTGTTAACCGCGGTTATCCGCTTTAACGCCGGTCATCCGCGCGCCGGAAAACGCTACGCGCGGCTGGCCAAAGCCTGCGGCTTTTGTCCGGCAGACGCCAGCGATAGTACGGCGATCAATGCGCTGATCCAGCAAATCGAACGGCTCAAGCAGCGCTGTGCGCTGCCGTCACTGGCGGTCGCGCTGAAAGAGGGACGTGCCGAGTACTCAGCGCGCATTCCGGCCATGGTGCAGGCCGCACTGGCTGACGTGACCTTGCGCACGAATCCTCGCCCGGCCAGCGCCGGGGAAATTCAGGAACTGCTGGAGGAACTGCTATGAGTACCGCCGTCAACGCTGTTGAAATGGTCAGAAGCGCCGAGGAGATCCGCGAGCGCGTGCGCGCTGCGGGCGTAGTCGGCGCGGGTGGAGCGGGTTTTCCCGCCCACGTGAAGCTGCAGGCGCAGGTGGAGATCTTTCTGGTTAACGCCGCCGAGTGCGAACCGATGCTCAAGGTCGACCAGCAGCTAATGTGGCAGCAGGCTGCACGTCTGGTCCGCGGCGTGCAGTACGCAATGACGGCAACCGGCGCGCGCGAAGGGGTGATTGCCCTGAAAGAGAAGTACCGCCGGGCTATCGACGCCCTCACCCCGCTGCTGCCTGCCGGTATTCGCCTGCATATTCTGCCGGATGTCTATCCCGCAGGCGATGAGGTGCTGACTATCTGGTTGGCGACTGGTCGCCGGGCCGCGCCCGCCGCGCTGCCAGCCAGCGTTGGAGTCGTGGTGAATAACGTACAAACGGTGCTCAACATGGCCCGTGCGGTTGAGCAGCAGTTTCCGGTGACCCGCCGCACGCTAACCGTTAACGGCGCGGTCGCCCGACCGCTGACCGTCACCGTCCCCATCGGCATGTCGCTGCGCGAAGTGCTGGCGCTGGCGGGCGGCGCGACGGTCGACGACCCCGGTTTTATTAACGGTGGCCCGATGATGGGCGGCCTGATGACTGCTCTCGATAGCCCGGTAACCAAAACTACCGGCGGCCTGCTGGTGCTGCCCAAAAGCCATCCGCTTATCCAGCGGCGGATGCAGGACGAGCGCACGGTGCTTTCCGTGGCCCGTACCGTCTGCGAACAGTGTCGCCTGTGTACCGATCTCTGCCCACGGCATCTGATCGGCCACGAACTCTCCCCGCACCTGCTGGTGCGGGCGGTGAACTTTCATCAGGCCGCCACGCCCCAGCTGCTGCTGAGCGCCCTCACCTGTTCGGAATGCAACGTCTGCGAAAGCGTGGCCTGCCCGGTAGGGATCTCGCCGATGCGCATCAACCGCATGCTGAAACGCGAGCTGCGCGCGCAAAACCAGCGCTATGAAGGGCCGCTCTATCCGGCCGACGAAATGGCGAAATATCGCCTCGTGCCGGTGAAGCGACTGATCGCCAAACTGGGGCTGAGCCCCTGGTATCAGGAGGCGCCGCTGGTGGAAGACGAACCAGCAGTAGAAACCGTGACGTTGCAGTTGCGCCAGCATATCGGCGCCAGCGCGGTAGCGAACGTTGCAGTGGGAGAACGCGTTACCCGGGGGCAATGCGTTGCCGATATCCCGGCAGGCACATTAGGCGCGCCGGTTCACGCCAGCATCGACGGCGTGGTTGCGGCCATCAGCGAACAGGCCATCACGGTGGTAAGAGGTTAACCATGTCTCAGGCTATAGGAATTTTAGAACTCACCAGCATTGCCAAAGGAATGGAACTCGGCGATGCGATGCTGAAAAGCGCCAACGTCAATCTGCTGGTCAGCAAAACTATCTGCCCGGGTAAGTTTTTACTGATGCTCGGTGGGGATATCGGCGCCATCCAGCAGGCCATTGAAACCGGCACTTCGCAGGCCGGCGAAATGCTCGTCGACAGCCTGGTGCTGGCGAATATCCATCCCAGCGTACTCCCGGCCATCAGCGGCCTGAACAGCGTAGACCAACGCCAGGCGGTCGGCATCGTTGAAACCTGGAGCGTTGCGGCCTGCATCAGCGCCGCGGACCGGGCGGTGAAAGGCTCCAACGTCACCCTGGTACGGGTGCATATGGCCTTCGGCATCGGCGGTAAATGCTACATGGTGGTGGCGGGCGACGTTTCCGACGTCAACAACGCGGTTACGGTAGCCAGCGAAAGCGCGGGTGAAAAAGGGCTGCTGGTTTATCGTTCGGTGATCCCGCGACCGCATGAAGCCATGTGGCGACAGATGGTGGAGGGATAATGGAAAGACAGCCAACAACGGATCGCATGATTCAGGAATACGTTCCCGGGAAACAGGTAACCCTCGCGCACCTGATTGCCAATCCCGGGAAAGATCTCTTTAAGAAACTCGGCCTGCAGGATGCGGTGTCCGCCATCGGCATCCTCACCATTACGCCCAGCGAAGCGTCGATTATCGCCTGCGATATCGCCACCAAATCCGGCGCGGTGGAGATCGGTTTTCTTGACCGCTTTACCGGCGCCGTGGTGCTGACCGGCGACGTTTCCGCCGTCGAGTACGCCCTCAAGCAGGTGACGCGCACCCTGGGCGAGATGATGCAGTTTACTACCTGCTCAATAACCCGGACGTAGCGCGATGAAACGTCTGATGTTGATCGGCCCCAGCCAGTGCGGCAAAACCTCGCTGACCCAGGGCCTGCGCGGCGAAGCGCTCCATTATAAGAAAACCCAGTCGATTGAATGGTCGCCGATGGCCATCGACACGCCGGGCGAATATCTGGAGAACCGCTGCCTTTATAGCGCTCTGTTGACCAGCGCCTGCGAGGCCGACGTTATCGCTCTGGTGCTGAACGCCGACGCCCAGTGGTCGCCGTTTTCTCCGGGTTTTACCGCGCCGATGAACCGCCCGACGATTGGTCTGGTCACGAAAGCCGACCTTGCCGATGCGCAGCGGATATCGCTAATCGGCGAGTGGCTCAGGCAGGCTGGCGCCCAGCAGATTTTTATCACCAGCGCGCTGAATAATCTGGGTCTTGATACCGTGCTGGATTTTCTGAATTCGAAGGAACCTTTATGTCTTACAAAATAATGGCCATTAATGCCGGCAGTTCATCGTTAAAATTCCAGCTGCTGGAGATGCCTCAGGGCGATATGCTCTGCCAGGGATTGATCGAGCGTATCGGCATGGCAAACGCCCTGGTGACCCTTAAAACGCCGGCGCAAAAATGGCAGGAAACGGCGCCCGTAGCCGATCACCGTGAAGCCGTCACCCTGCTGCTGGAAAAGCTCCTCGACCATCGGATTATCCAGAGTTTGCAGGATATCGATGGCGTCGGCCACCGCGTGGCGCACGGCGGGGAGCGCTTTAAAGATTCGACGCCGGTGACCGATGAGACCTTAGCGGAAATCGAGCGCCTGGCGGAACTGGCCCCGCTGCATAATCCGGTCAACGCGCTGGGCATTAACGTTTTCCGCCAGTTGCTGCCCGACGCGCCGTCGGTGGCGGTGTTTGATACCGCTTTTCACCAGACGCTGGACGAGCGCGCGTTTATCTATCCGCTGCCCTGGCGCTACTACAGCGAGTTGGGCATTCGCCGTTACGGCTTCCACGGCACCAGCCACAAGTACGTTAGCGCGACGCTGGCGGAAAAGCTGGGCGTACCGTTGAGCGCTCTGCGCGTAGTGAGCTGCCATCTCGGCAACGGCAGCAGCGTTTGCGCAATCAAAGGCGGGCGCTCGGTTAACACGTCAATGGGCTTTACGCCGCAGTCCGGCGTGATGATGGGCACCCGCAGCGGCGATATCGATCCGTCGATTCTACCGTGGCTGGCGCTGCATGAGGGAAAAACGCCGGAGCAGCTTAATCAGCTGCTGAATAACGAGTCCGGCCTGCTGGGGGTTTCCGGCATATCGCACGATTATCGCGATGTCGAGCAGGCGGCGGACGGCGGTAATCGTCAGGCAGCCCTGGCGCTCTCGCTGTTTGCCGAGCGCATTCGCGCCACCATCGGCAGTTATATTATGCAGATGGGCGGCCTGGACGCGCTGATCTTTACCGGCGGCATCGGCGAAAACTCCGCCCGCGCCAGGAGCGCCATCTGCCATAACCTGAATTTCCTCGGGCTCTCGGTCGATGAAGAGAAAAACCAGCACAACGCTACCTTTATTCAGGCCGAAAATGCGATGGTCAAAGTGGCGGTCATCAATACCAATGAAGAGCTGATGATTGCCCGCGATGTGATGCGCCTGGCGCTGCCGCAGGCGCGCGAGCTGGCGGTGTCGGTATAAACGGCGCCTCTCCCCTTGCGGAGAATCATGGTAACCGGCGAATCGCCGTGCCACTATGCGCCCTGGCGAAGGTAAGCGGAAAGGTGAAAACGTGGCCGTTGCACAATGTCCCGCCTCGTGCGGAGAACTTATCCAGGGCTGGATCCTCGGCAGCGAGAAGCTGGTCTCCTGCCCGGTGGACTGGTACAGCACCGTCGAGGTCGAGACCGGCACGCCGCGAAACGATGAGCGGCCACTGTCGCGGGCGATGGTCGACCAGCTGCTGGCCCACTGGGGCTACCCGGCGGCGCTGAGTCAGCAGATCCGCATCACCCTGCACTCGACGATCCCGGTCGCCAAAGGGATGGCCAGCAGCACCGCCGATATCGCCGCCACCGCGGCGGCTACCGCCCATCATCTGGGCCACGCGCTGGATGAGCCGACGCTGGCGCGCCTGTGCGTCGCGCTGGAGCCCACCGACAGCACCCTGTTCCGCCAGCTGACGTTGTTCGACCATAATACCGCCGCCACGCAAATCGCCTGCCCTGCGCCGCCGGCGCTCGACCTGTTAGTGCTGGAGAGCCCGCTGACGCTGCGCACCACTGACTACCACCAGCTGCCGCGCGAGCCGGGTCTGCTGGCTAACGCCTCCCGGCTGCAGCTGGCGTGGGAGAAAGTGCAGCAGGCCTGCCAGCGCGGTAGCCCGCAGCTGCTGGGCGAAGCGGCGACCATCAGCGCCATCGCCAGCCAGCGGCTGTTGCCCAAGCCGGGGTTTGACGCGCTGCTGGACCTGGTGGAAAGCGCAGGGCTCTATGGCCTTAACGTGGCGCACAGCGGCAGCGTCGTCGGCCTGCTGCTGGACCGCCGTCGTCATGACGTCGACTTTATAAAATGGCGGCTGGCAGACAGCGACATCGCCGCCCACTGGCCGCTGCAGCACTTGCTGGCGATGGTCCCGGGGGGCGTCACCCTGCAATAGGGCTCAGGCCAGCGCCCGGCGCAGCGCCGCCAGCAGCTGGTCGTTTTCGCCGGCGCTGCGGATCGCCACCCGGAAATAGCGGCTATCAAGCCCCGGGTAATTCGCGCAGCTGCGGATCAGCACATGCTGGCGCAACAGGGCATATTGCAGGTCAAGCTCTGGTCTGTCGCAGCGCAAGAACAGGTAGTTGGCGCGCCCGGGCCACACGGTCAGCCCGGCTATCTCCTGCAGCTGCGCGTAGAAACGCGCCCCCTCCTCCTGCAGCCACTGCCAGGTGGCCCGCTGATACGCCCGGTCCTGGAGGATGATCTCGCCGGCCAGCGCGGCATACGCATTAATGGACCACGGCATTTGTCGCTCGCGCAGCCGGGCTACCGCCTGCGCGTCAGCATTGAGCAGGTAGCCAAGACGCAGTCCCGGAATGGCATAAAACTTAGTGAGCGAGCGCAAAACCCAGACGTGCGGATACTGCGCCAGCAGGGGAATAAACCCCGGCTGGTCGGGGATAAAGTCAAGGAAGGCCTCATCGAGGATCAGGCTGATGTTCAGCGCCTGGCAACGCCGGGCAATGGCTTCCAGCAGGCCCCGCTCTGGCAGCAGGCCGGTGGGGTTGTTCGGCGTGCAGAGAAACAGGCAGTCCAGCGCCGGGGTGAGGGCATCGAGGATCGCGTCGGTCAGCTGCCAGCCATCGCACTCCCGAAGGGCATACTCCACGACCGCGCAATCCACGGTTTGCAGCGCCCGCCGGTACTCCGCGAAGCCAGGAATGACGATCATTGCCCGCCTCGGCTTAAGGCCGTGGGCGAGGGTGAAGATCGATTCGGTTTCGCCATTGCCGGCGAGGATATGCCCCGCCGGCAGCTGATGGTGGGCCGCCAGCGCCTGGTGCAGCTGTTGATATTCGACGTCAGGATAGCGCTCGGCGCAGCCGAGGTTATCGACGATCGCCTGCCTGAGCGAGGCAGGCATTCCCAGCGGATTGATGTTGGCGCTAAAATCCAGCAGCTCGTTGGGGGCAATGCCCAGCAGGGCGGCGGCCTCGCGGATATTGCCGCCATGGGCGCTTTTCAGTAAGGCCATATCCTTTTCCTGTGTGGTTATCCACGCCGGGCCAGCGTCGCGCCGTCGGCGAAGTACGCTTTAATCCCGGCAAGGATCGACTCGGCCACCTCCTGCTGGAATTTGGCCGTTTTCAGCTTCCGCTCCTCTTCCACGTTACTGATAAACGCCGTCTCCACCAGAATGGAGGGGATATCGGGCGCCTTGAGCACCGCAAAGCCCGCCTGCTCTACCCGATTTTTGTGCAGATTATTGATGTTACCCATTTTCTCCAGCACCGCCTTACCAAATTTGAGGCTGTCGGCGATGGTGAGGGACTGCACCATATCGAACATGGTGTGGTCGACATAGCGATCGCCGCTCTTGCTGACCCCACCGATCAGATCCGAGGCGTTCTGCGTCTGGGCGAGATATTTTGCCGCGGTACTGGTGGCTCCCTTGGTGGAGAGCGCAAACACCGAGGAGCCGCTGGGCTGGCGGCTGGTAAAGGCGTCGGCGTGAATCGATACGAACAGGTCGGCGCGCTGCTTCTGCGCCTTGGCGACACGCACCTTCAACGGGATAAACACGTCTTCGTTGCGGGTCATATAGGCCTTCATATTGCCTTCTTTGTCGATCAGCGCCCGCAGGCGACGGGCAATCTGCAGCACCACGTCTTTCTCGCGGGTGCGATACTTGCCCACAGCGCCCGAATCTTCGCCGCCGTGGCCGGGATCGAGCATAATGACAATCGGCCGATCGCGCCCGGCTTTGCCCGGCTGCGGCCCGCTTTGCGCCGGCGGTACCTGACGCTGCAGATCGCCTTTGTTGTAATCCTCAAGCAGCGCCAGCAGCGGATCCTGCACATCGGTGGCGTTGGCGGGGTAAAGATCCATCACCAGACGCTCTTTAAAGCCGGCCACCGGCGCGAGGGCAAACAGCTGCGGCTTAACGTTCTGCTTGAGCTCGAAGACCATGCGCACGGTTTGCGGATCAAACTGGCCCACGCGGGCGGACTTAATAAAGGGATCGTCATCGCGGATCTGCCCTCCCATGCCTTTCAGCACCGAGTTCAGATTAACCCCTTCCAGATCCACCACCACCCGTTCCGGATTACTGAGGGCAAACTGCCGGTATTTCAGCACATGATTCGATTCCACCGTGACGCGCGTGTAGGTCGATGCTGGCCAGACGCGAACGGCAACCACCCGCGCGGCGGCGGCCAGCCCAACGGGGCTCACGCTCATTAACCACATGGCGCCCGCGCCCTGCAGCAGACGGCGACGGCTTAATCCAGAGTTGTTTCCCGACATGCCACTCCCAAGCAATAAAACGCATTTATACCCAAAACAAACAGATTGACCAGAAACTTTAACGAAAGGCATATAACCTGTCATCTATAAAAGGGTAAACATTCATTGACACCCTGCGCCGGGTCACATGTTTTTCAGGGCTTAGCCTCAAATTGGGGCTTGCGTTTAACGGCAAAACAGAATAAAAATACAATAATTACGAATAATCATGCATTGAGGGTTTGTCATGGTGAAGGAACGTCGCACTGAACTGGTAGAAGGATTCCGCCATTCTGTTCCCTATATTAATGCCCATCGGGGAAAAACGTTTGTCATCATGCTGGGCGGCGAAGCCATTGAGCATGAAAATTTCTCAAATATTGTCAATGACATAGGGTTATTGCATAGCCTGGGCATTCGCCTGGTGGTGGTCTATGGCGCCCGCCCGCAGATTGACGCTAACCTCGCCGAGCACCATCACGAGCCGGTCTATCACAAGCAGACGCGAGTGACTGACGCCAAAACGCTGGAGCTGGTTAAGCAGGCGGCGGGGATGCTGCAGCTGGAGATCACCGCCCGCCTGTCGATGAGCCTCAACAACACCCCGCTGCAGGGAGCCCATATCAACGTCGTCAGCGGCAACTTTATCATTGCCCAGCCGCTGGGCGTTGATGACGGCGTTGATTATTGCCACAGCGGCCGCATTCGCCGCATTGACGAAGAGGCGATTCATCGCCAGCTCGACAGCGGCGCCATTGTGCTGATGGGGCCGGTCGCGGTGTCGGTCACCGGCGAAAGCTTTAACCTGACTTCGGAAGAGATCGCCACCCAGTTGGCCATCAAGCTGAAAGCAGAGAAAATGATCGGCTTCTGTTCTTCGCAAGGGGTTTACAACCAGGCCGGGGAAATTGTCTCCGAACTGTTCCCCAATGAAGCGCAGGCCCGCGTCGAAGAGCTGGAAGCGGACGAAGATTATAACTCCGGTACCGTGCGCTTCCTGCGCGGGGCCGTGAAGGCCTGCCGCAGCGGCGTGCGGCGCTGCCACCTGATCAGCTATCAGGAAAATGGCGCGCTGCTGCAGGAGCTATTCTCACGCGACGGCATCGGCACCCAGATCGTCATGGAGAGCGCAGAGCAAATCCGTCGGGCGACCATCAACGATATCGGCGGAATTCTCGAGCTGATAAGCCCGCTGGAACAGCAGGGCATCCTGGTGCGCCGCTCCCGCGAGCAGCTGGAGATGGAGATCGACAAATTCACTATTATTCAGCGCGATAACACCACTATCGCCTGCGCCGCCCTCTATCCTTTCCCGGAAGAGAAGATCGGCGAAATGGCCTGCGTGGCGGTGCATCCGGATTACCGGAGCTCGTCGCGGGGAGAGGTGCTGCTGGAGCGTATTGCCGCCCAGGCCAGACAGATGGGGCTGAGCAAGCTGTTTGTGTTAACCACCCGCAGCATCCACTGGTTCCAGGAGCGCGGCTTCACGCCGGTGGATATCGATCTGCTGCCGGAGAGTAAAAAGCAGATGTATAACTATCAGCGCCGGTCGAAGGTGCTGATGGCCGACCTCGCTTAAGCCCTTCTTCGCTGTTGCTAACGGCCCGGGATAAAAAGGCGTTTATCGCTCCCCGGGCCTGTCCCCTGCTACGCCTGGCCGGCACGCTGTCTGCGGCTCGCGGGTAGAATTCTGCTTTTCGCGTAGACCCTTTACCTCGCTGGCTCACCGATATGCGCCCAGCTGTCGAGGTGCGTCGTCACGCTACCCGTCGCCCAAACGCGGCATCTCAGGGGGCTTCGCGCCCGGCGAAGATCTCCGTCAGGCCGCTTCGCCGCTCGGTTCGCGTCACAATGGCCTGGGAGAGCACCTGCTCGTCGGCATAGAGCGACAACCGCTGTTTCGCGCGGGTGATCGCGGTGTAGACCAGTTCGCGCGTCACCAGCGGGACGCTGCGCGCCGGCAGGATCAACGCCGCATGGTCGAACTCCGATCCCTGCGATTTATGCACGGTCATTGCCCAGGCGGTATCATGCTCCGGCAGGCGGCTCGGCTGCACCGACTTGATGGCGCCGTCGGGCATCAGGAACCACACCCTAAGATCGCCGTTGCGCTCCAGCGCTATCCCGATATCGCCGTTAAACAGTCCCAGCGCGCTGTCGTTGCGCGATATCATAATCGGCCGGCCGTCATACCAGCGGGAGTGGCGCGGCAGGGCGATCGCCCGCTGACGGTTGAGCCGCTGCTCCAGCCGCTCATTGATGCCGCTCACGCCGTACGGCCCTTCACGCAGCGCGCACAGCAGCTGAAATTCGCTGAAGGCGGCCAGCATCGCCTGCGGTTCCGCCCGCTCGTGGCGCAGCTGCAGGTAGCGCTCATAGCCCTGCTGTGCCGCGCCGAGCATGGCGTCGTACTCTTCGGTCGTGCTGAGGGGATGAAGCGCGATATCGTCAAACGGCTGGCGCAGCGTGGCCTTCACCTCCGCGCGCGCGCCAGCGTTCACCGCCCGCGCCAGGCTCCCAATGCCGGAGTGACTGCCGAAGCGATAGCTCTTTTGCAGCAGGCACAAGCTATCTCTCAGCGCGCCAGCGATAGCCCCCTCGCCCGCTGGTACCGGTGAACCGGTCAGCCGGGTCAGCTCCTGCGCCCGCGCGGCGGTATAGCCCGAGCTCGCCCAGGCGCAGATATCCCCCAGCACCGCCCCCGCTTCCACGGAGGCCAGCTGGTCGCGATCGCCGAGAAAAATCACCCGCCCGTGAGCCGGCAGCGCGTCGATGAGCCGCGACATCATCGGCAGGTCGATCATCGAGGCTTCATCCACCACCAGCACGTCCAGATGCAGTGGGTTGCCGGCGTGATAGCGCATGCGCTGGCTGCCGGGCTGGGCGCCCAGCAGACGATGCAGCGTGCTGGCCTCGGTGGGAATCAACGCTTTCTGCGCGTCGGTCAGCGGCAGTTTTCTCAACGCCGCGCCCAGCGATTCGGTCAGGCGCGCCGCCGCTTTCCCCGTCGGCGCCGCCAGGCGAATACGACAGCGCGGACTGTCTTCAATCTGGATTAGCGCCGCCAGAAGTTTGGCCACGGTGGTGGTCTTCCCGGTCCCGGGACCGCCGGAGATCACCGAGATGCGGCGGGTCAGCGCCACCGCCGCGGCCACTTTTTGCCAGTCGGTTTCGCCGGTGGCAGGGAACAGAGCGTTCAGGGTTGACGCCAGCCGGGCCTCATCCATCTCCAGCACCCGGTTGGCTTCGTTGAAGAAGCGGGCGACGGTCAGCTCGTTGCGCCACATCCGGTTCAGATAGAGCCGGTCGCCGCATAAGATCATCGGCGCCGGGGCATCGCCGCAGCTCACCGCCGACGAAGCGAGCAGTAGCCCGGGCCAGTCTTCCGGCGCGCCGGCTTCGTCCAGCAGTCGATCGCGGATCTCCCCCGCTTTCCCGCCGAGCGCCTCGTCGCCGCTCAGCCGCGAGAGCGGCAGGCATACGTGCCCCTCGCCGGCGTCCCGGCTCAGCAAGGCCGCCGCCAGCTTGACCGCCGGCGGGTCGTTTTGCGCCACCATCAGAGCAAACTGGACGTCCAGCGGCCGCAGCAGACGCTGCTCCACCGCCGCCAGCAGTAGTTGTTCGAAAGTCATGAGGCCTCCTCCTGAGTTTCTCCGGCAAAAAGCTGATCCAGACCGTCAATCAGCGGTCGCACCGGCCGGGTGGTGAAGATCCCTTGCCCCCCCTCCTGCCCGTCCATGCCGCGCAGGAAGAGATAAATCACGCCGCCGAAGTGGCGGTCATAGTCGTAATCGGCCAGCCGGTGGCGCAGATAGCGGTGGAGCGCCAGGCTGTACAGCTGATACTGCAGATCGTAGCGGTGAGCCCGCATCGCCTGCTCCATCGCGGGCCGGGTATAGGCCTCGCGATCTTCCCCCAGCCAGTTCGATTTGTAATCCAGCAGGTAATAGCGGCCTTCGTGGCGGAAGACCAGATCGATAAAGCCTTTCAGCATGCCGCGCACCTGGCGGAAATCCAGCGGCGGCGTGTCGGCGGAAAGGGGATCGTACTGGCGGATAAGCGCGTCAAGGCGCTCCGCCGTCAGCAGCTGGGCGATGGGCAGGTAAAATGCCATCTCCACCTGTTTATCCCGCGCCGCAAGCCGATTGAGCGCGATATCCGGCCCCGGCAAACGGGTCTGCAGCACGCCCCCCAGCCAGTCGGTCAGCACCGGCGCCCACTGCGCGTCAAACCCGCTCAGCTGTAGTTTCTCCGCCATCCACCCGTCCGGTACCGGCTGGGTAAAGTCCAGCTCCTCAAACAGACTGTGCAGGAAGGTTCCCGGCGCGGCGCCGCGCGGAAACTGGTGGGGGGTCAGCTGCGGATCTTCCACGACTTCGCCGACGCCGGCGGCATCGACATCCAGACGCGGCAGCAGATCCTGTCCGCCGCTGAAACCATGCTGCTGCAGCCCGGAATAGCTGGTCACCCGCCAGTCGTCGGCGATGCGGCGCTGCAGCTCGCGCGCCGACAACGGAGGAATGCTCGCCGCCGGCGCCTGCCACGGGGTCAGATCCAGCTCGCCAGGTCTCTGTAATGCAATATCGCCATGGCAGAAGTCCGCTAAGCGCGCGGCCAGCCCGGCGGCATCCATGGCTTCGCCCGCCTGCAGCAGCCGCCCGAGGGCGCTCAGATGAAAATCGCTGTTGCCGGACTTTCGACTGCTGAGGGGCGCCACGCCAAGGCTGCAGTGCCAGACCGCGCGGGTCAGGGCGACGTACAGCAGGCGCAGATCTTCCGCCAGCCGTTCCGCCTCCGCCAGCTCGAGGCTGGCCTCATCCTGGCCCAGATCCAGCACCGCCGCGAACGTCTCGCGATCGTGATAGAACGCCTGGTCCTGTTTGCGAAACCGGGCGATAAACGGCAGCCAGACCAGGGGATATTCCAGTCCTTTTGACTTGTGAATAGTGACGATTTGCACGAGGTGCTTATCGCTTTCGAGACGCATCTGCTGGCTGGCGGCGTTGCTGTCCGGCTCGGCGATATGCTGCGTCAGCCAGCGCACCAGGGCATGCTCGCTTTCCAGCTGGCTGGCCGCCTCCTGCAGCAATTCGCTGATGTGCAGTATGTCGGTTAAGCGCCGCTCGCCGCCCCGGGTCGCCAGCAGGTTCTCGGCGATGTGCCGGGCCGTCATCAGCGCCCGCAGCATCGGCATCACCCCGCGCTGACGCCAGATCTGGCGGTATTCGCTGAACTCCTCCACCAGCGCGTCCCACGCCTGCTCATCCTGGTTGAGGTTTTCAATATCCAGCGCGGTCAGGCCAAACATTGAGGTCGCCAACGCGCTGCGCAGGGTATTTTCCCGCTCCGGGGACAACACCGCCTGCAACAGCCAGAGCAGCTCCTGGGCCTCCAGCGTCTCAAAAACGCTGTCGCGGTTGGAGAGGTAGACCGAGGGGATGCCCAGCGTCTGGAGCGCTTCACGCACCTGCGCCGCCTCCAGCCGGTTGCGCACCAGCACGGTAATATCCGAAGCCTGCACCGGGCGCGAAGTTTCCCCACGCCACAGCCGTGCGCGCCCCTGCTGACCGGCGCTCAGCCAGTCGCGGATCTGCGTGGCGCAGAGCTGGGCCATAAACGTCTGATAATCGCCGGCGCCAACGGTGTCGCCGGGCATCAGCCAGACGTTCATCGCCGGGACATCCGCCGCGTCAACGGTAAAGCGCAGCCCCTGGTTCTTCGCCGCCGACTTCACCGGCAGGAACGGTATCTCGCGAAACATGAAGGGGTTATCGCTGAGGCTGAACAGCCGGTTGACGCTGCCCACCATGCCAGGGGAGGAGCGCCAGTTGGTGTCAAGCGTGTAGTGCGCGGCAACGTCGCCGCGCGCTTTCATATAGGTAAAGATATCGGCGCCGCGAAAGGCGTAGATGGCCTGCTTCGGATCGCCGATCAGCAGCAGCGCCGTCTCCGGACGCTGGCGCCAGATACGGCGGAAAATCCGGTACTGCTGGGGGTCGGTATCCTGAAACTCATCGATCATCGCCACCGGAAAACGCTGGCGAATGGCGCTGGCCAGCGCCTCGCCGCTGTCGCCGCGCAGCGCCTCATCAAGCCGGCTGAGCATGTCGTCAAACCCCAGCTCGCCGCGGCGGCGCTTTTCGCGCGCGACCGCATCACGGATCTCGACCATCGCTCTCGCCAGCACCAGATCGGTGAGCGTCAGCGACGAGGCCAGCAGCGATTCGACGGCGCTAAACAGAGGATGCACGGGCGGTTCGCCACCGGCTTTGGTACGCTCAAGCAGAAACGACTGGGCAAATTTCTCCAGCGCGTCGGGCAACTGATAGCTCAGCGTCTCTTCCTGCGCCCAGGCGGTCACTTTCTCAAGCCATTTGCCCTGGTTGCCGCGATTGAACTTCCGCCGGTCAAGGCCGGAATCTTCAAGCACGCCTTCGATCTCCCCCACCTGCTCGCGCCACTGCTGCTTGAGCGAGTCAATGCGGCCGATGATTTGCTGATGGCGCTCGGCCAGCGTCTCGTCAGCGGCTGGCGGCGACTTGAGCTGCGGCGCTTCGCCCTGCAGCCAGCGGTCAAGGGACTTCAGCAGGTCGCGCGGCCCTTTCCAGACGTCATGGATCACCGCCGCGATATCGCGTGTCAGTGGATAACAGTGACGGCGCCAGAAGTCGGCGCAGGCCTGATAGCGCAGGCGGGATTCATCCTCGATCAGCTGCTGCTCGAACAGCATGCCCGACTCGAAGGCGTTAAGGCTCAGCATCCGCTGGCAAAAACCGTGGATGGTGAACACCGCCGCCTCGTCCATCTGCCGTTCGGCCAACAGCAGGGTCTTCGCGGCATCGTCTTTATCGGCGATCTCCGCCAGCAGCGCGCTGTAGAGCGGGTTGTCGGATTCACCGCGCATACAGGCGATGCGCAGTTCATGGATGTTGCTGCGGATACGTCCGCGCAGCTCTTCGGTCGCCGCCTCGGTAAAGGTCACCACCAGCAGCTCTTCAACGCTGATGGCGCGGGGATAGGCGGCCTCGCCGCCCAGCCCCAGCAGCAGCCGCAGATACAGCGCGGCGATGGTAAAGGTTTTTCCGGTGCCCGCAGAGGCTTCTATCAGACGCTCGCCCCTCAAGGGCAAGCGCAGGGGATCCAAAGACTCAGCGGTGTCGGTCATTCATTCTCTCGCATCAGGGGTAAGGATTGCTGCAATGCGCTGACGTTTTCCCACACTTTGCCGCCTGCCGGCTGGGCGTAGTCCGCTTTGCCATTCTGGCTACCGGAAATCTGGGACAGTATCGTCATGCCCTGCGGATCCACCACCGTCTGATGGAAGAAATCGGCAAGTTTTTGCGGCGTCAGCAGTTTAATCTGAGCCACTACTTTATCACGTGAATCAAAACGCATATTACCGCGATCGAAATCTTTGCTCAGTTTCGATGCCTCTTCGCCCAGCGTCTGCGGCGCCTGCAACATCTGGCTTATCACCGCCTGCTGGAGCTGGGCAAACTCTTCCGGCTTCATCGCCCGCAGCTTCGCCTCCGCGGTGGGGAAGAAGGCCTGGAACCGCTGCCAGAGGAAAGCCGGCTGCTTATCGCTACTCTGCAGCAGGAAGCCCATACCCCACTGGCGCCCCACGTTCATCGGGAAGGCAAAGACCGCGTAGCCGAGCTGCTCTTCGGTGCGCAGCTGGTTGTAGAACCACGGCTGAATAATCTGTCCCAGCAGGGTGCTGGCGGCGGTGCTGCTGAACTCATCCACGTTGGGCGGCGCAAACACCGCGGCCAGCGCGGAGTCGGTGCTGTTGCCCGCTTTGTTGAAGATCGCCAGCTGCTGCCGGTTCACCACCACGTCTTTATTGCGGCACCATTCGTTGCCGTCAGCGCCCAGCTGCTGCTGGATCTGGCGAGCCAGCGTCGTGGCGGCATCGGCGGACATATTGCCGATCACCATCAGTTCAGGGCGCCCCTTGGTTTTCAGGTTGGCGCGGTAGTCGAGCACTTCCTGCAAGGTGATGGAAGGCAACAGCGCCCGGCGTACTTCGCGCTGGAAATACGGTACCTGGGAGACCATCTGGATCGGCATTATCGCCTGATCGTAGGCTTTGCCCTTCTCAGCGGAGTCCATCATTTGCGCATACCATGATTTGGCCTGCTCCAGCTGCTCCTCGGTCGGCGTATAGCTGAAGTATCCCTGCAGCAGGTCGCTGAACAGCGCCGGCAGGTGCTGGGTGTAGCCGTTGGCATTGACCATTAACCCGTTATTGGCGCCGGTGGAGAACGAAATGCCGCCGACCGCCGCCTGGTTACTGAGCTGATCGAGGGCGATGCCGGCGAGATAATCGTTGAGGGCAAACATCACCTGCCGGCGAGCGCTGTCCATCGCCTGGGGATTACGCAGCACAAGAGAGATATCCGCCTTCGGCTCGCTGGCGAAATACTGGCTCGGGGCATAAACCACCCGCAGGGTCGGCTCATCGAGGATCAGCTGAGGGTGCGGCCAGGCTTTATCGCTTTTGATGAGGGTGAAATCATCCGGAATATAGGGGTTGAGCGCCGGCAGCTGCAGCTTGATCGCCTGCGCTTTTTGCTGCCAGTCAGCGAACGTCTGCTCGCCGATCTTATCCACCTGATACGGCGCATCGACAAAATAAGCGGTCTTGTTATGCGGTTCCTGCGGGCTGATATACCAGATGCGCGCGTTCTGCGGAGTCATCATCGCCAGCCGGTCTTTGATCGCCTGCGGGTCGTAGCGATCGGCAATGTTGACCACGTCCAGCGCATGCTCGACCGGCACCCGGATCATGGTATCCGCCAGCCATTCCACGTAATCCATGTCGCGGTTGATCGACGGATAGCGGAAATCCAGCGCCAACACATGCGCCAACTCGTCAAAGTAACGTTTGTCGACGCCCTGGGTACGCAGGAGGTTGAGGTAGCTGAATATGGCCGCCGTCACTTCGCCGCGGTGCGCCAGGCCTTTATCGGTGAGGGTGGCAGAGATCGCCAGCACGCCGCTGTTGCCGTTCACCGCCGGGTCAGAATCCGCGCGGATACCTTCCGCCAGTCCCTGCTTTTGCAGCCAGTCGGAGAGCGTCCCCGGGCTGCGGTTGCCGATCAGGTAAGTGACCAGTTCATCCGTTTTGCTGCGGAAACGATCGCTGTTGTTGTCGATGCGAAACTCGACGCGCAGCACTTTACGCGGCATCGCCGGCACATAGTGAATAATAATGCCTTTTTGCGCATCGGTTACCACCGGGACGCTTATTTCCGGGCTGCTGATGTGACGATTCGGCACGCGGCCAAAGGTGTCAGCGGCCATGCGCGCCAGCTCCGGCAACGGCTTGTTGCTGTAGATCACCGCTTTCATCAGGTTGGCGGAGTACCAGCTATCGCGGAAGGTGTGCAGCGCATCAAGAACCGGGTTGCCGGGCTTATCGCTGAGCGTCTCGAGGTTGCCGCCAGAGAAGTGGGCCGCCGGGTGAGCCGGGTTAATGGTTTCTGCGCTGACCTGGGCCATGCGCATCCCGTCTCGCGTCCGGGCCATCGTCAGCTCGGCGTTGACCGCGTTACGTTCGCGGTCGGCATATTTTTTATCCAGCAGCGGCGCGGCGATGGCGTCGGCCAGCCGGTCTACGGCCCCGTCCAGCGCATCATTCTCCACTTCGAGATAGAACGCGGTGCGGTAGGGCGCGGTGCTGGCGTTATGGCTGCCGCCGTGCAGCTTAAGAAACTCTGCAAGGCTGTCAGGCTGGGGATATTTTTGCGACCCCATCAGCGTCATATGTTCCAGAAAATGCGCCAGCCCCTGATGATCGGCCGGATCCTGCAGGGATCCCACCGGCACCACCAGCGCCGACAGCGATTTCACCGCCTGCGGATCGGAAACCAGCAGCACGACCATGTCGTTATCAAGACGGATCGCCTGATACTGACGCGTATCTTTTTCGCTTTTGCGGATCGTCTCCTGAACAGGCTGCCATCCGTTGTCGGCTTGACTCAACGGCGCCCAGAGGGCGGCCAGCACTACAAAAACCTTGAACCATAAACTGCGGGGCATTCACGAACCTCATCATTAACAAACTTGCGCTGCACGGCGTGCAGCCTTTTATGTCCATCAGTCCGTGATACGTTGCGCATAATAAATGAACCGCCATTCACTGCGCAATTTTTATACTATTTAAATTTGTGTGGACTGATGGTAACGATATAGCGGTAACAGATAACGCTGCGTCTGGGCAATGATTTCTTCGTAATGCGCCGGCTCCAGCGAACGCCACAGGCGTTGATACCAGATATCGGCGCCTTCCCCGCTGACCACCATGTTACCTTCGTAGGTCTGCAGGAATTTGCTCCGCGCTTTCTGCTGCGTCTCTTCGTCCATTACGATGACATCCTTTTCGGCGTCATAACAGGCTTTCAGCCAGGCGCCACCGCTTTCCGGCAGCAGCAGCAGCGGCTGCGACATCCCCAGCAAATAGCCATCCACCAGCTCATTAAGGTACGCCTGCGCCTCGGCGGGCGCCAGCGGCGGAAAACGCCACTCTCCCTCTTTACGCACAAACAGCCGGCTCTCGCCGGCGCCGCCGCTGGCACAGTAGACAAGGTGTTCCAGCCAAAGTTGCATCCCCTGGGAGACGCTCAGCAGCGAAGGCCGCCAGCGCAGCAGCCCGTCCGGCTGCACCTGCTGCAGCCAGCCGGTCAGATTTACGCCGCCGCACTGGAGATCGATCTCCATGCTTTGCGCCTGCTGGCGCTCGGCTTTCACCCGCTCGGCCAGAGCCTGCATTTCCAGACGCTGCGTCTCCCACACCAGCTCGCCAAAGGCGCCATACGGCAGCTCGCCGGCGGCGCGGAAGCGGCGGAACATGGCCGAGGCGTCCTGTTCCTCGATAAGGGTATTGAGCAGTTGCTGGTTCAGTTGATAACGGCTCAGCCCTTCCAGGGTGAAGGGCTCGTCATCGGGAATATCATCCTCTTCCGCACGGAAATTGACCCGCAGACGCTGCTGAAAGAACGCGCGAACCGGGTGCTGCCAGAAGCGCAGGAGCTGCTCGAACGGCAGGCTGTCTATCGGCGGCGGGGTAAGCGGTTGAATGAAGTCGCTATGCGCCTCACCCTGCTGGCCGGCGGCAGCCAGCCATTCCCGGGCGTAGCTCTTGTTCTCGTCCTCCTGGAAATTGGCGATGTCGAACGGCATGCGGGTATGCAGGTGAGTGATGTGGGCTTTAACCCGCGCCTCGCTGGTGTCGCAATCAAGCTCCTCGTCGCCGGCGAGACAGTGGCTCTGGCCGATGTAATCCACCAGCTCCTGCACCAGCACCGAGGGAAAGCGCTCGCTGTTGTCCTGGATAGAACGGCCGATGTAGCTGATATACAGCGTCTGTTCGGCGGACATCAGCGCCTCAAGGAACAGGTAGCGGTCATCGTCGCGCCGGCTGCGGTCGCCGCGCTGCGGCTTCTGGCTCATTAAATCAAAGCCCAGCGGCGGCAGCGTTCGCGGATAAACCCCATCGTTCATCCCCAGCAGGCAAACCACTTTGAAAGGAATAGAGCGCATCGGCATCAGGGTGCAGATGTTGACCGGGCCGGCGAGAAAGCGCTGGCTGATCCGTTGTTGATCGAGGCGCTGGGCCAGCTCATCGCGCAACAGCGTCAACGGCACCTGGTCGCCATACTGCGCCTCCAGACCGCTATCAATCACCGCCAGCCACTGCTGCTCAATCAGCGCCAACGCCGCTTCGGTCTCGCTGTCCGGCAGGAAAAAGTCATTCAGCAGATCACGACAGACCGGCAGCCACTCCGCCAGCGGCCGCTGCTGGGCGAGACCGCGTCGCCACAGGTTAAGCTGCATCAGCAGCGATGCGAGGTTACCCACCAGTTCGGCGATCAAACCACTGGATTCGTCATAGGGCAGCACCGACTGCCATTCGCCCTCCCGGCTGTCCATCGCGTAGCCCAGCAGCATGCGGGTAAGGCCGAACCGCCAGGTGTGCTGGCCGGTCGCCGGCAGGTCAAGCTCACGGACGTTGTCGTCATCCATTCCCCAGCGGACCCCGGACTCGTTGACCCACTGGCGCAGGTAGCGCAGCCCCTCTTCGTTGATGTTAAAGCGCGCCGCCAGCACCGGCACGTCCAGCAGCGCCAGCACATCTTCGCTGGCGAAGCGGCTGTCGGGCAGCGAGAGCAGCGTGATAAACGCCTGCAGCACAGGGTGCGACTCCCGGGCGCGGCGGTCGGAGATCGCCCACGGCAGCCAGCGGTCGCCGCTGGCGGCGCCAAACACCGCCTGTATATAGGGGCTGTAGCTATCGATATCCGCCACCATGACGATGATATCCCGCGGCGTGAGCGTCGGATCCGCCTCCAGCATCGCCAGCAGCCGATCGTGCAGAACCTCCACCTCACGCTGCGGACTGTGGCAGACGTGAATGCTCAGGCTGCGGTCATCCTGCGCCAGCGGACGTTTGTCGCGACTGTGAGCGAACGCCTCTGCGCTCTGCCCGGCCACCGCCGCGTTGCGCAGTTCGAGGATATCCGACTGCAGGTTATGCAACAGGTTATCAGGAACGATATCGACAAAGGCGTCCAGCTCCTCATAGCGCTCCAGCCCCGCCAGCAGGTAGATATAGTCGCGTCCCAGCTTGCCCCAGGAGGCGAGCAGCGGGTTGCCGACATCCTGCTCCCCGGCGTCATTAAACAGCCCTGGCGCCTGCCCGGCGTCGCGGAACAGGGGCAGCGCGCGCGCCTCGCGGTGATGGCGTCGCTGACGCGACAGTAGCTTCGCCAGAAACGCCGGATCTTTAATATCTCCCCAGTAGTAGCGGCAGGGGTTGGTGAACAGCACATAGACATCGACATGCTTACCCAGCGCCTGCAGCGCCTGCAGGTAGACCGGCGGCAGCGCGGAAATTCCACAAATAAAGACGCGCGACGGCAGCCCGGCGGGCGGTTCATCCGCCTTTTCCAGGGCGCTGATAAAGCGCTGATAGAGATTGGCGCGGTGCCACTGCGGCTGACCGAGCTCGGCGGTATAGCGCACCAGCGCTTTCCACAGCGGCGCCTGCCACTGCTGGGCGTCGCCGAGGCCGTCAACCCGCTGGTCGGCCTCCCAGCGCATCAGCCATTCCGGGCGATAGACCAGATACTGGTCATAGAGGTCCGCTACCCGGGCGGCCAGCTGAAACAGCTTGCGTTTGTCGCCGTCATCGCTCAGATACTGGCGCAGCAGGATAAAATCGTCTTCTTCCAGGTGCTGCGGCAGGAGAGTCATCAGCTTCCAGCTCATGCTCTGCTTGCTGAAGGCGCTTTCGCCAGGGATATCTTTCAGGACGCGCACGAACATATCCCAGATAAAGCTCGCCGGCAGCGGAAACTCGATGTTGGCGGCAATTCCGAAGCGCGAGGCCAGGGTCATCTGCAGCCACTGCGCCATACCGGTACTCTGCACCAGCACCATTTCAGCCTGAAAAGGGTCATCCAGCCGCTGGCGCTCGACGATAAACTCCATCAACGCCTCGAGAACATCCAGCCGGTTTGAGTGGTATACCCTTAACATAATTGCTCCTGACTACTGGCTGACCGGGCAATGCAGCCGGGTCATCTGCGCCCGCTTTGCAACGGGCATACTGATCGTTACCGTGATGCTGACACATCTTTGCGTCGATGTCTGCATACGGCTTACCTGCTCGCCTGCCGGCGGAGGCGGCGCGGAGAGCTGGCTATAGCGCCAGGCGTCGCGCCATAGCTGACGCGTCTGGTTCAGCTGGTGGACCCCTTGCGCCATTCCGCGCTGATAGCCGCCCAGCGCGGCGACCGTCAGCACCATCAGCGCCATCGCCAGCACGGTCTCCGGCAGGCTAAAACCCCGCTGGCGCTTCATGGCATTTGACATAAGCTCACCTCCCTGAGCGGGCAAAAATCGCTCCAGCCATGGGCGGAGAAACGCACCTGCCCGCCGCGCACCTCGCCGGACTGCCAGACCTGCACCTCGCCGCTGGCGCTGCTGAGCAGCAGCGAACCGTCGTCGAAGATGCGCAGACAGGCGCGCCAGCCCTGCTGCGCCAGCTCGCGGCAGGCCAGCGGCGCCTGTGCCGACCAGGCCTGCTGTTTTCCCCACTGTAGCGCCGAATGGGCCACAGCCGTATCGCGGATCGCCTGCGTTTCGCTGGCGGTTTGCGCCAGCAGCGCCCGCTGCTGCAGGTTAAGCCCCTCAAGCAGCAGGCTACCGAGAGTCAGCAACAGGAGCACCATCAGCAGCGACGACATTCCACGCTGGCGGATCACAGGTTATACCCCGTCACCCGCTGCTCCACCTCGGCCGCCAGACCCGCCTGCCGGGCAGAGCGCGCCGCCAGCGTCACGATCAGCTCCGGCGCGAAGCCCTCGGTCAGCAGACGCTGCGCCGCAAAGCGCGTCACCACGATAGCGGCCGGATTGGTGATTTTCTCCCATCCGCTGCCGCGGCAGTCGCTGGCTCCGCGCAAAGTCTCCAGCGCGCCGTCGCGCAGGCGAAAGCCGGTGCTCTCCGCCGCTGCCGCAGGGGAGGTTTCCCATGTCCCATTGCTGTTCGCGTCCCAGCGCACAATCAGGCACTCGCCGTCGGCGGCAAGCTCCAGTCCGGCTCCGCCGCACGCTCCCCGGCAGTATCCGGCGCGCTGCAGATGTTTACCCACGGCATGCACCCGCTGCCACAGTTCGTTCTCCAGGGCCAGCTGTTCGCCCTGGCGCAGAATATGGCGCTGCAGGGCGGGTAGAAAGCGGCAGGCGCCAATCAGCAGCAGCGAGCCTATCGCCATGGCGATAAGCGCCTCCGCAAGGGAAAACCCGCGGCGGCTCACTGGCACCCTCCCGCGCTGTCGCTGCGGCATAAACGAATCCGCCCCCAGTGTGAAATCACAATGCTCCAGCTGCCGGCCTCGCTCTGCAGCCGCAGATTCCCCGCCCAGGCGGTGCTGCGCAGGCCGTAGAATCCCAGGCCAGGCGTGACGCCTGCCAGCGAGATCCCCGGCCAGCGCGGGCGCAGCGTTAAGGTCGACGCGGAGGCGCACGCCGGCGCCTCCCCCTGCGCACTCAGGCACCAGCCCTCTTCATCCTGGCCGACGCGAAGCACGCGGTCCCGGTTGTAGGCGTTGGCGTCATCGCGCAGGAAGACCAGGAAATCCCGCACCTGGACGGCGGTTTGCCACAGTCGTTGCTGCTGCTGCCAGCGCTGCCAGCCGTACAGGCCGCCGACGCTGAGGATCATCATTAACGTCAGCGTCACCAGGGTTTCCATCAGGGTATAGCCATGTTCTCTGTTCATGGCGCAGAGTATGCCGCGGCGGTTAGCCCTGGCGCGACGACGGAAAATAGCTTTCCCGGCCAGACACGCAAAAAAGGTTTGTATGATCAACAGCAGAACATTTTTTTGCGAGCCTCTTTCCAACATTCCCGCCCACAACCGCCTGTGGCCAGGGGGCGGGGTGAAGCGTTCCTATCCTAATGGCGACGAGGGCTGCCACTCATTCAGGTGGTGAAAACGGCATAAAAAAACCGGCGTCATCGGACGCCGGTTGGTCATATCTGCAGAGGGGGTTAAATCGCCACTGGCGCTTTGATTCCCGGGTGCGGATCGTAACCTTCAATCTCGAAGTCTTCAAAGCGGTAGTCGAAGATCGACGCGGGCTTGCGTTTGATGACCAGCTTCGGCAGCGGACGCGGTTTGCGGCTCAGCTGCAGATGAGTCTGCTCGAGATGGTTGCTGTACAGATGGGTATCGCCACCGGTCCAGACGAAATCGCCGACCTGCAGATCGCACTGCTGCGCCACCATATGCACCAGTAGCGCGTAGCTGGCGATGTTGAACGGCAGGCCGAGGAAGACGTCGCAGGAGCGCTGATACAGCTGGCAGGAGAGCTTGCCGTCGGCGACATAGAACTGGAAGAAGGCGTGGCACGGCGCCAGGGCCATCTTATCCAGCTCGCCGACGTTCCACGCCGAAACGATGATCCGGCGGGAGTCCGGGTCGTTTTTCAGCTGGTCCATCACCGTGCTGATCTGGTCGATATGACGACCGTCCGGCGCAGGCCAGGAGCGCCACTGTTTGCCGTAAACCGGCCCCAGGTCGCCATTTTCATCTGCCCACTCGTCCCAGATGGTGACGTTGTTGTCGTGCAGATAGGCGATGTTGGTGTCACCCTGCAGGAACCACAGCAGTTCATGGATGATGGAGCGTAAATGACAGCGCTTGGTGGTCACCAGCGGGAAGCCTTCCTGCAGGTTAAAACGCATCTGATGGCCGAAAATAGAGATCGTGCCAGTGCCGGTGCGGTCATTTTTTGGCGTGCCCTCGGCGAGCACTTTCTGCATCAAATCAAGATACTGTTTCATGGTTCCTCAAGAATTCAGTTGCTGCGGACGGTGGCGGTAAGCCCAAACCATCATGATGATACCCGCAAGCACCATCGGGATCGAAAGAATCTGCCCCATGCTGATGTACTGCACCCAGCCGCCGGTGAACTGGGCGTCGGGCTGGCGGAAGAATTCCACGATAATGCGGAACAGGCCGTAGCCAATCAGGAACAGGCCGGAAACGGAACCGGTCGGGCGCGGTTTACGGATAAACAGGTTCAGGATCAGGAACAGCACCACGCCTTCCAGCGCCAGCTCGTACAGCTGCGACGCGTGGCGCGGCAGCGCGCCATAGGTATCAAACAGCGATTGCCATTCCGGGTGGGTCGGCAGCAGCGCCAGGTCTTCAGCACGGGAGCCCGGGAAAATCATCGTGTAGTGGAAGCTCGGGTCCACGCGGCCCCACAGCTCGCCGTTGATAAAGTTGCCCAGACGCCCGGCGCCAAGGCCAAACGGGATCAGCGGCGCGATAAAATCGGAGACCTGGAAGAAGGTCCGTTTGGTGCGTCTGGCGAAGATAATCATCACCAGGATCACGCCGATCAGGCCGCCGTGGAACGACATGCCGCCGTCCCAGACGCGGAACAGATACAACGGATCGGCAAGAAAGACCGGCAGGTTGTAGAACAGCACGTAGCCGATACGGCCGCCCAGGAAGACGCCGAGGAATCCCGCGTAAAGCAGGTTTTCCACTTCATTTTTCGTCCAGCCGCTGCCCGGACGATTCGCCCGACGGGTGGCCAGCCACATCGCAAAGACAAAGCCCACCAGGTACATTAAACCGTACCAGTGGAGGGAGACCGGGCCTAGAGAAAAAATGACCGGATCGAACTCCGGAAAATGCAGGTAGCCACTATTCATCTGTCACCATAAAGACTTGTTATTCCGCCGGAAGTGGACAGCGGTGATGATCCATGCCCGATTAAAACGGGCACGCCGAAGGAGGCGAATCATAGCATAAGCCAGGTGTGCGATCCGCGCCGGCGTGTAAAAGATATGTATACGGATGCTAACAGAATGCCGTTTTCCCGGTGGTATCCTATTTTGCCGGAGGGTGCGAACAGAGGATTCCCGGGTTACGGCTTACGCCTCACCCGGGCTACCGCTACCGCCCGCCGCGGATCAGGCCGCCGAGACCGCGCCGCTCCATAAAGGCCGCCACCTGATGGCGCACCTCGGCGGTCATCTGGGCTTCGAGGCTGCGACGCGACAGCTCCTGCGCCTCTTCGATATCGATGCGGCGCAGCAGATATTTCACCCTCGCCACCGAGCGGCCGTTCATCGACAGATGGCGATAACCGAGACCGATGAGGATCGTCACGCACATCGGGTCGCCTGCCATCTCGCCGCACAGTCGCAGATCGATGCCAAAGCGCTCCGCGTCATGGGCGATCATCGCCAGCGCCCGCAATACCGCAGGATGCAGGCTGTCATACATGCTGGCGACCCGGGTATTGTTACGGTCAACGGCCAGCAGGTACTGGGTCAGGTCGTTCGTGCCTACCGAGATAAAATCGATCCGGCTGGCCAGCTGCGGCAGCATAAAGACCATCGACGGCACCTCCAGCATCACCCCCAGACGCGGACGCGGGATGGCGTAGCCGATCATCTCTTCCACTTCCCGACTGGCGCGGTCGATCAGCCGACGGGCCTCATCGACCTCTTCCAGACTGGTCACCATCGGCAGCAAAATGCTGAGGTTGCCGGTGGCGGCGTTGGCGCGCAGCATCGCTCGCACCTGGATCAAAAAGATCTCCGGCTGATCGAGGGTAATGCGGATCCCGCGCCAGCCAAGGCACGGGTTCTCTTCACTGATCGGCATGTACGGCAGCTGTTTATCCGCGCCGATGTCCAGAGTACGCAGGGTCACCGGTTTGCTGTTAAACATCTGCAGCATGCCCTGATACTGGGCGACCTGCTCCTCTTCTGAGGGGAAGCCGCTCTGCAGCATAAAAGGAATTTCGGTACGGTACAGACCAATACCGTCAACAAAGCTGCCGAGCTTCTCTTCGTGCTCCGGGCTTAAGCCGGCGTTGAGCATGACTTTCACCCGTTCGCCGCTTTTCAGCTCCGATGCGCGCTGGAGATCGTCCTCCGCCAGGCGGCTGAGCTCGTTCTCTTCGCTGATAAGCCGCTGATATTCCTGCAACAGAACAGGTTCAGGATCCACCAGCAGCTCGCCGCGATAGCCATCGACAATCAGCGTATGGCCATGCAGCAGCGAGGGCTGAATATCGGCGCCCATCACCGTTGGGATGCCAAGGGCCCGCACCATAATGGCGGCATGGGAGTTGGCAGCGCCATCGCGCACCACCACGCCGGCCAGACGATCCTGCGGCACCTCGGCGAGGGTGGTGGCCGACAGCTCGTCCGCCACGAGGATAATGCGCGCCGGCCAGGTGTTAGGTCCCTGAATACTGTCGTCGAGATGGAACAGCAGACGCTGACCCAGCGTGCGCAGGTCGCCGGCCCGCTCTTTCAGATAGCCGTCGCTCAGCGCGGCAAACTGTTCGGCGAACTTCTCGATGATCTTTTTGACCGCCCACTCGGCGACGGCGCCTTTGTCGACTTCGGCAAAGAGCTCGCGACGCAGGCGGGCGTCGGAGAGCAGGTGCGAGTAGAGATCGAAGATCGCCGCCGTCTCTTTTTGCGCGCCGGCGGCGTAGCGTTTGCTGTAGCGACGAAACTCGTTGGCCGCTTCTTCCAGCGCGCCGGTCAGGCGTTCACGTTCCGAGGCAGTGTCCAGCGTCGAGGCTTCATACACCTGCTCCATCAGCGGCAGGCTGACGTCCATCCAGCCCTCGGCGATCGCCACCCCGGAAGAGGCCGGCAGAGCGCGAATGCGCGTCTGACGATACTGACCGAACAGGGCGTTCAGTTGGGACTGGGAGAGGATCGCCGCCATCTGGGTGGCGAGAGTGACGAGGAAAGACTCTTCGCTTTCATCAAACTGGCGCAGCTCACGCTGCTGGACCACCAGCACGCCCAACAGCTGGCGGCGCTGGATGATCGGCACGCCAAGGAAGGCGCGGAAGCGGTCCTCTTTGACGGCGGGAATATACTTGAAGCTGGGGTGTTTTTGCGCATCGGCGAGGTTGATGGGCTCCGCCAGGCGGCCAACCAGCCCCACCAGGCCTTCATCGAACGCCAGCGCAACGGTGCGCCCGCGAGGTTTTTTTAACCCGCGGGTAGCCATCAGGTAATAGCAGCGTCGATCATTGTCAGCCAGGTAAACCGAGCAGACTTCCGTCTCCATCGCCTGGCAGACATCCGTCACCAGAATATCCAGCGCCTCGTTTAAACGCGGCGCACTCGCGACCTTCTCGACTATTTCTCGCAACCGAGTGAGCATAATGTGCGTGGCTTAACCTCTTTTACGTCGATAAGCAGGCGCGCTTTGCGGCTTAGGTGCGCTCTCCGCCAGCGACATAGTGACGCTGGCGAACTCTTTCATCACCCGGCGGTAGACGTCGCGTTTGAACGACACCACCTGACGCACCGGGTACCAGTAACTCACCCAGCGCCAGCCATCAAATTCAGGTGTGCTGCTGGTTTGCATATTGATGTCCGCGTCGTTACCGATCAACTGCAAAAGAAACCACTTTTGTTTCTGGCCGATACAAACCGGCTTTGTGTCCCAACGCACCAAACGTTTAGGCAACTTGTAACGCAGCCAGTTACGGGTTGAGGCAAGGATCCGCACATCTTTACGGCTTAACCCGACCTCTTCAAACAATTCCCGATACATCGCCTGCTCTGCGGATTCTCCTGGATTTATGCCCCCTTGCGGGAACTGCCACGAGTGCTGACCATAGCGTCGGGCCCACATGACCTGGCCCTGACGATTACAGATTACAATACCGACATTTGGGCGGTAGCCATCGTCATCAATCACCGGACTACCTCAAGATAAGCTTCAATGTGAATGATTGTTTCACACTCGTCGGAAACGGTAAACCACTCTGTTCGCACACTGAGAACGGATAACATTTGAATAACTCACAGTAATTGCCAGAGTTATAAACAGCGAAAGCGCCCGACGTCCGATTTTATTCACTTTTTCTGTGGATAGAGTTGTGAAGAAGTACGGAATTAACCCGGGAAAACCCGGAGTAATCTGAACGTCGCACTGCTAGCACCTTATAATAATGATAGCATATTCATTAAGTTAGAATATATTCCTTTCACTTATTACAGCATAACGTGACGATCATCACACATGCGATCCGCCGACTGATGAAAGATCGAGCAATGTCGATTTTATCCACAGATTACGCGCAGGTCGCGGGCATATTTTCTCTAAAAATTCGATTTTCGTCGCACGTCAAGGCTGTAAATCGAACCAGTAGTGGGGCTTTTCCCCAGTTATCCCACTTTTCTGTGGATAACATGGTGTAAGATCCTGTTTATTGTCAGTGACCAGTTCTGGAAAACCTGTTTTCATGGTTTTCACCTGCCATGTAATGCCCTTAAAAAATCATATAAATCATGGGATTGGTATAGTTACTCAGAAAACGATAAACTCTATCCACAACGCGCAAAATTAGCGCTCATTTTTTAACCAAAGGTATCACCCTATGCCCGCTATCGCTCCGCTCTCCTCTCCGCCGCAAAGTCAGGAACAGCTGTTGGCCCAGGCCCGCCAGCTGGCCGGCTATACGCTGGGTGAGCTGGCGGCGCTGGCCGGGATCCCCATCCCCCGCGATCTGAAACGTGATAAAGGCTGGACGGGCATCCTGCTGGAGCTGTGGCTGGGGGCCAGCGCGGGCAGTAAACCCGAGCAGGATTTCGCCGCGCTGGGGGTGGAGCTCAAAACGATCCCTATCGACAGCCGGGGCCGTCCGCTGGAGACGACTTTTGTCTGCGTCGCCCCGTTAACTGGCAATAGCGGCGTCACCTGGGAGAGCAGCCATGTGCGGCATAAGCTGCAGCGAGTCCTGTGGATCCCTGTGGAGGGAGAGCGCGCCATTCCTCTGGCGGCGCGGCGCGTCGGCGCACCGCTGCTGTGGAGTCCGGACGAAGAAGAGGAGCGCCAGCTGCGCATGGACTGGGAAGAGCTGATGGATCTTATTGTCCTCGGTGAGGTGGAGCGCATTACCGCCCGCCACGGCGAGGTGCTGCAGCTAAGACCGAAAGCGGCCAACAGCAAGGCGTTGACCGAAGCCATCGGCGCCCGCGGGGAGACGATTCTCACGCTGCCGCGCGGCTTCTACCTGAAAAAGAATTTTACCGCCGCCCTGCTCGCCCGCCATTTCTTGTTACAACACGATTAATTTTTTGTTCTGCGTTGGGGCTTGCATATAATTGCTGCTTTCTATTTTGCAGGACTTTGAACAATGTTATTTGCATGGATAACCGATCCTAACGCCTGGCTGGCGCTGGGCACCTTGACGCTGCTGGAGATCGTGCTCGGGATCGATAATATTATTTTTCTCTCTCTGGTTGTGGCCAAGCTCCCCACCGCCCAGCGCGCCCACGCGCGACGGATCGGTTTAATGGGGGCGATGGTCATGCGCCTGGCGCTGCTGGCCTCTATCGCCTGGGTCGTTAAGCTGACCAACCCGCTCTTTACCGTCCTCGGTCAGGAGATTTCGTTTCGCGATCTGATCTTGCTGTTTGGCGGACTGTTTCTTATCTGGAAAGCCAGTAAAGAGATCCATGAATCTATCGAAGGCGAAGAGGAGGGGCTGAAAACTAACGTTCACTCCTTCCTCGGCGCCATCGTGCAGATCATGCTGCTGGACATCATCTTTAGCCTCGACTCGGTGATCACCGCCGTCGGCCTGTCGGATCATCTGTTTATTATGATGGCGGCGGTTGTGATTGCGGTGGGGGTCATGATGTTCGCCGCGCGACCTATCGGCGATTTTGTTGACCGTCATCCGTCGGTAAAAATGCTGGCGCTGTCGTTTCTGATCCTCGTCGGCTTTACCCTGATGCTGGAAAGTTTCGACGTCCATGTGCCGAAGGGATACATCTACTTCGCGATGTTCTTCTCTATTGCGGTGGAGAGCCTTAACCTGCTGCGCAATAAGAAAAACCCGCTGTAAACCACAAAATTGCAGCCTGGTCACAGGCTGCAACCCTTTTTCAGACTTTACTGCTTTTTATGTTTCACAAATCAGGCTATTAATAGACAGGTATGGGGTGCAGCTACTCAAGAGGTGATGACGATGAAAAAATGGGCAGTATTGATTTCCGCCGTAGGACTGGCGTTCTCGGTTTCCGGTTGCAGCAGCGATTACGTCATGGCGACCAAAGACGGGCGAATGATCCTGACCGACGGTAAACCCACCGTGGATGACGATACCGGTCTTATCAGCTACGAAGATCAGCAGGGTAATAAAATGCAGATCAATCGTGACGACGTTTCACAAATCATTAAGCGTTAATTTTTCCCCGTCGGCCCCAGCCTCTGTTGACGCTGCGCTTACCGACAACCAGTCTTCTGAGAAGAGTCGGGACACACCAGGACACCGCGGGTTTCACCCACCGCTCCTCCTCGTCACCCGGCTTTTTTGATTTTTTTACTTCCTCTTTTTCTCACCCTCTGCCATGTTGATACTCCTTTGTCGGGGAATGCCTGACCTTATAAATAAAAAGGAAGCTGGCTATGCAGTATCACCGTATCCCACACAGTTCACTTGAAATCAGCACCCTCGGGCTGGGAACCATGACCTTTGGCGAGCAGAACAGCGAGGCCGATGCCCATCAGCAGCTCGACTATGCGGTCGCCAACGGCATCAATCTGATCGATGTCGCTGAAATGTACCCTGTCCCGCCGCGCCCGGAAACTCAGGGGCTGACCGAAACCTACGTCGGCAACTGGCTGGCGAAACGCGGCAATCGTGAAAAGCTGGTGCTCGCCTCGAAGGTCAGCGGGCCCGCGCGTAATAACGACAGCAGTATTCGACCAAACCACGTCCTGGACCGGAAAAATATCCGCGAGGCATTGCACGCCAGTCTGAAGCGTCTGCAGACTGATTATCTCGACCTGTACCAGGTACACTGGCCGCAGCGCCCCACCAACTGCTTTGGCAAGCTGGGCTACACCTGGGCCGACGCCGCCCCCGCGGTGACCCTGCTGGATACCCTCGAGGCGCTGACCGAGTTCCAGCGCGCCGGCAAGATCCGCTACATTGGCGTGTCGAACGAAACCGCCTTCGGCGTGATGCGTTATCTGCACCTGGCGGATAAGCACGACCTGCCGCGGATCGTGACCATTCAGAACCCCTACAGCCTGCTGAACCGCAGTTTTGAAGTCGGCCTGGCGGAAGTGAGTCAGTTCGAAGGCGTGGAGCTGCTGGCCTACTCCTGCCTGGCTTTCGGCACCCTGACCGGGAAGTACCTCAACGGCGCGAAGCCGGCGGGGGCGCGCAATACGCTGTTCAGCCGCTTTACGCGCTACAGCAGCGAGCAGGCGCAGAAAGCGGTGGCGGCGTACGTGGATATCGCCAAACGCCACGGCCTCGATCCGGCGCAAATGGCGCTGGCCTTTGTGCGTCGGCAGCCGTTTGTCGCCAGCACCCTGCTGGGGGCGACGACCATGGCGCAGCTGCAGGCCAACGTGGAAAGTTTACAGCTTGAGCTGAGCGAAGAGGTATTAGCGGAGATTGAAGCGGTGCATCAGGTTTATACCTACCCGGCACCGTAGCACGACCTGTCGACGCCGGCTTCTGGCGTCGCGTTGTTGCCCGGTGGCGGCTACGCCTTACCGGGCCTACGCTACCCCGGTCGGGTAGCCACCTCAGCAGCCGCGGTAGCCCGGGTCAGGCGCAAGCCGCAACCCGGGATTTCCCTCTGCCCGCGCGCCTGGCAGGGGTTACGATTTCGAGTCAACCGCGACGAGAAGTTATTTACGCCGCCCCCAGACCCACAGCGCGGCGATGGCCACGGCAAACACCGCGCCAAAACCTATCCCCACGGCGACCGGCGGAACGCCCACGCTCACCGCCAGGGAATAGAGCCCCAGCATCAGCAGCATCGCCACGTTTTCGCCCAGGTTCTGTACCGCAATCGCGTTACCCGCCCCGACCGAGTGTTTCCCGCGCTCCTGCAGCAGCGCATTCAGCGGCACGATAAAGAAGCCGCCGAACACCCCGAGCAGCAGTAGCAGTCCGAACGCCGGCAGCAGCGACTGCTGCACCGCAAACGCCATTACCGCAACACCGATCAATATCCCGGCCGGCATACAGCGCGACACCGTCTCCAGAGTCACCAGCTTCGCCGCCACCCCGGCCCCCAGCACAATCCCCACCGCCACCATCGCATTAAGATAGGTGGGCATGGCGTTGCTGGTAATGCCCAGCGCTACCGGCACCCAGATCACCAGCAGGAAGCGCAGGGTCACGCCAGCGCCCCAGAACAGGCTGGTGCCCATCAGCGAAAAGCGGGTTTCGCCGTTGCGCCACAGCGTGCGGCAGGCGCTGAAGAAGCTGTGCGTCATCGGCTTAAAACGCCATGACTGCCCCGGACGCGCCGCCGGCAGCCTGGGTATCCACAGGTTAGCCACCACCGCCCCGCCGTAGACCAGCGCGCAGACGATCAGCGCCGCCAGCACGTGCCAGTCGGCGAGGATCCCGCCGGCCATGGAGCCCAGCAGGATCGCCGCGATGGTCGAGGACTCCATCAGTCCGTTAGCCTTCACTAACTTATCGCCGGTGGTCAGTTCGCCGAGAATGCCATACTTGGCCGGCGAATAGGCGGCGGCGCCAATCCCCACCAGCGTATAGCCGATAAATGGATTGACACCGAAGCAGATGCAGCCGGCGCCGAGCAGCTTCAGGCCGTTGGCCACCATCATCACCCGGCCTTTGGCAAAGCTGTCGGCGAACTGGCCGACAAAGGGGGCAAACAGGATGTAAGCGCCCACAAACAACATCTGCAGGACCGGCTGGCTCCACTCCGGATAATAAAGCTGCTTCATCAGCGCCAGGGTGGCGAAGAGAAGCGCATTGTCGCCGAAGGCCGACAGGAACTGGGCGCAGATCACCGCCATCATCCCTTTCGAATACAGCGAAGGGTTAGTATGCACTGACTCACTCATGGGTTGTCTCCGCCTCGTCGACCATGTTTTTCAGGGTGACATAGTCTGGCTTGCCGCTGCCGAGCACCGGCAGCTGTTTCAGCCAGCGTATATCGCGCGGCACCGCCAGCTCCGGTACGCCGTGCTGACGAGCGTAGCGCAGCAGGGCTTCGCGAGTCAGTTCATTATCGGTGGTAAACAGCACCAGCGCCTCGCCTTTGCTGGCGTCCTGTTTAATCGCCGTGGCGTGCATTTTGTCCGGCGATGCGCCGAGGGCCACCTGCTCCACCATCTCAAGAGAGATCATTTCGCCAGCGATTTTGGCGAAGCGCTTCGCGCGGCCCTGGATGCGGACATAGCCCTGCTCGTCGAAGGTGACGATATCGCCGGTGTCATACCAACCCGCTTCCTTTTCGCCGTGCTGATTTTCCGCCGTCGGCGCTTCCAGCACCCCGGGATTTTCCACCCGCAGGTAGCCTTTCATAATGTTCGGCCCTTTCAGCTGCAGCCGCCCCCCTTGCTCAATGCCAGGCATCGCCAGCAGGCGGGCGTCCATCCCCGGCAGAATACGCCCCACGGTGCCGACCTTCGCCGCCATGGGCACGTTGATCGAGACCACCGGGGCGCACTCGGTCACGCCATAGCCTTCGAGAATGCGCAGGCCGAATTTATCCTGCCACAGCTGTTTGGTGCTCTCCTGCAGCTTCTCCGCCCCGGCGACCACATAGCGCAGACGATAGAAATCATAGGGGTTAGCGAAGCGGGCATAGTTGGCGAGGAAGGTCGAGGTGCCGAACAGCACTGTGCAGTTGCGATCGTAGACCAGCTCCGGCACCACGCGATAGTGCAGCGGGCTGGGATAGAGAAACACCTCCGCGCCGGTAAGCAGCGGCGTCAGCAGACCGACGGTGAGGCCAAAGGAGTGGAACAGCGGCAGCGCCGACATAAAGCGGTCATTAGCGGTAAAGTCGGCAATGGTTTTGATCTGCTCGACGTTGGCCAGCAGACTTTTATGGCTGTGCACCACCCCTTTCGGATTGCCCTCCGAGCCGGAGGTGAAGAGGATCATCGCCGCGTCTTCCGGCTGCTGCTTAACCTGCGCCAGACGCGGCGCCAGCAGATGGCCGAAAATCCACAGTTTGTCCGCAGGGGTGATATCGCCTTTGAGATCTTCCAGGAACACCCAGCGCACCTGAGTCAGTTGCTCCGGCAGGTGCCAGAGCTTGCCTTTATCGAGAAAGGTGCGCGAGGTAAAAATGGTGTTGAGTTCCGCGGCGGCGATGGCGCTGCTGAGCCCTTTCACCCCGGCGGTATAGTTCATCATCGCCGGAATGCGCCCGCGGGCGATCGCGCCGAAAATCACCGCCGCGCTGATGCCGGCGTTGGGCAGCATCAGACCGATCTTCTCGCCCCGCTGGCTGTATTTTTCCAGAATGCGGGCGACAAACAGGGTTTTGGTCAGCAGCTTGCGATAGGTATCCGGCTGGAAGTTGATATCCTCCACGCAGGGTTTGCGCGCGCCGAAGCGGTCCTGCGCCGCCAGCAGCGACTCATACAGGGTTTCCCGCGGACGCACCGCCATCCGGGCTTCCATCATGATCTGATGCAGCATTTCTCCGGCGATTTTGCGCCGGTCGCGGGCGCGCGGCGCCTCAGGCATCGGCAGATGGGTGGGCGGCAGCAGATGCAGCTGAATACGCGGGAACAGGCGACGTTTCACCAGCCCCTTCAGCCGGCTGAAGGGCGTCAATTCAGCGCCTTCAATGCGCAGCGGCACGATGGTCGCCTGCGATTTGGCGGCGACAAAGGCGGCGCCGTCATAAATTTTCATCAGCGAGCCGCTGACCGAAATTCGCCCTTCCGGGAAGATGACCACCGGCCGCCCCTGTTCAATCAGGCGCACCAGATGTTTGATCGACATCGGTTTGGTCGGGTCCAGCGGCACAAAATTGATAATCGGCGTCAGCGCGCGCATAAACCAGCGCTGGCTGATTGAGGTATAGACGGCAAAAACCGGTCGGACCGGCAAAAATAGCGCCAGCAGAATGCCGTCGAGGAACGAGACGTGGTTCGGGGTAATTAAGACTTTTTGCTGGTGCAAAGCCTGCGTGTCGCCGGTCAGGCTGACCCGGTATAACCCCTTGAACAGCAGTCTGAAAAATCCCAAAAGCATAACAACTCCATGTGACCGGTGATGAGTCAAAGCAGGTTACACGAGAAGGCGTGGGAAAGCAGTGCAGCGGGGGGATTTTCAGAATAAAAAAAACCTGCGCATCCGCGCAGGCTGGTGTAAAACGTCCAGTACGAAGAGCGTACCTGAGAAACTCACCTATCAATACCTCTGGGATCTCGATTGTCGCGTTTTTCGCCCGCTTCGGGCCAGCGGGAAAACGCAAGGGAGTGAGCCTAAGTGCAACCAGTTATTACGATTTTCGCTATCTGTAACAACGTCGGCGACGGGCAAAAAAAAACCTGCGCATCTGCGCAGGCTGGTGTAAGTAAAGTGGTCAACATGACGTTGACTCCACCTATCAATACCTCTGGGATAGCCAGAATATCAACCTGCTCGGCGGACAAACCAGCGAACATTCGCAACAGCGCATCGCAAAGTGTAAGCAAAGGTTTGTATTTCCCCGAGCCGGTTTCAATTACTGATAGCGTCAATGTAAACAGGTCACCGATAAGCCCGCTCTGAATCACATTTGCGCCATTCCTTCGCCGCCGCGCCTTGAATCTGCCGCTCTTTCCCGTAACATAGCAGTATGTAAACGCTTACCCTATAAAAGGCATGGTATGGCGACAATTAAGGATGTAGCCCGACTCGCAGGAGTCTCCGTCGCTACCGTCTCCCGCGTCATCAACAACTCTCCCAAAGCCAGCGAAGCCTCGCGTCAGTCCGTGGGTGCGGCGATGGAAACCCTCAACTATCATCCCAATGCGAACGCCCGGGCGCTGGCCCAGCAGTCCACGGAAACCGTCGGCCTGGTGGTGGGCGATGTCTCCGACCCCTTCTTCGGCGCGATGGTCAAAGCCGTCGAACAGGTGGCCTATCGCACCGGCAACTTTTTGCTGATTGGCAATGGCTACCACAACGTGCAGAAGGAGCGCCAGGCGATAGAGCAGCTGATCCGTCACCGCTGCGCGGCGCTGGTGGTGCATGCCAAAATGATCCCCGATGAGGAACTCGCCGGGCTGATGAAGCAGATCCCCGGCATGGTGCTGATCAACCGCATCCTGCCCGGATATGAAACGCGCTGCGTGGCGCTGGACGATCGCTACGGCGCCTGGCTGGCGACCCGCCATCTGATCCAGCAGGGGCACACGCGTATCGGCTACCTGTGCTCAAACCACGATATCTCTGATGCGGAAGATCGCCTGCAGGGGTACTACGCGGCGCTGGAGGAGAGCGGCCTGCCGTGCAACGACCGGCTGGTCACGTTCGCCGAGCCGGATGAAAGCGGCGGCGAACAGGCGATGACCGAACTGCTTGGCCGCGGCCGCCACTTTAGCGCCGTCGCCTGCTATAACGACTCGATGGCCGCCGGCGCGATGGGGGTGCTGAACGACAACGGCATCGACGTCCCGCGGGAAATTTCGTTGATCGGCTTCGACGATGTCCTGATTTCGCGCTATGTTCGCCCGCGGCTGACCACCGTCCGCTACCCGATCGTCACGATGGCGACCCAGGCGGCCGAGCTGGCCTTAGCCCTGGCGGAGCAGCGCCCGGCGCCGGAGATCACCCACCTGTTCAGCCCGACGCTGGTACGCCGTCATTCGGTGGTGGCCCCGCAGGAAGGCGATAAGTCGTAGCGATAGAGATGCACGGCGGTGGCCGGGTAATCCAGCCCCTCGCCGATGTAGCGCCAGCCGAAGCGTTCATAAAAATCGCGGCAGGCGGAGTAGAGATAAAGCTCCCGATAGCCCGCGCGGCGGGCATAATCGATCACATGCCGCTGCAGCTGTCCGGCCAGCCCCTGACCGCGAGCGGCGGGCGCGACGTACAGCGCCGCCAGCCAGGGAAACAGATCCTGGCGGCTGATCAAATCGCAGCGCCAGAGGCCAATCGTTCCCAGCAATTGCTCCCCTTCCACGGCAATAAAGGTCAGCGGCAGCGCCTCCGCCGTCTGGCTATGCTGCACAATGCTGGCGAAAAACTCCCGCGGCAGCGCCTCGCCGCCAAAGGCCTGCCACAGCCAGTCGGTCACCTCCCGGGCGAACTGCGGAGCGGCATATAGCGGCAGGATCGTCATACCAGCTTCCCCTGAAAAATCGGCACCGAGTCGAACAGATAGCCGTCAAAGTCCGGGGCGTCTTCATCGGACAGCTCCAGCAGACTGTTTTTAACGTTTTCCAGATGCTGCCACATCGCCTGCCAGGCGCCCATCACATCGCGACGGCGCAGCGCGGCAAGCAGGGTCTGCCGGTCGCCGAGCCACTTCAGCCGCCAGGCGCGGCTGGCAATATGCACATTGAACTGCTGCCACAGCGGGCTGCTGTCCATCTGCAGCCAGATCCGCTCCACCGTCGCTAACAGCATCTGGTTCTGCGTCGCCCCGGCCAGTACCAGATGGAACAGACGAGCGTTATCCTGGGCGGTGTCGTTGAGGGCGATTGCCCGCTGCTCTTGCTCGATAATCCGCTTCAGATTATCGATATCGGCGCGGGTGGCCATTTTCGCGGCAAAGGCGGCGATATTGCTCTCCAGCAGCTGGCGCGCCTGGAGAATTTCAAACGGACCAACGTCGCTGCTGAGCAGCTGCTCTTCTTCGCTGTCGTTTTCGTGCGGGATACGCATGACGTACACCCCGGATCCCTGACGGATATCCACCGTCCCCTGCAGCTCCAGCATCAGCAGCGCTTCGCGCACGATGGTCCGGCTGACGCCATAGGTTTCGGCAATATGGCGTTCCGGCGGCAAGCGCGACCCGACCGGGTAGCGCCCCTGCGCGATCTGGGCGCGCAGGTCATCACCAATCTCCTGATAGGGCTTCTTTTCCGGCGGAATTATCGCTTTTTCCACAAAATCACCTGTGCGTTACATGCCTGCGAGTCAAACACGGCGCTATCTTAGCAAATATTGCCCCCGGCTAGCGGTATTCATCATCGATATCCAGCACCAGTTCACGCCGTTCGCCGAGCTGACGAAACCAGTGCGCCGAGGCTTTGGGTCGCCGGGCGCGATGGTTTTGCAGGTCGATTTCGATAAGCCCGTAGCGGTTTTTAAAGGCGTTCATCGGCGACACGTTGTCGGTAAACGCCCACAGCATATAGCCCTGGCAGTTGGCCCCTGCCTCGCGGGCGCGCAGGGTGTGCCACAGATGTTCGCTGATAAAACGAATGCGATAGCTGTCGTCAATGGCGCCTTCGCGGTTACGGAACTGGCCTTCGTTTTCCACCCCCATCCCGCTCTCCGCCACGAACCAGGGAATGTTGCGATAGTCATTTTTTATCCGCATCGCCATATCAAAGATGATTTGCGGGTAGATTTCCCAGCCGCGGGAGGCGTTCATCCGCCGACCGGGCAGCTCAAACGGCTCATAATACCAGGCCGGATGGAACGGGGTATGCGGATGCCAGGCCCGCGACGGGGCTTTGACCCGGTGCGGATAGTAAAGGTTAATCCCCAGCTCATCGACGGTGTGCTCGCGGATAATCGCCAGATCCTCCGCGCTGGCCTCCCACGTCACCTGATGCTGCTCAAGCAGCGCGAGAAGCGCCGGCGGCCAGACCCCGTGCACCAGCGGGTCGAGAAACATACGGTTATAGAACAGATCGTAGATCTCCGCCGCGCGCAGGTCATGCGGGGCGCGGGAGCGCGGGTAGGTCACCTCCGGATTGAGGATGCAGCCGACGGTCCCGGGATAGCCTAGCTCGCGAAATCGCTTCACGACGCAAGCGGTCGCCAGCACCTTATGGTAGTTCCACTGCATCCAGGTGCTGGTGTTCTGCTCATAGGGCCAGCGCAGGGCATCAAGATAGACCCGGGTCTGCACCACGATCGGCTCATTAAAGGTAAACCAGCGGGTCACCTTCGGGTGGTAGCGGGCAAAAACCTGCTCCGCGTAGCGCACAAACAGCTCGACCACCGTTTTCGACCCCCAGCCGCCATACTTTTCCAGCAGATAGCCCGGTAATTCGTAATGCTCAAGGCAGATCATCGGCGTGATGCCGTTGGCCAGCAGCGCATCGAACAGCTGGTCGTAATAGGCCGCATACTCCTCATCCACCGTGACGTTTTCATAGTCGGTCAGAAAGCGCGACCAGTTGATCGAAGTGCGGTAGTGGGTCAGCCCGGCCAGCTTCATCAGCTGCACATCTTCCTGAAAGCGGTTGATAAAATCGGTAGCCACCGCCGGGCCATAGCCGTTATGCCAGACGTGACGGTCGTTTTTGTACCAGAGATCGGGCCAGGAGTCCTGCCCCGGTTTTTTCCCGCTCCAGCCCTCGGTCTGCCAGGCGGAAGCCGCCGCGCCAAGGATAAAATCATCGGGAATAGTCATCCGTACGGTAGTCATAGGCTCCTCAGACAGGGTTGGCGGTCTGTTGATTGTCTGCCTGACGCTGCGCGGCATCGGCACGGCGGGAGGCGATTTTGACGAAAGGCAGATAGATAAGCACCGCGGCCACGATGCAGATCAGCTGGGTGACCACCGCCCCCATCGAGCCGGCGGTGGAGAGCCAGGCGTTGATCAGCGGCGGCGTGGTCCAGGGCACCATCACCACCGCCTTGCCGGCGAAGCCGGTCAGGGTGGCGAAATAGCCGATGCTGCCGGTCACCAGCGGGGTGATGATAAACGGGATGGCGAGGATCGGGTTGAGCATGATCGGCATCCCGAAGATCACCGGCTCGTTAATATTGAACAGCCCCGGGCCTATCGACAGCTTGGCGATCTCTTTCATCTCTTTGCGCCTGGTGGCGATCATCACCGCAATCAGCAGGCCGATGGTCAGCCCCGAGCCGCCGATGCTCATGTAAACATCCCAGAAGGGCATGGTGATGATGTTCGGTACCTCTTTCCCCTGCTCAAAGGCGCTCATATTGACGGTGATCGCCCCCAGCAGCAGCGGCTCGCGGATCGGCTTGATCATCTGGTTGCCGTGAATACCGATCACCCAGAACAGCTGGGCGACGAACATCAGCAGCAGGATCCCCGGCAGGCTCTGCACCACCCGCTCCAGCGGCTGCTGCACCACCTGGTAGACCGCATCGTAGAGATACATTCCCGTCAGCTGGTGGAAGAGAAAACCAAAGGTGGCGATCGCGGTGGTGGTGATGATCGCCGGGATCAGCGCCGAAAAAGAGGCAGAGACGTTCGGCGGCACGGTATCCGGCATCTTGATCTTCAGTCCCTTGCGCCCCTCCAGCCAGCAGTAAATCTCGACCGACAGAATGGCGATGAACATCCCGAGGAACAGGCTGCGGGTGTCGGAGAACTGACGCAGCAGGACATCTTTCACCACGTGCATCTGGCCATCGACCATCATCTCTACCGTGGTCGGCGTGACGCAGATAAAGCAGATCACCGCCAGCAGGCCGGGAAACAGGCTTTTGATGCCGTTGATCCGCCCCAGCTCAATGCCGATCAGAAACACGGCGCCGATATTGAGGAAGTTGAGCGTGGCGTAGTTCAGCGCGCTGGTGATCGGCTTCAGCGCAGCGAGAAAGGAGAGCGAGGAAAAGCTGGCGAGCCCATTCTTTGGATCCAGCACCATATTGGAGATCAGTACCGAAAAGGCCCCGACGATGATCACCGGCATCAGGGTAATAAACGCCGATTTGATCGCCATAATGTAGCGATAGCTGTTGAATGTCGTCGCGAAACGCCCCAGCGCGTCGATCAGTTTGTCCTGTAATGCCATAAAAGAGTACCTCAGAGTAAAGGGCTTATTGCGGCCAGGTGGACAGCCAGAGACTTTTGGCATACCAAAACATAGTTTCCAGGCAAAAATTGTTCTGTGACAGCGCTCGCAACCCGCTGTGTGGTATCCCAAATATCGATAACAAAAGCTATTGGCATACCAGATAGCGCCGGTTGGTCAGTTCCTGCTAAAAGCGTGATCGCGATGGTTTTTCCGCCCCGCCCCGTCGATATGTCCCTTTTCGGTCTGTGATAAACTGCGCCTTACCACGTGAAATCAGGAATCGATGAATGGCTACAATGCTGGATGTCTCAATTCGCGCAGGCGTCTCGAAAGCGACGGTTTCCCGCGTGTTGAACGGCACAGGTCAGGTGAAAGAGAGCACCCGCCAACAGGTCTTTAAAGCGATGGAAGAGCTGGGCTATCGGCCGAATTTCCTTGCCCGCTCGCTGGCCAATCAGACCAGCAACAGTATCGGGCTGGTCGTCTCCACCTTTGACGGCTTCTACTTTGGCCGTCTGCTGCAGCAGGCGTCACGCCAGACCGAAGCCTGGGGAAAACAGCTTATCGTCACCGACGGCCATGATACGCCGGAGCGCGAAGAGGAAGCGGTGCAGATGCTCGCCGACCGGCAGTGCGATGCGATCATCCTCTATACCCGGCATATGAGCGAGAAGGCGATCATGTCGCTGATTAACTCGATCGCCATGCCGCTGGTGGTGATTAACCGTGATGTGGCGCAGGCCCGCGAACGCTGCGTGTTCTTCGAACAGCAGGAAGCCGCCTTCCAGGCCGTGGAGTATCTGATTACCCAGGGCCACCGCGATATTGCCTGCATCACCGTCCCGATGCACACCCCCACCGGCCAGGCGCGCCTGCAGGGCTATCGCAACGCGCTGATAAAACATGGTATTGAGTGGGATCCGAGCCGGGTGAAATACGGGGACTCGACGATGACCCGCGGCTACGAGCTGTGCCGGGAACTGCTGGACGAGAAAGCCCGCTTCAGCGCGCTGTTTTCCTGTAACGATGATATGGCGCTGGGGGCGTCTAAGGCGCTGCATCAGGCGGGGCTGCGTATTCCGCAGGATGTGTCGCTGTTTGGCTTCGACGATGCGCCAAGCGCGAAATGGCTGGAGCCGGGGCTGTCGACGGTCTATCTGCCGATCGACAACATGATCACCACGGCTATCGATCAGGCGATCAAGCTTGCTAACCAGCAGCCGATCGAAACGATCCCGCCGTTCACCGGCACGCTGGTGTTGCGTGAGTCGGTGACGACGGGACCTTTTTTTAAATAAGCTCTAAGGCCAGCAGCTCCTGGATGGTCTGGCGACGGCGGATCAGCCGCGCCTTGCCGCCATCAAACAGCACCTCCGGCAGCAGCGGACGGCTGTTATAGTTGGATGACATCGAAGCCCCGTAGGCGCCAGTGTCATGGAGCACCAGATAATCCCCTGGGGCCACCGCCGGCAGCAGACGGGTCTCGACTTTCCCCCCTTCCTGCTGGGTAAAGACGTCCCCGGACTCGCACAGCGGCCCGGCCACCACGGTCTCAACCTGCGGCGCGGCGCTGAGATCGCGGCCATCCGCCGCCAGAGCGGTGATATGATGATAGCTGCCGTACATTGCCGGGCGCATCAGGTCGTTAAAGCCAGCGTCAATCAGCACGAAGTGGCGGCTGCCCATCTCTTTCACGCTGCGCACCTGCGACACCAGCACGCCGGACTCGGCCACCAGGAAGCGTCCGGGTTCAATCTCCAGTTTCACCGGGTGACCCAGATGGGTGGCGATCTGCTCCCGGGCGCGGTTCCACAGACCATAATAGTGAGCGGTGTCGATGGCCTCTTCGCTCTCGCGGTAAGGAATAGACAGGCCGCCGCCGGCGGAGATGGCCTGCAGATCCTGACCAAAGTCGACAACCTGGCGCACCATCGCGCCGCACACCTGCTCCAGGTGACCATAGTCGACGCCAGAGCCGATATGCATATGGATCCCCACCAGCTGCAGCTGATAGCGACGCATCACTTCCAGCGCCGCCGGCAGGTGGCTGTACCAGATGCCATGCTTGCTGTTCTCACCGCCGGTATTGGTTTTCTGGCTGTGGCCGTGGCCAAAGCCCGGGTTGACGCGCAGCCAGACGCGATGGCCCGGCGACACTTCACCCAGCTGGCTCAGCATGTCGATCGAGCCGGCGTTCACCGGGATCTGTAACGCCTTGACGCGATCGAGGGTGGCCTCGTCGATCAGATCGGCGGTGAAGACAATATCCTCTGGATTCTGCTGCGGATCGTAGCCCGCCGCCAGCGCACGCTCGATCTCCCCCAGCGACACCGAGTCCACCTTCACCCCCTGCTCGCGCATCAGACGCAGAATATGGATGTTAGAGCAGGCTTTTTGCGCAAAACGCACCACGTCAAACTGGCTGAGCTGGGCAATCTGGCGGCGAATAATCTGCGCATCATAGACCCAGACCGGGCAGCCAAATTCCGCCGGCAGGCGCAGCAGGTTGTCCGCGGTCAGATCGGTATCGGTGGCGTAAAGCGAGTGTGGCATAAGAACTCCGGTGTAGTGCGTGTGTTGGTCGCTGTTTTTTCTGATTACGCCACAGCGCCGGACGAATAAAAAATATCGTTTTATCGCGACTCTATGCAAAAATGATATAGTTCCAGCCGAGCCTCAGGGAGACCGCATGCCAGCCGTCAATTTGCGTCATATCGAAATCTTTCATGCGGTGATGACCACCGGCAACCTGACCGAAGCCGCGCGGATGCTGCATACCTCCCAGCCCACCGTCAGCCGCGAGCTGGCGCGCTTTGAGAAGGTGCTCGGCCTGCGGCTGTTTGAACGGACCCGCGGTCGCCTGCAGCCAACCGTGCAGGGCCTGCGCCTGTTTGAGGAGGTTCAGCGTTCCTGGTACGGCCTGGACCGCATCGTCAGCGCCGCCGAGAGCCTGCGCGAGTTCCGCCAGGGCGAGCTGTCGATAGCCTGTCTGCCGGTCTTTTCCCAGTCCTTTCTGCCGCTGCTGTTGCCGCCGTTCCTCGCCCGCTACCCGGAGGTCAGCCTGCAGATCGTCCCCCAGGAGTCGCCGCTGCTGGAGGAATGGCTCTCCGCCCAGCGCCATGACCTTGGCCTGACGGAGACCCTGCATACCCCCGCGGGCACTGAACGCACCCCGCTGCTGACGTTGAATGAAGTCTGCGTGCTGCCCGCCGGCCATCCGCTGGCGGCGCAGACGACGCTGACCCCCGCCGATTTTCAGGGCGAGAACTACATCAGCCTGTCGCGCACCGACAGCTATCGCCAGCTGCTCGACGCCCTGTTCCTTGAGCATCAGGTCAAGCGGCGGATGGTGGTCGAAACCCACAGCGCGGCCTCGATCTGCGCCATGGTGCGCGCCGGCGCCGGGATCTCGGTGGTTAACCCGCTGACCGCCCTGGACTATGCCGATAGCGGCGTGGTGGTGCGCCGCTTCAGCGTCGAAGTGCCGTTTACCGTCAGCCTGATCCGCCCGCTCCATCGCCCGCGATCGGCGCTGGTCGACGCCTTCGTGACGCACCTGCAGCAGAGTCTGCCGCAGATCCTCACGCCGCTGGCGTCGGTTCTGCAGAGAGCATAAAGTTGACCGCGTCCTCAGCGTGGATCGCCGCGGTGTCAAAGACCGGCAGCGGGCTGAGCTCGGCAGGCACCAGCAGGCCAATTTCCGTGCAGCCGAAAATAACCCCTTCCGCCCCCTGCTCCGCCAGGGCGGCAATCACCTGCAGATAATAATCCCGCGACGCCTCGCTGAAGGTGCCGAGACAGAGTTCGTCGAAAATGATCTGATTGATCCGCGCCCGATCGTCGGCCTCGGGGATCAGCGTCTCGATGGCAAACTGCGCCTGCAGACGACCCCGGTAAAAGGTCTGCTCCATGGTATAGCGGGTGCCCAGCAGCGCGACCCGCCGCTGGCCCTTGGCGGCAATCGCCCTTCCGGTGGCGTCGGCGATATGCAGAAAGGGAACCTGGCAGCGGGCGGCGATGGCATCCGCCACCTTGTGCATGGTGTTAGTGCACAGGACAATGCCCTCGGCGCCCGCCTGCTGCAGCCCAACCGCGGCGTCGGCAAGGATCGCGCCGGCGCGATCCCAGTCGCCGGTGGACTGACAGGCTTCAATCTCGTGAAAATCGACGCTATGCAACACCAGTCTGGCGGAGTGCAGCCCGCCCAGTCGCACCTTCACGCCTTCATTAATCAGGCGATAGTAAGGGATCGTTGACTCCCAGCTCATGCCGCCTAACAGGCCAATGGTTTTCATCTTTTGCTCCTTATGTTGTTTCTGCCAGTGAAACAAACTTGTGATCAACTTTCCACTTCTCTGGCCGCGTATTTCTTTTTCATGAAGAGTGAGATAACTTAAGTGAAACAATGTTTCATTTTAACAACAGGATCGGCAGATGTTTATTTTCCATAAAGACACCACCCTTGAAGACCTTGGCAATGGCGTAACCCGCCGCATTCTGGCCCATGACGGCAAAATGATGGCCGTGGAGGTAAATTTTGCCGCCGGCGCCGTCGGCCCAATGCATAACCACCCTCACGAACAGCTCACCTACGTGCTCTCCGGCGAGTTCGAATTCACCATCGGCGAGGAGACGCGCGTCGTCAGCGCTGGCGATACGCTGTACAAGCAGCCGGGGATCATGCACGGCTGCGTCTGTCTGCAGCCCGGCACGCTGCTCGATACCTTTACCCCCATCCGCGAAGATTTCCTCCAGGGTTAATCCATGTCGGGGGGCGCTTGCCGCCCCCGGTTATCTACCTGTACCTTCGAATAAAATATACCGGCAAAATCATTATCCTGATAATAATATTCTCCGCCTCGCTTACGCTGATATTTCATACTTTTCAGCCCCTCACAAACGCCTAAAATGCTTACCACCTCACCTTTTTGAAACATCGTTTCGACTTTGATCACATTTCCATCCAGATCTGCATGACGCGGAAATAAATCGCAATAAAATGAAATTAAAACGGTGTTTTATAAAAAACAGATCGGCATAAAAAAAAGAGCCTGACGGCCCCTCCACGCTGGGCCACTTAAAACCTAACCCATTCATTAACAAGGATATGTTAACCAGAGGAAGCGTTCAGACTTTTTTGCGTGGTTCGCGGCCAAAGGCCGACAGCGCCGCGTCACCGGATCCGTATTACAACTCGTAAGCCAGGTAGGTATGTATGAATGAAAACAAGCTGCTGGGATTGGCATGGATATCGCCCTATATCATCGGGCTGATTGTCTTTACCGCTTTTCCTTTTGTTTCATCTTTCTTTCTCAGTTTTACTGAGTACGACTTGATGAGTCCGCCGGTATTTAACGGCATTGAAAACTATCGCTATATGTTGACCGAGGATAGCCTGTTCTGGAAATCAATGGGGGTGACCTTTGCCTACGTCTTTTTAACCATCCCCTTAAAACTGGCTTTCGCCCTCGGCATTGCCTTTGTGCTCAATTTCAAACTGCGCGGTATCGGCTTTTTCCGCACCGCCTACTATATCCCGTCGATCCTCGGCAGCTCGGTAGCGATTGCCGTGCTGTGGCGCGCCCTGTTCGCCATTGACGGCCTGCTGAACAGTTTTCTCGCCGTCTTTGGCATCGATGCCATCAACTGGCTGGGGGAACCCTCGCTGGCGCTGATGTCAGTCACCCTGCTGCGCGTCTGGCAGTTTGGTTCCGCGATGGTCATCTTCCTCGCCGCGCTGCAGAACGTCCCGCAGTCGCAGTATGAGGCGGCGATGATCGACGGCGCCTCGAAGTGGCAGATGTTTATGAAGGTCACCGTGCCGCTGATCACCCCGGTGATTTTCTTCAACTTTATTATGCAGACCACCCAGGCGTTCCAGGAGTTTACCGGCCCGTACGTGATAACCGGCGGCGGCCCGACCTATTACACCTACCTGTTCTCGCTCTACATCTACGATACCGCCTTTAAGTACTTCGACATGGGCTATGGCGCCGCGCTGGCGTGGGTGCTGTTCCTCGTCGTGGCGGTCTTTGCGTCGATAGCCTTTAAGTCATCGAAATACTGGGTCTTCTATTCCGCCGATAAGGGAGGCAAAAATGGCTGATATTCAACAGATGGCGCCGGTGATAAGCGACGCCGATCGTGAGGTCGCCCGTACGCTGCGCCGGGAAAAGGTGAGCCGGGTGGTGCGCTACGTCGTGCTGGTGTTCGTCGGCCTGCTGATGCTCTACCCGCTGGCGTGGATGTTCTCCGCTTCCTTCAAGCCGAACCATGAGATCTTCACCACCCTCGGGCTATGGCCGACTCACGCCACCTGGGACGGGTTCATCAACGGCTGGAAGACCGGCACCGAATACCATTTCGGCCACTATATGCTGAACACCTTTAAGTATGTGATCCCGAAGGTCGTGTTAACGATCATCTCCTCCACCATTGTGGCGTACGGCTTCGCACGCTTTGAGATCCCGTGGAAGAAGTTCTGGTTCGCGACGCTCATCACCACCATGCTGCTGCCGAGCACCGTCCTGCTGATCCCGCAGTACCTGATGTTCCGGGAAATGGGGATGCTGAACAGCTATCTGCCGCTGTATCTGCCGCTGGCCTTCGCCACCCAGGGATTCTTTGTCTTCATGCTGATCCAGTTTCTGCGCGGCGTCCCGCGCGATATGGAAGAGGCGGCGCAGATCGACGGCTGCAACTCCATCCAGGTGCTGTGGTATGTGGTAGTGCCGATCCTCAAGCCGGCCATTATCTCGGTGGCGCTGTTCCAGTTCATGTGGTCGATGAACGACTTTATCGGTCCGCTGATCTACGTCTACAGCGTCGATAAGTATCCCATCGCGCTGGCGCTAAAAATGTCTATCGACGTCACGGAAGGCGCGCCGTGGAACGAAATTCTGGCAATGGCGAGCATCTCCATTCTGCCGTCCATCATCGTCTTCTTCCTGGCTCAACGCTACTTCGTGCAGGGCGTGACCAGCAGCGGAATCAAAGGTTAAGAGGGAAATATCATGGCTGAAGTGATTTTCAACAAACTGGAAAAAGTTTACTCAAACGGGTTTAAAGCGGTGCATGGTATCGATCTGAAGATTGCCGATGGCGAATTTATGGTGATCGTCGGCCCTTCCGGCTGCGCCAAATCGACCACCCTGCGCATGCTGGCGGGTCTGGAGACCATCAGCGGCGGCGAGGTGCGGATCGGCGATAAGATCGTCAACAACCTGGCGCCTAAATCCCGTGGTATCGCGATGGTGTTCCAGAACTACGCCCTCTATCCGCATATGACGGTAAGGGAAAACCTCGCCTTCGGCCTGAAGCTGAGCAAGCTGCCCAAGGCGCAGATTGATCGGCAGGTGGAGGAAGCGGCGAAAATTCTTGAACTGGAGGAGCTGCTGGAACGTCTGCCGCGCCAGCTCTCCGGCGGCCAGGCGCAGCGCGTGGCGGTGGGCCGGGCGATCGTCAAAAAACCGGACGTCTTCCTGTTCGACGAACCGCTCTCCAACCTTGACGCCAAGCTGCGCGCCTCGATGCGCATCCGCATTTCCGATCTGCATAAGCAGTTGAAAAAATCCGGTAAACCGGCGACCACCGTCTACGTTACCCACGATCAGACGGAAGCGATGACCATGGGCGACCGCATCTGCGTGATGAAGCTCGGCCACATTATGCAGGTCGATACCCCTGACAACCTCTACCACCAGCCGAAAAATATGTTTGTCGCCGGCTTCATCGGCGCGCCGGAGATGAATATTCGCCCCAGCCAGCTGGTTGAGCACGACGGCCGCCTGTGCCTGACCCTGGGCGACCAGCGCCTGCCGTTGAACGACCGTCTGGCGGAGAAAGTCGGCGCGTATCAGCATCAGGAGGTGTTCTACGGGGTCCGCCCGGAATTCGTGTCGCTCTCCGACGCGCCGTTCGCCGAAGGCGGCTGCATGGGCGAGATGGTGCGGGTGGAAAACATGGGCCATGAGTTCTTTGTCTATCTGCAGGTCGCGGGCTACGAGCTGACCGCTCGCGTGCCGTCGGACGATGCGAAGCCGATGATAGCTAAGGGACTGAATCGAAAAGTCTATTTCACCTTTGATCTTAACAAGTGTCACATCTTTGACGCCAAAACCGAACAGAACCTCTCTCTGTGAACCCTGGAGCATAACAATGAAAAACGTGCTGATAAGCGCCACCCTCTCCGCCACCCTGGGCCTTAGCGCCTTCTCCTCGCTGGCGCAGGATGTCGACCTGCGTATGTCCTGGTGGGGGGGCAATGGCCGCCATCAGGTGACTCTCAAGGCGCTGGAGGCTTTTCACCAGCAATATCCCGATATCAATGTCAAAGCGGAATATACCGGCTGGGACGGCCATCTTTCGCGCCTGACCACCCAGATAGCCGGCGGCACCGAGCCTGACGTGATGCAGACCAACTGGAACTGGCTGCCGATTTTTTCGAAAACTGGCGAGGGTTTTTACGATCTCAACACTCTGAAAGACGAGATCGATCTCAGCCAGTTCGACGCCAAAGAGCTGCAGTCCACCACGGTCAATGGCAAGCTCAACGGCATCCCGGTGTCGGTCACCGCCCGGGTCTTCTACTTTAACGACGAAGCGTGGAAAAAGGCGGGCATCCCCTTCCCGAAAACCTGGGATGAACTGCTGGCGGCGGGGAAAACTTTCGAAAGCAAACTCGGGAAACAGTACTACCCGGTGGTGCTTGAGCACCAGGACGTGCTGGCCCTGCTCAACTCTTACATGGTGCAAAAATACAACCAGCCGGCCATCGATGAGAAAGGACGCAAATTCTCCTACAGCAAAGCGCAGTGGGCGGACTTCTTCGGCATGTATAAGAAGCTTATCGACAGCCATGTCATGCCGGACACCCGCTACTATGCCTCCTTCGGCAAGAGCAACATGTACGAGATGAAGCCGTGGATCCAGGGTGAATGGGGCGGGACCTACATGTGGAACTCCACCATCAACAAATACTCCGACAACCTGAAGCCGCCGGCGAAGCTGGTGCTGGGGGAATACCCGATGCTCCCCGGGGCCACCGATGCCGGACTGTTCTTCAAGCCTGCGCAAATGCTGTCGATTGGCAAATCGACGAAAAACCCGCAGGCGGCGGCGAAAGTGATTAACTTCCTGCTGAACAGTAAAGAAGGGGTGGATATTCTCGGACTGGAGCGCGGCGTGCCGCTGAGTAAAGCGGCGGTTACCTACCTGACCGAAGACGGGATCATCAAAGCCGACGATCCGGCGGTGTCCGGTCTGAAGCTGGCGCAATCCCTGCCCACCACTCTGCCGGTCTCGCCGTACTTCGACGACCCGCAGATCGTCGCCCAGTTCGGCACCACCCTGCAGTACATCGACTACGGTAAAAAGTCGGTGGAAGAAGCGGCCGAGGACTTCCAGCGCCAGACCGACCGCATTCTGCGCCGCGCGATGCGCTAACCTGCCCGTCGGAAACCTCCCGCGGCGTCCGCCGCGGGAGAGCCTGCCTGAGTATCCTGTCAGAAGAAATATTTAAAGCGCACCCGGGCGCCGTAGCGTTCATCGGGATTCCCACTCTTCGCTGCCGTGGAATCGAGCCACGAGGCGTAGGCGCCAAGGTAAATATTGAAGTTCGGCATCGCCATACTATTCGGCAACTGCCAGGAAGTATGCACGGTGTGGATGTCATAGCGCCCCGGCGCGAGGATTGCGCAGTCGTCATCGCACTCGCTGCTCACCCCGGCCATGTTGAACTGGTCGATTTTGTTATGCGCGTAGATATAGCCCAGCTCCACGCGATGCCACAGGGCGTTGATCCCGGCGCTGAAGTCGGTTTCGTCCGCCGCGTCCAGCAGGGCGGTACTCAGATTGACCACCGCCCCGTCCTGCGGATCGCTTTTCAGGGTGTTCCAGCTCATGGTCATCCCGTAGCCGGTACGGTTTGACTGGTCGACCCAGCGCCCGCCCTGGTTCTGATAGCCGTAGGCGTTGTTGACGAGGTTGCTCTCTATCGCCGCCGCCGCCGACCACGCGCCGGACTGCCACACCGCCACCGGCCGCACGTACACCACGTTTTTGCGGTTTTCCAGCGCATTACCGTGATAGTTCTGATCGACAAACAGCGAACTGCCATCCTCCACCAGGGTGTTCACCTCGAAATACCAGTTATCCACCGTTTTGCTGAACAGGAGGTTGCCGCCGCTGCTGCTGCGCCCGCGCCCCTCTTTCATCATGTAAATATAGCCATAGCCGTCGGAATAGAGATCGTTGGCGGTATTTCCTGAATATTCAATAAAGGTATCCTGATTCAGGGGGAACATATCCCAGGCTTCAAAGCGGCCTATTTTTATTTTCCAGTCATCCTGCTGACCAAAGAAAAATACCGCATCATCGAGATTCATTTTGCCATCCATATCCGCCAGGGGCTGCACACTGAATCCGGCATATTTCCCGTCGGCGCCATTACGTCGGCCATCGAAACCCAGCAGAATACGGCCATTAATATCCCAACGCTCTTTATCACCGGGCGCCCAGCTTTTATTCGCGCTGGTTTTGACCGACGTCAGGCTACCGGTGCGGCTGGCGCCATCAAGATTAAATTCGACATCGCCATAAAATTTTAATTCGCCATTGTCGTTTAGCTGCAGGCGCGGCGTAGCCGGCGCCGCGCGGGCGACCGTCGTGGCCTGCTGCTGGCCTTTCAGCGTCTTAATCTCCGCCTCTGCGCTGGCGGCGCGCGCCTCCGTCGCCTTCAGCCGCTGCTCCATTTGCGCCAGCCGATCCTCCAGCGATAACGGCGCCTGCGCCATCGCCTGTGGCAGAGAGAGAGACGTGAGAAAACACCCGACCCAGATTTTATTCATCGGTAAACCCTTTTATTATGGAATGAACTCAATTTGTTATTAATGGGTAATGCACGACGATGCAGGCAATAATAACCCGCCCATCGTCAAAGACGGGTTATTAACGACAACAGCCTTATTATTATTCGAGCTGCCAGGCTCCGGCTTCAGTTAATGCCGCTGAGCCGCTCCAGGCAAATAACGCTAATTCACGGCGGGGAGCCTGCGGATAGATACGGCTGCTCAGGCAGGCTTCGCCGTCATTGACAAACACCTCCACCGAAGAGCTATCGAAAAATATCCGCAGATTGAGATCCGCCCCGGCGGTCAACGGCACGCTGCGCGTCCCGCACAGGCCATGCTGCGGATAATGCCGCTCCAGCACCAGACGCTGCTGCTGGGCATCCACGTAGAGGCGCAGGCCATCGCCAAAGCGCAGACCATACTGCTCGGCGCTGCTGCGTGCGCAGTTCCAGCGCAGGTTCACCTCCATCGCCTCGCAGTTGTCGACCATCGTGGTCTGCTGATTGTTCAGGGTGCTTACCGGCCACGGGAACCAGGCGCCGCGCAGACTCTCCACTTCTTTCGCCGGGCGCATCTGCAGGCGGTTATCCGCGCTCAGGCTCAGCTCGCGCGGCAGGGAGAGCATGCCCGCCCAGCCGTCCTGCTGCTCCGGCAGCGGTGATTCCCACATATCCAGCCAGCCAATCACGATCCGCCGGCCATCGGGGGTGGCGAAGCTTTGCGGCGCATAGAAATCGTGGCCGTGATCCATCTCTCTGAACTCGCCGTGGCGGACGAATCGCTGCCCCGGCTGCCACTCGCCGATCAGATAGCCGCTCTGGAACAGGTTGCGGTTGCGGAACCCCTCGGCCTGCATCCCCTGCGGGGAAAACATCAGAACGCGTTTGCCGTTGAGGGTGAAGAAGTCCGGGCACTCCCACATATAGCCCATGGCGCTTTCCGCTTCATCCAGCACCCCTACATCCTGCCACTGGCGCAGATCGGCTGAACGGTACAGCCGCACCTGGCCGGTATCGCCTTCGCGCGCGCCGACGATCATGTACCAGCTGTCTCCTTCCCGCCAGACCTTCGGGTCGCGGAAGTGGTGCATACCCGGCGGGGTGTCGACCACCATCCCCTGGCGCTCGAAGTGGATCCCGTCCCGGCTGGTGGCCAGACACTGAACCTGATACAGATTGGCTTCGTCGCCCGGATCGCCGTGGAATTTATGCCCGGTGTAAATCAGCGCCAGGGTATCGCCATCGACCACCGCCGAGCCGGAGAAGCAGCCGTCTTTATCCTCCGGCCCCTCCGGCGCCAGGGCCACCGGCAGATGCTCCCAGTGCACCAGATCCTTACTCCGCGCGTGCCCCCAGTGCATCGGCCCCCACTGAGTGGAGTACGGGTGATGTTGATAAAAGGCATGGTACCAGCCGTCGAACCACACCAGACCGTTTGGGTCGTTGATCCACCCGGCGCGGGCCGCCAGGTGATAGTGCGGATACCAGCGCAGATTGAGCGCCTGGCGTTGTGTCTGGAGTACCTGTTCAGCCCTGGAGATTGTGTAAGTCATCATTTTCACTCTTTTTGATTCAGACAGCGGTAGGTTGCGACACCAGCGGATCGGCGGAGGATTTGCCGGAGCGCAACAAGAAGATGGAAATAAAGGTGGTGCAGAACACCAGCAGGCCCATGATCAGATAGGACTGAGCGAAGCCATATTTTTCATAGCTGTAGCCCGCCAGCGGCGACAAAACGCTGGCGATAATCGAGCTGGTGCAAGCGAAACCCACCAGATAGAGGGTGGAGGAGAGGCGTTTATCGAAGTTGATGCTGTTGTACTTAAAGATAGCCACCAGCAGTATCGGCAGCTCCACCGCGTGCAGCAGTTTAGTGATGGAGATCAGCAGCGGCCCCTCCACCAGGCCGGAGGCCACCATGCGCATCGCCATCACCATGCCGGCGAAAATCAGACCATTTTTGGCGCCGATGCGGTTCACCAGCCACGGCGCGCAGAACATGCCGGCCGCCTCGAGGAACACCTGGAAGGAGTTGAGGTAGCCATACATCTCATTGCCTTCCTGCAGGGTCGCGAACTGCGATGAGAAATAGACCGGGAACTGCTGGTCATAGACGCCGTAGATGCAGGTGCCGATGACGAAGAAGACCAGCGCCCAGAAGCGCGGCAGCGTCAGCAGGCGCAGCGCATCTTCCAGGGTCACCTTGCCGCCCGAAACCGCCTCCTGCATCGCATGCGGCGCCGAGGAGACGCGCAGCCGCGCCAGCAGGATAAAAAACACCAGTCCGGAACAGCTGGCGACGAGGAAGTTAAGCTGCGGATTGATGTTAAACAGCAGACCGGCGAAGAAGGTGGCCACCGCCCAGCCCAGCGAGCCCCACATCCGCGCCCTGCCGAATTCAAACTGGCTCTGGCGCGCCACGCGCTCGGTATAGGATTCCAGCACGCCAATGCCGCCGTTAAAGGTCAAGCCGATGTAGATCCCGCCGAAGATGCTGCCCAGCAGGACGTTAATTTTCAGCAGATGGCCGAACAGCAGATACGCCGGACCAGAGAGGATCAGCAGCGCGGTGATATACCAGAGCAGATGTTTGCGCAGCCCCAGCTTATCCTGGATAAAGCCATAGCAAACTTGCGCAAACAGCGCGGAAACCGACAGAACGGCGTAGATGATACCGGTATCGCCGGCCTTCAGCCCGACCTCCTGGTGCAGCCAGATGGAAAGCAAGGAGCCGGATGACGACCAGGTCACGAAAAAGAAAAACAGTAAGGCACTGAGCAACGGGTAGCTGTGTGAGTGATGCGCTTTCATCATGACATTCTCGTGTTAGAGGAATGCAATTATGGTAACGTTAACAAAAAACAAAGCGCAGGGGGATTCGCTGCGATACATGATGTTAATCACAAAAGTTAACGTTAACATAATGAAGATGCGATCGCGATCAAATATTAACCGCGGCAGCGTGGAGGACGAGGCTAGCATAAAATCGTTTCACGCTTTTACATCAGCGACTTAGTTGTATAGCCTGTACTCTGCAGCTATGGCGGAGGAAAAAATGGCGTCCCTGAAAGATGTAGCAAAACTGGCGAATGTATCTCTGATGACCGTCTCTCGGGCGCTGAACACCCCGGAGCGGCTCAAGCCGGAGACGCTGGCCCGCGTGCAGGCCGCCATCGCCGAAACCAACTATGTCCCCGACCTGTCGGCGAAAAAGATCCGCGGGGCGCGGGCCACCCCCAGCACCATCGGCGTGCTGGCGCTGGATACCGTCACCACCCCCTTCTCGGTGGAGATCACCCTCTCGATCGAAGAGACCGCCCGCGCCCACGGCTGGAACAGCTTTGTGGTCAACATGTTTTCCGACGATCGGCCGGAAGCGGTGGTCGACCTGCTCCTCTCCCACCGTCCGGACGGCATTATCTTTACCACCATGGGCCTGCGCCAGGTGCCGCTGCCGGACAAACTGCTGACCCTACCCTGCGTGCTGGCCAACTGCGAAAGCCTCAGCCAGCCGGTGGCCAGCTATATCCCGGACGATGAACAGGGTCAGTACGACGCGGTAAAAGCCCTGCTTGCCGCGGGCTATCGTCGTCCGCTGTGCCTGCACTTACCCGCCAGCCAGCTGGCGACAATCCGCCGCCGTCAGGGGCTGGAGCGCGCCTGCCGGGAGGCGGGCATCGAACCGGACAGCCTGACCCACTCGTATATGGCCCAGGGCGATGAGCATTACCACGATATTCCGGGGGTGGTGATGGCGCATATCCGCGAGGGTAAACCCGGCTTTGACTCGGTGATTTGCGGCAACGATCGCATCGCCTTTATGGTCTATCAGACGCTGCTGGGCCAGGGGTTACGCATTCTACAGGACGTGGCGGTGGTGGGATACGACAATATGGTGGGCATTGGCGATCTGTTTCTGCCGCCCCTCTCCACGGTGCAGCTGCCGCACTACGACATCGGGCGCCTGAGCGCCCTGCATATCATTCACGGCGACAACCATCGGGAGACGCGCAAGGTCGCCAGCCCGTGGCTGCCGCGCGCCTCACATTAACGGTTACCGATGTTGCGCAGCTTCTCGCCCGCCATCAGGTTGCGCTCAATGTGCTCGAGGGTGACATTTTTGGTCTCCGGGATCAGCCAGAAGGTGACGCCGATAAAGGCCACGTTGAGCACCGTGTAGAGCCAGAAGGTCCCAGCGGCGCCGATCGCGTCAAGCAGCGTCAGGAAGGTGGCGCCGATGATCATGTTCGACACCCAGTTGGTGGTGGTGGAGCAGGTGATACCGAAGTCGCGGCATTTCAGCGGCTGGATCTCAGAGCAGAGGATCCACACCACCGGCGCCGCGCTCATCGCATACCCGGCAATACACATCATGGTCATGCCGACGGAAAGCCAGGAGAGGCCGCTGGAGGCGGTGCCATTGTCGAACTGCATCAGGCAGTAGCCGAGCACCAGGGTGCCCAGCGCCATCACGCTGAAACCGATTTTCAGCGCCGGCTTGCGGCCCGCTTTATCCACCGTGAACACCGCGATAAAGGTGGCAAACATAAAGGTCAGGCCCACCACCAGGGTGGCGATCATCTGCTGTTCGGTAGTGGTAAAGCCCGCCATTTTGAAAATACGCGGGGCGTAGTACATGATGATGTTCATGCCGGTGAACTGCTGCATCGCCTGCAGCAGCATGCCAAGGAACACCGCCCGGCGCACGTTACGATTGACCTTGAACAACGCCCAACCGCCCTGCTTCAGCTTCAGGCTTTCGCGGATCTCGTTAAGCTCATCGCGCGCCTTCTCCGAGGTATCGCGCAGCATCCGCAGCACCTCTTCCGCTTCGATATGGCGCCCTTTCTCCGCCAGCCAGCGAGGGCTGTTCGGCAGAAAGACGACCAGAACGATCAGGATCACCGCCGGCAGCGCCAGCACGCCCAGCATGGCGCGCCAGTTACCGCTGTAGCTAAAGGCGGTATCGGAAAGAAACGCCAGCACAATGCCGAGGGTCACCATCAGCTGATACATACTGATCATTTTTCCGCGCACGTTCTCGCTGGCCATTTCGGAGAGGTACAGCGGCGCGGTATAAGAGGCGATCCCAACGGCCACCCCCAACACCACGCGGGCCACCAGCAGCACTTCCACGCTGGCGGCAAAAGCGGAGCCGATAGAGCCGGCGACAAAAAGCACGGCCCCCGCCATCAGGCTGTATTTGCGGCCAAGGCGGAACGACAGCCAGCCGTTAAACAGCGCGCCTATCGCCGCCCCCAGCATCATGCTGCTGACCACCCACTCCTGAAGCTGGCTGGATAAGGTGAAGTGGTCGGTTATAAAGGGCAGCGCCCCGGATATCACGCCGATATCCAGGCCAAAGAGCAACCCCGCCACCGCCGCGGCGATAGAAACAAACCAGTTCATCCGCCGGGTGTCACGTTGCGCCCGCGGCGTTAATGCAGAGTCGTTACTGATTGAAGTCATTTTTATTCCTGCCACACAGAGAAAGACATAGGACGAAAGTACGTGACTGGCGGAGGAGTTTGTCAGGCTGGATACGCCAAAGATATGGACTATTTTGCTGGCAAGATGGGTTTTGTGATGGACATTAAACTTTCAAAGTAACAAAAAATTCGTTTCGCCTAGTTAATAACCCTGTCCATACAGGGCGGTAACATTCATTCTGCACTCTGGAATATGGACGATCCTCATTTTACGGTATGGACAATAATTGCTCAGACGGCCGGGGCGATGAGTGTCGCGCCGGCCGTCGCCGACGGTTAGCGCGCCAGCCAGCCGCCGTCCACCGCCACCGTGTAGCCATTGATGTAATCGGAGGCTGGGGAAGCGAGGAAGACCACCGGCCCCATCAGGTCGGACGGCAGTCCCCAGCGCCCGGCGGGAATGCGGTCGAGGATTTCGCTACTGCGCTGCTCGTCAGCGCGCAGCTGCTGGGTGTTATTGGTCGCCATATACCCCGGGGCGATGGCGTTGACATTGATATGGTGTTTAGCCCACTCGTTGGCCAGCAGGCGGGTGACGCCCATCACCGCGCTTTTGGACGCGGTATACGACGGCACACGGATCCCGCCCTGGAACGACAGCATCGAGGCGATGTTAATGATCTTCCCGCCGCTGCCCTGGGCGATAAAGTGCTTCGCCGCCGCCTGGGACATGAAAAATACGCTCTTGATGTTGAGGTTCATGACGTCGTCCCAGTCCTTTTCGCTGAACGCCAGCGCGTCCTCGCGGCGGATGAGGCCGGCATTGTTGACCAGAATATCAATATGGCCAAACTCCGCCACCGCCCGCTCCAGCAGCTGAGGGATACCGTCGATCTGGCGCAGGTCGGCGGTCAGGCTGAGAAAGCGGCGTCCCAGCGCCGTCACCCTCTCGATGGTTTCCACCGGCTCGACAATATTGATACCGACAATATCGCAGCCCGCTTCCGCCAGCCCGAGGGCCATCCCCTGACCTAAACCGGTATCGCATCCGCTCACGACGGCCACTTTTCCCTGCAGGGAGAATGCATCAAGAATCATAATGTGTTCCTTAGTCGTTCAGAGCCTGCAGTATGCAGGCAAGGTTCTCTCGGCCCGGCTCGCGCCGGCGGCGCGACTGAGCGTAGGGCGAACTCACGGGCATAGCCCATCATAAAAATAAAACAGAGTTCCGTTTTACTAATGGGTGCCATCTTAGCCCCACCCCCTGTCATTTTCAATGATATTTAAAACATCGTTTCATTTTTTATGACGCCGATTACAAAAAAAGAAAAAGCGAACGGATGCGGCAACGCGCGCCGAACAGGAAGCGATTTTAAAAGGATGGTGATTCAACCGGTTGTCTGGAGAGACGGTCGAAGTGAGGCCAGCAGGCCGTGGAAGATGCGAGAATTGCGCTGAACTGCGTGAGACATCACAAATAATGAAACATTGTTTTGATAAATTAACACCCATCTTTTAAAACAAATCACTCAGCGACACGCCTCTGGTTCAGCGGCATCGCAGGAAAGAAAGGAGCACTACATGGCTAAAGGCATGCGGGTCAAACTGAACTATCACGTCAGCCGCGATCCGGATACCGGGGCGGAAGTCACCCGCTTAACCCCCCCGGAGGTCACCTGTCATCGCAACTACTTCTATCAGAAGTGCTTTTTTAACGATGGCAGCCATTTACTGTTCGCCGGCGAGTTTGACGGCCACTGGAACTACTATCTGCTGAATATCGCCAGCGCCGAAGCCGTCCAGCTGACGGAAGGCGCCGGGGATAACACCTTCGGCGGCTTCCTCTCCCCGGACGATAAGTCGCTCTATTACGTGAAAAATGACCGTACCCTGCTGGAGGTGAACCTCACCACCCTCGCCGAGCGTGAAGTTTACCGCGTCAGCGAGGAGTGGGTCGGCTATGGCACCTGGGTGGCGAACAGCGATTGCAGCAAACTGGTAGGCATTGAGATTGCGAAAAGCGACTGGACGCCGCTCAACGACTGGCAGATTTTTCATGACTTCTTCCACAAAGGACCGCACTGCCGCCTGCTGCGCGTCGACCTGCGCAGCGGTGAGAGCCAGGTGATCCATGAGGAAAAAATCTGGCTGGGACATCCGATCTATCGTCCCTTCGACGACCATACCGTCGCCTTCTGCCATGAAGGGCCGCACGATCTGGTTGACGCCCGCATGTGGCTGGTCAATGAAGATGGCAGCAACGTGCGTAAAGTCAAAGCGCATGCCCCGGGCGAAAGCTGCACCCATGAATTCTGGGTACCGGACGGTTCAGCGCTGATCTACGTCTCCTATCTGAAAGGCCAGCAGGGGCGGACGATCTATCGCTTTGATCCGGAAAGCGGCGTCAACGAGGCCCTGATGACGATGCCCGCCTGCTCGCATCTGATGAGCAATTTCGACGGCACGCTGCTGGTGGGCGATGGATCGGGCACGCCGGTCGATGTCAAAGATACCGGCGGCTACTCCATTGATAACGATCCTTATCTCTACGTCTTTAACGTAGCGGAGAAGCGCTACTTCCGCGTCGCGCGCCATGATACCTCGTGGGCGACAGTGGCCAACAGCCGCCAGGTGACTCACCCGCACCCCTCGTTTACGCCGGATGACAGCGCCATTCTGTTCAGCTCCGATAAAGACGGCAAGCCGGCCATCTATATCGCGAAATTACCTGACCATCCGCCGATGCTGAGCGCCTGAGCCCGGCGAACGTTTTTCTGTAACTGGCCTTGCCCTCCTTCGCGGAGGGCTTTTTTTGTTCCCTCGCTTTGGCGCATAAAAAACCCCGGCTGACGGCGCCGGGGAAGAGAGACGATGAGGGTCTGGCGGAAATCAGAACGAGTAGGCCACCCCGACGCGGAAACGGGTCTGGCGATCGCTGCGGTCATTCACGCCGACGTTGCCGATTTCACCATACGGCGACCAGTTGTTATCCAGCTTATAGGCTACCTTCACGTTATATTCCTGTGAGTAGGGTTTGTTGTCGTTGCGGTTCACCCCTTCCGAACTGCGGGCATAGACATAGTTCAGCTCGGTGCGCCAGTCGCCGAGGGCAAACCCGGCCCACGCGTCGCCGCGATTCACCTTGTCATCATCTTTACCGGCATCGTTCGGATAGCGGGTGTACTCATAGCGATAGCGAGCGGCGACATAGAAGCCATTGTCGAAACTGTACTGTACGTGCAGATGCGGCTTGTAAATGGAGCGGCTGTCGTTGCTCTCTATGGTAAACCCGGGGGTGAGGAAAAGGTTCGACGTCGCTTTCCAGCGCCAGCTGATGGTGTCTTCATGGCCGTTGCCCACCACGTCCGAATAGGGTTGCGAACCGTTGTCGCCGCCTGAACGCCATTTGGCCTCCACGGTAAAGCCTAGCCCGTTGGCGAAGCGGTGGGATACCGAGACGCGGTCGGCATTGCTTTTATCGCTCTTGCCGCCATCAATAAATTCATGACGTAAATCTATCGTGACCGCAGTTGCCGCAAAAGACATACCGCAGAGGGCGGCCAGAACCAGAGATCGTTTTAACATAGGGTACCCCTTATAATAAATAAAATGACATTTCGTTTTTATGAAACGTTATTTTATTTTTTAAGCACCTCAGTTTTAGTGACCAGGATCGTAGTTATTTGTTTCAAAAAAGGTGGCACAACAAGACGTGACGGAGCTCAATAAATTGACGATGGGGAGAAGGGAAATACGGCAAAAAAGAGGAGGGTCGGCAAAGCGCGGCGCATAAAAAAGGCCTCCCGCAGGAGGCCATGGAAATCGACATTCAGCGCTACGCGCGCTCTACCGCCAGCGCCACGCCCTGACCGCCGCCGATGCACAGCGTCGCCAGCCCTTTACGCGCATCGCGCTTGATCATTTCATGCACCAGCGACACCAGAATCCGGCAGCCGGAGGCGCCGATCGGGTGGCCGAGGGCGATCGCGCCGCCGTTGACGTTGACCCGTCGCTCATCCCACTCCAGTACCCGGCCAACGGAGATAGCCTGAGCGGCAAAGGCCTCATTGGCTTCGATCAGATCGACGTCGTCCAGCCGCCAGCCGGCCCGTTCCAGACAGCGGCGGGTGGCGTGCACCGGGGCGATGCCCATCAGCGCCGGATCGACGCCGACGCTGGCGAAAGCGCGGATCCGCGCGAGGATCGGCAGCCCCAGCTCCTCGGCTTTCGCCTCGCTCATCATCATCACCGCCGCCGCGCCGTCATTGATGCTGGAAGCGTTGCCGGCGGTCACCGATCCGAGACGATCGAAGGCAGGCTGCAGGCTGGCCAACCCTTCCGCGCTGGCATCCACCCGCGGTTGTTCATCGGTATCTACGGTGCGCGGCGCGCCGTTATGCTCGGTAACGACCGGGACAATCTCATCGCGAAAGCGTCCGGAATCAATCGCCTTGCGCGCCTTATGCTGCGAGCTGAGCGCCCAGGCGTCCTGCAGTTCGCGGCTGATGCCGTATTCCCGGGCGAGGTTTTCCGCCGTGACGCCCATATGATAATCGTTGAAGGCGTCCCACAGGCCGTCATGGACCAGACTGTCAATCAGCTGGCTGTTGCCCAGCTGGGCGCCGGTGCGGCTGTCGGTGAGGACATGCGGAGCGCGGCTCATGTTCTCCTGGCCGCCGGCGATCACCACGTCCGCCTCCCCGCACTGGATGGCCTGGGTGGCGAGGTGCAGGGCTTTCAGGCCGGAACCGCAGACGTCGTTAATGGTGATAGCCGATACCGTGTTGGGCAACCCGCCGCGAATAGCGGACTGACGGGCCGGGTTTTGCCCGGTTCCCGCGGTCAGCACCTGGCCGAGGATCACCTCATCCACGCTCTGCGGATCGATTCCCGTCTTCTCCACCAGCGCCTTCACCACCACGCTACCCAGCTCAACGGCTGAATGGCGCGATAGCGCGCCCTGAAAGCAGCCAATCGGCGTTCGTAGCGCCCCGACGATCACGACATCCTTCATCCTCTACCCCTGCCCGTGCTTTTGCGCAAAGAAACAGCGATATACTAGATAATTGTTATCAAAAAACTTTGTAATTGTTTAAAAAAAGTGAGGCCAATCACAAAGAATTAGCCATTCGTTAACGTTCACGCCGCTGCAGATGCTGACGCAGCCAGCTGCCCGCCGCCCCGGGCGGCGCTTTCTTATTCCACAGCAGATCCACCGAAATCGCCCGCGGCCAGCCGGGGATATCGAGCGCCACCAGCCCGCCCTGCGGCGCAAACTCCGCCACCAGGGCGCAGGGCAGAATGCACCAGCCGAAGCCCTGCACCGCCATGCTGAGCAGCAGCAGGTAGTTTGGCGCCGACCAGACCTGCCCGGCGGCAGGCTCCGTGGCGCTGGCCAGAAAGGTGCTCAAACGCAGCTCGCGCCAGCTGCGCAGCTCATCCCAGACAACCTTGCCCTGCGCCGCCAGCGGATGGTCATGCGCCACGTAAATGCCCATCGCCGTCTGCAGCGGCAGGCGGGTGCTGCCGATATCGGTCGGGTAGCGCTCTCTCGCCTCAATCAATCCCACCTGGGCGCGGGATTTTTGCAGGAGATCGATCACGTCCTCATCTTCGCCAATCAAACACTCAAACTCGGTATGAGGGAAGCGGCGGTCAAACTGCACCAGCAGATCTTCCAGCACGTCCGGGTGCAGGGTGTCCGAGAGCACAAAGGTCAATCGCGGCTCCGTCTCGCCGGACAGCGACACCGCCAGCTCATCCAGCCGCTCGCTGGCGGCGAGGATCGCTTTGACATAGCTCAGCACCTGCTCCCCCTGCGGCGTCAGCGTCGGCTGCCGCGTTGCCCGATCGAAGAGGGTCACCCCGAGGTCAGCCTCCAGGTTGGCGATAGCGGTACTGATCGTCGACTGGCTTTTCCGCAGGCGACGGGCGGCGGCGGAGAACGACCCGCTGTCAACGGCCTCGACAAAGGCGGTTAACGCTTCCGGTGAATAACGCATGATGTATCTACTTTATCGATGGTTTCTATCTTTTGTTTATCATATTTTTCCATAAACTGCCGGGTAATTTCCTGTTCAGGCTAAAACTGGAGGTAGCTCGCCATGCAACAGACCCCGCATCAGCGCAAGACGCTCACCGAACGCGTTATCCACGCCATCACCTTCGAAGGACTGGCGACGCTGATCCTCGCCCCCACCGCCGCCTGGCTGATGCAGCGTTCGGTGGTGGAGATGGGCGGGCTGAGCATTCTGCTCGCCACCCTGGCGATGGTATGGAACATCATTTATAACGCGGCTTTCGATCGCCTGTGGCCGGTCTCCCGCGTCCCCCGCCGGCTGAAAGTGCGGGCGCTGCACGCGATCGGCTTCGAGACCGGCTTTGTTATCATCGGCGTCACCATGGTGGCTATCGTGCTGGGGGTATCGCTGCTGCAGGCGTTTATGCTGGAGATCGGCTTCATGCTCTTCTTCCTGCCCTACACCATGGCGTTTAACTGGGTCTGGGACACCCTGCGCGAGCGCGTGATCCGTCACCGCCGCCCGCGCCAGACGGCACGCGGCTAGCCCCGCGGCGGATCCTTCGCGATCCGCCGCGACTTTATCACCAAAAACTATCGCAACAGATGAACCATAAATATGGTAAATTGCACTCCTTTTTTTTGGTTTGACGGTTGATAAAGTCGCATAATGTCTAAAATTTGGTCTAAAGAAGAAACTCTATGGAGTTTTGCCTTATATGGCACTGCAGTAGGCGCTGGGACGCTATTTCTACCGATCCAGCTGGGTTCGGCTGGCGCCATCGTCCTTTTCATCACCGCGCTGGTCGCCTGGCCGCTCACCTACTGGCCTCACAAAGCGCTGAGCCAGTTTATTCTCTCGGCCAATATCGCGCCGGGAACCGGGATCACCGGCGCAGTCAATCACTACTATGGTAAGAAAATTGGCAACCTGATCACCGGCCTCTATTTCCTCGCCTTCTTTGTGGTCGTGCTGATCTACGCCGTGGCCATCACCAACTCGCTGGCCGAGCAGGTGGCGCATCACACGCCGATGACGCCTGCGCTACGCGCGCTGCTGAGTCTTGGCGTGGTGCTGGTCCTTAACCTGATCTTTCTCATGGGCCGGCAGATCACCATCAAGGTGATGGGCTTTCTGGTCTTCCCGCTCATCGCCTGCTTTCTGTTTCTCTCCCTCTATTTAATCCGCGACTGGCATCCGGAACATCTCACCAGCCAGATGCAGTTCAGCTCGCAGACGCTCCACCAGGTCTGGATCTCCATACCCGTGATGGTTTTCGCTTTTAGCCATACGCCGATCATCTCGACTTTTGCTATCGACCAGCAGGAGAAACACGGCGACCTGGCCATGGGTAAATGCAAAAAAATCATGAAGGTGGCCTACACCATCATCTGCGCCAGCGTGCTGTTTTTCGTCTTCAGCTGCCTGCTGGCTATCCCGGCGACCTATATTGAGACCGCCCGCGATCAGGGGGTGACTATCCTCTCCGCCCTGTCGATGGTGCCGGGCGCGCCGGGCTGGCTGGCGGTGACCGGCATTATCGTCGCCGTGGTCGCCATGTCGAAATCCTTTCTCGGCACCTACTTCGGGGTCATTGAAGGCGCCAGCGAAATCGTCAAAAGCTCGCTGGGCCTGATGGGCGTGCGCAAGAGCCGCGCCTTCAACCGCGCGATGTCGATCATGCTGGTCTCCGCCTTCACCTTTGCGGTGTGCTTTATCAACCCGAATGCGATCTCGATGATCTACGCCATCAGCGGACCGCTTATCGCCATGATCCTGTTTATCATGCCCACGCTGTCAACCTGGCTTATCCCGGCGCTGAAGCCGTATCGCTCGGTGGGGAACGCCATCACTCTGGTGGTCGGCCTGCTCTGCGTCTCCGTGATGTTCTTCGGCTAATCCGCCTCCGGCGACAGCGGCTTGCCTGAGCCGCTGTCGCACATTCTGACAACATTCTCGCCCTTCCCTTCCTTGTGAGCGCATTACACTTACGGCTTAGCCACCGTGAGGAGAGTTCCTATGTCCAGTGTCACCTTATCCGGTCGCGGCACGCTCGGCGATCGCCAGGTCTATCGGTTGGGTTACGGGGCCATGCAGCTGGCCGGCCCCGGCGTCTTCGGCCCGCCGAAAGATCCTGAAGAAGCGGTGCGCGTGCTGCAGGCCGCCGTCGAAGCTGGGGTAAACCATATCGATACTTCGGATTTCTATGGCCCCCATGTGACCAATCAGCTGATCCGCAAAGCGCTTCACCCCTACCCCGACGATCTGTGCATTGTCACCAAGGTCAGCGCCCGCCGTGACGAAAAAGGCAACTGGCTGCCGGCCATGTCGCCTGCTGAACTGACCCAGGCCGTCGAGGACAATTTGCGTCACCTGGGGCTCGACGTGCTGGAGGTGGTGAACCTGCGCAGTATGCTGAGCCCCCACGGCCCGGTGGAGGGGTCGCTGGAGGCGCCGCTCGCCACCCTGCTGGAGCTGAAGGAGCGAGGGTTGATCCGCCATATTGGCCTTAGCAACGTGACGGCAAAGCAGGTGGCGGATGCGCAGAAAATGACGCCTATCGTCTGCGTGCAAAACCTCTATAACATTGCCCATCGCGCCGACGACGCGCTGGTGGATGCGCTGGCCGCCCAGCACATCGCCTGGGTCCCCTTCTTCCCGCTGGGCGGTTTTACCCCGCTGCAGGCGCAGGAGCTGAACGAGGTCGCGGCCTCGCTTGAGGCGACGCCGATGCAGGTCGCCCTCGCCTGGCTACTCCAGCGCGCGCCCAATATTCTGCTGATCCCCGGCACCTCATCCCGCACGCACCTGGCGGAAAATATTGCCGCCGCCGGACTGGTTCTGCCAGCGGATGCGCTACGCATCCTGGATAATATCGCCAATCGCACGCATCCCTGACCCCTCAGGCCAAATGGAGGGAACGACTTCCCTCCTCAATATTTGCCTGGAAAAACCTCAATACTGCTGGCACTATAGATCCTACAAATGGGGCATGATCGACGATCGTTTTCTCATTATCCCCGTTAATTAAACTTAAGTTTTTTTCCTTCGACCGGTCTCCAGCTTGGAGGCCGTTGTCGTTTTTGTCATGACCAAAATTTGAAACTCTTGATTACAGGAAACACAATATCGAATTCCAAGTTTATACATATCAATCTGGCTGCAAAGATAGTCAATAACATCAAACGCTCATAAAAACATCTGATTAACCCAATCAGAATGTTGCTATTGCTATAAGAAAAATCAAACGCCTCACGACAACTATTTACAAGGGAAGCCTATGACAGAGGGAACGATAAAGACCAGTAAGTATGAAATTATTGCTATTTTCAGAGAGGAGTTGCGCAAACGTACTGAAATTGAAATATTTTTTAACAACACCAGTATCATAACCCAACTGACGCGCGTGGACTTTGCCGAGTTCCATATTCAGACCCATCGCAAAATCCCAACGGGTCATAAAATTCGTTTTCTACTGCATAGCGATTCAGGGAAAATAGAGTTTAATGCAGCCCTGACAAAACATGACAATAGCGGTGTCGATAAAGGTATCCGCTACGCCTTTTCCTTGCCTGAATGCCTGCAGGTCGTGCAGCGTCGCCGCGATCCCCGCTTTCGTTTACGCCACGAGCATGACTTTTATTGCCGCGGGCGCCATAAAAATGGCGAAAACTATCTTTTCGACATCAAAGACATTTCGGACGGCGGTTGCGCGCTGATGACCAAAACGCCGAACCTGAAATTTCTCAGTCATAACGCATTGCTGAAAAATGCCGTACTGATGCTGGCGGAATATGGCGAGATCACCATCGACCTGGTGGTAAAAAATGTCATTATTATCACCCTCGACAACCCCAATGAAGAGAACGAAAGCTACTATCAGATATCCTGCCAGTTTAAGTTCCGTCATCTCGACGACCAGCGCAGAATAGAGAAGATTCTGCTGGACCTGATCTTAGAAGCCAAGCGCAAAAAGAGAATCTGATACCCTTGGAAAGTATATTGCTGTACACCAATGATAATCTCATTGGTCACTCAATCTATCACTACCTTATTGATAGTCATGAAAATGCCACCCGTTTTGGCTATGACGATGTTATCCAGAGAAAACATCTGCCTGTGGCCCAAACGGTTATTTTCAATTTAATTAATAAGGATATTTCTGCCATCAGAATCCTTGATCTGCTGAATGCGCTCCGCCTTTCCCTGCAGCGCTGCCAGCAGCCGGTGCTGATGGTAAAAAGCGACATTGCCGGGCTATGCCGAGAGTTGATAACTGTCGATAATGCCATGATTATTAGCGAAAACTCACCGCTATCTATGTTTACTTCCATTATCCAGCGCGCGAAGGGCGCCAGCGAACCGCCGCCGCGACGATTGCGCAAACAGCTGTCGCCGCGGGAGTGCCAGATCCTCGAGCTGCTGATTGCCAACAATAATAATAAGCGTATTGCCGCCCTGCTCGGCATTGCCCATAAAACGGTCCACAGCCATCGTATCCATATCATGCAAAAGCTGGGCATTGATAATTCCCGCACGATGAACCAGCGTATTGCCGCCCTTCATCAATGTTAAATTTTACAGCGGTAAATCAATAGCGGATAAAGCGTACTTATTCGCTGTTGATTTACATTTCCTGCCATTCCCATTAACCATCAGGTAGCCTATAATTAGACTCTCCTCTGCTTATTGTCTGACTAACCTCGTGAAGAGGGATAATGAACACTAAAATATTCGAAGACAACATTTTATCTCGTAATGATATCGCTGTACGCTACGTCTTTCAGAAAATGTTTTCCCCACAAGGTACCTTAGTCGCAGTTGAATGCTTAAGCCGCTTCGATAATCTTCCCGTTTCGCCAGAATATTTTTTCCGCCATGCCACCGCGGCGGTTCGTGAACGTATTTTTCTCGAGCAACTGGCGTTGATTGAACAGCATAAAGCATGGTTTTTACGTAACCATATTTCCGCCACCATTAACGTCGATGACCATATCCTGAATCTGCTACGCCAGAAGGAAATAAAAGAGAAAATTGCCGCCCTGACCTGCGTCCATTTTGAAGTGACCGAAAACGCCGAGAAACTTCTGAATAATTCCCTCGCCGCCTGGCAAAGCCCGCAGGATACCTCGCTGTGGCTCGACGACTTCGGCTCTGGCTACGCGGGGATAAACGCCATCAGCGGTTATCATTTTGACTATGTCAAAATTGATAAAGATTTTTTCTGGCATCTGATGCGCAAAGAGTCCGGCCGTCAGCTGATGGATGCGCTGGTCACCTTTTTATCCCGCAATCATCACAACGTGATTATTGAAGGCGTGGAAAGCGAAGCCCATAAAAAATGGCTGCAGGGTATGGAGTGGTTTGCTATTCAGGGGCATTACTGGCAGGAAGTCAGCATTGAACAGCTGGTTGCCGACGATATTGTCATATAAAAAAGCCGGGCTTGCCCGGCTTTTTCGTCTCGCTTAATTATAAACTAATTCCCACGTTGCCCAGCTGGTAATTGGCCCGCTGGTGGCGCTTTTCGGCGTCGGCGAAACGTAGCCCACATAATAGGTGAACAGACCGCCGCTGACCGCGCTTTCCTGCAAATGCACCTGATTTTGCTGCGGGTCCGCAGGGACAATTTTATTACTCTTATCCAGCGTATTATTATCATTGGTCGACAGCGCCAGATAAATATTCTGCGCTCCGTCTGGCAAGGTATTGGCCAGATAGCCCGCGTTCTCATTGCCGACCGCCGTCAGTAAAAAACCGTCGACCCAGCGAACGCTGACCCGCCGCACCTCGTCCTGCGAGGCGGCGCCGCCGTCATGACGCAGCTGGCAGTTTGACAGCGCCAGGGTAAAAGGCTGCGGCTTCATAAACGCGCCGGCCCCGCGAACGTGCACTTCCGCCAGGCTGACCGGCGCCAGCCAGACGTTGCCGCTGCCGGCATGCTGGCCGCCATTGAGCGCGACGCTGCAGGAAATATCCGTCACCCGCCCGGCAAAATCGACCCGTCCGCGATCATAATTGGTCTCGAAACCCCACGCCGAGGGGGCGGCGAGGCTGCCGCAGAGCAGCAGCCACGCGATAGTATGTTTCGGCAATCCCTTCATTCCCCCTCCCGTATTAATCGTACGTCAGGTTAAAGATCATATGCGACTCCACCTCGCCGGTGCTGGTCGTCGGGCCATACTGATAAAAGCGCGCGTGCAGCGGGATGGTGATGTAGCGAGTCTCCTGATTATTCAAGCGGCCAACGGTATATTTCTTATTAAACTGCAGCGGGGATCCATCCTTCAGCACCTGGATGCCGACGCCTTTCGCCATCCCGCTGCCGGCCTTTTCATTCAGCAAGGCGCCCATGGTGGCGGTGGTGCTGGTCGCCAGGGTGCCGGAAAAAGAGGTGCTGATGTTGGCATATCCCGTTTCACTCAGGCCGCCGCTGCACTGCAGATCGATATTAAAATCCTTCCCGCCCGCGGTGGTGCCCACCCCTTTCAGGTCAGTGCGTCTGATGGCGCCCACATCAACATTCATATTTTTCCCGCTCAGTACCGAACAGGAGGGCGAGACCACGGTGATCGCATTGGCGCTCAGATAGGTTTCGAGGATCGGGTTGCCGCCGCTCTCCCAGTCATAGGAGGTGTATTTTCCCGCCGCGAGGGTGCCGCTGCCGGTGGTTGCCGCGGTTTTGATAATCTCCAGCGTAAAACGTGACCCTTCAAGGGAATAGTTGGTGGTGTTATACACCCGGGACGAATAGACGTCGGGATAGACGATATTCACCGTCGCGCCGCCGCGGCTGAAACGCATACCAATCCCCGGCACGTTGGTGGAATAAATTTTATTCCCAAGATCGGTGGCCCCTGGCGAGACGATCTTCGCCGCGAAGCGGTTGGTGCCGGAGGTACAGCGATAGCTCGCCCCGCCCGGGGCGCTCATCGTCCAGTCGCGGGTGAGGATCACCGAGCCCACCGGCAGATCCGGGGGCACCACCACCCTGCCCACCACCATGTCCAGCATCACCGTTGGCGAAGAGAGACGCGTACAGACGGCCCAGGACGAGGTGGTGCCCAGCGCCATTAAGACGATAAAAAGCGTCAGTAATTTCCTCAGCGACATACGCTATCCTTTGTTGTTTGCTGTCCCAGATCCACCGAACACTGCCCGCCGCTCCACTTCACAATCGCGCGTTTGGCGTTCGCATCGCTGATGAACATCATGCTGCCCTGACCGACGACGCCGATCTCCTTGCCGTCGGGGGAGAAAATACTCGCCGCGAACGGCAGAGGCTCATGGTTCGCCTGGCGCGCCTGCAGGGTGAGGTTGTTCTGCACCGTGGTGCCGAACGCCACCTTAACCACGCTGCCTTCCCACGGCACAACCTGCGCCACGGTGCGATCGAAGGCCACGTCGTCATGGCTGCCTTTCGGGTCGATCTCGACGGCGTTGATCCGGTACGGGCGCAGATACGGCAGGATGGCGTAACCGTTGCTGTCCACGCGGGTGCCCGGCGATCCCGGGAGCATGGCGCCGGCCGCGTCTTTGGCTTCAATCAGCGCCATCGTCGAGCCGCTTTCCGGCGAGAGCACCACGCCGCCGCTGTGGGCGATCATCGTCCCGCTGGCGCCAATGCCGCTCTGACGATACCCTTCGCCCTGGCTATAGCTGCCGTTGAGGGTGGTCCATGGCGTACGGTAGCTGCCGTTGAGCGCCACATCGTGCTGACCGCCGGTGGCGGTGGTGGTCGACACGCCGTAGTTAAGGTTGTTTTCACTGTCCAGCGAGCCATTGATACCAATCTGCGAGCTGGCAAAGCGCGAGTTGTTGAACGAGGTGTTCGACGTCAGGTTGGCGGTGCGGTTATCGCCAAACCACAGCGGGTAGCTGAAGTTGAGTGAAATGCGATCGTCGCGGCGATGGCCGGAGCTGTCCGGGGTATAGACGCGCTGGGCGCTGGCCGACCAGGAGAGACGACCAAACGAATTGTTGTAGCTGACCTGATACTGCTTCTCGGTCCCGGAGCGGTTCCAGTAATCGGAAATACGACCGCTGAGATAAAACCCGCCCCAGCCTTCCGGCAGGTTCTGGTTCACCGTGAAGGTCATGCCGTTTTTTTGCCGCCACAGCGTATAGTTGCTGCGGCTGTTTTTTTCCTGATCGACGGCGTACAGCGCATCGTTGAGGTTGTAATAACCTTTCGTCGAGTAGCGATACGCCGCCAGCACGATGCTGGTCTGGGTATCGGTGAACATGCGGTTAAAGGTGGCGCGATAGCTCTGCCCCGAGTCATCATGGGTATCGCTCTTCAGCCGCGAATGGGTGACGTCAAAAGAGAGCGCGCCGATCCCGGTGTTCATCCCGGTGCCCACCAGGAAGGCCTGATAGTCGTCAAAGCCGGTGACCCCGGTGTAGCCGGTCAGCAGGTTATTGATCCCGTGCTGCCAGGTCGCCTGATAGAGCATCGGCTTGTTGCGTAGCCCGCTGTCGTCCACTTTACCGGCGGAGAGCGCGTAGCGGGTCATACCCGGACGCAGCAGCTGAGCAACGGAGGCGTAAGGCACGCTGAACACTTCCACCGAGCCATCCGCCTCTTTTACCGAGACTTCAAGATCGCTGCCATAACCGGATGGATAGACATCCTGCAGGGTAAACGGCCCCGGCGGAACGGTGGTCTGATAGATAATGTTGCTGCCCTGACGCACGGTGACGAGGGCGTTGCTCTGCGCCACGCCGCGAATTTCCGGGGCATAGGAGCGCATGCCGTCCGGGAACATATTGTCATCAGTGGCGAGGTTGACCCCACGCAGACCGATGGTGTCGAAAAATTCGCCATTGGTAAAGATCTGCCCACCGCTGACGATGGAGTTGATCTGCGGGATCGGCCGCTGGAGATAGGTCTGGTTGCTGTTCCAGTGCGCTTTACCCTGCTGCTGCTGCCAGTTCAGGTTACCGATATGCTTCAGCAGCCAGCCGTCCCACGACAGACCGGCGTTGACGCCAAGGTAGGCGCTGCTGTTATCCGACCCGCCGACCGAAGAGGTGTGGCTGTTCCAGGCGTTGGCCATCCAGCCAAGATTAAGCGCGGTAATGCCTTTGTCCCAGAACTCCGGGCTGACATAGTTTTTCAGGCGTTGATCTTCATAGATCTGCGGCACTGAAATGTTCAACCGCAGGGAGGACTGGACCAGGTTGTCTTTGACGTTGTCTTCGTTGCGCCAGGATTTGAGGCTACCGCAATAGCCTTCCTGTTCGCTCAGCTGCGGATTGAGCTTTTCCGCCGCGATGCCGTACTGGGTCAGCATCGCTTTGGTGTAGCAGACCCCAAGGTTACCGTCTTTGTCGCGCGCGATGCGCAGATCGTAGCGCCCTTTCCATTCGTCGTTGGTGTAGACGTCAAGGGAGTAAGTGCCTTCGGTAATCGCGCTGGTCGAGAAGCGTGACAGGTCGACCTTTTCGCGACTGCCGACAATAAAGCCGTCGTTAAATTGATATACCGTTCCCGGGTTTTCCTGTCCGCTGGAAAATGGCGGAAAGCAGCACAGCGCGATGGCGATCGCGGTGCTTAATCTTCCCGGGCAGAATGACCTCTGCTTCATTAGCTTTTCCCTTATTTAACGGCCACTTTCACTGCGACATCGGCGCCATAGTCATTAATGTTGTTAACGGTCAGGGTTTCGCCGCGGTTGACGGCGGAGGAGAGCGCCACCGTCTGGCTGGACTGCGGCGCCAGCATCACGGTTTTGCTGTTCAGGGCTTTACCGCCGTCGCGGGAAATACGGCTGACGGTAATGTAGAACGGCGTCGGGTTGTTGATGGCGAGACTGCTGCCGCTGGCGGTCAGGGTCAGCTTCTCGGCCGCCGCATCGCGGTTGCCCAGCCCGGCAGGGCGGTAAATAAATTTAAAGCGGGAACGGATCGCCAGCTGCAGCACGTTCTGGCCTTCATTTTTCTGATCAGCCACCACCGGCGGAATTTCCAGCAGATTCAGCCACCACAGCGACTCTTTATCTTTCGCCAGACCGGCGCTGCTGCCGAGCTTAATACGCAGCGTCTGGCCGCTCTTGGCGTCAACGCGCGAAATCGGCGGGGTGATAATAAACGGGGTGGTAATGGTATCCGGTGTGGCATCGGCATCGCCGTTATCCAGCCAGGCCTGCGCCAGCGCCGGACGGTCGGCGTTATTTGAAAGCTGTACCGTTATTTCTTTTTCATTTCCTGGATAAATAAAGCGGGTACCGTTAACAATAATATTGTTGGCATGGGCCGCAAAACTAAAAATGAAACAGAAAAAAAGGGCAATACGCTTCATGCTGACCTCAGAATAAAAATACAAGCGGCGGACATTGCCGCTTTATTATTGTTATTAACTGCCCCATCGCGGGGCAGTTTTATTTTCTGACGGAATTACTGGTAAGTAATTTCGTAAGTCGCGTAGCTGTTTACCACACCGGTGGTCACAGTGGTCGGCGCGCTGGTGGCGTAGCCTACGTAGTAGGTGAAACGCGCGCCATCGGCTACAGCGGAAGCATCGCCTTTCGCTTTCGGCTGAGTGCTGTCACCCGGGATGATTTTGTTGGTCAGCGCGGTAGCGTTGTCAGTAGACAGCACCAGCTGGATGTTCTGAGCACCGGAAGCTTCGGTGTTCGCCAGGTAGCCCTGTTGTTTGCTGGTTGCGCCAGCCAGCAGGTTACCGCCGGTCCAGTTTACGCCCAGTTTGCTTACGTCATCCTGTTTGGTGCCGTCAGCCGCCTGGCAGTTAGAGACGTCAATGGTGAAAGATTTCGGTTTCAGGTAAGTATCCGCTGCTGCCGCTTTAACTTCAGTCAGGGTTACCGGAGACAGGTAAACGTTCGCATCGCTGCCCTGGCCGTTAACAGAAACAGTACAGGATACATCGGTAACTTTACCGAAGAAATTAACCTGGCCGCCGCCAACATTGGTATCAGCTGCATGGGCAGCAGTCATGCCAAAAAACGCGGTTGCCATTGCTGCAGAGAGAAGAACCTTTTTCATTGCCATTTCCTTGTCAGAGTGAATTACGAATCAATGAGCACACTGTGAATTCGCATAGAACCAGAAACATCAGGCGATGCTGATTTATGCCACTGCTAATAGAATCTTCGACTGACCGGGAGCCGCAATATTTAAGGCGTCAGGTAACGAACCAAAAAATATAAGTTCGCTGGTGCTATCGGCGTCAAAGAATGCTATTTATTCGCCGACAAATATACATTTGTTCACGTTTCATTAAGTTATATAACATATACCTAATGGCTATTAATAAATAATTATTGATAGGTGAAAACGGGGTGGTGGTTGTTTACAGCACGGAAAGCCTGACGCCAGGGCGCGAGAGAAAGGGCCGCCTCAGCATGCCGAAATGGCCGCCAGAGGGCTATTGCGAATCGTCCGAATCCGCCATGACGGCGGTTAAAAACCGCCCAAACAATTCACACAATGAATGGTAACCGCGTAAATGAGGCGCATTCCACACTCTGAGCACAGGCAGTCCGCGTGATATCCCCTGCAGAAATAAATCTATAATGCGTTGTTTTTAAATTAAAAAATAAAGAAAGGTTCATTTCCCCATCATCAAACCGCCATAAAAATGTGATCTAAATCGCACTTTTTGCCACGCGCGTTATAGTTAGCAGGCTTATTATAAGTCCATCGAAAGCAAACACGCTTTCCACCATAAAAGTTAAAAGGACAAACACCATGAAAAACGTAAAATTACTCGCCGCTGCCGGTATGCTCTCCCTGGTCTCTTTCGCTAGCTTCGCTCATCCGGTGAGCGTAACAGCAGATACCCTGGACAGCGCAGAAGCGAAAATCGCGACCATTGCGAAAGAACAAGGCGCTTCCTACCACATCACCGAAGCGTACACCGGCAACCAGGTCCATATGACCGCCGAGCTCTCTAAATAAGCGAATGGTTGCAGAGGGAGCTGCCGGACAGGCCGCCTGCGGGCGGCTGGTCTGGCTCCCGCCGCCTACCCCGCACACAGCAATGTCGAGCCCCGTTATGGGGCTTTTTTCGTTTTTGCCCCCGCCGCCTGGCGCGCCAGCGCGCGCTGAATAGACAATACGCTCGCCAGCACCACGATCAGCCCGACCAGCGCCATCCCCTGGATCGTTTGTCCAAGGAAAATCCACCCCAGCACCACGGCGGTCACCGGGCTCAGCAGGCTCATTGCCGATACCGCCACCGGCGAGAGGCGGCCAATCCCCCGGAACCACAGGCCATAGGCCAGCATGGCGCCCGCCACGCACAGCCACAGATAGCCGGCCGCCTGCAGCGCAGTCACCTGATGCAAAGGGGGGTCAACGATCAGCGCCACTGGCGCCAGCACCACCCCGCCGATCGCCAGCTGCCAGCCGGTTAACGCGACGATCGGCAGGGAGAGCGCCCAGCGGCGGGAGAGCCAGGTGCCCAGCGCCATACTGATCGCCCCGAGAAACGCCGCGCCGATGCCCAGCGGGTCGAGGACGGTGCGCGGCGACAGCAGCAGCATGGCCATACCGAGTATGCCGGCAAGGGCTGAGAATACCGCCAGCCAGGGCGAGCGCTGCCGGTCTACGCACCAGGCGAGAAGCATCACCAGCAGCGGCTGGATCGCGCCAATCACTGCCGCCAGCCCGCCGGGTAAGCGATAGGCGGCGATAAACAACAGCGCCTGAAACGCGCCAATATTTAAGATGCCGGTAACGATAAGCTTTAGCCATTCGCCGCGCTGCGGAAAGCGGCGGCTCCAGATCAGCAGGGCGATACCTGCCGGCAACACCCTCAGCAGTGCGGCAATAAACGGCCGGTCAGGGGGAAGAAACTGGGAGGTGACGATGTAGGTCGTCCCCCAGATAGCGGGCGCCAGCGCCGTGAGCAGCAGGTCGAGCATCAGACTACGCGAGAGAAAAGCCATGATTTTATCTTCACTTCAAGTTAAATTGGTGCCTCAAGTATGTACCCGCAATTATCTTGATATCAAGACAAGTGAGCACTCATGGACAAATCACTGCCGATCGACGCCGTTGATCGGATTCTCGCCCAGTGGCAACGGGAGCGACCGGACCTCGACTGCAGCCCAATGGGGCCGATTGGCCGTCTGAAACGGTGCGCCATGCTGCTGGAGCCGCAGGTGGAAGTGGCTTTTACGCGCCACGAACTGGTGCGCTGGGAGTTTGACATGCTGGCGACGCTGCGCCGCGCCGGGGCGCCGTTCATTCTTTCGCCGACCCAGCTCTTCTCCACGCTGATGATCACCTCCGGCACCATGACTCATCGCCTGAAGGCGCTGGAAAAACGCGGGTTTATTACCCGCCTGCCCAATCCGGAAGACGCCCGCAGTATGCTGGTCGCCCTGACGCCCGCCGGACGTGAGCGCATCGATGAGGCGGTGGAGACCCATGTCGATAATGAACGGCAGTTGCTGGCGGGGCTCAGCGATGGCGAGCGCCAGCAGCTGGATCAGGCGCTGCGGATATTGATGCGCCTTCTGGAAAGCCGTTAACAGCCCGCGGCGATAAAGTCGCCGTTAGCGCTGATCGGCACCACGGTGAAAAACAACCCGGCGGCAAAGAGGATCAGCGCCAGCCCGCCGAGGATCTTCACCAGCGGCACCAGCCAGGGCCGCGGACGTCTGGTCGCCGTCAGCCGGTTGACGGTACGGTGACGGGCATAGTGCACCGCCAGCGACAGACCGAGGATCGAGAGCGCGGTGCCCAGCGCCATGGTCATCACCGCGGCGATGCCCCAGCTGACGATCCCCAGCGCGTTGGCGAACAGCAGGATCATAATCGCCCCGCTGCAGGGCCGGGCGCCGATAGCCAGCACCACGCCCAGACGTGTCTTCCAGTCGGCGCCCTGCAGGTCCTGCCCCACGCCGTGGTGCCCGCAGCCGCACGCGGCATCATGCTGATGCGCCGGCCTCAGGGCGCGTATCCTTGTTTTACCCGGCCGCAGGCTTTGCAGCGCGCGACAGATAACGTAAACCCCAAAGGCGGCGATGGTCAGGGCGCTGATCTTCTCGACGTACCAGCGGCTGGCGCTGAGATCGCCGGCGGCCAGATTCAGCCCCACCGCGAGAATATAGACAAACAGGATGGCGCTCACGCCCTGCAGCAGGCTGCCGAGAAAAGGCACCACCCGCGCCGCGGTCAGGCTCTCCTGGTTGGTGCTCAGGTAAGTGGTGACGATAAACTTACCGTGGCCCGGTCCGATAGCGTGCAGCACGCCGTAAAGAAATGCGCCCACCAGCAGCCAGACGCCGCCGCTGTACTGATGGTTGTTCAGCAGCAAAAGGTACATCACCAGATAGCGATGCAGGGTAATTTGCGTGGCGAGGCACCACTGGAGAAAGTCGCTCCAGTGGCTGTGCAAGGTGACGCCGGCGGCCAGCAGAAGAAGGCCGCCGCTCCCGGCGACCAGCAGGCGCCAGTCGCGTTGCGCAATCGGAATCATCATCGTTATGCCATGGTGAAAAGAGATGAACCACCGGACGACAATCTCATACCCGGCGAACAATAGTGCCTGTTTTCAAGGATGGATGATTTGTCGGCGTTTTTCTCGTCAATGCTCTTGGTCACAAGGCTCCGCATTATCAGCATCAGCGGGCTCCTGTACCTACCCTCTGCCCTATCTTTGCACAAAGCACTTTACTCTCTTCAGCATACCACAGACGTTTGTTTTTAATGCTGGCACCCTGAATAACATATAAGAGCAGTCGTAACACGCCTAAAAACAGATAAAAATAAATCAGTTATCGCTATCCTGGCACTTTATGTACTTTATCATCCTGCGCATCAGGCACGAATATTTATTAACTGCTATTTATTTAATATATGCATTAACAGGACCACTCCGATGAAAAGAAACTTACTCGCCCTGGCGTGCGTCGCGCTGCTGACGCCCTCGCTTTCAGCGCAGGCGACCTGGCGCAGCGACCAGCGCCAGGACGCCCGCGATATCCGCCAGGATAGCCGCGAGCAGGGCCGTGAAACCAAGCAAGAGTGCGTCAGCAACAACAATCAAAGCAACGCCAGCTGCCGTCACGATAAGCGGGAAAACCGCCGCGAAGGTCGTCAGGAAGCCCGCGACGAAAAATGGTAAGTCAGCCTGCTCCGGCGAATGACAGATCGAGGTCTTCTGCCACCGGAGCCTTTCACTCCGCCTGTGACGCCGGACCGTCGCGTCCAGCCCTGCCTGCTCTTTATTCTTAGCTTGCTGCAGAATATTACCCGCAACCGGTCCGCAGTCCATGGCTACTAATACCCACAGCCTGATATCACCGCTACCGCCGATTACCGCCCGCTGCTACCCCTGCACTATTAAGATTAAGCTCAACCCTTTAAATAAGACGTAAAGTGCCCTTACAGAGACAATGGCTATTATCCCCAGGCTTTTTGCAGTATGGTTTAATCACTGTTGTAGTTTTGCAGTGAATGCTATCCAGACGGTTCAGGGTTGTATTCTGTCTGAGAAATTACTCATGCCATTCCCGTCGCTGAGATACGGGCGGCCGGCTGGCTGACGCCGTGCCGCCCCAACAGCCGGGAAATAAATCATGACGGCATTGATGGCCGCCTTGCCGTGGCCGGAAGCCAGTGCCTTCATCATCACGTGGGCATCATCAAGAGGATCAGGGATGTACAGGACGTGGAAACCTCCAGGAAAGATTCGCCAGTTCAACCAGCTAACCCTTTCTTTACCCTTCAGCATGCGGCGTCTTATCGCAGGGGATGACGATAGCCCATGATACTGCGTACACCCGTAGCAAATAAAAACGTTATCAGCACGCTGTTTAAAAATAAAAAGGCAGTCGCATTTAACAATGACCTGACGCAGGCCTGGAAAGCGTAATATTTGCCTGCCATAAAAGGGAACACTATGACGAATAACGCCGATATTAAAAAAAGGAACTTCCTGACTCAGAATGAAATCGAGTCGCTACTTAAAGCCGCCGATAGCGGTCCCTACGCCGCACGTAATTATTGCCTGACGCTGCTGTGCTTCATCCATGGTCTGCGCGCCAGCGAGATCTGTCGCCTGCGAATATCCGATATCGACCTTGCTTCCCGCTGCGTTTATATCCATCGGCTAAAAAAGGGGTTCTCGACCACCCACCCTTTGCTGAATAAAGAGATCCACGCCCTAAAGCGCTGGCTGGCCATTCGCAACACCTGGCCGCAGGCCGCCAGCGAGTGGCTGTTTCTCTCCCGCAAAGGCAATCCCCTTTCCCGCCAGCAGTTCTATCAGATTATCGCCTCTTCTGGCGACCAGGCGGGATTGCCGCTGGAGATCCACCCGCATATGCTGCGTCACTCGTGTGGCTTTGCGTTGGCCAATATGGGTATCGATACCCGCCTGATCCAGGACTATCTCGGACACCGCAATATTCGCCATACCGTCTGGTATACCGCCAGCAACGCGGGACGCTTCTATGGTATCTGGGACAATACGCGCGACAAACAGCGCCTGTCGCTGCTTCAGTAAGCCTGACGCCACGGATGGCGTTGTACCGCGTTGCGGGGAAATTAAATATCAATAAATTAACCCTCGGTTAATTATGATTACTGTTCCCGCAAGTTCTTATTTAATCCTGCGGTCACCTCGTTCAATTAACCCTGCATAAATTCCGGTTTTGCCGTGACTATTTATTGTTGGCTAAAATCCATCCCGCTATTTTTAAAATCTATCGTTTGAAAAAAACCTTTTATTTTATGCACATGCTATGAAACCCGAGCAGATCTATTGTGGCCTTGCTTAAAATCTCTAAAATTAAGAATTATCGCCAGGCGATATTTTGACTGGCTGTAAATATAATATGCTATCTATGCGTGGTTAATCGCCTTCACCTTGTACCGTTCTCGCATTACGGATCTTTTCCGTCATGGCGTATGGTTTCGCCATGACGACCCCTCACATCTTTTTCAGGAGCAACTATTGTGAACCGACGTCGTTTTCTTACCGCCAAAGAAGTTCAGGCTATGATGCAGGCCGCGCGTCAGGGCGTCACCGGCGAGCGGGACTACTGTCTCATCCTGCTCGCCTTTCGCCACGGGATGCGCATCAGCGAACTGCTGGATCTGCACTATCACGATCTGGATCTACGGGAAGGCCGGGTCAATGTGCGGCGGTTGAAGAACGGTTTTTCGACTATTCACCCGCTGCGCTTTGATGAACGTGAGGCCATTGAGCGCTGGAGTCAGGTCCGCGCCGGCTGGAAAGCGGCGGCCAAAACCGACGCGCTGTTTATCTCCCGTCGCGGTACCCCGCTCTCACGCCAGCAGGCATATCGTATTATTCGCGCCGCCGGGGAAAAGGCAGGTACCGTAACGCAGACCCACCCCCATATGCTGCGTCACGCCTGCGGCTACGAACTGGCGGAAAGAGGGACAGATACCCGTTTGATCCAGGATTATCTCGGTCATCGTAATATTCGACACACGGTACGCTACACCGCCAGCAATGCGGCGCGTTTTGCCGGAATATGGGAAAGAAATAATCTTATTGGAGAAAGCAATGCAGAAGCGGGAATTGATACAACCGATTGAATTTGATTAAAAAAATAAACCGTGAACAGGTCAATTGGGGCCAAACTGTTTATATCATAAAAATGTTTTGACATATTTTGCAACTCACCACGCCATATTTCTGCAAAAAAATTCATAATCATCTGATTTTAAATCATTTTTAAAACATCAATTACGCACTTTTCTCACCCTAACCTCCCGGGGCATCGACGCGCCTTCGCCAGCGGCATCGCTCTTCCTTTCGCACTCCGCCAACAACCACAGATTAAATATCCATATAAACAACATTTCTCAGAACTTAACACCATAAAACAAGCGTAATTAAACGAAAATCAGATCATTTATCTCAACGAGTCAAAATGGCCCCAATTGTCTCATCGGTTGGGCGAAAACTGTGCAGAGCCGGCAGCCGGACCACTCGGCTGAAATCTGAAATGCCTGGAAGGCACAACGGCTGCCAATCCGGTTCGTTATTTCGACATCGTTCAAAGGAAAACAGTATGAAAATCAAAACACTGGCAATGATTGTTGTGTCAGCCCTGTCTCTGAGCTCCGCAGCGGCCCTGGCCGATACCACCACGGTTAACGGCGGGACCGTCCATTTTAAAGGGGAAGTCGTTAACGCGGCCTGTGCGGTGGATGCCGGCTCTATCGATCAAACCGTCCAGTTGGGCCAGGTGCGTTCCGCGAAGCTGGCCACGGCGGGGAGCACCAGTTCGTCCGTCGGTTTCAACATTCAGCTGGATGATTGCGACACCACGGTAGCAACCAAAGCGTCCGTCGCCTTCGCCGGTACGGCTATCGACAGCAGCAATACCACCGTTCTGGCGCTGCAAAACTCTGCCGCCGGCAGCGCGACCAACGTCGGCGTGCAGATCCTCGACAACACCGGCACGCCGCTGGCGCTGGACGGCGCCACCTTCAGCGCAGCCACCACCCTGAATGACGGCACCAACATCATTCCGTTCCAGGCGCGTTACTACGCCACTGGCGCCGCGACCGCCGGTATCGCGAACGCGGACGCCACCTTCAAAGTGCAGTACGAGTAAGGCAACCATCAGGCAAGGAAGCCATCCGGGCCAGGAGGGCCCGCGCTTAATTTTGCAACCGGGGTGAAACGATGCAGGGAATGAAATCGGGTCTGCTACTGCTGCTGCCTCCGCTGGCGCTGGCCGGTAATCAGTGGAACGTCACGCTGCCGGGAGGGAGCATGCGCTTTCAGGGCCTGATCATGGCCAGTTCCTGCCGCGTTGAAGCCGGCGATCGGCAGATGACGGTCAATCTGGGACAGATCAGCAGTAACCGATTTCACGACGTGGGCGAAGACAGCAATCCGATCCCTTTCGCGATTCATTTACAGGATTGCAGTACGGCGGTCAGCCAGCATGTCGGGGTGGCATTTCACGGCGTGGCTGACGGCAAAAACCCCGATGTGCTGTCGGTGGGCGAAGGCCCGGGGATCGCCAGCGGGATCGGCATTGCGCTGTTCGACAGTCAGGGCCAGCAGCTGCCCCTCAACCGTCCGCCGGATCGCTGGGTGCCGCTCTACCGCGGACCGACGACGCTAAATTTCGTCGCCAAATATCGGGCGACCGGACGCCAGGTCATCGGCGGCGCGGCCAACGCCCAGGCCTGGTTCTCATTAACTTATCAGTAATCAACCCGCAGACCAGCAGGACAACACCGTGAGCAGACAAGGAGATAATGTGAGAAAAACAGCAACGACGATACGCGGCATACTGACGGGATGTGTGCTTTTCGCCGCCGGCGCGTTGAGCGCCAGCGCGCACGCGGGCGTCGCGCTGGGCGCGACCCGGGTCATCTACCCGGCGGGTCAGAAACAGGTCCAGCTGGCGGTGACCAATAACGACGACAACAGCACCTGGCTTATTCAGTCATGGGTGGAAAATGCCGATGGGCAGCGAGACGGCCGGTTTGTTATCACTCCCCCGCTGTTTGCCATGCAGGGCAAAAAAGAGAACACCCTGCGCATTATCGACGCGACCAATAACCAGCTGCCGCAGGATCGGGAAAGCCTGTTCTGGATGAACGTGAAGGCTATTCCCTCAATGGATAAATCGAAGCTCAGCGACAACACCCTCCAGTTGGCGATTATCAGCCGCATCAAGCTCTACTACCGACCGGCAAAACTGGCCCTGCCCCCGGATCAGGCGCCGGACAAGCTGACCTTTAGCCGCAATGGATCGTCGCTAACGCTGACTAATCCCACCCCCTATTACCTGACGGTGACCGAACTGAACGCCGGAACGCGCATTCTGGAAAACGCCCTGGTGCCGCCGATGGGCAAAACCAGCGTCAAGCTGCCCGCGGATGCCGGCAGCACCATCACCTATCGCACCATTAACGATTACGGCGCGCTGACGCCGAAAATGAATGGCGTACTGCGTTAACTCTGGTGTGCCCCGCCGCGCGGGCCACGCTGCGCATGACCAGAAGCACTGACTGCCGGGCAACGTCGGACCGGAGGGATTATGTCACATCGAAAATATGGACTGGACCATGGGGGTCGCCCAAGCGCCCGGCGCCTGATTACGCCGGCGCTGACGCTGTGGCTCTGCTCGCAGCCGTTTGCCGCGCAGGCGGATCTCTATTTTAACCCCCGCTTTTTAGCTGACGATCCGGCGGCGGTGGCAGACCTGTCGGGATTTGAAAAAGGCCAGGAGGTCCCGCCGGGCACCTATCGCGTCGATATTTACCTCAATAACGGCTATATGACTACCCGGGACGTTACTTTCCAGGCCGACGCGCAGGGCCATGGCCTGTCGCCCTGCCTGACCCGCGGCCAGCTGGCGAGCATGGGGGTGGATACCGGACGGGTGACGGGCATGGCGGCCCTGGACAGTAAGGCCTGCGTGCCGCTAACGACGCTCATCAGCGAAGCCACCACCCGCTTCGATGTCGGCCAGCAGCGCCTGTATCTCACCGTACCCCAGGCGTTTATGGGCAGCCACGCCCGCGGCTATATTCCGCCGGAGCTATGGGATAACGGCATCACCGCCGGGCTGATTAACTATAACTTCACCGGCAATAACGTTCATAACGCCACCGGGGGGAACAGCCGTTACGCCTATCTGAATCTGCAGAGCGGGCTGAACCTCGGCGCCTGGCGCCTGCGCGATAACAGCACCTGGAGTTACAGCAGCGGCGGCAGCGCCTCATCCAATGAGAACCGCTGGCAGCACGTCAACAGCTGGCTTGAGCGGGATATCATTCCCCTGCGGTCGCGGCTTACCCTCGGGGATAGCTACACCAACGGCGATGTCTTCGACGGGATCAACTTCCGCGGCGCGCAGCTGGCCTCCGATGACAATATGCTGCCGGACAGCCAGAAAGGCTTCGCGCCGGTGATCCACGGGATCGCCCGCGGTACCGCGCAGGTGTCAGTCAAACAAAACGGCTACGAAATCTACCAGAGCACGGTGCCGCCGGGGCCGTTTACCATCGACGATCTCTACGCCGCGGGCAACGGCGGCGATCTGCAGGTCACCATTAAAGAAGCGGATGGCACCCGCCAGGTCTTCAGCGTGCCCTGGTCAACGGTGCCGGTGCTGCAGCGCGAAGGCCATACCCGCTTCGCCCTCTCCGCCGGGGAGTACCGCAGCGGCAACAGCCAGCAGGAAACGCCCGATTTTTTCCAGAGCACGGCCATGCATGGCCTGCCGGCCGGCTGGACCCTGTACGGCGGCGCCCAGCTGGCGGACCGCTATCGCGCCTTTAACCTCGGGGTGGGGAAAAACATGGGCTATTTCGGCGCCTTGTCGCTGGATATCACCCAGGCCAACGCCACCCTGCCTGACGACAGCGAGCATCAGGGACAGTCAGTGCGTTTTCTCTATAACAAGTCACTGGATGAGACCGGCACCAACCTGCAGCTGGTGGGCTACCGCTACTCCACCCGCGGCTACTATAACTTTGCCGATACCACCTACCGCCGGATGAGCGGCTACAGCGTGGAAACTCAGGACGGGGTTATCCAGGTGAAACCCAAATTTACCGACTACTACAATCTGGCTTACAGCAAACGCGGCAAGGTGCAGCTGAGCGTGACCCAACAGCTGGGGCGTACCGCCACCCTCTATCTGAGCGGCAGCCACCAGACTTACTGGGGCACCGACGATGCCGATGAGCAACTGCAGGCCGGCCTCAACGCCGCCGTAGACGATATCAACTGGTCGCTAAGCTACAGCCTGACGAAAAACGCCTGGCAGCAGGGACGCGATCAGATGCTGGCGGTTAACGTCAATATCCCCTTCAGCCACTGGCTGCGTTCCGATAGCCGTTCGGTCTGGCGGCACGCCAGCGCCAGCTACAGCCTGTCGCACGATCTCAATGGCCGCATGACCAATCTGGCGGGCCTGTACGGCACCCTGCTGGATGACAACAACCTCAGCTATAGCGTGCAAACCGGCTATGCCGGCGGCGGCAACGGCGACAACGGGAGCACCGGCTATACCGCGCTCAACTACCGCGGCGGCTACGGCAACGCCAACGTCGGCTACAGCCGCAGCGATGGCTTTAAACAGCTCTACTACGGGGTCAGCGGCGGCGTGCTGGCGCACGCCAACGGCATCACCTTGAGCCAGCCGCTGAACGATACCGTGGTGCTGGTGAAAGCCCCCGGCGCTGGCGGCGTGAAGGTGGAAAACCAGACCGGGGTACGCACCGACTGGCGCGGATATGCCGTCCTGCCGTATGCCACCGAGTATCGCGAAAACCGGGTCGCGCTGGACACCAATACCCTGGCGGACAATGTCGACCTTGACGATGCGGTGGTCAGCGTGGTGCCTACCCATGGGGCGATCGTCCGCGCCAGCTTTAACGCCCAGGTGGGGATGAAGATCCTGATGACGCTGACCCATCGCGGCAAACCGGTGCCGTTTGGCGCCCTCGCCACCAGCGATAGCAACCAGAGCGGCAGCATCGTCGCGGATAACGGTCAGGTCTACCTCAGCGGGATGCCGCTGGCGGGTAAGGTGCGGGTGAAATGGGGCGATGGCCCCGACGCCCAGTGCGTGGCCGATTATCGTCTGCCGCCGGAGAGCCGGCAGCAGGCGCTCAGCCAGCTGTCCATCGCGTGTCGCTAAGGAGATGATGATGAGAACACCGCAGTATCTGCTGGGCGCCCTGCTCACCCTGGCCGCGCCGCTGGCCTTCGCTGCCGACAGCACGATCGCCATCAGCGGCTATGTGCGCGACAACGCCTGCGCGGTGGCCGGAGAGTCGAAGGAGTTCACCGTCGATTTACAGGACAACGCCGCGAAGCAGTTTTACGCCGTCGGGGCGACGACCCCGCCGGTGCCGTTCCGTATCGTGCTGTCGCCCTGCGGCACTTCCGTCACCGCGGTGAAGGTCGGCTTCACCGGCGTGGCGGACAGCGTCAATACCAGCCTGTTAAAACTCGACGCCGGCGCCTCGGCGGCGGCGGGAATGGGGGTAGAGATTCTTGACCAGCAGCAGTCCCGGCTGCCCGTCAATGCCCCGTCGTCAGCCATCGCCTGGACCACGCTGACGCCGGGCCAGACCAACATCCTGAACTTTTACGCCCGTCTGATGGCCACCCAGGTGCCCGTCACCGCCGGGCATGTCAATGCGACAGCGACATTCACCCTGGAATTTCAGTAAGCGGAGGCTGCAATGAAATGGACCCACGTGGGCTGGCTGCTGGCCGGCCTGTTAACCGCGAGCCCTTCCCTGCGGGCGGCCGATGTCACCCTCACCGTCAACGGGAAGGTGGTGGCCAGACCCTGCACGGTCTCCACCGTCAATGCCACCGTCGAGCTGGGCGATCTTTACACCTTCAGCCTGATCGGCGCGGGCTCGGCATCGGCCTGGCACAGCGTGGCGCTGGATCTCAGCAACTGCCCCGTCGGTACCTCACGGGTGAAGGCCACCTTCAGCGGGACCGCGGACAGCACCGGCTATTACAAAAACCAGGGGACGGCAGGCAATATTCAGCTCGAACTGCAGAGCGAGGACGGCGCCACGCTGAACAACGGCAGCAGCCAGTCGGTACAGGTGGATGAGGCCAGCCAGTCCGCCCGCTTCCCGCTGCAGGTCAGGGCCCTGTCGGTCAACGGCGGCGCCACGCAAGGCACCATTCAGGCGGTGATTAACGTCACCTATACCTACGCCTGAGCCAGGAGAGCATCATGATGAAAAAAATTATTCCCCTGTTCACCACCCTGCTGCTGCTGGGCTGGTCGATAAACGCCTGGTCCTTCGCCTGCAAAACGGCCACCGGCGCGACGATCCCCATCGGCGGCGGTTCAGCCAACGTCTACGTTAACCTGACCCCGGCGGTCAACGTCGGGCAAAACCTGGTGGTCGACCTCTCCACGCAGATTTTTTGCCATAACGATTATCCGGAAACGATCACTGACTACGTGACCCTGCAGCGCGGATCCGCCTATGGCGGCGTGCTGTCGAGTTTCTCTGGCACCGTGAAATATAACGGCACCTCTTACCCCTTCCCGACCACCACGGAAACGGCGCGGGTGATTTACGATTCACGGACCGATAAGCCCTGGCCCGCCGTCCTGTATCTGACGCCGGTCAGCACCGCCGGCGGGGTGGCGATCGCCGCAGGATCGTTAATCGCGGTGCTAATCCTGCATCAGACCAACAACTACAATAGCGACTCCTTCCAGTTCATCTGGAACATCTACGCCAATAACGACGTGGTGGTCCCCACCGGCGGCTGCGATGTCTCTGCCCGCGATGTCACCGTCACCCTCCCCGACTACCCGGGCTCCATGGCCGTGCCGCTCACCGTGCACTGCGCGCAGAGCCAGCAGCTGGGGTATTACCTCTCCGGCGCCACCGCGGACAGCGCCCACGCGATCTTCACGAACACCGCCTCCGCCTCGCCGGCGCAGGGGATAGGCGTCCAGCTTACCCGCAACGGCAGCGCCGTGCCGGCGAACAGCACGGTCTCGCTGGGCACCGTCGGAACCTCGCCGGTCAATCTCGGCCTGACGGCGACCTACGCCCGGACCACAGGCCAGGTCACCGCCGGTAATGTGCAGTCGATCATCGGCATTACCTTTGTCTATCAATGATGACCGATGACATCCTCTCTTCCTGCTCGCTGGCCGCCCGGGGGTTGAACCAGCGGTTGCTGAACGCGGCGAAGCGGCTGGCGGGGGTAAAAAAGCGGGTGGAATATCACCCGCATATGGCCCCTCGCTTTCCGCACAGGTAGCCGCCTCGTTCATCAGCAAACTCACGGTCGGCGTTTGAACAGGCATGGGAGGAAGCGATGAGTGACTAATGGCGCGGATGCGCTGGCGAGTGAAAAGCGCACCGGTTTACACCGGTGCCGGTACGTCAGGCGCGAATATCGTCGTATTCGCGGGTGTTATCGAATTCATGTTTGGCAAACGGGCAGAGTGGAATAATCTTCCGCTGCTCCTGGCGCATTTTTTCCACCACCTTCGCCACCAGCTGTTTCCCCACGCCCTGGCCTTTCAGGCTGGGATCGACATCGGTATGTTCGATAATGCTGAGGTGTTCGCCGGTGGGAACAAAAACAATCTCCGCGACCTGGTTACCCTGCGCGTCGTTAACATAAAATTTGTTGTGCCCTTCCAGTATTTCCATCTTCTCCTCGCTTATTTATGACGATATTGCAGGGCGCCGCTCGGGCAGGTATCGATCACCTTCACCACCGTCGCGACATCCACTTCATCCGGGATGATCCACGGCTTACGCTTGAGATTGAACAGCTTCGCGCTGCCGCGCACGCAGTTCCCGGAATGCTGACAGATCGCCGTATTAAAGTAGACGTCGATTTTCTCCCCGGTATAGGCCCGGTAGCCGGCTTCCAGTAATTCCTTATCCATGACATTGCCTCGGTCTTGTTTTATGACTTTCAGGCTAAGCATAGTCCTCCCCGTGACGGCTGACTATGCGCAAGTCGGTAATGGGCGTCAGGAGAGGGATTTGGCGCATCCTCCCGCTCTTCCGGCGCGCACGGATCCCGCAGTCAACGAACGGTTGACTTTCATTCCCGCAACGAGGCGATTACACTCATGACACACTGGTAAGAGCACTCAGGGATGTTCCATTGAATCATATTGCCACCATAGCCCGCCCGGCGCGGCTACTGCTCGTCTTGCCGCTCACCGGCTGCTCACTCTCACCAGCGATCCCGGTATTGGGCGCCGCGTTCCCCGGCTGGTTTTTCTGCTTGTTGGGCGGCGCGTTTTTACTCATCCCCTGCCATATCCTGATTACACGTAACGGCTGGCAGCCGCGCTTTTCTCCCCTGGTCTTCAGCTATGTCGCGCTGATGTTCCTGTTCGCCACGCTGCTGTGGTTTCTGTTTTTTGTTCACTGATCGCTTATGACTACTTCCCGCACTCCCCTGTTACGCAAGAAATGGCCTCTGCTGGCGCTGGTCCTCGCCGCCATCCTGGCGCTGATCCTGGTTATCTGGCAGTTGCAAACGTCGCCGGAGACCAATGACGCCTATGTCTATGCCGATACCATCGATGTGGTGCCCGAGGTCAGCGGACGCATCGTGGAGATGCCCATCCGCGATAACCAGCGGGTGAAAAAAGGCGATCTGCTGTTCCGCATCGACCCCCGTCCCTATCAGGCGATGCTCGATGACGCGAAAGCCCGGCTGACGACCCTCGACGCGCAGATTATGCTGACCCAGCGCACCATCAAAGCGCAGGAGTATAACGCCCAGTCGGTAGCGGCCGCCGTCGAGCGCGCCAGAGCGCTGGTCAAGCAGACCACCTCCACGCGCATCCGCCTTGAACCGCTGGTGCCGCAGGGGTTTGCCTCGCAGGAAGATCTCGATCAGGCGCGCACCGCCGAGAAAGCGGCGCGGGCGGAGCTGGAAGCCACGCTGCTGCAGGCCAGACAGGCCTCGGCGGCCGTGACCGGCGTGGATGCCATGGTGGCGCAACGCGCCGGGATCCTGGCGCAAATCGCCCTCGCCGAACTGCATCTGGAATTTACCGAAGTGCGCGCGCCGTTCAACGGCGTGGTGGTGGCGCTGAAAACCACCGTCGGCCAGTACGCCTCGGCGCTGAAGCCGGTCTTCACCCTGCTGGATGACGACCGCTGGTATGTGATCGCGAACTTCCGCGAGACCGATCTGAACAACGTGCGCCCCGGCGTGGCGGCGCGGATCACCGTGATGACCAACCACAACCGGACCTTTAACGGGGTGGTCGATTCGGTCGGCTCCGGGGTCCTGCCCGAAGGCGGGAGCGTCATCGAAGGCCTGCCGCTGATCCAGAAAAGCATTAACTGGGTCCACGTCTCGCAGCGCTTCCCGGTGAAAATCGCCGTCAGCGATCCCGATCCGGCTCTGTTCCGCATGGGCGCCTCGGCCAGCGCCGTGCTGCAGCCGTAGCCGGGCGACGCAATGTTTCCTCTCGCCCATTTTTTACGCCAGGAACTGCGCGACGCGCCGGGACGCGCCAGCTACACGCTGCGCCTGACGCTGAGCTGTGCGGTGCTCATCACCCTGTTCATGACCCTGCAGATCCCCTTCCTGGCCGTCGCGCTGATCGTCGTGTTCTACGTCAGCCAGCCTAACGTGTTGATGATTAAGTTAGTCAGCGTGGTCTTTTTTGTCACCGTCAGCGTGGCGCTCGGCGGCGTGCTGCTGATCATCAAGTGGACCTATGACTACCCGCTGATCCGCCTGGCGGCCTCCGTGGCGCTCTTTTTCTGCGCCATCTATCTGATGCGGGTGCTGGGCAAGCTGGGACTGGCCTTTTTCGTGGTGGCGCTGGCGGTGATTTACGCCCAAACCTTCCCGTCGATGACCAGCCAGAGCGAGATCCTGGTGCGGCTGCTGCTCTGGCTGTGGGTGGCGATTAACACCGCGATCCTTGTCACCCTGCTGGTCAACGCCTGTTTTCAGCAGGCCTTTCCCGGCAACCAGTTTAAGGCGCGTCTGGCGGAGATGCTGCAGTCGGTCGCCAGCCGGCTGGCGACCCCGGGCGGAGAAACGCCACCGACCTTCGGCGAGACCGCCGCGCAATTCAACCAGCTGCAGTCGCTGTTCGCCCAGGCCTGCCGGGCGACGCCGGAGATCGCCGCCGATCCGCAGGCCTGGCGCTCGCGGCTGGCCGCCACCCTGCGCTGCTACCAGCTGGCGGCGCTGCTGCAAGCGGACGAGGCCGATAGCGACGATCGCCTGCTGCTGTCGCAGGCGGTACTGCAGCTGAAGAGCGCCCTTAGCGAGGGGCCGTTTGACGGCGCCATTCCCCCCCTGGCGCTCAGCGGCCGCGGCGCCAATCGCGCCGTTCTGCAGGAGATGGCTGCCCTTCTGCAGCAGCTGGCCCAGGGTGAGCCGGTGGCCCTGCCGCAGGGCGAGGTGGAAAAACCGCCTCTGCTGGCGCCGGACGCCTGGCGCAACCCGGCTTATCTCCATTTTGCGCTCAAGACCCTGCTGGCGACGCTAATCTGCTATGTCTTCTATACCGCTGCCGACTGGCAGGGGCTGCACACCATTATGCTGAGCTGCGTGATCGTCGCCCAGCCCGGGCTGGGCGCCACGATGCAGAAGACGTGGCTGCGCATCGGCGGCGCGCTGCTCGCCACTCTGCTGGCGCTGCTGTTAATCGTCTTTGTCCAGCCCTGGACCGACTCGCTGTCGGGGCTGCTGGCGATGTCCCTGCCGGTGCTGGCGCTGGCGGCCTGGATTGCCGCCGGCTCGGAGCGTATCGCCTACGCCGGGATCCAGATTGGTTTCACTTTTGCGCTGGCCTTCCTCAGCTGGTTTGGTCCGCTGACAAATCTCACCGAGCTGCGGGACCGGGTGCTGGGCATCCTGCTTGGGGTGCTGGTCTCCTCCATTGTCCATTTGTATCTCTGGCCGGACAGCGAAGCGCCGCAGCTGAAATCGCGCCTCGCCGGACTCTATCGCCGGCTGGCGGACTGCCTCGCCGCCCCGCACGATGCGGTGCCGCTGGCCCCTCTGTTTGTCGCCTTCACCGACAGCGAAGCGCTGATCCATCGGGTTCGCGCCGAACCGCTGGGTACGTATGCCCACCCCTGGCCCCAGGCGAAAGACTGGCCGATGCGCGCCACCCTCGCCCGGGCCGAGGAGATCGCCCGCCTCAGCGAAGGGTACCGGCTCAACGCCGCGCCGGGAGACCCGACCCTGACCCGCTGCGCCGAACAGCTGCGGCGCTACGCCGAACGTATCGAACAGGAGGCGACAGCGCCTGCCGAGCAGCTGGCCGCCGACCTGACTAACCCCTTTGGCCCGGCGCTGGCCGCCGCGCTGGCCGCCCTTCCCGACTGGGGCCCGACACCGATAGCGACTGAGCAACAGGCTAAAACGTCATGATGATCCTTCCTTTCTCCCCGCGGCTGCGCGGCACTCTCCTTACCCTGACGCTGACGCTGCTCAGCGGCTGCGCGCTGATCCAGGACGAGCCAGCCCAGGTCGCCATCGTCAATCCGCAGCAGGCCCAGCTGGCGCAGGTGATCCACCTGGCGAATAGCGACTGGCCGGCAGCCCGCTGGTGGGAGGCCTATAAGGATCCTCAGCTCAATATGCTGATCAACCGGGCGCTGCAGAACTCGCCGACCATGCAGGCCGCCCGGCTGCGCATCTCTCAGTCGCAGTCCACGGTGGAACTCGCTCAGTCGGCGATGGGCCTGCAGGCCACCGCCGTCGCGGCGCAAAATCGCCTGCGGATCACCGACAAATCCTTTAGCTGGCCCTACTCCTACTCCCTGCCGGTGGATAAGAACGGTCCCTGGTATACGCTGAACACCGTTGGCGTCGGGGCGCAGCTGAATATCGATCTCTGGGGAGCCGATCGCGCCCGGGTCGCCGCCGCCATTGGCGAGAAAAACGCCCGGCTGGCGGAGACCGCCGGCATTGAGCTCGACATCGCCAGCAGCGTGGCGCAGCTCTATTTCGCCATGCAGGCGACGTTCCAGAAAATCGCGCTGCTGCAGGACCTGGAAGATATTGCCCAGTTCTCGGTGGCGGCCCACGAGCATCGGACCCAACGCGGCGTGGAAGACAGCGTGGATGTGGCCAACGCCCAGGCCGAGCAGCTCGCCGCCCGCCAGCAGATCATCAGCGCCGAGGGGACGCTGACCCAGTATCGTGAAACCCTGCGGGCGCTGATCGGCGCCGATGCGCAAAGCATGCCGGCGATCCATCCGGTGGCGCTGCCTGCGCTCCAGGAGACGCTGCCGCCGTCGCTCTCTTTCGAGCTGCTGGCCCGCCGCCCGGACCTGCAGGCGCTGCGCGGGTATGTGACCGCCTCCCTGAGCCAGGTCGATGCGGCGAAAGCGGCGTTTTATCCCCATTTTGATATCAAAGCGTTCTGGGGTTATAACGCCCTGAGCGTCGGGGATCTGTTTAAGTCCTCTTTCCAGCAGATCAACCTGCTGCCTGGGCTCTATCTGCCGATCTTCGACGGCGGTCGTCTGAACGCCAATCTGCAGTCGGTGCGCACCGCCAGCAATATACTGATCAAACAGTACAACCAGGCGGTGCTGGACGCGGTTCGCGATGTCGCCATCAGCTCCAGCCAGCTTAACGACCTGAATCAGCAGCGCGCGCTGCAGCAGCTGAAGGTCACCGCGGCGCAGACCACCACCGACAGCGCTCGCGCCCATTATCAGCGCGGCCTGCTCAGCCGCTACGCCGCCGAAGAGGCCCGGCGGGCGGTCCTTGCCCAGCAGCTGTTGCTGCTGGATATTGAGGCCCAGCGGTTGAGCACCGACATTACCCTGATCAAAGCCCTGGGCGGCGGCTACCGCGGCCAGTAACAAAAATGCCTTCCCCGGTGGGGAAGGCATTAAACAGAAGACGCGGGGTTGCTGCGCGGCGATTACACCAGGGCGCGCAGCTCTTCCCGCATGTAGGTGGAAAAGAATTCCGGATGCTTAATCACCAGCCGTTCGCCGGCGGCGACCCGTTCAGCCCACTCCGCCACTTTGTCGGTAAACCCGGCGCTCCAGCCTTGCTGCTGACCGCGCTCAGCGACGTCGGCCGGGCTGGCTGGCACGCCCAGTTCTTTCAAATATTTGAGAATTCCCTTCGCGGTACTTTCATCCATAGACTGTGGTACTGGCTCAGACGTATTCATACCACCAATAAAATCCAATGCTTTATCAATGACTGCTGGCATAGGTGTGTCCTTATATTAACCACATAGTAAACCTGACTACACTATGGACCGGAAAGCGACGTGATTTCAAAGAACACGCTCACGTTATGGGACATCGCGCATTCAGAAAAGGGGATTTTGCACTGCCGGGGCGGGGGTTGGACAAAAAACAAGCCGGTCCCGCGGGACCGGCCTGGGGATCGCGTCAGGCGTTGCTGACGGATTTTTGCGCGCCGCTGGACTGACTGTTCTCCAGCATCCGACGGACCGGGACAATCAGCACGGCCAGCACGGCGGCGCAGATCAGCAGCGCGATGGAGCAGCGGGCGAAGAGATCCGGCAGCAGCGACAGCTGATCGGCCTTCACGTGACCGCCAATCAGGCCCGCCGCCAGGTTACCCAGCGCGCTGGCGCAGAACCACAGCCCCATCATCTGGCCGCGCATTCTCTCCGGCGCCAGCAGGGTCATGGTCGCCAGACCAATCGGGCTCAGGCACAGTTCGCCGAGCGTCAGCATCAGGATGCTGCCCACCAGCCACAGCGGCGACACACCGGCCCCGCCGTTGTTCAGGACGTTCTGCGCCGCCAGCATCATCAGGCCAAAGCCCGCCGCCGCGCACAGGATGCCAATGACGAATTTGGTCATGCTGCCCGGACGAACGTTTTTACGCGCCAGCGCTGGCCACGCCCAGCTGAATACCGGGGCGAGGAGAATGATAAATAAGGCGTTAATCGACTGGAACCAGACCGCGGGGATCTCAAAATCGCCGATCATCCGGTTGGTATAGTCGTTAGCAAACAGGTTGAATGAGGTCGGTTTCTGTTCAAATGCCGACCAGAAAAAGGCCGCCGAGACCAGCAAAATAAAGCACACCAGCAGGCGCGCCCGCTCTTTACGGTTCAGGCCGGCGAAGACGAACAGCCAGATGAAATAGAGCGCTACGGAAGCGGCAATCACATAGACCAGCACGCTGGCCACCGCCACCGGGTTAATCACGATCGTGCCCAGGCTAATGAGCGTGACCACCACAGCCACTCCCAGCGCCAGCGCCAGCAGCCACGCCCCAACGCCATTCTTTTTCGCCACCGGGCTGTTCCAGGTGGAATCGAGGCCGACCTCTGCGTCATAGCGCTTCATCGACGGCACGGCAAAGACACGGAAAATGATCAGCGCCACCAGCATCCCGATCCCCCCGATGCCGAAGCCCCAGTGCCAGCCATGGGATTTAATCAGCCAGCCGGAGATCAAAGGCGCGATAAACGAGCCGATGTTGATCCCCATGTAGAACAGCGAGAAACCGCCGTCGCGGCGCGCGTCGCCTTTTTTATACAGAGTGCCGACCATCACCGAGATACAGGTTTTAAACAACCCGGAACCGAGGACGATAAACATCAGGCCGATAAAGAACAGGTCGTTGCCCAGCCATGCCGACAGGGCGATCGACAGGTGCCCGAGGGCGATCAGAATCGAGCCGTACCAGACAGCGCGCTGCTGGCCAAGCCAGTTATCCGCCAGCCAGCCGCCCGGCAGCGCGGCCAGATACATACTGCCGGCAAAAATCCCGACGATCGCCGAGGCGTTCTCCCGCGCCAGCCCCATTCCGCCGTCGTAAACCGTCGCCGCCATAAACAGGATCAGTAAGGGGCGGATGCCGTAAAACGAGAAGCGCTCCCACATTTCGGTGAAGAACAGGGAGCCCAGCGGATAAGGATGGCCGAAAAAGGTACGGCTTTCGTTTTTATTAACAGAGGAATGCATAAATTCTCCAGATAAGGTGCACCGCAGCGCAAGTTAACCGTATAAAGCGGGCTGACGATTTATAATTTGTTTGTCTTAACATCAGGAACGAGCATTTTTAACCATTTGATAACCATGCAGTGGTTTTGTCCAGCCCCTTGCCTTCCCTTTTTAGATGAAAAGTCGACAAACATCTAGTTTTATAGATTTAATGTTCGCAAAAGCGCAAACGGCGTTGACATTATGCCATTGTAAAGAATACATAATTTTATTTATTAAAAACAGTAAGTTGATTGAGTAACAAAGGTCATAAACCGTCGGTGCAGGCAGGGCATATAACGACAGGAAAAGTAAGGGAAACGGGCCTGAGGAGGCAGAAATAGCGCTAAGGGAGAATATTGTTCAGCCATCCAGGTGCTTCACACCCGGAGAGCCTCCCGCGAGGCAGGATGCACATGGCTTGCCGGCTGCTACAGCCGGCGCCATTTTGCGCGCTATTTCACACGCTGCCCCGTCCGATCAATGACGCGCTCACCGTCTTCCTTCACGAAGGCGCCTTTTTGCGGCGCCGTCAGGATCTCCAGCACCACCTCTGACGGGCGGCAGAGCCGGGTGCCCCGCGGCGTCACCACGATCGGACGGTTGATCAGGATCGGATGCTGGAGCATAAAGTCGATTAACTGGTCATCTGTAAACCGCTCTTCCGCCAGGCCCAGCGCATCGTAGGGTTCGACGTTTTGCCGCAGCAGCGCCCGCACCGGGATCGCCATCGCGGCGATCAGCTGGCGCAGCTCATCGCGCGACGGCGGCGTCTCCAGATAATAAATAATGGTGGGCTCAGCGCCGCTGTTGCGGATCAGCGCCAGGGTATTACGCGAGGTGCCGCATTCAGGGTTATGGTAAATGGTGATGCTCATAGCACGTTCTCATGGCTGATTGAAGGAGAGACGCAGCGCCAGCGCGGCCAGCGTTACCAGCAGCACCGGCAGGGTCATGATGATGCCGCAGCGGAAATAATACCCCCAACCGATGGTAATGTGCTTCTGCGTCAGCACATGCAGCCAGAGCAGCGTGGCCAGGCTACCAATCGGCGTGATTTTGGGCCCCAGATCGCAGCCGATGACGTTGGCATATATCATGGCCTCTTTGATCGTCCCTGTTGCCGCGCTGCCATCAATCGACAAGGCGCCGACCAGCACGCTGGGCATATTATTCATGATCGAAGAGAGGAAGGCCGACAGGATACCGGTGCCCAGCGTTGCGGCCCAGAGCCCGCGCTCCGCCAGCATGTTCAGCACCGTGGTCAGATAATCCGTTAATCCGGCGTTTCGCAGGCCATACACCACCAGATACATCCCCAGCGAGAAGATCACAATCTGCCATGGGGCGCCGCGCAGCACCTTGCCGGTGTTTATCACCCGCCCGCGCTTCGCGACAGCAAACAGGATCCCCGCTCCCGGCGCCGCGATGGCGCTGACCGGGATCCCCAGCGGGTCAAGAACGAAAAAGCCGACCAGCAACAGCAGCAGCACGCCCCAGCCGGTGCGGAACGTCGCCGTATCTTTTATCGCCGTGGCCGGCGCTTTCAGTAACGCCATATCCCAGGCCGGCGGGATATCCTTGCGAAAGAACAGGTGCAGCATCGCCAGGGTGGAGAGGATCGCCGCGAAATCGACCGGCACCATCACCGAAGCGTACTCCCTGAAGCCAATGGCAAAGAAATCTGCCGAAACGATATTCACCAGATTCGACACCACCAGCGGCAGGCTGGCGGTATCGGCAATAAACCCGGCTGCCATGACAAAGGCCAGCATCGTTCCCTTACTGAAACCCAGCGCCCGCAGCATAGCAATTACGATGGGCGTGAGGATCAGCGCCGCGCCGTCGTTGGCAAACAGCGCCGCCACCGCCGCGCCGAGCAGGATAATCCAGGTAAACAGCAGACGACCCCGCCCTCTTCCCCAGCGGGAAACGTGTAGCGCGGCCCATTCAAAAAAGCCGGACTCGTCGAGCAGCAGGCTGATAATGATCACGGCGATAAACGTGGCGGTGGCATTCCAGACGATATGCCACACCACCGGGATATCGGCTATCTGTACTCCACCGGTGACCAGCGCCAGCGCCGCGCCAAAGGCCGCGCTCCAGCCGATCCCTAACCCCCGCGGCTGCCAGATCACCAGCACCAGGGTCAGGACAAAAATCGCACCTGCCAGCAACATCGTTCCCCCACCAATCACATTCGAAAAATCATATATATTAAGATAAATTTTTTACCGACAACCCGGCCCGTCAGTCAGTCTGCTGACCATCAGCCGCACATCGTCCTGCTGACTTAGCCAGGCCTGCTCAATCACCTGCGCCGCCCAGGCCGGCATCTGCGGAGAGAGGCGATAATGGACCCACTTACCCTGTTTTCGATCCCGCAGCAGCCCGCTCTCCCGCAGCATTGCCAGATGGCGGGAGATCTTGGGCTGGGACTGGGCGAGCGCCGTACAGAGATCGCACACGCACAGCTCTCCCCGCGCCTTGAGCAACAGCACGATCCCCAGCCGGGTTTCATCGGCGAGGTTTTTGAACAGTTGCAGGGGCAATAAAGACATGGTTTCTCCTCAAGCGTGACGGACAGCATACGGGACCACGAACAAAGATCAATATGCATTCGAAAAAACATATGTGTTTTCACAACCGCGATAAATCTCCATACCGTTGCAACATGTGCCTCCTGCTCAATAGCACGCAAAAATGCCGCGTTTTCTTTTAACCATCATCGAAATATGTCAGGCTGAAGATCCCATCGGATTGACAGGGTTTTCAGGATGAGTACGATTTATGTGGTTGTTTTAACGTATATAAAACCGCTCGAAGAGATTGACAGCGCGATCCCCGCCCACGTCGAATGGCTCAAAAAAGGCTATGCTGACGGCCTCTTTCTCACCTCCGGCCGCCGTATTCCCCGCACCGGCGGGGTGATTCTGGCGACATGCGACAGCCGGGAAATTCTGGAAGCGCGTCTGAGCCAGGATCCCTTCCAGCAGCTGGGTCTCGCCCATACGGAGATTATCCCCTTTGAGGCCAGCATGGCGTCCCCCGCACTGCAGTCGCTGTTATAAGCCTGTCCCGGAGGAAACATGCAGCCATCCTTTCACTGGATCAATGAACCTGCCGAGTGGCGCCGCGATGCCGACGGCCTGACGGTGGTCACCGATAAGCATACCGATTTCTGGCGTCATACCTGGTATGGCTTCAAGCGCTTCTCCGGCCATCTTTATGCCGCTGAGGTGGAGGGCGATTTTACCCTGCAGGCAAAAATCTGTGCGGATTTCACCACGCTTTACGGCCAGGCCGGGCTGATGATGATGGCGGACGAGCAGACCTGGCTGAAGGCGGGGATTGAGTTTAATGACGATGCCCCGGCCATCGGCAGCGTGCTGACGCTAACCCACTCCGACTGGGCCACCGGGCTTTTCCCCGGCGACCCGCGCACCTTCTGGCTGCGGCTGACCCGCAAGGGCGATGCGTTAAGGCTGCAGTATTCGACCGACGGCGAGCGATGGCCGCTGCTGCGGCTCGGCTACTTTCCACCAGGCCCGGTGAAAGCCGGCGTCATGTGCTGCTCACCGGAGCGCGGCGGACTGGCGGTTGCCTTTTTGGATATTCAACTTTCCCCACCGCTGGACAAAGCGCTGCACGATCTGAGCTGAACGCTAGTGGGAAGACCCGACTTTCTCTGCATCCTGGGGGCCAGGATTGCAGGGTTCGCGGGTGCCGGGCAGGTAAAAATGGCCGTGCTTATCGGGATCGGTGCCGCCCGGGCACCCTGCCCGACCCGAGGAATTATCGCTACTGCCGCCGTCCGAACCGTTGCCGCCGTCGGCGCCCGATATTACCGACTGGCCGTGATGACCATGCGCTGCAGTGGCTGAAAACGCCACCAGCGCGAACACACAGACCATTAAGCGTCTGCCCATTGCTGCCTCTCCCTTAGTGAAATTCCCCACCCATCGCGTTGACGATGGGATAAGCCGTTGCACCGCGATAAAAAACCGCCTTATCCGCATGGAGTATAGGGTTAAGGCAGAGGGAAAGACAGGGCCGGCGCCTTCAGACATTTCGCACGCAAAATAGCCTTTATGCCGCGGTATGCGCTATCAGAAAATCAATCAGGGCTTTCACTCTTTCGGACGCTGACATTCACGCGGTCTCCCCGGCGCTGGCACGCTTTGGCCGTGAAGCGATTACCAACGACCTCTGGCAACGTGACGCCCTGTCTGCCCGCGACCGCAGCATCGTGACTGTGGCCATGCTGATTGCCCGCAACCAGCCAGGCGAGCTAAAGCACTATATTGAAGTCGCTCTCGATAGCGGCGTGACGCCAGCGGAAGTATCAGAGATCATTACCCATCTGGCGTTCTACTCAGGTTGGCCCAATGCGATGTCAGCCGTCAGGGTGACCAAAGCGATCTTTGCAGCCCGCGGCATCACGACAGAGGCCCTGCCCGCCGCCTCGCCAACGCTGCTGCCTCTCAATGAACAGGTAGAGAAACAGCGTGCAGAGACCGTGGAGAAAAATGTCGGTCCCATTTCGCCTGGCCTGGTTAAATTTACCGCCGACCCGCTGTTTCTCGACCTCTGGCAACGGCCCGTGCTTACGCCCCGCGACAGAAGTCTGGTGACGGTCAGCGCGTTAATCGCCGCCGGACAGAGCGCGCAGATTGGCTACCACCTAAACAGGGCCATGGATAATGGGCTTTCGGCTGAAGAGGCCGGAGAAGTGGTCGCCCAGGCAGCGTTCTACGCGGGATGGCCAAATGCGTTTACCGCCGCCCCGGTGGTCGGTGAAGTGTTGCGATCGCGCGAGAGCAAAGCTGAATAAAAAAGGATAAAGGACAGGAAAGCTGTCCTTTATTTATCGTTAATAGTTAGCTTAAAGGTAGCACGAGGGCTTTCGATTAAATCTCGCGGAAAGGACATAAACGGTCTATCGACGCGTGGAGACTTCGATCGTGAGTCTGTTCACATCGCTCATTGAGAAAATTTCCGTTCCATATGCCGTCATGAGTCTCATCCTTTGAAAGCAGCGATCGCTGTGGTGAGACGGTAGCGCGGACATGTCTATTTGGTCAGAGATGGACATCTCAATTTAGCTTCTACACCGCTACTTCGCTTAATGTTTTATCTTAAATATCAATTAATTGTATTATTAATTTAACATAGGTTGATGTTATAGCAATCGCTATACAGGCTCCTTAGTCATGACTGACCTGGCCACACCGCATATGGCAAGAATTTGCGCTCTCAGCCAGCGGTGACCGGGATCGCGTTCCATTCTTGGGTGCCACATCTGCGATATCGTAATACGACGGCTTTTGAACGGCAGCTCGAAAACGTGTACCTGGCCCGTTACCTGCTGATTGAGTAAATAGAGTGCGGGTATCATGGCGATAAGATCCGATTCCAGCGCCACGGACAGTGCTGTCGGAAATCCCGGTACAACGCTCGCAATTTTACGTTTTGTCCCCAGTTCGGCCAGCGCATCGTCAACGGATCCGTGCAACGCGCCCTCGGGTGACGCTACCACATGACCCCAGGCGACATAATCACCCACGCCTATTTCTGCCTGCTTAGCCAGCGGGTGCCCTTTACGCACGACGCCAACAAACCGATCCTCAAACAGTCGTTGCAGCCGTATTTCTGGCCCCATATTACTCTGAACTCCAATCTCCAGATCAACCAGCCCTTCCCGAAGATAGCGCGACGTTTTTTCCGGCTTAGGCGCGAAGCGTATACAGACATCCGGCGCGGCGTCGGCAACCGCTGCGATGAGCGCAGGCCCAAACGCCACCACAAAACCATCGTTTGCCCTGATGGTAAAAAGACGCGCCAGACTTTGCGCGCAGAACGTTTCAGTTGAGGGCTGCAATACCGCCCTGGCATCGTGCACTGCACGCCTGGCGCGATCCCGGGTCGCTTCGGCCCACGGGGTCAGTACCATGTTACGCCCGGCGCGCACCAGGATCGGGTCTCCTGTGACATCGCGTAACCTGCTTAATGTCCGGCTCATGGCTGAGGTGCTGAGGTTCAGACGACGTGCCGCACCTGCGACACTCGCTTCACTCAGCAATATGTCGAGTGCTACCAGCAAATTAAAATCAGGATCAGACATTCCCCTTTCTCCCAGCACATTAAGATAAGGCGTTTGATGCAACAATAAAGTGAAAATAGTGCGCCTTCCGCCCGGTAAAAGCCATCTTTATAGTTTGGTCATCCATACACTCTTCTCAGAGGACAAATGATGACGCTCTTTTCCAGCCAACCCGGCGACGAAGGACTGCCTGGCCCGGCGCGCGCACGGGTGATGGCCGCAATAATGACCACCACCTTAATGGGCGTGTTTGATGGCACCATGATCAACATTGCCCTGCCCTCAATGGCTCAGGATTTGCAGGTACCTGCCGGTATTGCCGTCTGGTTCGCCAACGGGTATCTGCTGGCGGCTGCGATGACGCTGGCGATATTCGCGGCGCTTGCGGCCCGTCTGGGTTATCGCCCCGTATTTCTGGCGGGCCTGACGACCTTTACCCTGACATCACTGGGTTGCGCGCTGGCGAATAAGCCCGAAGTGCTTATCGGTATGCGCGTGCTTCAGGGGATCGGCGGCGCGGCGACGCTGAGTATTGCCCCCGCAATACTCAGGTCCGTATTTCCCGGACGCTTACTTGGCCGCATTCTGGGGTTCCATGCCCTGCTCATTGCCTCCAGCTCCGCTATCGGCCCGGTATTGGGCGGTACGATCCTTCACACCCTGAGCTGGCAATGGCTGTTTGCGATAAACGTTCTTCCCGGCACCCTCGCCTTACTGCTGGCGGTCAGAGCGCTGCCGCGGGATGCGATCCGTATGCAGGCGCCCTTCGACACCGTGGGCGCCATATTGTCGGCGCTGCTGTTGGGTTCGACGATCATGGCGGCGAACAGCCTACAGAACGCTACTTCTCAATTCGGCAGCCTTTGCTGGATGGCTCTCGCTGCGCTGAGCGGCATGGCTTTTATCTGGCAAATCCGCCGTACGGGTCATCCCTTACTGCCGCCGAGCATGTTTAAAAATGAACGTTTTACCCTCGCGGCTTTCACGTCAATGGTTGCTTTTGTCAGCCAGGGGATCACCTTTATTGCGCTACCCTTCCTGTTTCAGAGCGAATACGGCTACAGTCCGGTAGTGTCTGCCCTGCTGTTTACGCCGTGGCCGTTAGGGATCGTGCTGATTGCGCCGCATGCAGGCCGTTGGGCGGACACGATATCAGCCCCGGCGATATCCACCCTGGGGCTGGTGATATTTGTCGTCGGTTTGATCCTGCTGGCGACGTTACCCGCCAGCCCTCCAATGTGGGATATCTGCCTGCGAAGTCTGGTGTGCGGAATAGGGTTTGGTTGCTTTCAGAGTCCCAATAACCGGGAAATGCTCTCAAACGTTATTCGTGAGTACGCGAGTTATGCGTCCGGAGTTTTATCCATTATGCGCACTTTCGGACAGTGCCTGGGAGCCGCCGCCGTAGGCGTTCTGCTGGCAGCAGATGAAAGGTCAATTCATGTTGCGCTGTGGAGCGCCGCCGCGGCCTCTGCGGTATCGGTCGTCGTCAGCGCGAGCCGGTTGCGTAAAATCACTCATCCTGCGGAAACAGGATAAGTGCGAAAATATCACTAAACGCTACTACTCCAGCGCCAGCAGCGCAAAACGCCGATCCCGCAACCAAAGAGGAGTCCTCCGTCGGAGTTCAATAGACTAACAGAATGCTATAACTGCTGATTTATCAAGGGAAGATTGAGTTGGGTAGACTTCAGAAGACTTGAGTTTGGAGCGGGCGAAGGGAATCGAACCCTCGTATAGAGCTTGGGAAGCTCTCGTTCTACCATTGAACTACGCCCGCGAAGAGGTGCGAGAAGCATTATAGCCCTTACGCACCCTGTGACAAGCCCGCCGGATGCTGACTGGCGATAAAATAACCTTTTAGCACTTAGGCTTACTGCCCTGCGGCGGCAGATAGCGCAGCGGATCGATGGCCGTCGCCCGGTAGCGGATCTGGAAATGCAGACGCACTGAGTCGGCATCCGTACTGCCCATGGTGGCGATTTGCTGGCCGGCCTTCACGCTCTGGCCGTTATTCACCATCAGCTTATCGTTGTGGGCATAGGCGGTGATGTAATCCTCGCTGTGCTTAATCATGATCAGGTTGCCGTAGCCGCGCAGCTGGTTGCCGACGTAGACCACCTTGCCCGCCCCGGCGGCGTAGACCGGCTGGCCGCGAGTTCCGGCGATATCAATGCCTTTATTGCCGCCATCGGCGGTGGAATAAGGCAGGACCACTTTGCCGCTGGTCGGCCAACGCCAGCAGCGCTGTCCCACCGGCGGCCAGGAGGACTGAGGTACCGCGGACGAAGGCGTGACCGCCGCCGTGCGCGTGGAGGCAGATTTTTTCTTCGTTGTCTTCGTTGAACTGCTGCCGTTAAGCTTCAGCTTCTGCCCCACCTCAATGGTGTAAGGCGGGGAGATGTTATTCAGGCGGGCCAGATCGCGAACGCTGGTGCCGGTGGTGCGGGAGATGCCATACAGGGTATCGCCACGTTTGACGGTGTAGGTCGTACCGGAATCGGAGTTGCTGGAGCAGCCGGCCAGCGCCAGGCTTACCACCAGCATCAGTGTCATAAAAACGCGTTTCATCATCAGGCATCCTGCACTTAACACAACCACTTACCTCGCAACCAGGGCGAATATCATACCAGTCCGCGGCGCAGGGCGTCATCCCTGATGGCGAAACCAATAGCCCCCCGCCATCGCATACGGCCCGCGACGGACAGCAATTGCTGCTGGATCCGCACGTCGTGGTGGACTTACCCGCCATGACGCGTTGCCGCTCACAGAGCGGACTCCAGGGCTTGTTTTGGTAATGCCTTTCTCCCATTTATGGGCTACCCTAGAGGCCTGAGTACATGACCCGGCGGGTTTGTGCCGGGTCATTTTTTATTTTCAGGAGTCGTCATGGCCGGGGAACACGTCATTTTACTGGATGAGCAGGATCAACCTGCCGGTATGCTGGAGAAGTATGCCGCCCACACGCTTGATACCCCTTTACATCTCGCGTTTTCCTGCTGGTTGTTTAATCAGCAGGGGCAGTTGCTGGTCACCCGCCGTTCGCTGGGCAAAAAAGCCTGGCCCGGGGTGTGGACCAACTCCGTCTGCGGACACCCCCAGCAGGGCGAGACCTTCGAGCAGGCCGTCACGCGCCGCTGTCGCTTCGAACTCGGCGTGGAGATCGCCGACATCGTGCCGGTTCACCCGGCCTTCCGCTACCGGGCGGTCGCCCCGAACGGCATCGTTGAGAACGAAGTATGCCCGGTGTATGCCGCGCGCGTGGTGAGCGAAGTGCTGCCTAACGACGATGAAGTCATGGATTATCAGTGGGTTGACCTGGCAACGATGTTAAGCGCGCTGGCCGCCACGCCGTGGGCGTTTAGCCCGTGGATGGTGCTGGAAGCGGAAAATCGGGACGCTCGCCAGGCGCTGACCGACTTTGTTGCGCGTGTGCGCGGGTAAGCTGACTATTCTCCAGGCCAGGCGCAGCCCTGTGCCTGTCATTAATGCCTGGCGGCGCTACGCTTGCACAGGCCTACGGTTCTGCGCTGTTGCGTAGCCCGGATAAGGCATTTACGCCGCCAGCCGAGCTACGCCAGACTTCAGGCCTCACGTCAGACATAAAAAAACCCGGCAAGCCGGGTTTTTGCATTTCACAAGACGCGATTATTTCTGCGGACGCATTGCCGGGAACAGGATCACGTCGCGGATGGTGTGGCTGTTGGTGAACAGCATCACCATGCGGTCGATACCAATACCCAGACCGGCGGTCGGCGGCAGGCCGTGCTCCAGCGCGGTGACGTAGTCTTCATCGTAGAACATCGCTTCGTCGTCGCCTGCGGCTTTCGCATCAACCTGGTCCTGGAAGCGCTGCGCCTGATCTTCGGCGTCGTTCAGCTCGCTAAAGCCGTTACCGATCTCACGGCCGCCGATGAAGAATTCAAAGCGGTCGGTGATTTCCGGGTTGACGTCGTTACGGCGCGCCAGCGGAGAAACTTCCGCCGGGTATTCGGTGATGAAGGTCGGCTGGATCAGGTGCGCTTCCGCCACTTCTTCGAAGATCTCGGTCACGATACGGCCCAGACCCCAGCTCTTCTCCACTTTGATGCCGATAGACTCAGCGATCGCTTTCGCGGAATCGAAGTTATCCAGATCCGCCATCTCGGTTTCCGGACGGTATTTCTTGATCGCTTCGCGCATGGTCAGTTTTTCAAACGGCTTGCCGAAGTCGAACACCTGGTCGCCGTAAGGCACTTCGGTGTTGCCGAGAATGTCCTGCGCCAGGGTGCGGAACAGGGATTCGGTCAGCTCGATCAGATCTTTATAGTCCGCATAGGCCATGTAGAGTTCCATCATGGTGAACTCTGGGTTATGACGAACGGAGATCCCTTCGTTACGGAAGTTACGGTTGATCTCAAAGACGCGTTCGAAACCGCCCACGACCAGGCGCTTGAGGTACAGTTCCGGCGCGATACGCAGGTACATGTCCAGATCCAGCGCGTTATGATGGGTGATGAACGGACGCGCGGAGGCGCCGCCCGGGATCACCTGCATCATCGGGGTTTCCACTTCCATAAAGCCGCGGCCAACCATGAACTGACGGATACCCGCCAGGATCTGCGAACGCACTTTAAAGGTGTTGCGCGATTCATCGTTGGAGATCAGGTCGAGGTAACGCTGACGATAGCGCGCTTCCTGATCCTGCAGGCCATGGAACTTGTCCGGTAACGGGCGCAGGGCTTTGGTCAGCAGACGCAGCTCGGTGCAGTGGATAGACAGCTCACCGGTTTTGGTCTTGAACAGCTTACCGCGGGCGGCGATGATGTCGCCGAGATCCCATTTTTTGAACTGGTCGTTGTAAACGCCTTCCGCCAGGTCATCGCGCGCTACGTACAGCTGGATGCGACCGCCAACGTCCTGCAGGGTGACGAAGGACGCTTTACCCATGATACGGCGGGTCATCATGCGGCCAGCCACGGCCACTTCAACGTTCAGCGCTTCCAGCTCTTCGTTTTCTTTGGCATCGAAGTCAGCGTGCAGTTGGTCAGAGGTATGGTCACGACGGAAATCGTTCGGGAAAGCGACGCCCTGCTCACGCAGCGCAGCCAGCTTCTCGCGACGGGTTTTCAGTTCATTATTAAGGTCAATTGCCGCGTCAGCGCCCTGTGCTTGTTGTTCAGACATGTTGGTTCCTCATAACCCTGCTTTCAAACTTGCTTCGATAAATTGGTCCAGGCTGCCGTCGAGCACCGCCTGAGTGTTGCGGGTTTCCACCCCGGTACGCAGATCTTTAATACGCGAGTCATCCAGCACGTAAGAGCGGATCTGGCTGCCCCAGCCGATATCGGACTTGTTGTCTTCCATCGCCTGCTTCTCGGCATTTTTCTTCTGCATCTCCAGCTCATAAAGCTTTGCTTTCATCTGCTTCATGGCCTGGTCTTTGTTCTTGTGCTGCGAACGGTCGTTCTGGCACTGCGTCACCAACCCGGTCGGGATGTGGGTAATACGCACCGCGGATTCTGTACGGTTAACGTGCTGCCCACCGGCGCCGGAGGCGCGGTAAACGTCGATGCGCAGGTCGGCCGGGTTAATTTCGATATCGATATCGTCTTCAACTTCCGGGTAAACGAACGCAGAGCTAAAGGAGGTATGACGGCGGCCGCCGGAATCGAACGGGCTCTTACGCACCAGACGATGAACGCCGGTTTCGGTACGCAGCCAGCCGTAAGCGTAATCGCCAATGATCTTGATGGTCACGGATTTAATGCCCGCGACTTCACCTTCGGACTCTTCGATGATCTCGGTCTTAAAGCCGCGCGCTTCCGCCCAGCGCAGGTACATGCGCATCAGCATGCTGGCCCAGTCCTGGGCTTCGGTGCCGCCGGAGCCTGCCTGAATATCGAGGTAGCAATCGGCGTTGTCGTATTCGCCGGAGAACATGCGGCGGAACTCAAGCTGCGCCAGCTTCTCTTCCAGCGTATCCAGCTCGGCGACGGCTTCGTTGAAGGTCTCTTCGTCGTCCGCTTCCACGGCCAGATCCAGCAGGCCGGCAACGTCTTCCAGCCCCTGGGACATCTGATCCAGGGTATCTACGATGGCTTCCAGGGAAGAACGCTCTTTACCCAGCGCCTGAGCGCGTTCAGGTTCGTTCCAGACGTCCGGCTGTTCCAGCTCGGCGTTTACTTCTTCGAGACGCTCTTTCTTGGCATCGTAGTCAAAGATACCCCCTAAGAACGTCGGAGCGCTCCGTGAGGTCCTGAATGCGGTTTTTTACCGGATTTATTTCAAACATGGTCGGTTTCTTTTAATGGATTTGTCAAAATGCGGTGATAAGAGCGGAATTCTACCGGATTCGCGCCCTTATTCATACACTGTTGTCAATTTGGCCAGAGGTGATCGATGATCAGCTGCAGGCTGCGGTTGCCGCGGAACTCATTGATGTCGAGCTTGTAGGCTAACTGGACTTCACGCACGCCGTTGTCGGGCCAGATGGAAGTATCCACGTTGAAGGCGATACCGTCCAGCAGCGGGCCGCCGTCAACCGGCTCGACCATCACCTTCAGGTGACGCTCGCCCACCAGCCGCTGCTGCAGCAGGCGGAAACGGCCGTCAAACAGCGGTTCCGGGAACATCTGTCCCCACGGCCCGGCGTCGCGCAGCATCTGCGCCACTTCCATGCTCATCTCCGCCGCCGCCAGCGGCCCGTCGGAAACGACCTCGCCCTGTAACAGCGCGGGATCCAGCCACTCGGTCACCAGCTCGCCAAAGCGCTGCTGAAACTCCTCAAAGCGCGCCTCTTCCAGCGATAATCCTGCCGCCATCGCGTGGCCGCCGAACTTCAGGATCAGCCCCGGATAGAGCGTATCGAGACGCTCCAGCGCATCGCGCATATGCAGCCCCTGAATGGAGCGGCCGGAGCCTTTCAGCGTACCGTCACCGGTGGGCGCAAAGGCGATCACCGGCCGGTGGAAACGTTCCTTAATTCGCGAGGCGAGGATGCCGACCACCCCCTGGTGCCACTGCGGATGGTACATCGCCAGCCCGCCGGGCAGGGTGTCGCTACTGCGTTCCAGCTGCTGACAGAGCGTTAGCGCTTCCGCCTGCATCCCCTGCTCGATCTCTTTGCGCGTCTGGTTGAGCGCATCAAGCTCATTGGCTAACACGCGCGCTTCGCCAATGTTATCGCACAGCAGCAGCGCGACGCCCACCGACATGTCGTCCAGCCGCCCCGCCGCGTTCAGGCGCGGCCCGAGGGCAAAACCGAGGTCGCTGGCCGCCAGCTTTTGCGGATCGCGGTTGGCAATCTCCAGCAGCGCCTTAATGCCGGGCCGACATTTGCCAGCGCGAATGCGGCTTAACCCCTGCCAGGTGAGAATACGATTGTTAGCATCCAGCGGCACGACGTCGGCAACGGTGCCAAGCGCCACCAGATCCAGCAGCTCGGCAAGGTTCGGCGCGGCGATGCCGCGGGCATCGAACCAGCCGTTATCACGCAGAAAGGTGCGCAGCGCCAGCATCAGATAGAACGCCACCCCGACCCCGGCCAGCGATTTCGACGGAAAGTCGCAATCGCGCAGGTTAGGGTTAACGATGGCCTCCGCCGCCGGCAGCGTCTCCCCCGGCAGGTGGTGATCGGTTACCAGCACCGGGATCCCCAGCGCATGGGCATGATCGACGCCGGCATGGGACGAGATCCCGTTGTCGACGGTCATGATCATCTGCGCGCCGCGGGCGTGGGCCTGATCGACCACTTCCGGGCTCAAGCCGTAGCCGTCTTCAAAACGGTTCGGCACCAGGTAGGAGACGTTGCCGTAGCCCAGCGCGCGCAGGGCCAGCACGCTGAGCGCGGTGCTGGTGGCGCCGTCGGCGTCAAAATCGCCGACTACGACAATGTGCAACCCTTTCTGGAAAGCGTCGTGCAGCATCCCGACCGCTTTTTCAACGCCGGTGAGCTGCGTCCACGGCAGCATGCCTTTGACGCTGCGCTCCAGCTCCTGGGCGCTGCGCACCCCGCGGCTGGCATACAGCCGCTGCAGCAGCGGCGGCAGATCGGCGGGTAAATCGACGCCGTCAACCGCCTCGCGGCGGCGTAGTTGTATCTGTTGTTTCACGCGAATCAGTTACCGCTTGTCTGTTTTTTATGCTCGTCGAGGAACGCCTTCAGCTCTTTCGGCCCCTGATAGCCCGGCAGCACCATGCCGTTGCTGAGGACCATCGCCGGGGTACCGTTGACGCCCATCTGCACGCCAAGGGTGTAGTGTTTAGCGATATCCACGCTGCAGCTCGCCGGCTGCACGCCCTTGCCGTTCATAGCGTCATCCAGCGCTTTGTTGCGATCTTTCGCGCACCAGATGGCCTTCATGTCCTGCTCCGCCTGGCTCTGCAGTCCCTGGCGCGGGAAGGCGAGATAGCGCACGGTGATCCCCAGCGCGTTGTAGTCGCTCATCTGCTCATGCAGCTTATGGCAATAACCGCAGGTGATGTCGGTGAAGACGGTAATGACGTGCTGCTCCTTCGGCGCTTTGTAGACAATCATTTCGTTGCTCAGCGCGTTCAGTTTACCCAGCAGCAGCTGGTTAGTGACATTGACCGGCTGCGCGCCGCTCACGTCGTACATCGGCCCCTGGATGATGTGCTTGCCGTCGTCGGTGACATACAGTACGCCGCTGTCGGTCAGCACCGTGCTCATCCCGGAAACCGGCGACGGTTGAATATCGGTGCTCTGCACACCCAGCTTCGCCAGCGACTGTTTAATTGCCGCGCTATCGGCATGCGCCGCCCCGGAAAGGGAAGCCGCCAGCAGGGTGAACATCAATAAACCTTTTTTCATACTCAGTCCTTTTGTTCAGCACTCACGCCCGCGGGTGGTGCTGTTGATGAAGTTGTCGCAGACGCTCGGTCGCCACGTGGGTGTAGATCTGCGTGGTGGAGAGATCGCTGTGTCCTAACAGCATCTGCACCACGCGCAGGTCGGCGCCATGATTGAGCAAATGCGTGGCGAACGCATGGCGCAACACGTGCGGGGAGAGCTTTTCGCTGTCGATCCCCGCCAGCACGGCATAGTGTTTAATCCGGTGCCAGAAGGTCTGACGCGTCATCTGCTGGGCGCGCTGGCTGGGAAATAAGACATCCGACGCCACGCCGTTCAGCAGCCAGGGGCGACCATACTCGAGGTAATTTTCCACCCACAGTACCGCCTCTTCCCCCAGCGGCACCAGCCGCTCTTTGTTGCCTTTGCCCACCACCCGCAGCACGCCCTGCCGCAGGCTGATGTCGCTCATCGTCAGCCCCACCAGCTCCGAGACGCGCAGGCCGGTGGCATACAGCACCTCCAGCATCGCTTTGTCGCGCAACTCCAGCGGCTGCTCCACCAGCGGGGCCTGCAGCAGACGCTCAACCTGCGCCTCACTGAGATCCTTCGGCAGCCGCTGCGGCAGCTTCGGCGAGGCCAGCAGCGCGCTGGGGTCGTCCGGGCGAATTTTTTCCCGGTACAGATGCTGGAAGAAACGACGCACGGCGCTCAGCAGGCGCGCGGTGCTGGTGGCTTTATAGCCGCCGGACTGCCGCTCGGCCAGCAGCGCCTGCAGGTCGTCGCTGCCGACGCTTGCCAGCGACAGGCCGCGATGGTGCAGCCACTCCACGAGCATCGTCAAATCGCGACGGTAGGCGCTGAGCGTATTCTCCGCCAGATTGCGCTCCAGCCAAAGGGCATCGAGAAACTGTTCGATTAGTGCCAGATCCTGTTTCACATCGGCCTCTTTGTTCGTTAAACGCTCTCATTATGCCTTAAGAGGACGCCTTTCTGGTACACTGCCCGCCATTCACAGCAAGAATCGAGATGTTTACGCGATGAATATAGGTCTGTTTTACGGCTCCAGTACCTGCTACACCGAAATGGCCGCGGAGAAAATCCGCGATATCATCGGCCCTGAGCTGGTGACGTTGCACAATCTGAAAGATGACTCCCCCGCCCTGATGAGCCAGTACGATGTACTGATCCTCGGCATCCCGACCTGGGATTTCGGCGAAATTCAGGAAGACTGGGAAGCGGTTTGGGACCAGCTGGACACCCTGGACCTGGAGGGCAAAATCGTCGCGCTGTACGGCATGGGCGATCAGCTGGGCTATGGCGAATGGTTCCTTGACGCGCTGGGCATGCTGCATGACAAGCTGGCGACCAAAGGCGTGAAGTTTGTCGGCTACTGGCCAACCGAAGGCTATGAGTTCACCAGCCCGAAACCGGTGATCGCTGATGGCCAACTGTTCGTTGGCCTGGCGCTGGATGAAACCAACCAGTACGACCTGAGCGACGAGCGCATCCAGAGCTGGTGCGAGCAGATCCTCGGCGAAATGGCCGAACACTTCTCCTGACGCCGCTTACTCCTGCGCCGGTTTTTGCAGCACCAGCCGGCGCAGATCCCGCCACTCTCCGGGATCCATGCTGTCCGCCGCCAGCCACAGATGCTGACCGCGTCGGGTATCGACATGGCGCAAACGCAGCAGCATACCGCTGTTGATGACCCACGGCGTCCCGAGGATCTCCCATTCGGCGTTTTGCCAGCGCAGCCGGGAATCGGTGAGCAGTTTTATCTCCCCGCGACGGGCATGGATCCGTCGCTGGCTGCGCACACAGTCAAAGACCACCAGCGACAGCAGCAGCAGCCAGATCGGGGTGTAGCTTAACGGCCAGGGAACCAGCAGCACCAGCGCCGCCACAACGCCGTGGAGCAGCAGGGAAAACCACTGCGCGCGCCAGGAGATACGGAGATCAGATTGCCACAGGACCACGTTCCCGATTCCGTGTCTGAATTAAGGTTACCATCCGCTGCAGCTCCGCATCGGCCGGTTTGCCGTGGTTCATCAGCCAGTTGAACAGATCCGGATCGTCATTTTCCAGCAGGCGAATGAACAGCTGTTTGTCAGCGTCGCTGAGGGTATCGTACTCATACTCAAAGAACGGCATGATGGAGATGTCGAGTTCGCGCATCCCGCGGCGGCATGCCCAGTGGATACGTGCTTTATTGTTAATGTCCATGTTGACCTTCCAGCAGCAAAATATAGGTTAGTTTAACCCGTTTTCTGCCGTAACTTTACAGGAATATCGCTGAATGCGAGCATCCCTCCATAAAAACCATAAAATAATGATGGGCTTATTGTTTTCCCGCGTCAGGCCGTCACCAAACGTCAGCGCACAAATGGCCTGTTGAAAGCGCTTGCAATGCACTATAGCTCTTTTACCATTGGTCACACACACTGCGTTAAGCGATTCAGGATATGACTATGGCTTTTACACCTTTTCCTCCGCGTCAGCCTTCCTCTTCCGCTCGTCTGCCGTTAACGCTGATGACCCTGGATGACTGGGCGCTGGCGACAATTAGCGGACCGGACAGCGAAAAATATCTGCAGGGGCAGATTACCGCCGATGTGAGCAGTCTCACCGATGCCCAGCATCTGCTTGCCGCCCACTGTGACGCCAAAGGCAAGATGTGGAGCAACCTGCGCGTATTCCGCCGCGACGGCGGCTTCGCGTGGATTGAGCGCCGCAGCCTGCGCGACGCGCAGCTGACCGAGCTGAAAAAATATGCCGTCTTCTCCAAAGTCACCATCGCCGCCAACGACGATCTGGTTCTGCTGGGGGTGGCCGGCTTCCAGGCGCGCGCCGCGCTGGCGCCGCTGTTCGCCGCCCTGCCCGACGCCGCGACGCCGGTGGTTAGCGAAGGCGCCACCAGCCTGCTGTGGTTTGAACACCCGGGCGAACGCTTCCTGCTGGTGACCGATGTCGACACCGCCAATCGCGTCACCGACGCGCTGCGCGGCGAAGCGCAGCTCAACAACAGCCAGCAGTGGCTGGCGCTGAATATTGAAGCCGGTCTGCCGGTTATCGACAGCGCCAACAGCGGGCAGTTCATTCCGCAGGCCACCAACCTGCAGGCGCTGGGCGGTATCAGCTTCAAAAAAGGCTGCTATACCGGCCAGGAAATGGTCGCCAGGGCGAAATTCCGCGGCGCCAATAAGCGCGCGCTGTGGACCCTGTCAGGTACCGCCAGCCGGGTGCCGGAGGCCGGAGAAGATCTGGAGCTGAAGATGGGCGAAAATTGGCGCCGCACCGGTACGGTGCTTGCGGCGGTTCAGCTGGATGATGGCCAGCTGCTGGTGCAGGTGGTGATGAATAACGATATGGAGCCGGACAGCGTGTTCCGCGTGCGCGACGATGCCGGCAGCCTGCGCATCGAACCGCTGCCCTATTCGCTGGAAGAAGCTTAACCTCATCCCTCAGCAGTTGCCGGCTGGCGGCACAAGCGGCTGAGTCGGGCGACCAGGCCGCAGAATTTCGTCGCCACGATAAGCGTGGACGTGGCCAGGATATGCAGCAAGGAGCCCCTTACGGGGCTCTTTTTTTATCCGTGTTGACCGACGTAGAGATAGATCGCCAGGAAGTGACACACGCTGCCGCCGAGCACGAAGCCATGCCAGATAGCGTGGTTATAGGGAATGCGTTTGCAGACGTAGAAGATGACCCCGAGCGAGTAGACCACCCCGCCGACCGCCAGCAGCGTCACGCCGCCCACCGCCAGCTTTACCGCCAGCTGATAGACCACGATAAGCGACAGCCAGCCCATGGTCAGATAGGTGACCAGCGACAGGATTTTAAAGCGGTGCGCGATGGTCAGCTTAAACAGGATCCCCAGCAGCGCCAGGCTCCAGATGACGATCATCAGCCCCTTCGCCAGCGGCGAGTTCAACCCTACCAGCAAAAACGGCGTATAGGTCCCGGCGATTAACAAGTAGATGGCGCAGTGGTCGAACTTTTTCAGCCACTGTTTCGCCCGCTGATGCGGGATCGCGTGATAGAGCGTGGAGGCGAGAAACAGCATAATCATGCTGCCGCCGTACAGACTGTAGCTGGTGATCGCCGTCGCGCTGGCGTTAGTGTCCACCGCCTGCACCAGCAAGAGCACGAGGCCGACGATACCGAACACCAGCCCGATCCCGTGACTGATGCTGTTGGCAACTTCCTCTGCCAGAGAATATCCCTGAGTGATTAATGGTTTGCGCACCATATTTGACTCCGTGAAAACAAGAACGCTTTCATTGCCCACTTAGGGTAACTGAGAATGATTCCAGTGAACACCTGTTAGCTAAAATAAAACGATGTATATTTGTAAACACATTAAAATCATAAAGTTACATTTTTATTTCAACTCACAGCTGTTCATGATTATCTTAAAGCGTTTTGAATTCAATGACATAAAACTGGTTCTCGCCAGGATAGATGTCGCTGATGACCTGACGCAGCTGCCCGAGGGTCATATTCTCCTGTTGAGCATGCTGGTCGGTCAGCGTGTCGAGAGTCACCGTCGAGGTCGCGGTCACGGCGATGGTGCAAAAATAGCCGTTGTCTTCATAGCGCCCGACGCGCAGCACATCGCCGGGCTTAAAGTGCGACTCCGCCGCATCGCGAATGGTGATCGTTTTGCGCCCGGCGAGGATGTCCTCCTGAAAGCGCTGAAAAAAGGTAATGTCATTGGCCTGCATGATATAATTCCGTCCTGGTCATTATGAATTGTGAGTTCGCCACTGTGAGTATGTTCTCCCACGCCGCTGTCGCCAGTCTCAATAATCTTGAGATGATGGTCTACCACTACGTCATTAAGAATCGTGACAAAGTGATGTACATGACCATCCGCGAACTGGCCGAAGCCGCCGGCGTCTCCACCACCACCGTGTTGCGCTTCTGCCGCAAACTGCAGTGCGAGGGCTACTCTGAATTTCGCGTGCGCTTTAAATTATATCTTGAGCAGAACGAGCCTCAACAGGCAAATATCGGCGCCAGCGAAATCATGAGCTTTTTTAAAAGCGTTAATAATGACGAGTTCGATGAATTACTCGAGCAGGCCGTCGATATTATTCTCGCCTCCGAACGTATTATTTTCGTCGGCGCAGGCACCTCGGGCGCGCTGGCGAAATATGGCGCCCGCTTCTTCTCCAACGTCGGGAAATTTAGTAATCATATTGATGACCCCTATTTTCCGGTGACTAACGATATGGCCCGTAACGCGCTGGCGATCGTGCTTTCCGTCTCCGGCGAGACGGAAGAGATCCTGCGCTTCGCCAGCCAGTTCAGCCTGCACCGCTGCAAGGTGATGTCCATTACCAGTCACGAACACTCGCGGCTGGCCAAACTGGCCGATTTCAATCTCTCCTGGCACGTGCCGCAGACGCGCATTGGCGGTGTCTACGATATTACGACGCAAATTCCAGTGATCTATATTCTCGAAACGCTCGGACGTAAATTAGCGCGCAAAATCAGCTAAAAATAACAGCCTGTTTTTTCGATGTAACATATTACGTATGGCGGAATTTGTTATATCGTGACATTCAATTTCACTTTGCTAGACTCGAGAGCAATAGTTATTAGAGAGATTAGCCAGGATGAAAAAATTAACCCTTCCGAAAGATTTTTTATGGGGCGGCGCGGTTGCCGCGCATCAGGTTGAAGGCGGCTGGGATCAGGGCGGCAAAGGCCCGAGCATCTGCGACGTGCTGACCGGCGGGGCGCACGGCGTGCCGCGTGAAATCACCCACCAGGTTGAAGCCGGCAAATATTACCCCAACCACGAAGCGGTGGATTTCTACGGCCGCTACAAAGAAGACATCAAACTGTTCGCCGAGATGGGCTTCAAATGCTTCCGTACCTCCATCGCCTGGACCCGCATCTTCCCGCAGGGCGACGAGACCCAGCCGAATGAAGAGGGGCTGAAGTTCTACGACGACATGTTCGACGAGCTGCTGAAGTACAACATCGAGCCGGTGATCACCCTCTCCCACTTCGAGATGCCCCTGCACCTGGTGCAGCAGTACGGCGGCTGGACCAACCGTAAAGTGGTCGATTTCTTTGTGCGCTTCGCCGAAGTGGTCTTCGAGCGCTATAAGCACAAAGTGAAATACTGGATGACCTTCAACGAGATCAATAACCAGCGTAACTGGCGCGCGCCGCTGTTCGGCTACTGCTGCTCCGGGGTGGTTTATACCGAGCATGACAACCCGGAAGAGACCATGTACCAGGTGCTGCACCATCAGTTCGTCGCCAGCGCGCTGGCGGTGAAAGCGGCGCGTGGTATTAACCCGGACATGCAGGTCGGCTGCATGCTGGCGATGGTCGCCCTCTACCCTTACTCCTGCAAACCGGAAGATGTGATGTTTGCTCAGGAGTCGATGCGCGAGCGCTACGTCTTTACCGACGTTCAGCTGCGCGGTTACTATCCGAGCTATGTGCTGAATGAGTGGGAGCGCCGCGGCTTCAACATCAAGATGGAGGATGGCGACGCGCAGATCCTGCGCGAAGGCACCTGCGCTTATCTTGGCTTCAGCTACTACATGACCAACGCGGTGAAAGCCGAAGGCGGCACCGGCGACGCCATTTCCGGCTTCGAAGGCAGCGTGCCGAATCCGCACGTCAAAGCCTCCGACTGGGGCTGGCAGATTGACCCGGTCGGTCTGCGCTATTCCCTGTGTGAATTGTATGAGCGCTACCAGAAGCCGCTGTTTATCGTCGAGAACGGCTTTGGCGCCTACGACAAAGTCGAAGCCGACGGCAGCATCAACGATGACTACCGCATTGACTACCTGCGCGCCCACGTCGAAGAGATGATGAAAGCCGTCACCTACGACGGCGTCGATCTGATGGGCTATACCCCGTGGGGCTGCATCGACTGCGTCTCCTTCACCACCGGCCAGTACAGCAAACGCTACGGCTTCATCTACGTCAACAAACACGACGACGGCACCGGCGATATGTCCCGCTCGCGCAAGAAGAGCTTCAACTGGTACAAAGAGGTCATCGCCAGCAACGGTGAGAATCTGTAATTGACTGCCCTCTCCCGGCCGGGAGAGGGCAAATCGCTTATCCGCCAGACACTTCTTTACAGCTTTACCATTGCCAAAACGCGTTCGCCCGATAAGATATGCCTCGTGAATATTTGAGGCGCTCATGATTAAGCGACAACGCAAAGCCATTCTTTTTGTCCTCCTGGCCTGTCTGGTGGTGCTGGTCTGCACCGCCCAGCGAATGGCCGGGATGCACGAGCTGGTCATGAACCTCGCTGCCGACAGCCCGTCGCTACAGCAAACCCAGGATAAGGCCGACGCGCCGGTCACGCCGTGCGAGCTCAGCGCCAAGTCGCTGATGGCCGTCCCGCCGATGCTGTTCGAAGGGGCGCTTTTGGCTATCACCCTGCTGCTGGCGGTGCTGGCGGCGATCCCGCCGCGTATCGAACGCCAGTGGCCTCCCCGCGTTATCTCCCCGCCCCGATTGCGGGTGCATCTGCGATTATGCGTCTTCCGTGAGTGAGTGATTTTCCTGACAGTTCAGGTTAATTCATCATTTATGGAGCAAATTTATGTCTATGTTATTCAGGCGACTACTGGTCTGCCTGCTTTGGCTATGGCTGCCCGTCAGCCAGGCCGCCGACAGCGGCTGGCTACGCGCCGCCGATAATCAACACGCCAGCGTGCGCCTGCGGGCGCAAACCGAGAGCAATGGCGATACCCGCCTGCTTTTAGACGTGGCGCTGGAAAAGGGCTGGAAAACCTACTGGCGCTCGCCAGGGGAAGGCGGCGTCGCGCCGGCTATCGCCTGGGGCACGCCGCTGGCGGTTGACTGGCGCTGGCCGACGCCGCAGCGTTTCGACGTTGCGGGCATTTCCACTCAGGGGTATCACGGCGACGTCAGCTTCCCGATGACCCTGCACGGGAAGATACCGCCGACGCTCAGCGGCGTACTGACATTATCCACCTGCAGCAATGTCTGCATTCTCACTGACTATCCCTTTTCGCTGGATATGACGGCCCCGCCAGGGGAGGGTTTTGCCTACGATTACACCCGTGCGATGGGCACGCTGCCGCTGCGCGATGGCCTGACTTCGCAGCTGAGCGCCAGCTACGTCAGCGGCAAACTGACGGTGACCGCCCGCCGTGATGCCGGCTGGCAGCAGCCAGCGCTGTTTATCGACAGCATGGAGGATGTCGATTTCGGCAAGCCGAGCTTTTCCACCCGCGGCGATACGCTGACCGCCAGCGTGCCGGTCACCGATAGCTGGGGCGAAGCGGCGCCGGATCTACGCGGTAAAACGTTGTCGCTGGTGCTGGCGGATAGCGGCCAGGCGCAGGAAAGCCAGCTCGCTATCAGCGCAGGCAGTGCCGCGCCGGGAGCGGCGTTAGGCTGGGTGCTGCTGATGGCGCTGGCCGGGGGGCTTATCCTCAATGTAATGCCCTGCGTCCTGCCGGTGCTGGCGATGAAGCTCGGCTCGCTGGTGCAAACCGAACATCGCGAACGCGGCGCGGTGCGCCGACAGTTCCTCGCCTCGGCGTGCGGGATCGTCGTCTCGTTCCTGGCGCTGGCGCTGATGATGACCGCGCTACGCCTGGGTAATCAGGCCCTCGGCTGGGGGATCCAGTTCCAGAACCCGTGGTTTATCGGCGCCATGGCGCTGGTGATGGTCCTGTTCAGCGCCAGTCTGCTGGGGCTGTTCGAAATCCGCCTCTCCTCCACCGCCAGCACCTTCCTCGCCACCCGAGGCGGCAACGGCTTAATGGGCCATTTCTGGCAGGGCGCCTTCGCCACCCTGCTGGCGACGCCCTGCACCGCGCCGTTCCTTGGCACCGCCGTGTCGGTGGCGCTGGTGGCGCCGCTGCCGCTGCTGTGGGGGATTTTCTTCGCCATGGGGATCGGTATGAGCCTGCCGTGGCTGCTGATCGTCGCCTGGCCGGGGCTGGCGCAACGCCTTCCGCGCCCAGGCCGCTGGATGAATCATCTGCGGGTGGCGCTGGGGGTGATGATGCTGGGCTCGGCGCTATGGCTGGTCAGCCTGCTGACGATCCACATCGGCCGTACCCCGGTGCTTACCCTGCTGGTGATACTGACCGTAGCCCTGCTGCTGGCCACCGCCTGGCGCTACCGCTGGCGGACCGCGCTGCGCGCAGGGGCTCTGGCCATCGTGGTGGCCGGCGCCGTCGCCTTTGTCTCCCGGCCTGACGGCGAGGGCCCGCGCCGCGACCGGGTTAACTGGCAGCAGCTCAGCGAGCAGGCTATCGCCAGCGCCCTGGCGGAACATAAGCGGGTGTTTATTGATGTCACCGCCGACTGGTGCGTGACCTGTAAAGCCAATAAATACAATGTGCTGCTGCGCGATGACGTCCAGCAGGCGCTGTTAGCGCCGGACGTGGTCGCCCTGCGCGGCGACTGGAGCCGCCCCTCCGCCACGATTAGTCAGTTTTTAACCGACCGCGGCAGCGCCGCGGTGCCGTTTAACCAGATTTACGGACCGGGATTGCCGCAGGGAGAGATCCTGCCTGCGCTGTTAGATCGCGAACACCTCCTCGCCACCCTGTCTGCCGCCAAAGGAAACTAACATGAGAGCTATCACCGCCTTATTACTGCTGTGCGTATCCGCCTTCAGCTTCGCCGCCCCGGCGGAAGAACCACCAGCAAACGGTAATGACCAGCTGGCGCAGCTGCTGTTTAACGATCCGAACAGCCCGCGCACCGGCGCCAAAGCGCCGAAGCTGACGATCGTCTCGTTTACCGATTACAACTGTCCTTACTGTAAACAGTTTGATCCGATGCTGGAAAAAATCGTCCACGATAACCCGGACATCCAGCTGATCGTGAAGCTGCTGCCGTTCAAGGGGCAAAGTTCGGTCAATGCCGCCAAAGCGGCGCTCTCTACCTGGCGCCAGCAGCCCGATAAGTTCTGGGCGCTGCATCAGCGGCTGATGGCGAAAAAAGGCTATCACGATGACGCCAGCATCGCCGCGGCGCAGAAGAAAACCGCCACCGACAGCGTCAGTCTCGATGACAAGACCATGGATTCGCTGAAGATGAACCTGATTTTGTCGCAGGTGCTGAATATTCAGGGCACGCCGGCGACCATCATCGGCGATCAGATGGTGGCCGGGGCGATCCCTGCTGACGAACTGGAGGGGCTGGTGAAAGAGCAGCTGGCGAAAGCCCGTGGCCAGTAAGCTCCGGCGCTGGCTGCGTGAGCTGGCGGTGTGGCTGCTGATTGGCGCGGCGGTGGGCCTGGCGGTGGATTATTTTCGCCAGCCCGCGCTGCCGCAAAACGTCAGCGCCACATCGCTGCGCACCCTCGACGGCAGGGCGGTGGATCTGAACGCCATGAGCCAGCAAAAGCCGCTGCTGCTGTACGTCTGGGCCACCTGGTGCGGGGTCTGTCGCTATACCACGCCGTCGGTGGCATCGCTTGCCGCCGATGGCGGCAATGTACTGACCGTGGCCCTGCGATCCGGCGATAACGCCGCGCTGGAGACGTGGCTTGCCAGAAAGAAACTGGCGCTGCCGACGGTGAATGACCCGAGCGGCCAGCTGGCGCGGCAGTGGGACATTCGGGTGACGCCAACGCTGGTGGTGATTTATCGAGGCGAGGTGAAGTCGGTCACCACCGGCTGGACCAGCGGCTGGGGAATGCGTCTACGGCTGTGGCTGGCCTCCTGGTAGGTCAGCCACTTTACCGGACTTTATGCCGGGTGACGGCTACGCCTTACCCGGTCTACCGTTCGCCTTACCCCCATGCCCGGCAAACGCAGCGCCGCCGGGCAATTGGCATCAGCGGGTTATTTACCGCCCGCCAGTTCGAGGAAACTGCCCGTCACATAGGACGCTTTGTCGCTCAGCAGCCAGGCAATGGCCTGAGCGACCTCTTCCGGCTGACCGCCGCGCCGCATCGGCAGCGAATGCTTCACCCGATCCACGCGCCCCGGTTCGCCGCCGGAGGCGTGCATCTCGGTATAAATCAGCCCAGGGCGCACGCCATTTACCCGGATCCCCTGCGCCGCCACCTCCAGCGCCAGCCCGGTGGTCAGGGTATCCACCGCCCCTTTCGACGCGGCGTAATCAACATATTCTCCCGGCGAGCCAAGGCGCGACGCCGCCGACGACACGTTAACTATCGCCCCGCCCTTGCCGCCATGCTGATGCGCCATGCGCTTGACCGCCTCGCGGCAGCAGAGGAAATAGCCGGTCACGTTGGTCGCCAGCACGCGGTTAATGCGCTCGGCGCTCAGGCTCTCCACCGTACACTGGGTAAAGAGGATCCCGGCGTTGTTGACCAGCGCCGTCAGCGGCTCGCCCATGCGGTCAATCGCCTCAAACATCGCCATCACCTGCGCTTCATCACTGATATCCGCCCGCAGCGCCGTGGCTTTGCCGCCGGCGGCAACAATGGTATTCACCACCTCGGTGGCAGCGTTAATATTGTGATGATAATTGACCGCGACAGTATACCCTTCCTGCGCCAGCAGCAGCGCCGTCGCCCGGCCTATTCCGCGGCTCGCGCCGCTAATCAGTGCTATCCCCATGCTTTTCTCCCAAAAAATAAAGGCGCCGCAGCGCCTTTAAAAGTATAGCTAATTCCGCACGTTACTGATATTCGCTCATCGGCACGCAGGAGCAGAACAGATTACGGTCGCCGTACACGTCGTCCAGGCGTTTCACCGTCGGCCAGTATTTGTTGTGCAGGCCCGCCGGGAATACCGCCAGCTCGCGGCTGTACGGATGGTTCCATTCCCCAACGATCTCACCCTGGGTATGCGGCGCGTTCACCAGCGGGTTGTCTTCCAGCGGCCATTCACCGGCTTTGACGCGGTCGATCTCCGCGCGGATCGCCAGCATCGCGTCGATAAAGCGGTCCAGCTCCACCTTGCTTTCCGATTCCGTCGGCTCAACCATCAGCGTACCCGCTACCGGGAAGGACATGGTCGGCGCATGGAAGCCAAAGTCGATCAGGCGCTTGGCGATATCCAGCTCGCTAATGCCGGTCTCTTCTTTCAGCGGACGAATATCGAGAATACATTCGTGCGCCACGCGACCATCGCGACCGGTGTAGAGCACCGGGTAGGCGTCTTTCAGACGGGTAGCGATATAGTTGGCGTTAAGGATCGCATTCTGGCTCGCCTGCTTCAGCCCTTCCGCGCCCATCATACGGATATACATCCAGCTGATCGGCAGGATGGACGCGCTGCCGAACGGCGCAGCGGAAACCGCGCCCTGACGGGTCAGCATCCCTTCAATCTGCACCACGCTGTGACCCGGCACGAACGGCGCCAGGTGCGCTTTCACGCCGATTGGGCCCATACCCGGGCCGCCGCCGCCGTGCGGAATGCAGAACGTTTTATGCAGGTTGAGGTGCGAAACGTCAGCGCCGATAAAGCCCGGAGAGGTGATCCCGACCTGGGCGTTCATGTTGGCGCCGTCAAGGTAAACCTGGCCGCCGAACTGGTGCACGATCTCGCACACTTCGCGAATGGTCTCTTCATATACGCCGTGGGTCGACGGATAGGTGACCATGATGCAGGAGAGATTCGCCCCCGCCTGCTCTGCTTTTTCACGCAGGTCGGCGAGATCGATGTTGCCGTTTTTGTCGCACGCGACCACCACCACCTGCATACCCGCCATCTGCGCGGAAGCCGGGTTGGTGCCGTGCGCGGAGCTTGGGATCAGGCAGATATCGCGATGGCCTTCGTTGCGGCTCTCGTGGTAGTGGCGAATCGCCAGCAGGCCAGCATATTCGCCCTGCGCGCCGGAGTTCGGCTGCATGCAGACGGCGTCATAGCCGGTCAGTTTCACCAGCCAGTCGGAGAGCTGAGCGATCATCTGATGATACCCTTCCGCCTGCTCTACCGGGCAGAACGGGTGCAGCTCAGCGAACTCCGGCCAGGTGATGGGGATCATCTCCGCCGCGGCGTTCAGCTTCATGGTGCAGGAACCCAGCGGGATCATCGCCTGGTTCAGCGCCAGATCTTTACGCTCCAGGGCGTGCATGTAGCGCATCATCTCGGTCTCGCTATGGTAGCGGTTGAACACCGGATGGGTGAGGATCGCATCGTCGCGCAGCATCGCCGCCGGGATGGAGCGGCTGTCCAGCGCCACGTCTTTATCCAGGGTATCGATATCCAGACCATGATCGTCGCCGACGATGGCGCGGAACAGGTTGAGCACGTCTTCGCGGGTGGTCGCTTCATCGAGCGTAATGCCCACCGCGCCGTGAATATCGCTGCGCAGGTTAATCTGCAGGGCTTCGGCACGCGCCAGCACCGCGGCTTTATCCGCCACTTCCACGCACAGGGTGTCAAAGTAGTGGGCATGACGAAGCTTCAGCCCTTTCTTCTGCAGGCCATCGGCCAGAATGTCGGTCAGGCGATGAATGCGGCCTGCGATACGTTTCAGACCCGCCGGGCCGTGGAATACCGCGTACAGGCTGGCGATGTTGGCCAGCAGCACCTGCGAGGTACAAATGTTGGAGTTCGCTTTCTCGCGGCGGATGTGCTGTTCGCGAGTCTGCATCGCCATGCGCAGCGCGGTATTCCCCGCCGCATCTTTCGATACGCCGATAATCCGGCCCGGCATGGAGCGTTTGAATTCATCTTTCGCCGCGAAGAAGGCCGCGTGTGGGCCGCCATAGCCCATCGGCACGCCGAAGCGTTGGGCGGAGCCGAAGACGATATCCGCGCCCTGCTTGCCCGGCGCCGTCAGCAGCACCAGCGCCATAAAGTCGGCAGCGACGCTGACAATCACTTTGCGCGCTTTCAGCTCGGCGATCAGTTTGCTGTAATCGTGGATTTCGCCGGTGGTGCCCACCTGCTGCAGCAGCACGCCGAAGACATCCTGGTGATCGAGCACTTTGTCGGCGTCATCGACGATCACGTCGAAACCGAAGGTTTCCGCACGAGTGCGCACCACGTCCAGGGTTTGCGGATGGACATCGGCGGCGACGAAGAAACGGTTGGCGTTTTTCAGTTTGCTGACGCGTTTGGCCATTGCCATCGCTTCGGCGGCGGCGGTCGCTTCATCGAGCAGCGAAGCGGAAGCGATATCCAGCCCGGTGAGATCCAGCGTAACCTGCTGGAAGTTGAGCAGCGATTCCAGACGGCCCTGGGAGACTTCCGGCTGGTAAGGGGTATAGGCGGTATACCAGCCCGGATTTTCCAGCATGTTGCGCTGAATAACCGGCGGCAGCTGCACGGCGGTGTAGCCCATGCCGATGTAAGACTTGAAGCGCTTGTTGCGACCGGCGATCGCCTTCAGCTCTGCCAGCGCGGCGAATTCGGTTGTCGCGTCGCCCACCTGCGGTGGGGTCGCCAGCTGGATATCCTGCGGCACAATCTGGCCGATCAGGGCGTTAAGCGAATCCGCGCCGACGGTCTTCAGCATCTCTTGCTGCTGCTGAGCGTCCGGGCCAATGTGACGTTCGATAAAGGCGTCGCGGTTTTCAAGCTGACTTAAAGTCTGAGTCATGAGCGATGGTTCCTGAAACGTGCGGTGAATCGTGATTGTCTGACTGGTTTGCCCGGCAAACGCTGATGCTTACCGGGCCGGAATACGCAAAATCATGCGCGCGGCAGGAAGCCAACGCCCCTGCAGCGTGAAGGATGAAACGTATTTATTCGTCTTCTAACAGAGCTTCATAGGCGGTCGCATCCAGCAGCGCGGCAACCTGCGCTTCATCGCTGGCTTTGATTTTGAAGATCCAGCCGTCGGTGTACGGGTCGCTGTTGACCAGTTCCGGCGAGTCGTTCAGCTCTTCGTTAACGGCAACGATTTCACCGCTGATCGGGGCATAAATATCGGAAGCCGCCTTCACGGATTCGGCAACCGCGCAATCGGCGCCCGCTTCAACGGTGGCGCCCACTTCCGGCAGATCAACGAATACCATATCGCCCAGCAGCTCCTGCGCATGCTCGGTGATCCCGACGGTATAGGTGCCGTCCGCTTCTTTACGCAGCCACTCGTGTTCTTTGCTGTATTTCAGTTCTGCTGGTACGTTGCTCATCAATTCATCTCCAAAAAAGGGAAATCACACAATGGCTTTGCCATTGCGTACAAAACCAGGTTTAGTCACTTTTACCGGCATTTCACGGTTACGAATTTGCACCACCGCGGTGTCGCCAATCCCGGCCGGCACGCGAGCCAGCGCGATACTGTAGCCCAGGGTCGGCGAGAAGGTGCCGCTGGTGATAATGCCTTCTTTTTGATTACCGTCGCTATCGGTAAAACGTACCGGCAGGCCGCCGCGCAGGACGCCTTTCTCGGTCATCACCAGGCCAACCAGCTGTTCGGTGCCCTTTTCACGCTGCATCTCCAGCGCTTCGCGACCGATAAAGTTACGATCCGCCGGTTCCCAGGCAATAGTCCAGCCCATATTCGCCGCCAGCGGAGAGACGCCTTCGTCCATCTCCTGGCCATACAGGTTCATCCCGGCCTCCAGGCGCAGGGTATCGCGCGCGCCGAGACCGCACGGCTTAACGCCAGCGTCCAGCAGACCGCGCCAGAAATCCGCCGCCTGCTCGTTCGGCATGGCGATTTCATAACCCGCTTCGCCGGTATAGCCGGTGGTGGCGATAAACAGCTCGCCGGCCTGCACGCCGAAGAATGGCTTCATACCTTCCACGGCCTGACGCTGCGCATCGGTGAACAGCGTCGCCGCCTTCGCTTTCGCCTGTGGACCCTGGACCGCGATCAGCGACAGATCGTCGCGAACGATGATTTCAAGGCCGTAAGGTTCAGCTTGTTCGGAAATCCAGGCGAGGTCTTTTTCGCGGGTGGCGGAGTTAACAACGAGGCGGAAATAATCTTCAGAGAGGAAATAGACAATCAGGTCGTCGATGACGCCGGCGGAGGCGGTCAGCATGCCGGTGTAGAGCGCTTTGCCCGGGGTGGTGAGCTTCGCCACGTCGTTGGCCAGCAAATAGCGCAAGAACTCTCTGGTCCGGCTGCCGTGGAAATCAACGATGGTCATATGCGACACATCGAACATGCCTGCGTCGCCGCGCACCGCATGGTGCTCATCAATCTGGGATCCGTAATGCAGCGGCATCATCCAGCCATGGAAATCCACCATGCGCGCGCCGCACAGCGTGTGTTGTTCATACAACGGAGTCTGTTGAGCCATCTTTTCCTCATCGAATAAAACGGAACCAGCCACGAGATTGTCGGCGATTTTTCGCCACGAAATGGGGCGTCGGCATCGCTGACGGACACCGACGCAAACGTTCTCTTTTGCCTGAACTTACCACCGAACCCGGCGCTAAACCATAAGCTCATTCAGGGCATCACATTAGCTTATGACTAAAATCCGCCGAAAAGCCTACAGAGTTATTGACTGGAAAAAAGCGATTTACGCCACATAAAATTAACAATACAGCGGAACGAATTAGGGAATGATGGTGTTTTATGCGATTTTATAGCCCTAATTTCTTTAACAAAAAAAAGGACGCATTAATAAAACTAATGCGAAAAAAGAGGTGAAATTAGAATATTTCAAATGAGGGGGAAAACCCGGCGCGCAGGCCGGGTGAAAGAAGTGTGACGCGGTTAACGTAACCAGGCAGGCAGATCGTTGAGGCCCATCGCCTGGCGAATCAGCTGCGGTTTCACGCCCGGCAGCGTATCGGCCAGTTTCAGCCCCATGTCGCGGAGGAACTTCTTCGCCGGATGGCTACCGGAAAACATGTCGCGGAAACCCTGCATACCCGCCAGCATCAGCGCGGCGCTGTGCTTGCGGCTGCGCTCGTAGCGGCGCAGATAAAGATGCTGGCCGATATCTTTGCCCTGGGCGTGCAGACGCTTCAGTTCGTCGATAAGCTCGGCGGCATCCATAAAGCCGAGGTTGACGCCCTGCCCGGCCAGCGGGTGGATGGTATGCGCGGCATCGCCGACCAGCGCCAGGCGGTGGGCGGCGAACTGGCGGGCATAGCGGCCGGTCAGTGGGAAGACTTCACGTGCGCTTTCCAGCTGGCAGAGGCCAAGACCATTATCGAAGGCGATATTTAACGCCTGGTTAAAGGTGGCTTCATCAGCCTCCTGCATCCGCTGCGCCTCCGCCGGCGACAGCGACCAGACGATCGAGCACAGGTGCGGATCGCAGAGCGGCAGGAAGGCGAGGATCCCGTCGCCATGAAATACCTGGCGCGCCACCGCCTGATGCGGCTCAGCGGTACGGATAGTCGCCACCAGCGCGTGATGCTGGTAATCCCAGAAGGTCAGCGGAATATCGGCTTTATTGCGCAGCCACGAATTCGCCCCATCGGCGCCGATCACCAGACGCGCGGTGAGCATGCTGCCGTCCTGCAGGCTGAGAAAGGCCTCATTTTCGCCCCACGCCACCTGCTGCAGTTGCGCAGGCGCCAGCAGGGTGACGTCGGCGCAGCGCTGCGCCTTCTGCCACAGCGCATAATGCACCACGGCGTTTTCAATAATATGGCCCAGATGGCTGAAGCCCATGCTCTGGTCATCAAAGCTAATGCGACCGAAGCTGTCTTTGTCCCACACTTCCATTCCGTGATAGCAGCTGGCGCGCCGGGCAACGATCTCGCGCCAGACGTCCAGCTTCGTCAGCAGCTTTTCGCTGGCGGCGTTTATTGCCGACACGCGCAGCGCCGGCGGCGCATCATCGGCCAGCGGCTGCGGCTCCGCTTTCTCCAGCACCGCGACGCGCAGGCCGCTGCCCTGTAAACCGCAGGCTACCGCCAGCCCCACCATTCCACCGCCAACAATGGCAACATCAACACTTTGCACGTTCTACTCCTTAACGGGGAACCCAACCGAGGGTACGCTGCGCCAGCGCATCGCGCGCCGGGGTAAATAATTCCATGGCCATCAGACCGACATTGCGCCCCACCACCAGCGGCGCCCAACGGTTGGCAAACAGATGCACCAGCCCATCGGTCACGCCGATGGTGGCGGCTTTATCCCCTGTTCTGCGCGCCTGATAGCGACACAGCAGCGGATAATGGCCGACATCTTCGCCGCTGAGATGGGCGTCAGCGAGCAGCTCCGCCAGACTCATCACATCGCGCATGCCGAGATTAAAGCCCTGCCCGGCAATCGGGTGCAGCGTCTGCGCCGCGTTACCAACCAGCGCCAGGCGGTGCGACACCGCGCGGCTGGCGGTGGTGAGGGCCAGCGGATAGACGCTGCGCTTCCCGGCGTGGGTAATGCGCCCCAAACGCCAGCCGAACGCCTGCTGCAGCTCCTGACAAAAGCGTTCGTCAGACCAGCTCAGCACCTCGTCGCGGCGCGACTGCGGATGACACCACACCAGCGAGCAGCGCCCTTGCGACATCGGCAGCATCGCCAGCGGGCCATGCTCGGTAAAACGTTCGAAAGCGCGGCCTTCGTGGGGCAGCGCGGTGCTTACGTTGGCGATAATCGCCAGTTGCTCATAGGACAGCTGTTGCCAGCTGATGCCGCAGCGGGCGCCCAGCGACGAACGCGAACCGTCCGCCGCCACCAGCAGCTTGCCGCTGATCGTTTCGCCACCCTCAAGGGTAAGGCTGACGCTCTCCTGGCTGCGGCTGACCACTGCCACCTTCGCCGGGCAATGCAGCGTCACGCCCGGCGCCTCGCGCAGCAGGCTAAACAGTCGCTGGCCGACATCGTGGAGTTCAACCACCTGACCCAGCGCCGGCAGGCGATAATCCGCCGCCGCCAGATTCACAAAACCGGCATGGCCGCGGTCGCTGACGTGTACCCGCTGGATAGCCGTCGCCCGCTCGGCGAGACGTTGCCAGACACCGATACGCGCCAGTTGCTGGCAGGTGCCGGCGGCCAGGGCGATCGCCCGGTCGTCGAAGCCGGGATGGCGAGCCGACTGGGGATCCTGCGCCTCAATCAGATGGACCGGCAGCGCGCCGCCGGTCAAACGGGAGATGGCCAGGGCGAGCGTCGCCCCGGTCATCCCGCCGCCGACGATCAGCACGCTCATGACTGGCGCGCCGCCGCCATCAGCGCTTCGATCTCATCCGCCTTCTTCACCACGCCGGCGGTGAGATTTTCGTTGCCGTCTTCGGTAATGACGATGTCATCTTCAATACGGATGCCGATGCCGCGGTACTGCGCCGGCACGTCGGCGTCGGCGGCGATATACAGCCCCGGTTCGACGGTCAGCACCATCCCCGGCTCCAGGACGCGAGAACGGTCGGTGTCGTAGTGACCGACATCGTGTACATCCAGCCCCAGCCAGTGGCTCAGACCGTGCATAAAGTACGGGCGGTGGGCATTGTTGGCGATCAGCTCGTCAACCTCGCCTTTGAGGATCCCCAGCCGCACCAGGCCGGTGATCATAATGCGCACCACTTCCTGGTTCACCTGGCAGATTGAGGTGCCCGGGCGATAGAGTTCCAGCGCGGTCTCCAGCGATTCCAGCACGATATCGTAGATTTCGCGCTGCGGCTGGCTGAATTTGCCGTTCACCGGGAAGGTGCGGGTAATGTCGCCGGCATAGCCGCGATACTCGCAGCCGGCGTCAATCAGCACTAAATCGCCGTCGCGCAGTTCAGATTCGTTTTCGGTGTAGTGCAGAATGCAGCCGTTTTCGCCGCCGCCAACGATGGTGTTATAGGAGGGGAAGCGCGCGCCGTGGCGATTGAATTCATGGAGAATTTCGCCCTCCAGCTGATACTCGAACATGCCAGGGCGGCATTTTTCCATCGCCCGGGTATGGGCCAGGGCGCTGATCTCCCCGGCGCGGCGCATCACGGCCAGCTCTTCCGCGGATTTGAACAGGCGCATCTCATGCACAATGGGCCGCCAGTCGATCACCGAGTTCGGCGCCTGCAGGTTCTGCCGCGAGCCTTTGCGGAGTTTTTCGAGGGCGTTGAACACAATCTCATCGGCATAGGCATATTCGCCCTGGGCAAAATAGATAGCGTCCAGACCGTTGAGCAGCTGATACAGCTGCTGGTTGATTTCGCTGAACGCCAGCGCCCGGTCAACGCCCAGCTTCGCCGGCGCGGCCTCCTGGCCCAGACGGCGACCGAACCAGATCTCAGCGGTCAGATCGCGAACCCGGTTGAACAGCACGCTATGGTTGTGGGTTTCATCGCTTTTAATCAACACCAGCAGCGCTTCCGGTTCGTTGAAGCCGGTGAAGTACCAGAAATCGCTGTTCTGCCGGTAGGGATATTCCGAATCTGCACTGCGCACCGCTTCCGGTGCGGCGAAAATCAGCGCCGCGCTGCCTGGCTGCATCTGCGCCAACAGCGCCTGGCGACGCGAGAGAAATTCCTGCTGAGTCATGACGCCCCCTGAACGAATTTTAGTTAGTGTAATGTCGGTTTGCGGACTTCCGGTGCGGTTGGCTGCTGACGCGCAAAGGTGTCGTGGCACAGCAGTGCGGCTACGCGGACATACTCGATAATCTCCTCCAGAGACATCTCCAGCTCTTCCTGATCTTCGTCTTCATCGTAGCCCAGTTGGGCAATATTACGCAGATCGTCAATCGCTTCCCCGGTTTCGTCTTTCACTTTATCCAGCTTCGGCTGGCTAACGCCAAGGCCGAGAAGGAAGTGGTTGACCCAGCCGGCGAGGGCGTCGGCGCGGTCAAAGACGCTCACCGCATCGCCTTCCGGCAGATACAGTTGAAAGAGGAAGCCGTCGTCATCCAGTGAGTCGCTGATGGCGGAATGCATGTTACGCAGCGCCTGGGCCAGCTCATGGCCGAAGGCGAGACCTTCGTTGGTCAGGTCGTGCACCAGCGGCTGCCAGCTGCTGTCCGTGTTGCCGCCGCACAGTAATCCGCTGATCAAACCGTGCATCTCGGCCGGGGTAAGCCCTACCCCTTGTTGGTTCAGTAACTGGTCTACATCGTTGTAACCAGGCATTTCGTTCTGTATAGACATGCGCATTCGTCATCGTTGGGAGGAATATTCATGGTATGCTACCACTTTGGACCCTGGTGAACCAGAATAGGGCTTGTATCTTCGCACCAGGGTAGCTATAGTGTCGCCCCTTCGCAGACCCGGGTCAGGGTGTGAAGGCAGCGCAGTCAATCAGCAGGAAGGTGGCATGTCTGCACAACCCGTAGATCTCCAAATTTTCGGCCGTTCACTGCGAGTGAATTGCCCGCCTGAACAAAGGGATGCCCTGAATCAGGCAGCTGAAGACCTTAATCAGCGGTTGCAAGATTTAAAAGAACGCACTAGAGTCACAAATACTGAGCAGCTGGTCTTCATCGCCGCGTTGAACATCAGCTATGAGTTGACTCAGGAAAAAGCGAAGACCCGCGACTACGCTTCCAGTATGGAGCAGCGCATTCGCATGCTTCAGCAGACCATCGAGCAAGCATTGCTTGAGCAAGGTCGCATAAGCGAAAGACCAGGGTCGAAGTTTGAATAACACTTTGCAGTTAACTGTGTTAGAGTAACTCCAGGAACAAAATTTCTCTGAGATGTTTGCAAGCGGGCCAGTCCCCTGAGCCGATATTTCATACCACAAGAATGTGGCGCTCCACGGTTGGTGAGCATGCTCGGTCCGTCCGAGAAGCCTTAAAACTGTGACGACACATTCACCTTGAACCAAGGGTTCAAGGGTTACAGCCTGCGGCGGCATCTCGGAGATTCCCTTCCTTACCTCGCATTATTTCCCCACGCCTGTTTTCGGCTGATGCCGCACTGTATTACACTGTTTTCTATTGTTACGCCTGCTCGCCATGAGACCTGCATGACTCTACAGCCCGATACCCTGCTCTCCCGCCAGCACATTCGCCAGCAGATCCGCGAGCGTCGACGCGCGCTCAGCCCTGAGCAACAGCGGCAGTTTGCCCTGCAGGCCGCAGAGCGGATGATGGCCTGGCCGCCGGTGGTTCTCGCCCACACCGTGGCGCTGTTTCTCTCCTTTGACGGCGAGCTGGACACCCAACCGCTGATCGACCAGCTCTGGCGGGCCGGTAAGCGAGTCTATCTCCCGGTGCTGCATCCGTTTAGCCCCGGTAACCTGCTGTTTTTACATTACCATCCGCAGAGCGAACTGATAGTAAATCGCCTGAAGATCCGCGAACCGAAGCTCGACGTGCGCGACGTGCTGCCGCTCGCTGATCTCGATGTGCTGGTCACCCCGCTGGTGGCCTTCGATGCCGGCGGCCAACGGCTGGGGATGGGTGGCGGTTTTTACGACCGGACGCTGCAAAACTGGCAGCAGTATCGTCTGCAGCCGGTGGGCTACGCGCATGACTGCCAGCAGGTGGACACCCTGCCGAGCGAAGAGTGGGATATCCCGCTGCCGGCGGTGATCACCCCGGGGAAAATCTGGTGTTGGTAGGTACGCGGGGACGAGAAATTCAGCCTGGAAGGTATTAACAAAAAAACGGGCAGGTACGCGACCTGCCCGAGAGGCAAAAATGATTAGAACAGCAGACGGGCGCGGATAGTCCCCGGGATCGCTTTCATTGCCTGCAGCGCCTGCTGGGCAACATCTTCTTCCGCTTCGATATCAATAACCACGTAGCCCATCTGCGGCGACGTTTGCAGATACTGGGCGGCAATGTTGATGCTCTGCGCGGCGAAGATCTGGTTGATGGCGGTCAGGACGCCCGGCCGGTTCTCATGGATGTGCAGCAGACGGCGTCCGCCGTGCAGCGGCAGAGAAACTTCCGGGAAGTTGACCGCCGACAGGGTTGACCCGTTGTCAGAGTACTTGGCCAGTTTGCCGGCCACTTCCAGACCGATGTTCTCCTGCGCTTCCTGAGTGGAGCCACCGATATGCGGAGTCAGGATCACGTTATCAAATTCGCACAGCGGCGAAGTGAAGGGGTCGCTGTTGGTCGCGGGTTCGGTCGGGAAGACGTCGATTGCCGCCCCGGCCAGATGCTTACTCGCCAGCGCATCGCATAGCGCCGGAATATCCACCACGGTACCGCGGGAGGCGTTGATCAGCAGCGCGCCCGGCTTCATCAGCGCCAGCTCTTCCGCGCCCATCATATTTTTGGTGGAGGCGTTTTCCGGCACGTGCAGGCTGACCACGTCGCTCATGTTCAGCAGGTCGGAGAGATGCTGTACCTGAGTGGCGTTGCCGAGCGGCAGTTTGTTTTCAATATCATAGAAGAAGACATGCATCCCCAGCGATTCCGCCAGAATGCCGAGCTGGGTGCCGATGTGGCCGTAACCGATAATCCCCAGTTTCTTGCCGCGCGCTTCAAAGCTCCCCACCGCCAGCTTATTCCATACGCCGCGATGCGCCTTGGCGTTGGCTTCCGGCACGCCGCGCAGCAGCAGCAGCAGCTCACCGATCACCAGCTCGGCCACCGAACGGGTATTGGAGAATGGCGCGTTAAACACTGGAATACCGCGCTTCGCGGCGGCGTTCAGATCCACCTGGTTGGTACCGATGCAGAAGCAGCCGACGGCAACCAGTTTTTCCGCCGCGGCGAAAATCTCTTCAGTCAGATGGGTACGGGAACGCAGGCCGATGAAATGGGCATCACGGATCGACGCTTTCAGCTGTTCGGAATCCAGCGCGCCTTTATGAAATTCAATGTTGGTGTAACCTGCCGCGCGAAGGCTATCGATTGCCTTTTGATGCACACCTTCAACCAGCAGAAATTTAATCTTGTCTTTTTCCAGTGATACCTTAGCCATTTCCCCGTCCTGTTTTGTCTTAACTGATGTCGTGCTGAACGAAAGTTCGTCTCAGCAACATATCAAAAAAAACTATCGCGGCAATATGAACGTTTGCGTCGCCGTCCTGAAGAAATGTCATTCAGAAGGAAATGGCAGGACAAAACACCAGAAAGATAATGAACGGTAGCGCGTTAATCAGAATGGTTGCACAAATGTGACAGAAGTCACTAAATTGCACCAGGTGAAAAAATATTTGCGAGGGAGCCGGTTGGCTCCCTGCGGACAGACTATTTTACGATGGTTTTCACACCGTCAGCGGTGCCGATCAGCGCCACGTCGGCGCCGCGATTGGCGAACAGCCCTACGGTCACGACGCCAGGAATGCCGTTAATCGCGTTTTCCAGCGCGATAGCATCGAGAATTTCCAGGCCGTGCACGTCAAGGATCACGTTGCCGTTATCGGTCACCACGCCCTGACGGTATTCCGGACGACCGCCCAGCTTGACCAGCTGGCGTGCAACGGCGCTGCGCGCCATCGGAATGACTTCAACCGGCAGCGGGAATTTGCCCAGAATATCGACCTGCTTGGAGGCATCGGCGATGCAGATAAATTTATCGGCCACCGAAGCGATGATCTTCTCACGGGTCAGCGCCGCGCCGCCGCCTTTGATCATCTGCATGTGACCGTTGATCTCATCCGCGCCGTCAACGTAGATCCCCAGGCGATCGACGCTGTTGAGATCGAAGACGGTGATCCCGAGGCTTTTCAGCTTCTCGGTGGAGGCATCGGAGCTGGAGACCGCCCCTTCGATCTGCCCTTTCATGGTGCCCAGCGCGTCAATAAAATGGGCCGCCGTCGAGCCGGTGCCAACGCCCACAATGGTCCCTGGCTGTACGTATTGCAGCGCTGCCCAACCTACCGCTTTTTTCAGTTCATCCTGCGTCATAATCATGGTCCGAGATGTGAATGCCTGTGGCGCATTATAGAACATCGACAGTGGAAATGTCCCTGCGATGCAGATCACACAACAGAGCAGACCAATTTCGTCTGTATCAAATAAAAATTTATGTCATAGTGCGAGATAACGATTAGTTATGGGGGCACGCCAGAATAATGAAACGACCGGACTACAGGACACTACAAGCGCTGGACGCGGTGATTAGAGAACGAGGATTTGAGCGCGCCGCGCAGAAGCTATGTATTACCCAGTCCGCCGTCTCACAGCGAATTAAGCAGCTGGAAAATATGTTCGGCCAGCCGCTGCTGGTACGTACCGTGCCGCCGCGCCCAACCGAGCAAGGACAAAAATTGCTGGCTCTGTTGCGCCAGGTTGAACTGCTGGAAGAGGAGTGGCTGGGCGACGAGCAGACTGGCTCCACGCCGCTGTTGCTGTCGCTGGCGGTGAACGCCGACAGTTTGGCGACCTGGCTGCTGCCGGCGCTGGCTAATGTGCTGTCGGACTCCCCTATTCGTCTCAACCTGCAGGTGGAAGATGAAACCCGCACCCAGGAGCGCCTGCGCCGTGGCGAAGTGGTCGGCGCGGTAAGTATCCAGCCGCAGGCGCTGCCAAGCTGCCTGGTGGATCAGCTCGGCGCGCTCGATTATCTGTTTGTCGCCTCAAAAGAGTTTGCGCAACGCTACTTCCCGAACGGCGTAACGCGTTCGGCGCTGCTGAAAGCCCCGGTCGTCGCCTTCGACCATCTGGACGATATGCATCAGGCCTTTCTGCAGCAAAACTTCGACCTGCCGCCGGGCAGCGTCCCCTGCCATATCGTCAACTCGTCGGAAGCCTTCGTCCAGCTGGCGCGCCAGGGCACTACCTGCTGTATGATCCCGCATCTGCAGATCGAAAAAGAGCTCAACAGCGGCGAGCTTATCGATCTCACTCCCGGCCTGTTTCAGCGCCGTATGCTCTACTGGCACCGCTTTGCCCCGGAAAGCCGTATGATGCGGCGGGTGACCGATGCGCTCATCGACTACGGTCACAAGGTGCTGCGTCAGGATTAAACCGCGGGCATAAAAAAAGCCACTTCGCTGAAGTGGCTTTTTTGTTTCTATCGCTTACTGGGCCGGTTTCGGCGCTTCAGCCGGTTTCGCCGGTGCTGCGGCCTGCGCCGGCTGCAGTTCAAACACGACGTCGACCTGGTCGTCAAACTGGATAGTCGCCTGCTCGTAGGTTTCCTGGGCGGAAACCGGCGCAGCGTCAGCGGCCTTCATCATGCGAACCATCGGGCTCGGCTGATAATTAGAGACATGGTAGCGTACGCTGTACACTGGCCCCAGCTTGCTGTGGAAACCTGCGGCCAGCTCCTGCGCCTGGTGCACGGCGTCGTCGATCGCCGCTTTACGCGCTTTATCTTTGTAGGCGTCCGGTTGCGCAACGCCCAGCGAGACGGAGCGAATTTCGTTCAGACCGGCTTTCAGGGCGCCATCCAGCAGACCGTTGAGTTTATCCAGCTGGCGCAAGGTCACTTCGACGGTGCGCACCGCGCGATAGCCTTTCAGGATGCTTTTCCCGTTCTGATAGTCGTAATCAGGTTGGGTACGCAGATTCGCCGAGTTGATGTCTTTTTTCGCAATGCCGCTCTTTTCGAGGAAAGAGAGGTATTGCGCAACGCGATCGTCAGCCTGTTTTTTTGCCGATGCGGCATCTTTTGCCGCCACGTTCACTTCGATCGCCAGGGTAGCGATATCCGGAACCGCAGCAACGCTTGCTGTGCCTGAAGTCACAATGTGCGGACCGTCCGGCAATTCGCTGGCCTGTGCCGCCATCGTGCTAAATCCGAGTGTTGCCGCCAGGGCTAAGACTTTTAACTTCACTGTCGTTTCTCCATGTTACTTAAATCGCCCTTACGGGACGCATGCCAGCAAGCTTAGCGCGTACAGCAGGAAAGTCCATCGGACAACGCTTAGTTGAGCAACGCCTGGATATGGACGACGCCCTCTTTTGCCAGCTGAAACGCAATAAACCACATGACGGCGCCGACCACAATGTTGATGATCCGCTGGGCTCTGGCGGTACGCAGCCGCGGCGCCAGCCAGGCGGCCAACAGCGCCAGACCAAAGAACCACAGGAAAGAGGCTCTAATGGTTCCCAGCGCAAACCAGCGCTTCGGCTCCATCGCCAGCTGGCCTCCCAGGCTGCCCAGCACCACAAACGTATCCAGATAAACGTGCGGATTCAGCCAGGTGACCGCCAGCATAGTGATAATGATTTTCCAGCGCCCCTGCTGCATCGCCTCGGCGCTAGCGAGCTCAAGATTCTGACTGAACGCCGTCTTCAGCGCGCCAAAGCCGTACCACAGTAAAAAGGCCACGCCGCCCCAGGTCACGAGCGTCAGCAGCCAGGGGGACTGCATCAGCAGCGCGCTACCGCCAAAAATACCGGCGCAGATCAACAGCAGGTCGCTGACCGCGCACAGCAGGGCAATCATCAGGTGATACTGACGACGGATGCCCTGGTTCATCACGAAAGCATTTTGTGGGCCAAGCGGCAAAATCATTGCCGCTCCCAGGGCAAGGCCCTGAAAGTAATAGGTAAACATAAGGATTTTTCCGCTGTCTTCGAGAGTGGCGCTGACTATAACGCGAATGGATTATTAGCGGAAATTGAAAATATTAATCATTAATAAGCTAAGCTAATAATGAGCCATTAAAAAAGGCCGGCATGGCCGGCCTGAGTCACTGAGTAGTGGTTTACTCGGCTTTTTCCGGCAGGCGCACCACATGAACATCCATCTGCGGATAAGGGAAGCTGATGCCATTGGCGTCAAATTCACGCTTGATGCGCTCGAGCATATCCCAGTAGACGTTTTGCAGATCGCTGCTTTTGCTCCACACGCGCACCACGAAGTTCACCGACGAGGCGCCGAGTTCGTTCAGGCGCACCGTCATTTCCCGATCGCGCAGAATACGATCGTCAGATTCGATAATCGAGGTCAGGAGCTGCTTCACCTTGTCGATATCGGCATCGTAAGAGACGCCGATAATAAACTCATTGCGGCGCGCCGGTTCGCGGGAGAAGTTAATGATGTTGCCGGCGATAATTTTGCCGTTCGGCACCACCACGATTTTGCCATCGACGGTGCGCAGGGTCGTGGAGAAAATCTGCACATTCTGTACGGTACCCGCAATGCCGCCGAGATCGACATATTCACCGGCGCGGAACGGGCGGAACATCACCAGCAGTACGCCAGCCGCGAGGTTAGACAGTGACCCCTGCAGCGCCAGACCGACGGCTAAACCCGCGGCGCCCAGCACCGCAATGACCGAGGCGGTCTGCACGCCCACGCGGCCCAGGGCGGCAATCAGCGTAAAGGCGATAACCGCATAGCGCACCAGCGCGGAGAGGAAATCGGCAACGGTGGCGTCAATTTTACGCGCCAGCATCAGGCGGTTGACGGTGTTAGAGACGACGCGCGCCACGATCATCCCGACGATCAGGATAGCGATAGCTGCGACGATGTTGACGGCATAGCTCAGCAGCAGCTCCTGGTTGCGTGCCAGCCACGTCCCGGCGTGGTTGATGCTATCGACAACGTTCAAATCTTCCATTTAACATTCCTTATGAATCCCCAGGGGGAAGTAAATAACTCAGCCTGCGACAGGGCAGTCAGGTTATAGGGTAAACAATAAGTGCACGTTTTGCCAAATGGATCACAGTTTTCTGCCGCGCTATCCTGTTGTTAAGCTAATAAAAAAGCCCGCATTGCTGCGGGCTTCAGGGTAAGAAACAGATTTTTCTTACAGAACGTCGATCGCGTTCAGCTCTTTAAATGCCTGCTCCAGACGAGTCACCATGGAAGTCTGTGCAGCACGCAGCCATACGCGCGGATCGTAGTATTTCTTGTTCGGCTGGTCTTCGCCTTTCGGGTTGCCCAGCTGGCCCTGCAGGTAAGCTTCGTTAGTTTTGTAGTACTGCAGGATACCGTCCCAGGTTGCCCATTGGGTGTCGGTATCGATGTTCATTTTCACTACGCCGTAGCTAACGGAGTCTTTGATTTCCTGAGCGGAAGAACCGGAACCGCCGTGGAAGACGAAGTTCAGGCTGTTGTGCGGCAGGTTGTGTTTCTTGGAGACATATTCCTGAGAGTCGCGCAGGATAGTCGGGGTCAGAACGACGTTACCCGGTTTGTACACGCCGTGTACGTTACCGAAGGAAGCGGCGATGGTGAAGCGCGGGCTGATTTTGCTCAGCTCGGTGTACGCGTAATCCACGTCTTCCGGCTGGGTGTACAGGGCGGAAGCGTCCATGTGGCTGTTGTCCACGCCGTCTTCTTCGCCACCGGTGCAACCCAGTTCGATTTCCAGGGTCATGTCCATTTTGGCCATGCGCGCCAGGTATTTAGAGCAGATTTCGATGTTTTCGTGCAGAGACTCTTCAGACAGGTCGATCATGTGAGAAGAGAACAGCGGTTTGCCGGTAGCGGCGAAGTGTTTTTCACCTGCGTCCAGCAGGCCGTCGATCCACGGCAGCAGTTTCTTCGCGCAGTGGTCAGTGTGCAGGATAACCGGCACGCCGTAGTGCTCAGCCATCTGGTGCACGTGGTGCGCGCCAGAGATAGCGCCGAGGATAGCAGCACCCTGAGGAACGTCAGTTTTCACGCCTTTACCTGCGATGAACGCCGCGCCGCCGTTAGAGAACTGAACGATAACCGGAGAGCGAACTTTCGCAGCAGCTTCCAGAACGGCGTTGATGGAGTCAGTACCTACGCAGTTTACCGCCGGCAGTGCAAAGTTGTTTTCTTTCGCTACCTGGAACACTTTCTGAACGTCGTCGCCAGTGATGACGCCCGGTTTTACGAAATCAAAAATTTTAGACATGTTACTTAGTCCTGTATCTGTATCTTCGACCGTTGAAGAAGGTTCGCGAGCCCTTAAGCGCGCTGAAAAACAGGCGGGTTTCCCCGCCTGAACTGAATTACTGCTTAGCGCGCTCTTCGAGCATCGCTACTGCCGGCAGGACTTTGCCTTCGACGAATTCAAGGAACGCGCCGCCGCCAGTGGAGATGTAGGAAATTTTGTCAGCGATGCCGAACAGGTCGATCGCTGCCAGGGTGTCGCCGCCGCCGGCGATGGAGAAACCTTCGCTGTCCGCGATAGCGTTAGCCACGATTTCAGTCCCTTTACGGAAGTTCGGGAATTCGAATACGCCAACCGGGCCGTTCCACAGAATGGTTTTGGCGTTTTTCAGGATGTCAGCCAGTTTCTGTGCGGAAACGTCGCCGAGGTCCAGAATCTGCTCGTCATCTTTAATGTCGTTAACAGATTTCAGAGTCGCCGTTGCGGTTTCGGAGAACTCGGTCGCGACGCGAACGTCAGTCGGAACCGGGATATCGCAGGTGCTCAGCAGGCGCTTGGCTTCATCAACCAGATCCGCTTCGTACAGGGATTTACCGACGTTGTGGCCCTGAGCGGCAACGAAGGTGTTGGCGATACCGCCGCCGACGATCAGCTGGTCAGCGATTTTAGACAGGGAATCCAGCACGGTCAGTTTGGTGGATACTTTAGAACCACCGACGATAGCGACCATCGGACGAGCCGGCTCTTTCAGCGCTTTACCCAGCGCGTCCAGTTCAGCGGCCAGCAGCGGGCCTGCGCACGCCACGTCAGCAAATTTGCCGATACCGTGGGTGGAAGCCTGCGCGCGGTGCGCGGTACCGAAAGCGTCCATTACGAACACGTCGCACAGCGCGGCGTATTTTTTGGACAGCGCTTCGTCGTCTTTTTTCTCGCCTTTGTTGAAGCGAACGTTTTCCAGCACCACCAGCTCGCCGGCAGCGACTTCCACGCCGTCCAGGTAGTCTTTAACCAGACGTACCGGGCTGGACAGTTTGTCTTTCAGGTAATTAACAACCGGCAGCAGAGAGAATTCTTCGTTGTACTCGCCTTCGGTCGGACGACCCAGGTGAGAAGTAACCATGACTTTCGCGCCCTGCTTCAGCGCCAGTTCAATGGTCGGCAGAGAGGCACGGATACGTGCGTCGCTGGTTACTTTCCCGTCTTTAACTGGTACGTTCAGATCCGCACGGATAAAAACGCGTTTACCAGCCAGATCCAGATCGGTCATCTTAATTACAGACATGGTGAATCCTCTCGTTGATTCATAAAGTTTTGTCGACGTTTACGCGTCGAACCTGAAACCAATAGCCGCCATCGCTAACGTCGTGTCGAGCATTCGGTTAGCAAAGCCCCATTCGTTATCGCACCAGACCAGCGTTTTGATCAGATGCGCGCCACTGACCCGGGTTTGCGTGCCATCGACGATGGCGCTGTGCGGATCGTGGTTAAAATCTGTTGAGACCAACGGTAATTCCGTATAGTCAACTATACCATGAAATGCACCTTGTGCTGCTTTTTGCAGCAACTGGTTGACTTCACATGCTTTTACCGGTTTTTTGACCGTCACGCTCAGGTCAATTGCCGTCACGTTTATCGTCGGCACCCGCACGGCAATCGCTTCAAAACGGTCATTAAACTGCGGGAAAATACGGGTGATCCCTGCCGCCAGTTTGGTATCCACCGGAATGATCGACTGGCTGGCCGCTCGGGTACGCCGGAGATCCGGATGGTAGGCGTCAATCACCTGCTGGTCATGCATCGCCGAGTGAATGGTGGTGACGGTGCCGGACTCGATGCCATAGGCATCATCTAACAGTTTAATGATCGGAATAATGCAGTTGGTGGTGCAGGAGGCGTTGGAGACAATGCGATGCTCGGCGCGGAGTTCATCCTGATTGACGCCGTACACCACCGTCGCGTCGAGGTCGTTGCCGCCGGGATGCGAGAAGAGCACTTTCTTCGCCCCAGCCTGCAGGTGCGCCTCACCGTGTTCACGGCTCCCGTAAACGCCGGTGCAGTCGAGCACCACGTCTACCGCCAGCTCGCGCCAGGGCAGCGCCGCAATGGTCGGCTCGTGCAGCAGACGGATGGCATCATCGCCAACAAACAGCTGCTCGCGCTCCTGACGAACATCCCAGGCGAAACGGCCATGGCTGGTGTCATATTTCAACAAATGCGCGATGCCCGCAGCATCCGCCAGCTCATTGATAGCCACTACGGTGATTTCCGCACGGCGCCCGGATTCATATAGCGCACGAACCACGTTGCGTCCAATACGACCGAAGCCATTAATCGCGATGCGAATGGTCATAGATCTCCTGCAAGGCTGTCCCTGTTATGAGGTGGCTGACAGAGTAATCCAGCTACGCTCTGAGGGAAACCTTACCAGCTGCAAACTGCGACTGATTGATTAATTGTCGAACATTTAAACGACTGAAACGCTTCAGCTAGAATAAGCCAAACGAGGAATAAAAGGAATGTTTGTCCAGCGCCATAAACCAGCTATATGACTCACATCACATTTTTGCTGGAATAATTTACAACCGTATTACATCGTTCAGGAATAGCAGATACAAAAAAGCCGGTGAAAAGCCGGGTGGCGAGGTAAAAGCAAAACGGTAACCCAGGGGTTACCGTTTTTGGCGTTTGCACCCTCTCCTGTGGGAGAGGGTTGAGGTGAGGGCATCAGCCCGCACCGTAACCGCAATTACAGCAGCGCTTTCGCTTTAGCGACCACGTTGTCGACGGTGAAGCCGAACTCTTCGAACAGCTGCTCAGCCGGCGCAGACTCACCGAAGGTGGTCATGCCAACGATCGCCCCGTTCAGGCCAACGTATTTGAACCAGTAATCAGCAATACCCGCTTCCACGGCAACGCGCGCGGTCACGGCTTTCGGCAGTACGGATTCACGGTAGGCCGCATCCTGCTTGTCGAACGCGTCGGTGGACGGCATGGAGACCACGCGCGCCTTCACGCCTTCGGCGGTCAGTTTGTCCCACGCGGCCACCGCCAGCTCCACTTCGGAACCGGTGGCGATGAAGATCAGCTCCGGCTGGCCGGCGCAATCTTTCAGCACGTAACCGCCGCGGGCCACGTTCGCCAGCTGCTCTTCGGTACGCTCCTGCTGCGCCAGGTTCTGACGGGAGAGGATCAGCGCGGTCGGACCGTCCTGACGCTCGACGCCATATTTCCACGCAATCGCGGATTCAACCTGGTCACACGGACGCCAGGTGGACATGTTCGGCGTTACGCGCAGGGAAGCCACCTGCTCTACCGGCTGGTGAGTCGGGCCATCTTCGCCCAGACCGATGGAGTCGTGGGTGTAGACCATCACCTGACGCTGCTTCATCAGCGCGGCCATACGTACCGCGTTACGCGCGTATTCCACGAACATCAGGAAGGTGGAGGTGTACGGCAGGAAGCCGCCGTGCAGCGCGATGCCGTTGGCGATAGCGGTCATACCGAACTCACGCACGCCGTAGTGAATGTAGTTACCCGCGGTGTCTTCGTTGATCGGCTTAGAACCAGACCACAGAGTCAGGTTGGACGGCGCCAGGTCAGCGGAACCGCCGAGGAATTCCGGCAGCAGCGGACCGAAAGCTTCGATGGCGTTCTGAGAGGCTTTACGGCTGGCGATTTTCGCCGGGTTGGCCTGCAGCTTCGCGATGAACTCGTTGGCTTTGGCGTCGAAGTCAGACGGCATCTCGCCTTTCATACGACGGGTGAATTCGGCGGCTTCCTGCGGGAAGGCTTTGGCGTAGGCAGCGAACTTCTCATTCCATGCCGCTTCTTTCGCCTGACCGGCTTCTTTGGCATCCCACTGCGCATAGATGTCAGACGGGATGTCAAACGGCGCGTGGTTCCAGCCCAGCGCTTCGCGGGTCAGGGCGATTTCGGCGTCGCCCAGCGGCGCGCCGTGGGAGTCATGGGTACCGGCTTTGTTCGGCGAACCGAAGCCGATGATGGTTTTGCACATCAGCAGGGACGGTTTGTCGGTGACCGCGCGCGCTTCTTCTACTGCGCGTTTGATGGCGTCAGCGTCGTGACCGTCAACGCCGCGCACCACGTGCCAGCCGTAGGCTTCAAAGCGTTTGGCGGTATCGTCGGTGAACCAGCCTTCAACGTGGCCGTCGATGGAGATGCCGTTGTCATCATAGAAGGCCACCAGTTTGCCCAGCTTCAGGGTACCGGCCAGGGAGCACACTTCGTGAGAAATGCCTTCCATCATGCAGCCGTCGCCCATGAAGGCGTAGGTGTAGTGGTCGACGATGTCGTGGCCCGGACGGTTGAACTGCGCCGCCAGAGTTTTCTCGGCGATAGCCATCCCGACCGCGTTAGCGATACCCTGGCCCAGCGGACCGGTGGTGGTTTCCACGCCCGCAGTGTAGCCGACTTCCGGGTGGCCCGGCGTTTTGGAGTGCAGCTGGCGGAAGTTTTTCAGCTCTTCAATCGGCAGATCGTAGCCAGTGAGGTGCAGCAGGCTGTAAATCAGCATCGAACCATGGCCATTGGACAGTACAAAACGGTCACGGTCAGCCCAGGCCGGATTGTTCGGGTTATGGTTCAGGAAATCACGCCACAGCACTTCGGCAATGTCAGCCATACCCATCGGGGCACCCGGGTGGCCGGATTTGGCTTTCTGTACAGCGTCCATGCTCAGCGCACGAATAGCGTTAGCAAGCTCTTTACGTGAGGACATTTTGACTCCAGTTCGGACTGTTGAAGGCCATGCCCTTAACGACTTGACGAGAGCGCGTTTTGGGCTACGCCGGAAAAAAGTGTGAACAATGTAACCCAAGCGACAAGTCATGTACATGGAGCATCCTTTTGCCCTTTAAGTGTAGCGCGGCGATTTTTATTGCATGAATAAGCGAAAGATTTTGCAGTAATGAAAAAGGGTTATTTACATAATGCAAATATAATCGCCTATTGTTTAGTTTGACACCCACCCTCTGGCGATCTGTCGCGCCAGGTCCGCAGAGGCAAACGCAGGGATATCGGAAACGGTGATAGTTTCCAGGTCGATTAACCAGCCGCCAAAAAACTCATGTTTATAGACGAGGCTACCGGAATAAAAACCGGTAACACCAAACTTGAGGCTCCTGGTCGTCATGTTTGTAGTAAGCACAGGCACGTTCGCAATCGCGGTCATTGCGCTCGCCTTTGTCCCGTCGGTTGCTTCG